>DLMI01000088.1:114165-123236 GCA_002478145.1 Acidobacteria bacterium UBA7540
CGGACTGTGCGGGGCGCGAGACGAACAGAGGGGACAGCCCTTTCGCGGCGGGGTTAAAACCCCGCCCTTCCGGTCGCCCGACTCAAAACGGCAGAGCGCGGCGAGAAATCCGGGTCAGCCCAGGCGCATAAAGGGCACGCGATAGTGGCTAATGACGAACTAGGTTAGAATAGTCTGAGGGACCGATATGGCGACGGCAGTCTTCAATACGCTACCGGAGTTGTACGTGGCGCTTCCCGAGCCGGAGCTCGAGGAGCGCATCGCCGGCGCGAAAGCCGAGTTGGGATCGCGCCTGGTCATCTTGGGGCATCACTACCAGCGCGATGAGGTGGTGAAGTTTGCAGATTTCCGAGGCGATTCTCTAAAGCTCTCGCAATGGGCGGCCCGCCGGCCGGAAGCGAAGTACATCGTCTTTTGCGGCGTACACTTCATGGCCGAGAGTGCGGATATATTGAGCGCCGACCATCAAATCGTAATCCTTCCCGACTTGAACGCGGGCTGTTCGATGGCGGACATGGCTGACCTCGAGCAGGTGGAAAGCTGTTGGGAGGAACTGAACCGGGTGACCGGCGCAAAGATCGTTCCCGTTACTTACATCAACTCTACTGCTGCCATCAAAGCTTTTGTGGGCCGAAACGGCGGCGCGGTGTGTACGTCTTCCAACTGCAGAACGCTGATGGAGTGGGCTTTGGCGCGTGGCGAGAAGGCTTTGTTTCTGCCGGATGAGCACCTGGGCCGCAACACCGGCTACCGCATGGGCATCCCACTGGATCAAATGGCGGTGTGGAACCCATGGAAGGATGCGGGCGGGCTTTCCGAGGGGGATATGCGGAAGGCGCGCATCTTCTTGTGGAAGGGACACTGTTCCGTCCACCTGCGATTCTTGCCCCAACACGTCGAGCGGGCGCGCCAAGCCCATCCTGGCATCCGGGTCATTGCTCACCCGGAGTGCTCCTGGGAAGTCTGCCAGTTGGCGGACGAAGTGGGTTCGACCGAATACATCGTCAAGCGAGTTGTGGAATCGCCGCCGGGAAGCCAATGGGCAGTAGGCACAGAAATACACCTGGTGAACCGGCTGGCGGCGGAGCATCCGGACCGCCGGATTATCTCTCTCGACGACTGCGTGTGCATGTGCAGCACCATGTATCGAATTTCGCCGCAGCACCTTTGCTGGACGCTGGAAAGCCTGGTGGATGGACAGGTTGTGAACCAGGTTACGGTGGACTCGGAAACTAAACGCTGGGCGCGTGTGGCGCTTGACCGCATGTTGGAAATCTGAAGAGCAGTCGAGAAGTCGAGAGTCGAGAAGTCGAGAGTTAAAACCCAAAGGGCAGCCGACAGCCAACAGGTGACGGTCAAAACGCAGAGAGCGGGTAACTGTAGACTCTCAACTTCTCGACTCTCGACTCTCGACTTTACTTCCATGGCTGAAAAGTATTTCAACCGCCACGAAGCCGAAGAGCTTTTGCCCGTAATCGGGCAGTTTCTCGAGGAGGCTCGCCAGCAGAAGCGCACCCTGGACAGCATTGCAGCGGAAATCTCCAACGCCGCGCTGCGCATTATGATGCTGGGTGGTTCGCTTCCGCCTCTCACGGAGCTCAACCACAAGAAGGCCCAGCGCGATAAGGTCGCCGAGCAATTGGCCGGGACGATCGACGAGATTCAACGCACCGGGTGCCTGGTCAAGGACCTGGAGACGGGGTTGGTGGACTTTCCAAGCCTGCGGGGAGGGGAAGAGGTTTATCTCTGCTGGAAGCTCGGTGAAGCGCGCATCGGATATTGGCACGGCATCGAGGAAGGCTTTGCGGGACGCAAACCTTTGGATGATTCCCGACCTGAGGACGAACCGCCCAAGTCCTCGCGCCTGCAATGACTGCGTCCCCTGCGGTTCACCAGAGTGCGAGATGGTAGGTCAGTTTGATGTAGAGGCGGCTTTACGCCGCCACGTGGCGAGGTAAACTCGGCGCTACAACATCAAGGAGTTTCATGAACTTTGACGAGCCCACCAACGAGTTGGCGCAAGCCGCGAGCGCCTATCTGCGCAGCGCTGCGCACCAACCGGTCAACTGGCGAGAGTGGGGAGATCGAGCCTTTGCGCAGGCTCGCGAACAGGACAAACCCATCCTTCTGGACATCGGGGCGGTCTGGTGTCACTGGTGTCACGTGATGGACCGGGAGAGCTATGAGAACCCGGAAGTCGCCCGCCTGATTAATGAGCACTACGTGGCGGTGAAGGTGGACCGCGACGAGCGGCCGGACATCGACTCGAGGTACCAGACTGCCGTGAGCGCCCTGAGCGGTCAAGGTGGGTGGCCGCTGACGGCGTTCCTCACGCCCCAAGGCAAACCGTTTTACGGCGGCACGTATTTCCCGCCTGAGGACCAATACGGCCGGCCGGGGATGAGGCGCGTGCTGGAAGCCGTGGCGCTTAGTTTCAAATCCCAGCGGGCCCAGGTCTTGGAGAGCGCGCAGAAGATCTCTGAGGCGCTGGCCGGGGTGGACCGCCTCGAGGGGGGAGATAAGAAGACGGAAGAGGAAATCCTCAAAGCCCTGCTCGAGAACATTGGAGGAATGTACGACGCACAGTTCGGTGGGTTCGGCAACGCCCCGAAGTTCCCTCAACCCAGCAGCCTCGACCTGATGCTGGAGGCGTATCTCGAAATTCGCCAAGCCTGGTTACTGACCGCGGTGACCAACACCCTCGAGCATATGGGCCGCGGAGGCGTTTACGACCAACTGGGGGGCGGTTTTCATCGCTATGCGGTGGACGAGCGCTGGATGGTGCCTCATTTCGAGAAGATGGCTTATGACAACGCGGGCTTGCTTCTCAACTACCTGCGCGCCTATCAGGTAACGGGGAATGGCTTCTTCCGGGATATCGCGGTGGGCATACTTTCCTTTGTTGAGAACGTTCTCTCCGACCCGCAGGGCGGATTCTACGCCAGCCAGGACGCGGACTACAGCCTGGAAGATGATGGCGATTACTTCACCTGGACTTTGGAGGAGACCAAGGCGGTTCTCGGCGACCTCGAGGCGCACGTGGTATCACTCTATTACCACATCGAGCCACAAGGTGAGATGCAGCACAACCCGGCCAAGAACGTCCTGTTCGTCGACCAACCCCTCGAGGCCATTGCGGCCCGCGTGGGATTGACGCCCGAGGAGGTCGGCGAGGTTCTGGCCAGGGCCAAGGCCAAGCTGCTGGAAGCGCGCGCCAAGCGGCCGACGCCTTTTGTGGACAAGACGATTTACGCCGGTTGGAACGGGATGATGATTTCCTCCCTGATTGAGGCGTTCAAGGTCCTGGGCATGGCGGAGGCGCGCGATAGGGCCCTTGCGACTCTCGACCTCCTTCTCGCCAAGGCCTACGATCCCGAAAGAGGGATGTACCACAGCCTCGTGAACGGACAGCCTCGCGTCGATGGGCTGCTGGACGACCAGGTGTTCATGATCGCGGCACTCTTGGACAGTTATGAAGTTTCGGGCGCTCGCGTGTACTTTGACCGCGCCCTGGAGTTGATGCAAATTACTTTGCGCCGCTTTTGGGACGACAACACCGGCGGTTTCTTTGATACCGCGCGCGACCTGAATGACCGGCTGGGTAACCTGACGATGGCTCGGAAGCCATTCCAGGATTCACCGACCCCTGCGGGCAATTCTGTGGCGATCATCGTTCTCGACCGCCTCGCCAGCCTCGCTGCCCGTCCGGATTTCCGCGAAAAGGCGGAAGAAACTCTGGCTCTGTTTGCGTCAAAAGCCGTCGAGTGCGGCCTCTTTGCATCCACTTATGGGCTGGCCCTGCTTAACCACTTGCAGCCTCCTGTGGAAGTGGTGGTCGTCGGCGAGAGCGAGGATGGGCGGACTGCCAAACTCTTAACCACCGCATATCAGACGCCGCGCGCGGGCAAGCGTGTACTGGCGTTTGCCCCAGGAGTGATAAAGAATGGCGAGCTTCCTCCAGGACTCGCCGCTACGTTGCCCAATTTGCCGCTTGCGGGCACGCCTTTGGCGCTGGTTTGCATTGGGTCTTCGTGCCAACCGCCGGTCAACACGCCGGAAGAGCTTAAGGAAGTCCTTGCGGGGAAGGTCGAGTAGCGCCTGCTGAGCATGGATATGAATCGGCGGAATCTCGAAAGGAGTAGGGCCGGGGCTTGCCCGCATAAGCGTTAACCTAACGGCTAGACGCGCCCGACAGCCCGCCTGGGCGGGCGGCATAATGTGGCCCATGGCGAAAGCCATGGGGAAATAGGGAAGTGGAAATACTTCTCAAGCCCCGGCAGGGGCGACATAATCACGACGGGCCGACTGGAATTCTTATGTCGCCCGCCGCGGCGGGCTCGCGCTCTACTCTTCGCTGCGTGATCCCACGGCTTGCGCCGTGGGCCACATTATTGCGCCGCTAACGCGGCTTCGGACGATGCCGAAGCCCTTGAGTTAACGCTTACGGGGCTTGCCCCGGCCTAGGCCGCCCCAAGGGGCGGCCCCCTACTAAGGAGCATCGCAGCTTGCGGCCTTTCCAGGCAGGCGCTAAACTGGATTTTGGAAGACGTTTGTGGGAATCCGTAAGGTGGGAGAAGAAGTCTATGTTGCCTCCAATTCGGAGTGATTGGGTCAAGAATCGCACCGGGCCCGTGGTGACGCAGATGCACTACGCGCGCCAGGGGATCGTTACCGAAGAGATGGAGTTTGTGGCCAAGCGCGAAAGCCTCCCGCCGGAAACCATCCGGTCAGAGGTGGCGCGCGGACGCATGATCATTCCTGCCAACATCCGCCACCTCGAGCTTGAGCCCATGGCCATTGGCATTGCGGCGAAGTGCAAAATCAACGCCAACATCGGCAACTCCGCCACCACTTCCAACATCGAGCAGGAGCTGGAAAAACTTCACACCTCCGTGCATTTCGGCGCCGACACAGCGATGGACCTCTCCACGGGCGGAAACATTCACGAAATCCGCGAAGCCATTCTGCGTCACAGCCCCGTCCCGATCGGCACGGTGCCCATTTATGAGGGCCTTTCACGCGTTTCCCGGGTCCGCGAGCTGACCCCGGAGATCATGCTCGAGGTGATTGAGGAGCAGGCGGCGCAGGGTGTGGATTACATGACCATCCATGCCGGCGTCCTGCGCGAATATATTCCCATGACTCGCCAGCGTATTACGGGCATCGTCAGCCGCGGCGGGGCGATTCTGGCCCAGTGGTGCGTGGAGAATAACCAGCAGAATTTTCTCTATACGCACTTCGAGGAAATCTGCAAGATCTTCCAGAAATACGATGTCTCCTTTTCCTTGGGTGACGGCCTGCGCCCCGGCTGCCTGGCAGACGCCAGCGACGACGCGCAATTCGCCGAACTCGAGACCCTGGGCGAACTCACCAGGAAAGCCTGGGAGTACGACGTCCAGGTGATGATCGAAGGGCCGGGGCACATCCCCCTGGACCAGATCAAGCTTCAGGTGGACAAGGAAATAGAGTTGTGCCAGGAAGCGCCGTTTTACACGCTGGGCCCGCTGGTCACCGATATAGCGCCGGGTTACGATCACATCACTTCGGCCATCGGCGCGGCCATGATCGGCTGGCACGGGGCCTCCATGCTCTGCTACGTGACGCCCAAGGAACACCTTGGACTCCCGGATAAGAACGACGTCCGGCAGGGTATCATCGCCTACAAGATTGCCGCCCACGCTGCCGATGTCGCCCGGCACCGCCCTGGAGCCCGCGACCGCGACGACGCCATTTCCTATGCCCGCTTCCTCTTCGACTGGAACAAGCAGTTTGATCTCTCCCTCGATCCGGAAATGGCCCGCTCCATGCACGACGAAACCTTGGCGAACGAAACCTACAAAGACGCCGCCTTCTGTTCCATGTGCGGCCCCAAGTTCTGCTCCATGAATACCACTCAGGTCATGGAGAAGCAATTGGGATTGAACCAGGGCGAGCGCGAGCAGAAATTCGTGGAGCTGCTCACGAAAGTGCAGGCTTAAGGTTAGGCTCGGACGAGTGGGTGCTGCGACGGTGTCAAATGTTAATCATGGGCTGGTCGGATGAAGTTCAGTGAGCTGCTGCGTTTGCTGGAGGGCGAGGGATTCAGGTTGGTGAAGGAGAAAGGTTCCGTTCGCTATTATTTAAAGCCCGGCGTCGAACGCTTAATCCGGGTTGACTACCATGGTTCGAAAGAGGTGCCAACCGGGACCTGTCAGGCTATACTCAAGGCAGCAGGTATCAGAAGGGGTGAGCACTGATGATCGATATGAAATACTCACTAGTCATCGAAGCAACGGAAGATCCCAACTTCTTCGGTTTCTATTCTCCCGACTTGGAAGGTTTTACTGGCGTCGGCAACTCCATCGAAGATTGTCTTTACAAAGCGAAGTGGGGCATGGAGGAACACGTCGCATTGCTTCGCGAACACGGTATGACCGTCCCGGCCCCTGCGAGTGAACCAAAGGTTACGATTCAAAACGCCAAACCCGTTCCAGCTTAGGATCGGACCGGCAATTACCCGGCGGCGGGCTCCGTTTCCATTTGCCGCACGTGTCTCGCTTTTTTGGAGTGTTCCGCGCCAGCGACATGATGTTCCCGTGTGTTTTCAGTGGGTTAGAAGAATGTTGAGGGGATGGGGGCGAGCGCATGAGTGTGGCATTATGGCACACTCCGCGGTTTGCTGGCCTATTTGTACGCTACATACATAGCCCAGCGAAGTCAAGCGCAAAAGACAACTGCGGAGGTTCTTCGCCCCGACAAGTCGGGGCTCAGAATGACAGGCGTGCAGGGATTCTCCGGCCCCCAAAAAACGCGCGCCTCAGAAGTGGCATAGGCGCGGCTCTTTCTTCATCCGTAGCGGCCGGCTTTAGCCGGGCACCTGCTGCGCTATAGTGCGACGTGCCGCGCTGAAGCGCGCCTCTACGAAAAACCGATAGGATGTCGCGCCCTGTTTTGTTGAGCTTTACTGGACCGGCGGCTCGCCGGGGTGAAGCGGGGCCTGGGCGGGCGCGCCGGGCCTCGGCAGTGGCTTGGCCGGCACGCCTCCCGGTTCGTCTCCCACCCTCCTGCCCTCATGCCGGTTCTCAAGGAGGGAGAATACTCGCCTTTGTTGTTCTGGGGAAAGGACAGCCTTGGCCGCGAGGATCGCCTCCACATTGTGTTTCATCATCTCCCGGCGAAGGTCCGAGATTTCCTGCACCTGTTTCAGAATTTCATCGCGGTCGGGTTTGTCGGCGCGCAGGGCTTCCCTTAGTTCGATGCTCCGCACTTCTATCTCGGCCCTGGTTTTCACATTAGCCTTCTCTGTTTCAACGACGATCTGGCGCAGGCGCTCAACCTGCGGGTCCGCCAGGCGCAAATAAAACCTGATCCGGTCGCTCTCAAGCAAAGCCAGCAACCTCTCAACGCCAAGGTGATTTCGGTGTTCGCGCAAACTGTTCCCCCACCTGCCCTGGTTGACCCCCCAGCCGATACTCCCCAGGCTGAGAAGTGATAGGGCCAGTACCGTCGAAGTAATGATGCCTTTCCTCTTGCCCATATTCCCTCCCTGTTTCCTCTTTCCCCCACCTGCCACCTACGACCTACCACCGACCTCCCCATGCTATTTAGCTTCTTCCAAGGCTGCATCAACTGCCTTGTAATAGGCGTCAGCAGACGGGTATCCCACCAGCATCCGCCCATTGATGAAGCAGGTCGGTGTACTCTGAATCTCCAACCGCTTCGCTTCGCGACTCCCCGCATCGACGCGCGGGAGTGAAGCTTTGGAATCCAGGCACCCTGCCAGCCTGACGCGGCCCACTCCCACCTGGTCCGCATAACCCAAGAGGGCGTCGCGGACGTTGGCGGCGTTCGTACCGGACTGGTTCTGGAAAATCAACGAGCGGTAAGGCGCGTAGGCTTCCGGCTTAATCTCGTAGACGCATTCGTTGGCAATGGCGGCCGTCAGCGCCCAATCATGAATTTGTACAAGCGGAAACTCCTTGAATATGACTCGAACCTTGTCCCCGTATTTTGGCAGGAGCTCTTTCTCCAGGAATTCATGGAGCCGCCCACACATGGGGCACTCGAGGTCCGCGTATTCCACAATGGTGACCGGAGCGTGCGCAGGACCCTGGGTTGGCTGGTTCGTGGTTACGATGGTTCGCAACGCTTCCCGCCTGAGATCCAGTCCCAAGTTGAAGAGGCTTCCCAACACCAGGGTACGATTGTCCTTGGTAATGTAAAAATCCTGGGTTTGCTTCTGCTTCCCGTTTTCGAAGGTCACGGTCGTTGCCAATAAGTTGGGAAAAGCGGATCTACGGAAAGGCCCTGCGGTGACGCTGGTAGCTTCAGGGATTTTGAACTGTTCACGGATGTGTTGAACAGTTTCGCCTTTCGGATCAGCGCTGAGCGCAAAAAGGAACCCCACAATGAGGTAGTGGCGGTCATCGGTAAGGAATATGTTAGTATTTTTCGGTTCTTTGCCATCGTCGGTAGTAGTAGTAATCGTGGAGGCCAGAAAGCCCGGGAAATTCGACGACTGGAGAGGAGTCGCCGTCACTTTCACCGTGTCGGGGATACCAAACCTTTCGCGAACGTACGAGCTGATCTTCTCCTCCAGGGCGGCATCGTCAGAGGCATTCGCTTTGGGCTTTGCCACCCCGCCGGCAATCAACACACCCGCCACAAGCAGTAAGAGCCCACCCCATACTTCAAAACTAGCCCAGCTTTTCCGGATCAATTTGCGAACCTCCTCCCGCCGGCCAAATAAATCATGGCCAAAGACTGACACACGATTTTATAGGCACTGCACAGGAAAATCAATTCTGAGAAACCGGTGGTAGTGGGTCAGTTTGAAATATTTTTAAGCATTTCTTCGATACTCCATAGATGGTCAGTAAGTCCAGCCTCCATAGCAGGCGTGACCCGCAAAGTTTGATGGACGCGAACCCAGTTGTAGTACATGAAATAAAGCGCCACGGACGCCCCATGATTCGCCATTTTCTTGCAAAAGGCGTTCGTCAGCCGGGTGAAGCGCCGCATTTGCATTCTCATGGACAGATTCGACCTCTCGACATAGCTTGTGGATATATGCGGATTCCGGGGCAAGGTGG
>DLMI01000169.1:0-27230 GCA_002478145.1 Acidobacteria bacterium UBA7540
GTGTACGCCTCCTACGTCAACGAAGCCTATCTGAAGGCCCTGGAACCTCACGCGGACCAGATCGTTTTCCAGTTCAGCCTTGCCGCCGAGCCGTTACCCTTCGAGACAGGCAGCCGGCTGTCACAGCGCACCCTCGGGCAGTTGGCGGAGATGATCAGCCGCTATCCCAAGATTCGCTTCCAGTGCCATCTGGCCAGCCGCCACGCCAACCAGTCGATGTGTACGATGTGCCGGGAACTGCCCAATCTTTCGCTGTGCGGTTGCTGGTGGCATAATTTCTTCCCCTCGGTGATGCGGCAGGTGATGGAAGAGCGGCTGGATATGGTGCCGGTGAATAAGCAAGTTGGTTTCTTCTCCGATGCCTATTGCCTCGAATGGACGTACGCCAAGGCGAAGATGATCCTCAACCAACTGTCGGTAGTCCTGGCCGCGAAGGTCGAGTACGGTCAGTACACGCGCAACGATGCCCCGGCAGTGGCCCGGGCATGCGCCCGGCGCAGGCTCACTAGCCAGTGAGGGTTGGGGTGGTGGCGGCATATCGGGCGCCAACCACCCCAGATTCATGTCATTCCGAGCGCAGCGAGGAATCTTGCTCTGATTCGTCGTCGCTCCGATCCACCCCCACGCTGAGCGAGATTCCTCGCTGCGCTCGGAATGACACGGAGACGGTGTCTGATTGGAGGCCCGTAACTGGTGAAAGCATGAAGAGAATCCACTGTGTAGGAGCCGTGGTGGTGGACCTGTTGAACGGGCCCATCCCGCAGTACCCCGTGCCGCGCGTCCAGCCCCAAGTCACCGCCCAATGGATTCGCATCATGCCAGGCGGTGGCGCCGCCAACATGCCCTCGGCGGTAGCTCGCATGGGCTTGCCGGTCAGTTCCTTCGCCAAGGTGGGCGATGATTTTAATGGCGAGTTCATTCCACGTGAACTCGCGAAGTTAGGCGTGGACACGACCGGCATTCGTGTTTCGGCGCGCGACACGACACCCTTCACGTTTGTGGGAGTGCGCGCCGACGGCGACCGGACGTTCATCCATACCCCCGGCGCCAACCTGACTTTCAATCTCAGCGACCTGGACCTCGACCGGGTGCTGGCCACCAATCTTCTCCTCTATCATGATTTGTATGTTCTGCCGGAACTGGACGGCAAGCCCGCGGCAACCTTGCTGGCGGAGGCGCAACGGCGGGGCGTGCTGACCTTCTTGGACGAGGATTTTGGTTATGGGCCGACGCTCGAGCCCTTGGCGGCCATGTTGCCTCACTGCGACTATGTGATCCCCAGCTTTGATGATCTGCAGGCGATTTACCCGGGGGCCTCGGCGGAAGAAATGGCAGGCCAACTCCTGAACTTGGGCGCCCGCAACGCGGTGCTGAAAATGGGTCGAGACGGCTGTCTGGTTGCCCGAGGCAGCGACCGCATTCGGGTCCCAGCCCTCCCTGCCAATGTAGTAGATACGACAGGCGCGGGCGATTGTTGGGATGCGGGCTTCATTGCCGGACTGGCAAGCGGTGAAGATATCCTCACCGCGGCACGGATTGGGAACGCCTGCTCTGCGTTCTGTATCGAGGCTGTGGGAGGATCAACGGGCGTCCCCCGTTACCAGGCCGTGCAGCAACGAGCCACCCAAGGGTGAGTAGCGGCGATTTTACATCGGGGCTGTCCAAATTAGCCGGTAGCGCGGAGTCTCGTCCCTCAGAGACTCCGCGGCTCTTCATCGAGCAGGCAGGCCCAGACGGCGGGCGAGCAGGTGGCGGGATCGCTTGGCGGCTTTTTGCTTTCCGGCACAATTCCCGAGCGCTTTTCTCCTGGCGTCATGGCCGCATCGGCTGATCGGGGGGCGGTCATAACCCTTGCCCCTGCCTACAAGGGAGTCGTTTTGAAGCGCCGCACAGTAATCCCGCTGGGCGCGGGATAACCCTGCGCTACCCGCTGCTCCCCGTAACCTGTTCCCTATCACCTGCTCTTTGACCCGGGGAGAAAAGCGTTTGAGGATTGCGCCGGAAAGCCGAGAGCGGCAGACTAATCCCGCCCGGAGCGGAATTAGTTTGCGCTGATGCCAAAACCAGCCCCGGAGGGGCGGGCTACCACAGCCCAGGCCAACGGCCTGGGTCCGAGAACCCCTTCCCGTCTGGCCGCAAGCCCTGAAAGGGCGAAACCGCACTCCGGGATGCACGCGGAGGGTCGCCGAGGCTAGGCAGACGGTCTTTATCACGCCCCTTCAGGGCTTGACAACCAGAAAGGCGGTGACCTTCCTGACCCAGGCCGTTGGCCTGGGCTTTGCTAGTCCGCCCCGTTGGGGCTGAATGCACGCACCCCCGGTGCGCGGTCGAGGATGTGGATGAAGATCAGCTTGCAGCGGGTAGGGCAGAGTTATCCCGCGCCCAGCGGGATAACTCTGCGCTGAGCTCGTTTCTTGTGTCATTCTGAGCGAAGCGAAGAATCTCCGCATTTGCCAGCCGGTAGCGGGGACCTCCGTTTTTGAGGTCCACGGCTCGTTCCTTTCACCATGCTTGTCATAGAAATCAGCCTCGTCGACCTTCTTTTGCACCTGCGCTTACTCAGGCCCGTCAGGGCCGATAGATTGTGGCCCACGGCGACAGCCGTGGGAAAGACAAGTAGTCTTAGTTAATTTCTCAGCCCCGGCAGGGGCGATAGAGCCTTTTCGTCAAACTACAAAACGCGGATCAAATTCCACTCCATGTTTCTTGAGCAGCGCCAGGACCTCTTCCTGATACGTCAGCTTGCGATGGTGTTCTTCCTGATGCGCAATGTACTCCCTCACCCTCTCCAGATTGGATTGGCTCACGCTGAACGCGGTGTAGCCTTCCTGCCATGCGAAGAGGCTGCCATGGGGCGAGTTGGCCTTGGCCCACTTGGAAGAATTGGCCTTGAGCTTCTCCATCATGTCAGCAAGGCTGAGGGTGGTGGGGAGTACGAACAATAAGTGGACGTGGTCGCTTGGGCCGTTGATCAGCACCGGCTTCCCTTTCAACTGGCTGATAATTCCGCCCATGTAAGAGAAGAGGTCGGTCTTGATTCGTGCGTCCAGGAGCGGCCTTCGATCCTTTGTGCTGAAGAGAGCATGAATGAGGAGGTTAGTGTATGTGTGCGCCATTGCTGCTGCCTCGGGGCTTTTTTCTGTCGCCCGCCGCGGCGGGCTCACTCTCTCACTGCCTCTGGTCTCCCAGGGCTGCCGCCCTGGGCCATCCCGCCTTGCGGAACCCCTTACGGGGCTTGACAACCAGAAATGCGGTGACCTTCCTGACCCAGGCCGTTGGCCTGGGCTTTGCTAGTCCGCCCCGTTGGGGCTGAATGCACGTACCCCCGGTGCGCGATCGAGGATGTGGATGAAGATCAGCTTGCAGCGGGTGCCGCGCAGTAATCCCGCTGGGTGCGGGATAACTTTGCGCTGAGCTCGTTTCTTGTGTCATTCTGAGCGAAGCGAAGAACCTCCGCATTTGCCAGCGGGTAGCGCGCACCTCCGTTTTTGAGGTCCGCGGCTCGTTCCTTTGACCTTGATTGTTATGGAAATCAGTCTCGACGACCTTTGCGCACTCTTCGGGTGGTCGCACGGTGACGAAGAAATATCGATCGGAAAGAAAGGGGCGATCCCGCAACGCGGGACAACACTGCGCTAGAACACAAGACGGGAGAATGCGATTGCCGGAAAAAACCGCGGACCCCAAAGACGGAGACCTGCGCTACTCGCGCAATCGGGGCGGAGGGCGACGCGGACGGGGCTTCCTTGGTCGTCTCGGCTGCAATTCGAATCTCCCAGGGGTAAGATACGTTTCCGGCGGGTATAGTTCGGGGGGCAGACCAGGTATTGTACGCCAGGCGGCTAGGTAGGTAGCAAGACTAGAAGTAGTGTCGGGGAGGCCGGGGTACCTGCAGACGTCCATGAGAAGGTCGCTCAAGCGTTTGAATTTGTCTTCGGTCAGACCGAATCGGCCCTCTTCGGAAACGCCTCTTACCTTCAAATACCATTGAACGAGAATATTCTCGCGATTTAAGACAATCTCATAAGGCAGAGGAAGCTGGAAGCCGATGGGCTCGGGGCGGGGAAAACACACCAGCCTGAACCTTCCCATGTGCGAGCGGAATATGTAAGAGGGAGACTCGCCCTGCGGGACCTTGGTAAACATAAACGCCAGGACGCTGTTCGCGAGGAAACGCACCCCTGATACATTGCGGCTACCAAATATTGAGGTCTTGCTTAGCCTCGACATGCGCGTCAAATCGTAGACGGTAATCAGCACCTCGTCCGCGGTTCTAATGCGCGATAGCAAGCGGTTGGTCCACTTCTCGGCCTCGGGGGAATCCTGGTAGATAGACCAGCCAGCCGGGATCGCAAGAGTTAAGGTTTCCCTTTCCTCCAACTCAGCAACGGACTTGAGTCCGACGCTGCGATTGAAAAAGAACCTTACCGTGTCAGGCGTATCTTTCCAGAGGGAGCCGAGGACCGGGAACTCGCCCATGAGACGTTGTTTGTATTCCCATGCGCCTTGGGATCTGGCAAGCGCGGTCGTGGCGAGGTGTTCTGATATCACCTCTTGGATGCATTTGGCTGCTTCTGGGGGAACGGGGGAAAAGTCATCTGGTCGTGTTTCGTTCCCCATGTGGTGGCGAGCAAGAGTAGTCGGGTAGCCTGCTCGCCTGACATCAATACGGATCGAGAAGGGCAAGCCATGGTGGGTACGCCACGTTGGCCGCAATGCAATCCCATGCAGACACATCGAATCCTCTGGAATTAATGGGATGGATGCCTGCGGGTGGGCCGTAAGGTATTTATCCTTCGCCCATTGCCAGCGAGCCCATGATTCTCCGCTCTCGCCTACGTAGGCGAATACGTAAAGTTCCCCTTCAACTCCTGCCCCACTAATCGGAAAGCACCGGATAACAAACTTTGCGCCTAAGTTGATTATGTCTGGCTCTTCGCGGACGAAGTCCTCTGGTCGTTCGGCGCGAATTGTGGAGCCCTTTCCAAGGTCATCAACGAGGATTGGAAACTCTACCCGACGGCACCAGCCTGTTACGAGGTCGGTCAACTCTCCCTGCTCCATCTTCTGTTTGAGCATCACTTCGATCCGTGTGCCTGTCGTACGGCGGTCAGCACGTTCCGTCAGCGAGTAGTTTCTGGGGCCGGTCAAGGTCAATCGGATGGGCCCATCCCGGCGGGGTGAAGTTGGCTTGAAGGTCTCCACAACCACGCGGTCGCTAACCGCAAAAACCGTCAGAAAGCCGACGCCAAACCGGCTGGTTGGGACAAACCTGAAATTCCTCTGGAACTCGTCAGTAACGTAAAAGGAGCGCCCCACCTGAAGGAAGTACTTCTGGATTATCTCGTTGTCCATCCCGATGCCACAATCTTCCACAACCACAAACTGCTTATCTTCCTGTGCGCCAGAGAGTTCGTTTGCCGTCAGCCTTGTAGTAATCGAGACACGAACTGGATATCGCAGGCGGCGCTCCTCGCTCACCTGCGTCGGATATTCCGGAGGCTGCTCCCCGTCGTGGCTCACGTCCAGGTACATCTGGCAGCGGTTGGCGTCCAACGCGTTCTGGATAAGTTCTCGGATGAATACATCCTTTGAGTCGTATACGTCCCGAATTAGCAGCCCAAAGACAACTTCGTTATCCAACTCGAACCGCCATTCAGACGGAAAGTATTTTGCTCCGGACGCGGGCTTGATATGGATGGTTGCCCCAGATCCCGAGAGCTCAGCATCAGGCGCGATCCAATCGCGGTGACGCGGTGCGTGGCTCATCAGCGTCCGCGCTTCCTTCACCTCGTTCACCAACCATTGGCACCAGTCCTGAAGGACCCGATGCTCCTCCTGGGTGAGGCATTCGGCTGTGATTTCGATGCGCTGCGGCGAGGTTAGGCGGTGGACAATGCGCTGGTATTGCGACCAGTGGGCGAGGCTTTCGGAGGGGACGGGGCTTGCCGGGTTCAGTAATAAAGGACAGGCCCTGTCGCAGGACATGTCCAGAAGGTCGCCCAGCCTCAAAAGGATGGCGAGAAACCTGACGTTCACACGATCCGCACGAATATCGCACTCCTCGGGATATCTTTCGCGGTCCTCCAGTTCGTGCTGCCTCAACCCATGGGCGACGCAGACATCGGATATTGTTCGAAGCAGCATCGGGTCGTCGAATGCAAACCGGCCCAGTGTTCCCTGATGCTGTGCCATGATATCGGCGGCCCGCAGGTGGTGGGTGCGCCGGATAAATTCAGCCAAGAGAAAACGAACTTGGAAGTCAGCGAGGAAATTGCGCATTCCTTCATTCGGAGGCTCGCTGCCCTTGCGGAGGTCCTGGATGGCTGCCCATCTCTCTGCTCCGCCTCCTGTGCCCGAGACCCATTCTATCCATGCTTTGGAGTCTAGAAGGTCCGCCTTCTCCTTGTCCGATGAGACCATGCCTGCGTCATGAAGATAAGCTGCGGCGGCAGCAATGTAGGCTTCGGCCGGGGACAGGTGGACCACGGGTTCGGCCGGGTCGTCGTCGCGGAAAACCAGCTTGGACATTTGCAGGACAATCTCATCGCTGTGCTCAACTGTGTGCCGAGTGTAGTTGGGGAAGGTCTGGGGAATGTAATTCAGCCAGCCTTGGATCGCATCGCGAAGCTCAAGTACTTTGCCATAATAAATATCGTGGCTGGCCTTGAGGTAGACCATCAGGGGAGTCTTGGTGATGTCCATGCTCACTCGGTCCTTACGAGAGGGCTAGTGCGACCCTTCTCAGATCTGTCTCTTGCCGTTGATGGTATTATACGCGAAGCGGCCAGCATGTCGAGCCATTCGGTAGGTAGCCGGTGGCCCAGACAACGCGCTTTCTTTCCGTGGTGTGTGCGACGAACTCGCCCCAGAATCGTCACCTTGGGCTCGCGTGAGTGAGTATCTTCACAGGGCGAGAGCCGAGGCCAGTGCCGGCATCTCGTCCCACGTTCGGCCCTCGAGTTCCCGCCCGGATTTCTTCTTTCTCGTCCCGCCCCACTGCTTGAAGAAAAACGGCACGTTCGCTCGCTGGCATTGATCACGGATTTCGAGAACCCATGCTGCGTCCATCCGGCGGGCACCGGGCCCGGACTCTCCGCCCACAATCACCCAATCGATACCTTCGAGATTCAGGCTCGGCAGCGGGCCTAAGAGCGGCTCGAGCGACAGGAATCTGACCATTGCACCGGTTTGGCGAAGGTGGTCAATGCGGAATGTGTAGGTCTGATTCTCGACGCTCACACCCATCCAGATGTGCGCCTTCCAGGGGAGCAGGGGCGAAAGCTCCATCAAGCGCTCCGACCTCTTCGTCAGGACTTGATACCGATGCCAATCAGCCCGGCACATGACATCAAAAGTTCTGAGGATGAATTCCACAGGCACAGCCTTGTGCAAGAGATCGCTCATGGAGTTTACGAAGATGGTCTGCGGCTTCTTCCACTTGAGAGGCAGCTCCAAGGCGCTTGCGTGGAGGGTAAGTTCGAAGCCATTCGCGTAGTTCGGCTGACCCATGGCCTGGAGTCGCAGCGCCATCCGCTCCGCATAGCAGTGCTTGCATCCGGGGCTGACCTTCGTGCACCCCGTGAGCGGGTTCCAAGTGGACTCCGTCCACTCAATTGCGGAGTTCGTCGCCATAATCCACCGCGCCCGGCCCGCCAAACCGTCGATTAAAGTTGGAGTGCCTTGGTTTCGCGCTCATTAGAACAGCTCACGCTGGCCGTGAGGGCCGATACGTTTGATTTTTCGCCACAAGTCGTTGCCCCTCGGATGCTTGCTTGCGAAGAGGAGGTAATAAAGCAACGTGTTCTGGTCAGTTTTTACTGGTACCCAATCGCTATCAACGGCAAGGTACCCCAATGATCCCAAATTGGCCAAGTATTCCTTTGCAATTTCTGCGCACATATGGTCAAACGATTTCAGAGGTTGCTCGTGGTAGCGGTCCTTCCACCTTGCGCTGCCCATGAATCGGTCGAGTGCATTCGCATCAGTCTGAGTATATTGGTGGAGGTTCATGCGGATTCCCATGCCCTCGGGGAAGTTTATGATTAAGTCGATCTGACGACCAGCCGTTAATTTCTTGATTGTTTCGAAAGAAAGCTGGGAAATCCCGGTAGGGTCTATGAAAGCAAGTCCCAAGCCCTCGGAGGGAAGTTCTGCTTGTTCAATTGTGTCGTTGCAATCTCCCAAAATCATTTTCACTTTTCCCCATATGTCGGGCGCACGCTTTCTCGCCCTCGCACCAAGGGCTTCAAAACAAGTCCGGTCCATTTCAAAGAAGAAGTATTTTGCGAAATCAAACCCCAGAAGTGCGATGAGAGGCGAGCCATCTATTTCCTTCTGGGTCTCACCACGTATGAGACATCTGCCAGGGCCAGCGAAAAGGTCGACATAATACAGCCTCCCTCTCCACTTGTTCTTCATCCCGACCGACAGGATTTTCAGGTAGCGTCCCAGATAGTAAAGTTTGTCCTCGGCCCAAGTGCCACTGCCGCGAACTGCCAGACCATCCGTCCCAAAGATATCTTGGTCATCCATATTGTTTGCCATGCTTATAACACACTTTCTATCGCGGTGCCTGATCGGTGAAATCTAACTGTGGCGCCCCCCGATCTGCCATAACTCCACTTGCGAGCCCGCCTCTCATACAGCCTAATTCTAGACGAACAAAAAGCGAACGTCAAATGTCTTCCCTTGAAACCAGCTCGTGGGTGGCGCATACGTGCCGACGGTTGTTGTCGGGATGTATGCGCCCTTCGGGCGGCACCGCCGCACAGTTTTGCCCATGGCCAAGACCGAAGCGTCATTCCCGAAATAGAACCTCCCCGCCGCGGCGGGAGTGGCGCGTGTTGCGCGCCGCCATGTTCTTCAGCCTGATGTCAGCCTTCAACATCGGCTTCCTCGACATCAACTTTGGCCGCTGGGTGCGGATGCTGACGAAACGTGAATACGACCTCAAGGCGGTGGGCTGGGCCCACACAGTCTCAGGATTCCAATCCCTGCTGAGCGTTTACCTAATCGCGCTCTGGGTTCTCACTTATTTCGGCAGGCCATTCGGCTAGCGGTTCGGTGTGACGGCTGTGCTCGTTGGGAGCATTCATCTATTCACGCATATTCGCCTTCTCGGGAAACAATCCCGGCATCCAGCGCGAGGCAAGCGCCGCCGGGAAGACTAGGCGTAGCGGCGCGCGCGGACCGTCCGAGGTGAGTACCCCCCGCTCGATCAGTGCCGAGACAATGCGGCGCGCATGGCGCTCGCCCGCGCCCACAACGCCGCCGGCATCGGCACGAGGCAGCTCTCCCCTGTAGAGCACGGCTTCGAGGATGCTGCCTGACTTGGGCGGAAGGGCATCGACCCTGATTTCTTCTTCGGCCCAAAGAAGGATGCGTGCCCGCAAGCGATCCGGCTGCATCAGGCTTTCCATAAATTCGACCTGGTCGATGCAGGTTCTAAGAAAGAAGTCTGTGAAGCCCGCGAGAGCCTCCTCGCTCAAATTCCCGCGCCCGTCGAGATCGTTACGGCGGGTGCTGTCACATGCGGCAAGGCGCTCCTTATACGCATCAACATTGCGCGCCAGGCCGCGCGCCACCGACCAGACGGCGCCGGTATCGAGGGTTTCCAGCAGCATCGCATGTGACATCAGGCGTGCAACGCGACCATTGCCGTCAACAAACGGATGAATCCACACGAGGCGATGATGCGCCGCACCAGTGCCCAGGATCGAGTCCGTCTTGCTGAGGTGGCCGTAAACTTCCTCGAAACGCTTCAGAAAGCGCGGTACGGCGCCGGGACTGACGGCGATATGATCACCGACCCTGACGTCTTTCCTCCGCAGCTCGCCGGGGACGACCCGTACACGTTCTTTCGTTTCCGGGTCCTCCACCCACCGCAGATCCTCGGGCAATAACTCGCAGAAGCGGCGGTGGACTTCGCAAATGCCATCGCTTGTCGCCGCACGCCCTTTCAGGCCGCCGTCGTCAATCCATTTCTGCACCGCGATATGTGCTTTCGCTTCGAGTTGCAGATCGCGCTTGTGGGCGTCCTTGCTATAGTCGTTCTTTAGCGCGCGCTCGATATCGACCGGGTGAGTGTCGTGCCCTTCGATCAGATTGCTGTAGTAGCAGTTCATGGCGCGCACCAGATCGGCAAGGGAGGCCAGCAGACTCTGCGGTAGACTGCGCCGAAACCCGGTAGACTTTTGCGCCAACTCCAGGGCAAGGTCTGTCAGCCCGCTGCGATGAGGGGAGCCTTCGCCAATCAGCAAAGGCTCCATCAGCGAAACTAGCTCGCCCCAATCTTCCCCCGCTTTTGTGTCCGCTTTCATGTCCGAATCATGTATTCAACTAAAGTCTTTTATATCAATGTATTGTGTTATTGTCAAGACATAATATGTCCTTAAATAAGTCCGCTCATAAGTCCGCTCAAATACGCCCTTTCCCGAGCCAGAATCAATGCGCCGGAACCGTGTGCAAAATACGGCGGTTCACAAACAGGAAATCAGGAGGCTTTTCAGAAAGGGCCTTTCAAAACACGAGATTGCCAAGCGGCTCATGATCAGCAGAACCTCGCTACGCAGGCTTCTGGGCAATCCTTAGCGTACGATTTTTTCCGTTTCGCGGGTGCCGCATACGTCCCGACGTTTTTGTCGGGATGTATGCGCCCTTCGGTCGGTACCCTCACACCCTTTTGTCCATGGCCAAGACCGAATCGTCGTTCCAGAAATAGAACCTCCCCGCCGCGGCGGGACCACGGCCAGTCCTCGGCGCGCTTGACAAGGCCCGCCGTCATTGAGTTTGGGTGATCGTGCCCCGGTTTCCCGGAATATCCCCCAACCCTCCGCAGGCCGCGGTCGAGAGATCGCGCTCGGCAGCACAAGCCGCAGAGTCTCTTGTAGGGCCGAACGGCGTTCGGCGCGGGGCCAGCGCCGCTGGCCCCTACGCACTTGGTTGCGGCACCGGCCCGCGCTGCGCTACCGGCTGCGCTTTCCCGCGGCCGGCGGAGGGCTTCGCTCCCAGGCGCCTGCAACAAGAAGGAGCGGAAAGCGGCGCGTGGTGGCGCGAGAGGGGCTTGTGATAGGCTATACATCTAGCGTACCATCAAGCGGGCGAGCCGCCGAGTGTGTCAAAATGCCACATTTATGCGCTCACCCCCATCCTCCCGGCATTCTTCTAACCCGTTGAAAACACATTGGAATAGGATGTCGCGCGCCCAGAACGCTTCAAAAAAACGAGACACATGGGGCAAATGGAAATCACCCTCCCTTGCCCGGTAATCAGGCGAGCGCAATAAGGTCAAACGCTCAGGTTATGCAGGTAGGTGTAACTGATCTTCGCGCTTTCCAGTGAGTCTCGGTCGCACTCGTCCTGCTCCACGTAAAAATGCTTCATGCCGCCTTCGCGTGCGGCCTTGAAAATCTTCTTCCAGTCGATGACGCCCTGGCCGACTTCGGTGAAGGCCCCAGGCCGAGAGTCCTCCCCCGTGGTGGGCGGGTAGCCGGATTTCAAGTCCTTGATGTGAAGCTGCGGGAAGCGCCCCGGGAAACGGTGGAAATAGTCCACCGGGTCTTTCCCCGCGCGCACGCACCAGAAGCAGTCCAACTCGAAATTAACGAGTTTGGGATCCGTCCTACGAATCAGCTCGTCGTACACGACCGCACCCTCCACGGCGGCATAGTCGAAGTTGTGGCCGTGATAAAAAAACCGGCAGCCTGCCCCGCGGACAGACTTGCCGATTTGATTGAACCATTCCGCATCTCGCTTGACGGCGTCGAGCGACTTCCGGTCTTGCTCGTCCAGGCTGGCCAGACCGATGTAAGTGATGCCGCATTCCTTCGCCTCCGCAATGTGCTTCTCGAGGTCAGACTTGAGCTGGGACTCAGTGAAGTGCATGCTGAGCACCGTAAGGCCGTGGTCAGTCAGGATCCGTCGGAGCTCTGCGGGCTTCTTTCCATAAAAGTCGAAACTGCCCAACTCCACCACTTGGTATCCAATTTCGGCCACCCTCTTGAGCGTTCCCTCCAGGTCCTTTTCCATGTGGTCACAGACTGTATAGAGCTGTAAACCGATGGGCATGGCGTAAGGACTACTCAGAAGCTGCCCATTGCGGCTCAAGGCAAAAGCTGTCAACCCGAGTCCCGCGTTTTGCAAGAATAGTCTTCTATGGATCGAATTCATCATCTCGTTTCACTCCTCTCGAAAATTTGCAAGAACCCTGAGCGCTGGATCGCCCACTGCCGCTCCCCGCATTAGAGTGCAATGCGCTTCACAAGGCCTTCAGGCTGGCGTCACCCGAAGACCCCCGGCAGAAACCGGAAGCGAGAGTTACAGTTTTTCTGCCGCCACCAGCAGGTCGTTCGATTTTGCCGGAGCGAACGGTGACTTGGCGTAATCGCCCCAAAATCGCACCTTCCCAAAACCGGCTCGAGTCAGAAGTTGGGCGAGGAGGTTGCGAAAAAGAGGGATCTGCCGAGAGCTTCTGACGTGAGATTGCCACTTTGCCCCTGCCTTTTCGCGCACCAGAAACATGGCATGAAAATTGATAGCTTCTTGTTCGTAGTCGGCAAATTTTACGAGCAAGACTTCTTCTTTGGCAGTTTCTCCCGAAAGCAGCGGGAACCAATAGGCCTTCTCTTTCCATCGAAGGTCGTAGTTGAGGTTTTGCGTGAGCAATATGCCTCCGGCTCGCAAGGCGCCTGCAATGCCTTTTAAGGCTGCCAGCAACTGCCCCTCGCCCGAGATGCCCGGCAGGGCATTGCCCAAGCAGAAGGCTGCGTCGTGGGTAGGGCCGAGCTCCCCGGCTTGCTCCATCTTCAGGAGGCTCACTTTGGCTTCGCCGCCAGCCGCTGAGATGGCATCCGCCGCTTGGTTGATTCGTTGCTGGGCGAATGCCACCGCGTCTTCATCGGCGTCGAAGCCAAGGACGCTGAAGCCCCTCTCGGCCAGCGCCGCGACATGCCCGCCCGTCCCGCAGCCCGGCACAAGGACTCGCGGGCCGGCACTGCGGGCGAGTTCTTCCAGCAGCGGCATCTCGCGCGCCAAACGCTTCTTCCAATTAATGACCGCGTCGTAATATTCCGAGAAGTTAGGAGGCATGGATCACCCTGGGTCGCGTTAGTGCACGTCCTCCCGCTTCGGTCCGATAATCTGCTTTGGAGGTGATTCAGGAAGAGGCTTGAATACTACCGGGGTATGATACTTCGGCTTGAGTGGGAGGTCGCGCAAGTTCTTCCATTCCTCGTTGGCCGGCACGAGGAAAGAAACGATGTTGCCGGTATCGCGTTCTCGAGCGATGAATTGGAGCCCGGCGTTACGATGAAAGGATTCCGTGACGGCGTCCTTGGTGAAATTCGGGAGAAGGACCTGGAATGCACCGCCTTCGTCTGGCGTCACTCGCGCCACATGGAAGGTCGTTACCGCCCCGTCCGCGATACCGAAGAAATCATGCGCCCAGTAGGCCATGTAGGTGATTTCCACCTCGTAATGTCGGCTGCGAAGAGGTTCCGGCAGCTCCACTCTTCCGTTGAAGGTTAAAGGAGGGAGGTCCTCACAGGAAACATCTGTGGCTTTCTCAGGCTCAGATAACAAGGGAACAACGATAGTCACAATCTGGCACCCAGGCGCATATAAAATGACTTTGAGTGTTTCTGCGGCTTGATGATTCACGGATGTGCCGATCAGGTACGCGTTCCTCTCCGGCTCTGCCCTCACAAATTCTCCGTGGGCCCCAAAAGGTCCGGTTAAGATGTATTTAGCCTGGACCTGCTCCGAGCGAATCTCAGGAGGAAGCCGGATTTCAAACGGCGCCGGTTCTTCTTGCTGTCCCCGGCCCGCTTCACCAAAAAGCAGTGGCAAGCCCATCAACAAGAAGAAGGCGAGACCACGACCTGTGGAGTGCATCATCGGCTGACCTCCTGCCGGGCATCGGGCTTGGCCTGCTCCCCGCGACGCGAGCCCATAGCCGGCTCGAGGGTTGTTCGCGCCGTCACCTATTCTACCCTACAGGGCGACGGTTTTGGATTCACGCTGCTGCGGTCCACGGAACACTACTTCATGTCCGCAGGCACGGGAATAGTCACTTGTCCCGTGGCGGCCCACTCGGCGCCGCGTTGAAGGGTCAAGATGAAACCGGAACTCTGCATGGCCTTCACGTCATGTCCCAGCGCGGTCTGGAATACGCGGCCTGCTCCGTAAGGAAGTGTCCAGATGAGCGGCTCATCCTTTCCTGTCCCGCAACCCTCGCCGGGTTTGTGGCAATTGTCAGGGTCATCGAACGCGGCGGCGAGGATGTGAATGTTGGGCTGCAATGAGAGGCGATGATAAAGCTCGTCTGTTTCGGCGAAAGAAGCGGGCATTCCCTTGGTGATGGGATGGTCGCGGTCAACGATGCTCACGGTGTAAGCGTGATAAGGGGCATGTCCAGCCGTCTCGCGCCAGGTGCCTCCCACCAGCTTGTCGAATTCCTGCCAGCCCCAGAAGGCATTGTTGGAAGCGTGGTAGGAAACAAGGCCCTTGCCGTTTCTCACAAAGTCGAGCAGCGCTTGGCGCGCGCCCTCGTCCCACCAGGGGCCCGAATTCTTCCAGTCGTTGTAGTTGAGCAGCAGAACATCGTAAGGCGAAAAGGTTTGAAGCGTGTTTCCGCGGACTTCTTCGTTGACGTGAACGTCGAACTTCCCCGTGCGCTCCAGGATTTCGCGGAGGAGCGGCGTTGTAGCGCGCCAGTCGTGATTCGAAACGCCCGTCAAAATCAGGACCTTGATCTTGGGTGGCGTCTGAGCGGGCAGGGAAGTGAGACATGCAAAGAGCAAAAGAAATGCCAATAGCATGCGAGACATGTGAAAGAGACCTCCGGGTGGCCATTATAACCCTCGCAAGTCGTGGTCGTGCAGAGGATGTTGGAGAAAGCTATTGGCGCGTGGTCCTGAGCGTTCATAGCCGAAAACGGCTACCCGTGATACCAGGACGTTGGCGCGAGATCGGCGCAATCGAACCGCTGAAAGCAACGGATTTACGCACCGGCCTCTTGGAGAGCGCCCCGTCACTGTCCCGCAGAGGGGGACCCGGAAAAGCATCTCGCCCTGTTGTTTCTCGGCGGGAAAGTCCAGAGCGAGATTCTTCGTCCGCCAATAAGAATGGCGGACTCAGAATGACAGCATGGCAAGCGAGCGCACGGATGTCACGCTGAGCGGGTAACACGAATTCTATAACCATAATACTGTAAAATGAGGATGTGCTATGCTGACGAGCTGATTCCTATGCATATTCCCGATGGCTATCTAAGTCCGGCGACCTGTGCTGCCCTGTACGCAACCTCCGCGCCGTTCTGGTACGTGGCGTTGCGCCGGTTGAAGCGACTGCTTACCACAAGGCTTATTCCGCTGCTTTCGGTGTTTGCCGCATTTTCCTTCCTGGTGATGATGTTTAACCTGCCGCTGCCCGGCGGCACCACCGGGCACGCCCTGGGCGTCGCCATCGCTTCCATAGTCCTCGGCCCGTGGGCTTCCATCCTCGCCATTTCGATTGCTCTGCTGATCCAAGCTCTCTTCTTCGGGGACGGTGGCGTCACCACGCTGGGGGCCAACTGCTTTAACATGGCGATCGTCGGTTCTCTGGTAGCATATCTTGTTTACCGCCTTCTGGCCGGGCGGGTGGCCATCACGTCATCGCGAAGAGTCGTCGCGGCAGCATTGGCGGGCTACATCGCAATCAACGCAGCCGCGTTTTGTGCGGCCGTTGAGTTGGGTATTCAGCCGTTGCTTTTCCGAGACCCCAGCGGAGCGCCCTTGTATGCCCCGTACCCTTTGAGCATTGCCATTCCGGCCATGATGATTGGACACTTGACCTTTGCCGGACTCGCCGAAATGGTCTTGTCAGGTGGAGTTGTGGCCTACTTCCAGCGCGCGAATCCGTCCTTACTGAAGCTCACGGCCCCGGGCGCAACTGGAGGCGATGAAGAACTCCGCCAAGTTACGGGGCGTGGCGCTTGGAGTACATTGAAACCCCTCTGGACCGCCCTGGCCCTGCTGTTGGCCTTGACTCCTCTGGGTATCTTAGCGGGCGGCGCTGCCTGGGGCGAATGGGGGGCGCGCGATTTCTCCGATGCAGCGGCACGGCGGAGAATCGCGGCGGCATCCAGGAACCTGGCGCCGCCGCCACAAGCACCCCAAGGATTGGAGCGCCTTTACTCCGTGTGGACTGCACCCTTTCCCCAGTACGCTCCTTCGTTCGTCCGGCGACCGGCTCTTGGCTACGTACTTTCCGCCATGTTCGGTTCTGGCATCATCATCCTGGGTTTCCGGATCGCCAGCTCGCTGTTCGCACACGGAGGCAGCTCACGAGAAGCAGACTCGATGAAGAGCCACACGGGAGAGTCCTGAGCATGTCGGCGGAAAAGTCCAGAGCGAGATTCTTCGCGCAGCTTATCCTGAGCGGGCAGAGCGAGATCCTTCGCTGCGCTCAGGATGACAGCGAAGGACTCAGAATGACAGCAGGGCACATGAGGATTGTGACGTCCCCACCCAAGATCGAGAGCCTCTTGTAGGTACCGGATGAATTTTGTTGAGCGGACCCTTTCAAGTCTTGTTAGCGCGATGGAGCGAGCTCTTTATGCGGAAGAACTCGCCAAGACCGACGGCTTGCTCCAGCGTCTTGACCCACGTATCAAACTGATCGGAATCCTGGCCCTGGTGATTGTGTCAGCGATGGCCCACAGACTCTGGGTTATCGGCGCGGTTTTCGCGGTCGCGGTGAGCATGGCAGTAATGTCTCGCGTCTCTCTTGGAATCCTGGCCAAGCGGGTCTGGGTTGCAATCCTCTTGTTTACCGGGGTCATCGCGCTGCCCGCTCCATTCATTGTCCCTGGCCGCGAGGTGTTGCGCCTTCCACTGCTCGATTGGCCGGTCACGGCTCAGGGGCTGGCCAGCGCGTGTTACCTCGTGGCCCGAGTTGAAACCGCGGCAACGTTATCGGTCTTGCTGATACTTTGCACACCCTGGAGCCACGTGCTGAAGGCGCTTCGAGTGCTCAAAGTGCCCGTGGTCTTCGTGGTGATTCTGGGCATGACCTACCGCTATATTCTCTTGCTGCTTCAAACCGCCCACGATATGTTTGAGTCGCGCCGGAGCCGGATGGTGGGAAAGCTGGAGGGATCCGAACGCCGCCGAGTGGCCGCCTCGAGCGCTGGAGTTCTGATGTCCAAGAGCCTTCAACTCAGCGGCGATGTTTACAGTGCCATGCTCTCGCGAGGCTTTCGAGGCGAAGTGCATGTGCTGGATGACTTCCGGACATCAACGATCGATTGGATCATGCTGGCCGTATTTGTGGTACTCGCTTCAGGCGGATTCTATTTCGGGCGATAGGGAGCCCGCATGAGAAAGACCTTGTCAGCAGAACGCCCCGCCATTAGGGAGATCTGAATGTCAGTTCCGGTTTTCGAGGTCCGAGACGTCACTTTTCGCTACCACAAGGTGACCGCGCTCGACGGCTTGAACCTTGCCATCAAAGCGGGTAAGCGGGTGGCTCTGCTGGGAGCCAATGGGTCGGGCAAGTCAACCCTGCTGCGCATCCTGGACGGTCTGGCCTTCCCTGAAAAAGGCAGTGTTCTATTCTGCGGCGAGTCACTCACCGAGGATCGCTTACAGGATCTTGAATTCGGTTACCGGTTTCGCCGCCGGGTAGGACTGGTATTCCAGAATCCCGATGTCCAGCTTTTTTCCCCGACGGTTTTTGATGAAGTGGCCTTTGGCCCATTGCAGCTTCATTGGCCCAAGGAGGAGGTGCGCAGTCAGGTTGCCCAAATGCTCGAGGTCATGAAGATAACCCACCTTAAAGACCGCTCACCCCATCATTTGTCGACGGGCGAAAAGAAACGGGTAACGCTGGCGTCGGTGCTGGTGCTTGACCCCGAAGTGCTCCTGCTCGACGAGCCTACGGCGGCCCTGGACCCGAAGAGCGCAAGCCAAATGATCGACTTCCTGGTGGGCTGGCGTGGGGGAGTCAAGACCGTGATCACGACCACACACCACCTGGAGATCGTCGAGGATATCGCGGATTACTGTTATGTTCTCCAGACGGGCCGTGTTGTCGCAGAAGGGGAGCCCTCGGAGGTGTTGCGGGAGACGGCCTTGCTGGAGCGAACCAACCTTATCCATGTCCATCGCCACCTCCACCCCTCGGGCGAAGTTCACTCGCACCCCCATATCCATCCCCACAAGCATTGACGACGGACTCGATATCACGCAGGGGGATCGTCCGGCACCTTGTTCAGCAAATCCAGCTTCTCTTCTTCCGATAGGAAGGCCGCGCGGATGGCGTTTTGGCACAGATGAAGGATTTGCTGGCGCGCGAGACCGAAAGTCTTTGCGGCCAGCAAATATTCATTAACCAAGTTTGTTCCGAACATGGCAGGGTCATCGGTGTTCAACGTCACCACAAGGCCGGCTTCCAGAAACTGAGGCAAGGGATGGTCTTCCACGCGAGCCAGCACGCCCGTGGCGACATTACTGGTGAGGCAGACCTCTAACGGAATCTCGCGGTCACGAAGCAGCGCCAGCACGGCCGGATCGCGCGCCGCCGTGAGGCCGTGTCCGATGCGCTCGGCTCCCAGCAGCTCTACCGCTTTGCGTACGCTTTCCGGCCCACAGGCTTCTCCCGCATGGGCAACAACATGGAGGCCCATTTCCCTTGCCTCTCGAAATACCTCCGGGAAGAGTTCCGCCGGACCGCGGGTTTCGTCACCGCCGATTCCCAAAGCCACCACGCCCTGCGGCCGGAAGCGCTCGGCCCAGTGGAGCACCTCACGCGTATGCTCGACACCGAAATGGCGGATGGCGTCAAAAATCCATTGCACCCGCACGCCGAAGCTTTTCTGCGCCGCGCGCGCTGCCGAAGCCGCCGCCTCGAAAATTGCCTCGAGAGGTTGCTTCTTCCACAGCACAACTCCGGCGGCGAAAATGACTTCGGCATACTTCACATTTTGGTTCGCCAGCCCCTCGATCAGCCGGGCGGTGGCCATAGCATAGTCGCCAGGCGTCTCCAGGAGCAAGGTCACCAGCTTGAAGGCCTGGAGAAAGTCCTGGAAGTTCCTGTACCGGTATCTCTGCCCAGTGCGTTCCGAGATCCAGTCGCGCGTCTCCTTCTCCAGACGCCCCTTGGAACGCGAGAGTTCATGCAGAGTTTCAGGCTGGACGCTTCCCTCCAGATGGAGGTGCAGCTCCACTTTGGGAAGGTGTCGGATGAATGACTCAAGTTCAGTGGTGGGTCCGTGCATGGCAAACGTAAAGGTAGGTGGTAGATGGTAGGTCGTAGGTGGGGAAAAACCTCCCCCCACATACCATCTACCACCTACGACCTACCGCCCTCCGGGCAGCGCCGGCTTACCCGCGTTTAGCCAGGCCGTGTACCAGTAGGACCCCGCGTCGTGCGCTGCTTCGTTGATCGCCCTCATCACGTTCGCGCCGGCCTGTGAATAAAAGCGATCGAAGTACTCGTCGGTATAATCCGGCAGGCCCGCCCGAGCGCGCAAATCCGCGAGAATGATGGAATCCAACCAGGTATAAGCCTCGAGGCAGGTCTGGAATGCGTATTCGGTAGGATCGTCAATCTTTGCCGCGTCTTCGGGATGGAGAATGAAGAACTTCGAGTAGCGGTCCAAGAGGCGGATTTCATACCGATCAGACAGTCCGGCCTGGCCGGTTAATTGGCCGTTAAAATTCTGGGTCACATGAAACGGATCGCGGGCGTCCGCCACGTAGTGGGCCAGTACGGCCGCCTCCAGCTTCACCTGGTCCCAGTTACGAGACTTGAACGCCTCCGTTAAGCGGAGGCTATATTCTCCCACCTGCCAGGGCAGCACGCCATCGCGATTGACGCGCCAGGACCCGTATTGCCCCACAGCCTGTTTGAACGAATGCGGCAACCCCAAGAATGGAAAGATCCCATACTTGTCCATGTAGATATAGTGCCGCTTGCGTTCGTAACGATCTTTCTTCATCCACTCATCGGGATCATTGGCGTGTTCAACGATAAACTGACGATTCGCCTCAAAAAAGCCGCGCATTTCGGAGGGAAGGGTCTGGATCGCCCAGGTATTCACGATGTCGTGGCCAATCGGACCCCAAGCCGCCACCGGATGAACAGCCAATAGCCAAAGCGCCAGAACCGCGACCAGCCGGCCAATGGACCAACGGGATGTCAACTGCGAATGGCACCGCGCCTTGGGCATAATGCTCTCACTCCCCCGCGTTCGGGGATCCTCAGAATGCCAAACGATCTGCCCGATTTTACCCTATTTCACGGAAATTTGTCGTCGTCCGTCAGAGATTAACACCGACGCGACCACGCGCGCTTAAAATGCGCTTACGGATAACGAAGCCATATCGGCTCATCAGGCTTGTGAAATCTCAATCAAAGGTCCGGACGCCCAGCGGGCGTAGTTGCCGCAGGAACGATTCCCCGCGGACTCCTTCCAAATTCGCTACGGTGCCTGCTGTAACCGAAATAGATGGTCAGGCCAATAATCAACCACACCACGAAACGCACCCAGGTTTCGATCGGCAAGCTGGCCATGAGGACAAGGCAACAAAGGATGGAAAGGATTGGAACGACGGGAACCCAGGGGGTGCGAAAGGAACGACGGCGCTGAGGCTGGGTGCGGCGCAGCACGAGCACGCCCATCGACACCAGTGCGAAGGCAAACAACGTTCCGATATTAGAGAGGTCCGCCAGCGTGCCAATATCAAAGATGCCAGAAGGGATCGCCACAAAGAAGCCCGCCACCCAGGTGCTGACGTGAGGGGTGCGAAACCGCGGATGAACTCTTGAAAATGCTCGAGGAAGCAGGCCGTCACGCGACATGGCGAACCACACCCGCGCTTGCCCCAACTGGAAAACCAGCAAGGAGCTGATCATCCCTGTCAGCGCGCCTACCGTCACCCACTTCATAACGTTTGAAAGGCCGATGGCCATCAGAGCGTTTGCCACGGGCGCGGCGTTCCGCAAGGCTTGCCAGTTCTGGATTCCCGTCAAAACCAACGCCACCGACACATAGAGCACCGCACAAATCACTAGCGAGGCGATGATTCCGAAAGGAACATCCTTCTGAGGATTCCGGCACTCTTCGGCGGCGGTGGATACCGAGTCAAAACCGATGTAGGTGAAGAAGACAATGGCCCCACCGGTTAACACGCCCTGAAAGCCGTTGGGCATGAAGGGCTTCCAATTCGAAACGTGTATAAACCGCGAGGCCGCAATGAGGAAGATGAGGATGGCAACGATTTTCGCGCACACCATCAAATTGTTGGCGCCGGCGCTCTCCCGGATTCCAATCACCAGAATCACGGTGAGGGCCATCACGATCAGGAAGCCCGGCAGGTTAAAATAGGCCCCAGTCATCTTTCCGCCCGCGATCATGGGCTGCATCAATTTGCGCGGCAGTTCCAATCCGAAACCTCGCAGAAGGCTGTCCGCATAGGCGGAGAATCCCACCGCCACCGCCATGTTGCTGACCGCATATTCGAGGATGAGGTCCCATCCGATAATCCAGGCCACGATTTCGCCTAGGGTGGCATAGGAAAAAGTGTAGGCGCTCCCTGCAATGGGAATCATCGAGGCCAACTCGGCGTAGCAAAGTCCCGCCAGGGCGCAGACCATCGCCACCAGCAGGAAAGAGAGGGCAATCCCCGGCCCCGCTCCCGGCCGCCCTGCCATTCCCAGCGCCTTCTGACCGTGCAGCAGCGCGTCCAGCAGCGGGGCCTTGAGGATGGAGCGCACTTCCAAAACCTCACCGGCGGCCGCAGTGCCGGTCAGGACGAAGATTCCTGTGCCGATGATGGCGCCGATGCCCAGCGCCGTCAGCGACCATGGCCCCAGTGTCTTCCGGAGTTGATGTCCGGGCGCGTCGGCATCCGCAATGAGCTTGTCGATGCTTTTTTTCCGAAAGAATTGATTGGCCACGCGATTCCTCACCACCCCCTGGCCCCCTCCTCTGAGAGAAAGGGATTTGATGATCCTGCTCCCTCGGATCGGGTGATCGGGTGATCGGGAGAACTGCGCTCTCGTTGATCTGATCACGGCTCACCCGATTGGCGGGGTCTCGTTCACCCGATCCCCGGAACAACGCAATCACCCGATTCGCGCGCTGTTGTTCACTCGATCACCCGATCTCCCGATACGCCTGCTCAGGTGAGGGGGTGCCCCGGTCCGTCTGCGGATCACAAATCTCAGCTACCGTCGTGGCGGCGCGCCGGGTCCTCTTTTCTTGACCTTGGGCTTGCGCGAGCCGCGCGGTTCAGTCCGTTTCGGCTTGGGGGGACGCTTCTTGCGCGCCGCTCGCTTCAGCTTCTTGCGTTCTGCTCTGTCCTTAATGTTCTTTGTGTTCATAAATGTGGTTAGCGCTCCTTTTTCAATATCCGGCTACGCCTTTTCCAACGTAGCGTATTGTGCCATGAACTTCTTCGGCCCGTAATCTGGGAAACTGACGGTCAACTTTGTATCCTCGCCCTCGCCTTCTGCCCCAAGGATCGTCCCCACCCCGAATTTGGCGTGCCGGACCTTCGACCCGATTCGCCAGCGCGAGTCGGCGGGGGAGCGCGCTCTGGAAGCTGCTGGGGCCCCACGCCTCCCGCGGCTCGCGAGAAACCGCTCGACGCTCGAGACGGAATTGACCGCATTGTCCCAGTTCGTTCGAGGCTTCCAACCCAAACCCGCAGAACTGAACGGCTCCAGAAATTCCCCTGGGATCTCCCGCAGGAAACGGGAAGACTTCGTTTCCTCATAGGATTCGCGAGCAAAGGAGCGTCGTTGCCGGGCCCAGGAAAGGGTCAAGCGATCCTTCGCCCTGGTCATGCCCACATAACAGAGCCGTCGTTCTTCTTCAATCCCCGCCGGATCGTCGAGCGAGAACTGGTGGGGAAACAGTCCTTCCTCCATGCCCACCAGGAATACGGTTTCGAATTCCAAGCCTTTGGCGCTATGCAGAGTCATCAAGGTTACTCGAGAATGTTCGTCGTAGTCATCCGCGTCGGAAACCAGCGCGGCGTGGTCCAGGAACTCCGCAAGCGTTACGCCCTGCTCTTCGGCTTCTGTAGCGGCATTGACCAATTCCTGGAGGTTCTCAATGCGGTCTTCGGAGGCCGGCTGATTCTCCTGCTTCAGAAGCTCGAGGTAGCGGGTTCGCTCCAGGATGCGCTTGAAGAATTCTCCCAGCAGCAGGCCTTGGCGGTCGCCCACCAGTTCTTTCATGAGCGCGTGGAAGCCTTCCAGCGCGCTCCGGGCTCGCGCCGGCAGCCGCTTCTGAAACAGTTCGTGCTCGAGCGCTTCCCACAGGCTCAGCCTGTTCTGCCGCGCAGACTCCGCCAGCGCTCCCAGCGTCGTGTCCCCAATCCCGCGCGGCGGCGTGTTGATGATGCGCCCAAACGCGGCGTCGTCACTCAGGTTATTAGCCAGCCGCGCGTAAGCGAGAGCATCCTTGATTTCTGCCCGCGCGTAGAAACTGAACCCGCCAACCAAGCGGTAACTGATTCCCCGACGACGCAAGCCCTCCTCCAGCACTCGCGACTGCGCATTGGTGCGGTAGAGGACAGCCACGCTCCCGTCCCCCGGCTCGGCAACGGCCCGCGCCACTTCGCCGGCCACGAATTCCGCTTCCTCATCGGCGCTGCGGGCCTCGAATAAACGGAGCTTTTCACCGCCACTGCGGTCCGTCCTCAGGGTCTTGCCTATGCGCGCCAGGTTTCGGCTCACCACCGCCCCCGCCGCGTCAAGAATGACCTGGGTGGAGCGGTAGTTCTGTTCCAGCCGAATGACCTTCGCCTTGGGATAGTCCTTTTCGAAGTTGAGGATGTTCTCGATGTCGGCGCCGCGCCAGCGATAAATGGATTGGTCTTCGTCCCCGACCACGCAGAGATTCTGCTGGAGTAGAGTCAACTGGCGGATCAACTGATACTGGATGCGGTTCGTGTCCTGGTATTCATCCACCTGGATATGGCGGAAAAGCTGGTTATAGCTTTCGCAGACTTCGGAGGAATTATAGAGAAGGTCTACCGTCTTGAGCAGCAAATCGTCGAAGTCGAGCGCGTTGGCACGTCGCAGCTTGCTTTCGTACCGCTCGTAGAGGGAGGCTAACTTCTCCATCTCCGGGTTGGCCGCCTGACTGTATAGCTCCTCGGGGGAATGTCCCCGATTCTTCGCGTAACTGATTTTCGCCAGCGCGCCTCGCGGGGATGTGATCTGCTCGCTGAGACCCAGCTCCTGGATGCAGGCTTTCAACACCCGCAACTGATCGTCATCATCATAGATGGTGAAATCGCGACTGTAACCGAGCCGCTCAATATGCCGGCGCAGCACACTGACACAAAATGAATGGAAGGTGGAAACGTGCGGGGCGCCCGGCCGCAGCTTCAAGTGCCCGGAAAGCAGCTTCCCAACACGTTCCTTCATTTGATCGGCGGCTTTGTTGGTGAACGTCACAGCCAGTATGTTCTCGGGTGGAACTTGCCGGGCTTCGATCAGATAGGCAATCCGGTAAGCGATGACGCGGGTCTTGCCGCTGCCGGCTCCTGCCAGGATAAGCAGAGGCCCTTCAGTCTCTTCTACCGCAGCGCGCTGCTGGGGATTAAGTTGGTCGAGGAGGTTGGACATTCAGAATCTGGCAAGTTGAGAGTCGAGAGTCGAAGGTCGAAAGTAAATCCAGGATGTTACCTTCGGTGACTTCTCAAATTGACCCTGGCTCTCCTCCAGTTCGAATGTCCATTGTACACGATTACGCCACCGTTTGGCCCGTGCGCTCTTCGTAGAGGCCGGCTTTAGCCGGGCACTCTTGCGCATTGGACGACGTGCCGCGCTAAAGCGTGCCTCTACGAAAACCTACAAAAAGCCACACTAATTTTCGTGTTCCTCATCCCGGTCGCGCATGTCCCTCCGAATGGTATCGGGGTCGTCAAGTGGCGCACCGGGGCGCGCTTGCATCTCCAGTCCTGGTTCGTGGACTTTCGCAGGGTCGAAGATGCGCGTGTCTGAAGGCAGCGCCTCAAACGGTGTGAAGTCGGGCCTGTCGGTGAACATATCCGAAAGGTCAGTGGCTGCGGCGTCGTACTGGTTCAATTGGGGCAAGCCGAAAATCAGGTCAAATGTTTTCAGGATGCTGGCCACGCTCGTGTGGACGTGTGAGACGCCGCGGCGAGCGTAAGGGCTGATCACCAGCAGCACACTCCGGTGAGCATCCACGTGGTCCTGGCCCCCCTGGGCGTCGTCCTCGGTTACGAAGATGGCCATGTCCTTCCAGAAAGCGCTGTGCGAAAACAGTTCCACCAGCTTTCCCAGGGCCAGATCGTTATCCGCGACGTAAGAAGCGCGATAACGATAGCCATCTTCCGGACGCGGCTTGGCCGTATGATCGTTGGGCAGCCAGATATAAAGGAATTGCGGAAGCGATCCCTTCCCATTTGCGAAGCGAAGCTCAAACTCGCGTTGGAATTGCCCGAAGCGATATTGGTCGGAGATATTCGTGTTGAAGGTTGCGTAGCTTCGCGAAGTATTTTCGAACAGAACCTCGGGCATGGGGATGTTGACAGCTTCCCGGAGGCCGGTGGGCATAAGACCGGGACCGCCGTTGCTACCAGCCATCGAAACGCCCTCGCCGTAGTTTCGGAAGCTGATGTGATGCCTTGCCAGGTGCTCCCAAAGAGAACCTGCCTCGAGATAAGACTCCGGGCAGGGGTTCCCACATTCGATGCCGAGGCGGCCGGGTGCGTCAGCGTCAGGCACGAAGCTAAGCTGGTGGCCGTACGCGGCCGGCCATACCGATTCGACAACCTCGTTGGGATAATTCCCTACCAGCCAATGGTGGCCGTCCACCGAAACGTCCGAATCCACGTAGAAGTTGTCGCTGAAGGCAAACCTTCGCGCTAACGCGTGGGCGTTGGGCGTGACGCGCGCATCCTCCACCACCGCAGGTTCTCCCTTTTCCTTCACCAAGGCGTTCTCGCCCCACCGCGCCATGCTGGGTTCGCCTTCCACCGTTGCACCCGCGATTCGCAAGTCCCCAAAGACCTCATCATAAGTCCGGTTCTCCCTCACGACGAAGACGACGTGGTGAATCTTTGTGCTTGGCTGGCCGAGTGGGGGGACGGGAGACGCGGCGCTGTGGGGGACGGCCTGAGTTGTAGAGACGAAGCCATTGTTCGCCAGCACGCGAGCGGTCATCTGTTCGAGTGCGCGTCCGGAGGGGTAGAAGAGATGATGGAAACGAATCCGTGCGTAATGTCTCCAATGTAAACTCCTTCCGGCCCCTCCTGAAAATTCGGTCCACCGTTGGGTCCGGCGCCAAATCCTTTGGTATTGGCCACGTAAAGCATCTTGCCATCGGGGCTCACAGCAAGCCGGGCCGGGAACCAAGCAGTTGGGAAGTACCCCATCACTTGCCCTTTCTGGGCGTCGAGCAGCGCCACGGCATTAATGCCGGAACATGCCACGTAGAGGCGCTTCTCATCCGGGCTGAGCGCCATCCCGAAAGGAAGCACACCGCGCAATCCCTTAACTGTGGTTGCGGGCTCTAGTAAGATGGTCTTCTCGACTCGGTTTGAGCGGGCATTAATAATGGTGACGCTGTCCTGTGTGGCGTTGGAGACGAATACTCTTTCGCGGCCGGCCACAACAGCGCCAGGGCTTGAACCACCTACAGACTTGTCTCCGACCTGAATTCCGGTCTTGATCTTCGCGGTGACGTTAGGCTGGGCTGGGTCTGCTACGTCGATCACCCATAGCGAATTCGCCTCGGGCACATTCGGGTCGCCCAAGCCGGGAATCTGCTTTCCCTCGACGGTCGCGCCTTCCGCCGCTTCCTTGGACGGGAAACCGTAGGGAGGAAAATCCAACCCGGTCTGCTTGGGTCGGTCCGCGTTGTATCCGGGAACCAGAGAGTACCGGAACATGCCGACGTTGGAGACGTATGCAAACCTGCCATCCGGCGAAATGGCTAATCCGAAAGGCATGCGTCCGACAGGAATGCTGGAGACAATCTGCTTTGAATGCGTATCAAGGATGACAAGCCGGAAATGAGCCAGGTCGAGCACGAAAAGGCGACGACCATCCGGTGAAAGCTGTAAGGCGGCAGTAAGGCTGTTGGCATAAGTCTTACTTTGGAAACTCCCGTCGAGGCTCAAGGAATAGAGGCGCTGGCGGGTAACCAGGTCGAAGATGCCGACCCTGCCGTTGTTCCCCTCCGAAAGATAAAGGGTTCG
>DLMI01000169.1:27391-34695 GCA_002478145.1 Acidobacteria bacterium UBA7540
ATTTGAACGACCTGGGGTTCGGGGCTGTCCATTTGGGTGATGATGGAGGCGGAAAACGGGTGGGTGCCGCTGTTGGCGGTGACCAGAGTCTTTCCGTCCGGACTGAGCGCCAAGCCGTAAGGGTGAGGAGCAACCTTAACATGCCTGCCCAGCGGAGTAATCAGGCGGCCGTTGGGAAGAATTGTTTGGCCGGAAAGATCAATCTTGACCGGACGCTCAGCGGCGGGCGCCCGGAGTTCCAAATTTCCCTGCCCAGCGCCTTGACGCGCGAGAAGCAGTACGTGCTCTGGGACTAACAAGACAGAAAAGAGAGTCAGCAGGACCGCTCTGCATGCCAAGCGACGCATAAGGAACGCCTCCCTTAAAGAAAGTCGCCACTTTCCACTCGTGATCATACCACGCGCGCCTGCGCAGCAAGTCAGAAGGCAGGGGGCAGAAGGCAGTAGGCAGTAGAAGGGCAGGACCTTAGTGGAAATTCGTGTTAAAGGTCCGCGAGGGAAACGGAACGGATGACAGCAAACAATCACAGGCTGAATCTGCTACGGCCTGAAAAACCCAACGGAGCCCTCGCCCCAATCGGTAATTTTGGTTCCGCGTAATTCTTCCTGTGAAGAGACTTCCAGCTTTATCTCGTGCCACACGCCGCGGCTATGTTCCCGGTCCACGTGGGGAGCGACCTGCAGGATGTAGTCCACCTGCCACGTGCCGTCGCCTTGTGCCTCGGGGATCATGTCAAACCGCAGAATGGGAAGCGGTTGGCCGTCGAACCAAACCTTTACGTTCTCGGCCCGAAGCTCCGGTCCGATAACAGTGGGAGAGTCTTTCAATGCCGCCTGGAGAGACTTCATCTCGCTTTCATTAAGGATTCCGTTGCGATCCGCATGGAACTTTAGGACCCGGGTGAGCGCAGTGGGCCGGAAGGTGACAAACACCGTTGGGGGACCGCCATTTATGTGAAAGGCGTGCATCCCATAGAGTTCAATGCGGCCGATCGTGAACGTTTCTTCGCGGTCGCGGGTGAGGTCGTAGTCCCATGCCCAGCGTTCAAGGCTGTCGAAGCCATACCCGGCGCCGTTCACATTGACCACGCCATAGACGCGCGAGGGAACCTTCGCGTCAAATGTTCCGTCATCCGCGACAGGGACATAAATCTCTCCATAAATCTTTCCAGGAGATTCCCACGTCACCGGAATCAAGTTGATGTAAGTGGGATGAGGTTTGCCACTCAAGTACTTCACGCGGCCGCTAAAGCGGGACCACTTGAGCGTCGCGTGACCTGCCAGGCGCGGCTGGTTGGGCGCGGAGAGCTCCCAGGAGACGGTCTCCGCCGCCGGATAGGGCTGCTGCAACTCAAAGCCTTTCTCAAACCACCCGTTTTCGACGCGGATCCCGGCCTTTTCCTCATGAAGCGACTGACCGCGCGCCTCAAGACGAACCACCAAGTCATAGCTGCCGTTGCTCAGGTCCCTTCCGGTCAGTGTGAGGCTGGGTCTGACGGGAATGGTGGCCGGGGGCGCTTCATAAGGGTACTTGAGCACGATGGAGTTCACGGAAGGGTTGAAAAGATATGCCCGAACCACGGGTCCTTGCGCCGCGGACGTTCCCAGCATGCAGCCCATTAAGATAGAAAGTAAGATCGGCTTGGACATGAATCCCTCTCGCTTCAGAATGTCCTCCGCGAAGACTCTGCGAGGCATTACTTATAGGATTGTAACGTATATCATTCTTGGGTCGGTTCCCCAGGTCCGACTATTCTTTACCGACTTGCCCCGTCGCCCTCGAATTCGTACTTCTCCCACATTTCGTTAAAGAGTCCTGACAACTAACCCAAGATTTCCGTTTTGCCATCACGGCCGGCATCCATTCTACAGCCAGCCGCCTCCGTTGGAGCCGTCTTTTTCACCCTTTCCATCCCAAACGACTCCGGCAGCCCAGTCATAATTTACCATTCAATATCAGAATTGCCCCAGCGCCTGATCCCTGCTTTTCTACTTAGCCCTCACTGCCTTCTGCCTACTGTTCTTCCCCAGCCCCCAGCCCCTAGTACCTGAGGCTGGAATCGTCGCATAATAGGGCTACCCTGGCAGCAGGGAACCTATGCCTGCGAACCTCACGCCGCAATACCTGGAAGCCGAAAGACGGTTCAAGGCCGCCAGTACGACAGAAGAAAAGCTGGCTGCGCTGGAAGAAATGCTGGCCACCATCCCCCGCCACAAAGGCACGGAAAAGATGCAAGCCGACCTGAAGCGGCGCCTCTCCAAGCTGCGGACGGAACAGGCCAGGAAGCCCGTCAGCCGTGCAGGCATCATCCACCGCATCGAGAAGGAGGGCGCCGGCCAGGTGGCGCTGGTGGGCCCGCCCAACAGCGGCAAGTCGATGCTGGTCCGGCAACTCACCCATGCCATGCCGGAGGTGGCCGACTACCCTTTCACCACTCGCGTCCCCCTGCCGGGCATGATGAGGTTCGAAGACATTCAGATCCAGCTTGTGGATCTGCCCCCCGTCCATCCCGACTTCCCTGAATCATGGCTTTATCAGATCATCCGCAACGCGGATGCAGCCATGCTGGTAGTGGACCTGAGCGATCCGGATCTTCTCGAAGATCTCGAAACCACTCTCACCCAGCTCGCCAAAGCCAAGGTGCAGCTCGGCGCCGGCGAGTTGCCAAACACCCCGGGATGGCTCGCCAAAAGGACGCTGCTCGTCGCCAATAAGCTCGACGCCAGCGGCGCCCTCGAAAGTTTGGAAGTCCTGAAAGACCTCTACGGCGCGCGCCTTGAAACCCTGCCGGTCTCTGCCGAATCGGGGCAGGGACTGGATGAACTCAGGCGGTGCGCTTTTGAGTTGCTCGAGGTGATCCGGGTCTACACCAAGGCCCCCGGAAAAAAACTGGAACGGACCGCGCCCTACATCTTAAAGCGCGGATCCCGCTTGCTCGACCTCGCTGCACATGTCCACCATGATTTTCTCGCCCAACTCAAGTATGCGCGCGTCTGGGGGCACGGGAAATTTGAGGGCCAGATGGTCAACCGCGATTACCTCCTCGAGGATAAAGACGTGGTCGAATTGCACCGGTGATGAGAGTCTCGAAATGGGCCTGCGGTTCTACCGGGCCGCCGAACAGACTGCTTCAGCGCCAGCTTCGCTCCCTGCTGGCCGCCTATGGCGCGGCAGCGCCTCGCTCCCCGGCTTTCTAATGACGCAGCGGACTCCTTGTCTGTTGACAAGTGGAAAAACATAGGCTACAATTCTAGATCGAGTTGTGATGGAACTCATGGCCTTTTCGGAACGCTCTAATCAGGAGCCTGGAGAAAGACTTTGGGGACGTGTCAATCGGCCCGACAAAGGCCACGAACTCCGTTGCTCCCATTGGACAACTTGTCAGTTGGGATGGGAAAAGAAAAACTCAGTAACCTTAAAAAGTGAACGAGCAGTGCGGGAATGTATATGAAAACAAAGGACCGACTTTCCACAGGCAGGGCCGAACCGGGAATCTTATAGAAAACAAAGGCAGTTGCGCGTCTAAAGCGGTAATGTTGTTGAAAAGACAGGAAGTTAGCAGGTGGTAGGTAGGGCAAGAATTCCAGAAGTGGCAGGCAGGAAGCAGAAGGCCGAACGATGCAACGAGTCTTGGGTGCAGAGCGGCAGATGTATTGAGCGAGTTGTTGATGAATTCATCAATTTGTCTGTGAAACCGTTCTGTTTCGGTCACAATATCCCATCCATACTGTCAATGTGTCCGAACACAGCTGTTTTTCTTGGACAATTAGTACTTGCCTTGCTCCTCGGAACGAGAATTGCCCATCCCTAGAGTGTGGGCGGAGCCTTAGGGTGATTTCACCCGAAAGCGGGATTCCGGATCCCAAGCTAACTCAAACGCAAAAACCGAGAGACAAGTCGGAGGAAAAGGAGTAGAATTTCGCCTTCCAAGCTGACTGACACGAAACCGACGGCTCGAGGTTCCCGGCATGGGTTTCTCCGGCGAGCGTCCCCGCCCCCGGCTTTAAAGGCTTAGGCTTCTATGAGCATTAACATTGGATTAGATATCGGCGCTGTCAGTTTTAAGCTTGCCGCCATCGGAGCAACGACGGACGACCAACTATTCCGCAGCCTGAGTGAAAAATCCCAGACCTTTTACGGGGCCACGTTTCCCGCTTCCAGCCCTTTCGCGGGGCGGCCGCTGATCCTCTCGAGGTACCGGCGTATTCAGGGGAGCCCCATCCAATCCACCTTCGACCTGCTGCAAGAGCTTTACGAGGACCTCTCGGAAGAAAACGTTGAAGGGATTCGCGTGACCGGGTCGGGCAGCCAACTCATCGCTAAAATCCTGGGCATCTACTTTGAGAACGAGTTCCGCGCCATTGCCAAGGGTGTGCGGACGTTCAACCCAGAGGTGCGCACGATCTTCGAAATCGGTGGCGAGTCCTCAAAATACCTGCGGCTGGACCCGGAAGCGATGGGCAAGCACCTGGGAATCGTGGACTACCAGACCAGCGGCGAATGCGCGGCGGGCACAGGCTCCTTTATCGACCAGCAGGCCACGCGTTTGCTTTACAGCATCGAGGAGGTCGGCCCGGCGGCGTGCGGGGCAAGTTGCGCGGCTCGCATTGCCGGCCGATGCTCCGTGTTCGCCAAAACGGACATGATCCACGCTCAGCAGAAGGGCTACAGCACGGAGCAGATCCTGCGGGGCCTGTGTGACGCCGTAGCGCGAAACTTCAAATCGAGCATCGTCAAAGGCCGGGCCGTGGTTGCGCCGGTGGCCTTCATCGGCGGCGTGGCGCTGAACGCGGGCATCTCGAACGCCCTGCGAGAGGCATTCAAGCTGGGCGAGAACGACCTTGTGGTCCCCGGCCTCTACGCGTGGTTGGGAGCGCTGGGCGCAGCCATGCTGGAGGCTGAGGAATGGCGCAAACGGTCGTTCAAGCGCATTCATCAACTGCGGCAGCATGAGGCCGCCAAGAAGAGTTTTGCCTGCACGGAAGCGCTCTCCATGAAAGACGTGCTCCTGTTGCGGGACCGAGCGGAGAATGTAAGGCTACCGGTGGCTGGCCCGAACGGAGACGGCGGGAACGCCATACCGGACCACCACCCGCTTACGGAAACAGCAAATTTGAAATCTCAGATTTCAGACAGGATCGAAGCGGACCTGATACCGGACCACCACCCGCTTGCGGAAACAGCAAATTTGAAATCTCAAATTTCAAATAAGATCGAAGCGTACCTGGGAATCGATATCGGCTCGGTAAGCACCAACTTGGTGGTTACCGATGCGGCAGGCAATCTTCTGAAAGAAATCTACCTGCCCACGCAAGGGCGGCCCATCGAGGTGGTTGACCGGGGGCTCAAGGAGATCGAGGCCGAACTCGGGACTCGGCTCGACATTCGTGGCGTGGGGACCACGGGTTCCGGCCGCGAGCTGATCGGCGAACTGGTGGGCGCCGACACGGTAAACGACGAGATCACCGCCCACAAGACCGGGGCCATGCACGTCTGCCAGCAAATGGGCATGGAGCCGGTGGATACTATCTTCGAAATCGGCGGGCAGGACTCAAAGTTCATCCGCATTGAGAAGGGCGTGGTGGTGGACTTCACCATGAACGAAGCCTGCGCCGCCGGCACCGGCTCGTTCCTGGAAGAGCAAGCCGAGAAGCTGGGGATTTCCATCAAGGAGGAATTCGCGCGCCTGGCGCTGGCCTCCGCCAATCCAGCACGGCTGGGTGAACGTTGCACGGTCTTCATGGAGCGCGACGTCACGGGGCTGCTGCTGAAGGGCGCGGAGGTGGGGGATCTCGCGGCGGGCCTGGCTTATTCCGTGGCCTTGAACTACCTGAACCGCGTGGTGCGTGGAAGGAAAATCGGCAACGTCATCTTCTTCCAGGGGGGAACCGCTTACAACGACGCCGTGGCGGCCGCCTTCTCCCAAGTCCTCGGCAAGCGGATTGTTGTCCCGCCGCATAACGGCGTGATCGGGGCCATCGGCATGGCGCTCATTGCGCGCGACCGCATGAAGGGCGCCGACCGCCCCAGCCGTTTCCGGGGCTACGACCTCTACCGGGTGCAGTTCACCGCGCGGGACTTTGTCTGTCGCGCCTGCTCGAATTACTGCGACATGAAAGAGTTCACCATCGAGGGAGAACGCACCTACTGGGGGGATCAGTGCTCTGACAAGTTCCGCAAGCGGGCGCGTTCCGACCGCAAGCCCATCCTCGAGGATCTGCTCGACTACCGTGACAAGCTGCTGGAAGAAGTTCTGCTGCCCGCCCGAGGTTCGAGGCCTAGCGTGGGCATCCCGCGCACCATGTTCTACTACGATCGCTTCCCCTTCTGGTGCGCCTACTTCCAGGAACTGCAATTCGACGTGGTGCTCTCCGCCACGACAGACCGGAAAATCTCCACCCGGGGTGAGGAGTTGGCCGTGGCGCAGCCCTGCTTCCCGGTACAGGTAGCGCACGGGCACGTCCTGGACTTGCTGGACAAAGAGGTGGACTACCTGCTGCTGCCCAACGTCGTCAACGCCGAAGCTCCGCCGAGCGGCGTGGATTCGCACCTCTGCCCCTGGAATCAGACGCTCCCCTTTGTGGTACGCGCAGCGCCGCAAGTGGAGAGCGCGCGCACCAAGTTGCTGATCCCTACCGTGCATTTCCGCTTCGGGCGGAAGCACGTCGAGAAAGAGCTGGCAGGGTTCGCTCGCACACTCGGCATTTCGCGCCAGCAGAGCGATCGCGCGGTGACGGCGGGCTACGCCGCCCAGGGAGCCTTTACGGAGGCCGTGCTGGAGGCAGGCGCTCAGGCCCTGGCCCAGCTCAAGGAGAGCGGCGAGCCGGCGTTGGTGCTGGTGGGGCGTCCTTACAACCTCTACGACCGTAGTGTCAACTGCGACATCCTGCGCAAGCTGCGCGCGCTTTATGGGGTCAATGTTCTGCCCATGGATTTCCTCCCCCTGGACTTCGAAGACATCACCGAGGTCAACGCGAATATGTACTGGAACTCCGGGCGGCAGATTCTGGCGGCGGCGCAATTGACTCGCCGCTACCCCAACCTGCACCTGGTCTATATCTCGAACTTCAAGTGTGGACCGGACTCGTATATCAAGTCGTTCCTCGACGATGCCGCCGGCAAGCCCTCGCTGGTGCTCCAGTTCGACGGCCACTCGAACGACGCCGGGTTTATCACCCGCTGCGAAGCCTATCTCGATAGCAAAGGATTTCTGCGATGCCCCTCTTCGACCACCGTCATGTAAGCCGTCGCATAAGCGCCGGGCATCCCCTGGCGGGCAAGACGGTTTACATCCCCACCATGGC
>DLMI01000169.1:34827-87122 GCA_002478145.1 Acidobacteria bacterium UBA7540
CCGCCCTCCAACGAGCGGACACGCGAGCTGGGAAGCAAGTATACGACCGGCGATGAGTGCTACCCAGCCAAGGTTACGGTGGGCGATTTCCTCCGAGTCATCGAAATGCCGGGCTTCAGGCCTGCGCGCGCGGCGTTCTTCATGCCTACGGCCGAGGGTCCGTGCCGGTTCGGCCAGTACGCCCCTTTCCTGAAGAAAATCCTGCGCCAGGCCGGTTACGGCGACGTCCAGATCCTGTCGCCCACCAGCCAGAATGGCTACGCTGATCTGGGCGACATTACCAACGCCTTCTTTCGGGCAGGCTGGCGGGCGCTGGTCGCGGCAGACACGCTCCACCGCGCCTTGCTTAAGACCCGCCCCTATGAGAAAAGCCCAGGCGCCTCGGACCGCGTCTTCCAGGTGTCCCTCCAAGACTTGTGCCAAACACTGGACGCAAGTTGCGCGGACATGCACTGCCAGCTCCTGAGCTTGGTCGAGTCGATGATCCGGGCGCGCGAGAGGTTCCGGCGCGTCCCGACCCACTACGATCCCGAAACTCCACTGATTGGCGTGGTGGGGGAGATCTTCTGCCGCCTGAATACCTTTTCCAATGAAGACTTGATACGCAAGTTGGAAAGCTATGGAGCCGAGTGCTCCCTGAGCCACATTGCTGAATGGGTGGCCTACACCAACACCGAGCAGGAACGAAAGCTTCGCCTGCGTGGACGGGTCATTTCTCTGGATATGCTAAAGGCGCGCTTGCGGACGTACATCCAGCATTCCGATGAGCACACTCTGATCGCCCCGTTCCATGAGGACTTCGTGGGTTACGAGGAGCCGGAAGTCGAGGAGGTTATAGAACTAGCCTGGCCCTATTTGCCGGTCTGCGGGGCGCAGGGTGAAATGGTCTTGAGCGTGGGGAGGGCGGCTTATCTTGCCCTTCACGGGGCCGACGGCGTCATCGATATCAGTCCCTTCACGTGCATGAACGGAATTGTGAGCGAGGCCATCTATCCCAAGCTCAGCAAGGAGTACGGCGGTATCCCCATTCGCAATTTCTATTTCGATGGCACGCAGTCCGACCTCGACCGTGACTTGGGCATCTACCTCGAACTCGCCCGATCCTACCGCGAGAAAAAGGCTCATCCGCGCAAGTATGCTCCCTATTTCACCCAGCCCGTCGCTTGAAGTGCATCGTTTCTCGTCTTGAAGTAATGAAATGAAACTGGAAATTGGAAACTAGAAAATGGAAACTGGAAAATGACCCTCCCGGTGGCCAGTTTCCAGTTTCTATTTTCCAATTTCCGTCTCCTCTATGGCTTCCTCCATTCTTCCCAATCTTTCAAAACGGCCTTGGTCATTTGATGAACGGCCTCGTGCAGCCAGTCCGGCTTGCGTCTACCCAGGTCGCGCCGAACGGCCTTGATTGCGTCCTTGCTCCCCAGGTGGATATTTGCGGTCTCGAAACCCATGGCGTGGAGCAACCGCTGCTCATCTCGCTTCTCAGGCAGGGCGGCCAGTTCGATGCGAGAACAATCGGGTGATAGCCGGCGCACGATCCATTTGCCGCGTAAATGCACGAAGGGGTCAAGCACCCGCGCGGCTTTGGTGATGATGTCCTCATAAAATATCTTCTGCGGGCCTTTACCTTCATTTGCCCAAACACACGCCGAAGGCCGCATCGCCTTCGCCTCGCGCGCGACCCTTCCTCCTCCCCAGTCTGCGATCGCCACGTAACGTTCCCGCCCAAGGCTCCCCAGCCCTGCCACCCGATGGGCAACGCGATAAATCAATCCTCGTTCCGGCAACAATTCCTCGAGCGCCTTCCTGGCACTCTTAGGGATTTCGCCCCGCACCGTGGGTAAGGTATTCATCTTTCCCCAAAACTGAACAGGGTCGCGGAGTTCGCCGGTGACGGCTTCGCGCAGCCACTTGTCATTCTCCTCCAGAACGAATGGCTTGCCCCCTTGTTCGAGACCTTCGTGGTAACCGCTTAGAATACTCTTGCACGCGGCTTGCGTGGTGAGCGCCAAATGGCTGGCAGCAATGGCCACGTGCGCGCTGACCGCGAGCCTGACAAGGTCGTTGGTGTAGGCCATTGGATAGGCCTCGTCAAAATCGTTCACGCCCCAGATCAGGCGTCCTTCGACGTCGCGCCACGTCCCGAAATTCTCCAAGTGAAGATCGCCCACAGCCAGGATTCGAGGCGCCTTGGCAAGATCCGGACACACTTCCGGCCACACTTGAACCCACCGATAGAATGTGGCGCGCAAAAAGGGGAACGGCGCCTCCCCCATCCGGGAGTGCTTCAACGCCAAGTCCGCCTGGACGAGAGTGAGGCGCTCGCCCAGCCATGCTTCGTACCTCTTGGTCGCCTTTTTAATCCTCATTTCGGCATTGTTCCCTATGTCAGCGAAGTGAGCATGACGGGGCTTACTCGCGCCTGACAGCAAGGAGGGAGGTTACCCCGGCAGGGAGTCTTTTGGCAAGTCCTAGGAGTTTCTCAAACAACGCTCCGCACCAATCGACCCAGGAGAGTTATACTCACCACACTATGAAGGGATTTCCAGTTGGGAAATTGCCGCCGCGCATTCTCCAGGCCCTCTTGGCCCAGTGCCGAGTGTCAAGACGCTCCAGAGTCGTTCTGGGCCCGCGCTTCGGTGAGGATGCCGCCGTAATCGACTTTGGCGCCAAATACCTTGTGGCGAAAACAGACCCAATTACCTTCACTTCGGAGCGCCTCGGTTGGTACGCGGTTAACATTAATGGCAATGATGTCGCCACTCTGGGAGCGCGTCCGCTCTGGTTCCTGGCGACTTTACTGCTTCCTGAAAAAGCCACGTCGTTGCCACTGGTCCGCAAGATCTTTAGGGAGACGCTTCGTGCCTGCCGGGAGTTAGGTGTGACACTCTGTGGCGGTCACACAGAGATCACCCGTGGCATCGACCGTCCAATTATGGTTGGTCAGATGCTAGGGGAGGTCGGCAAATCGAAACTAGTTCGAAAGGACAGCCAGCAACCGGGAGACCTCGTGCTGCTCACTCGTGGCATTGCGATCGAGGGCACGGCCATCCTGGCAAGGGAAAAGCGTCTTACCCTCGCCCGGAAACTGCCGATGAAAACTCTGCGCCATGCTGAGCGGTTGCTCTTCCGTCCGGGGATTAGCGTAGTCCGGGACGCATTGCTCGCGCAACGGCATGGTGAAATCCACGCCATGCACGACCCCACCGAGGGCGGACTGACCTCAGGGTTGTACGAACTCGCAAAGGCTGGCGGCGTGGGGTTGCGCATCTGGAAAGACAAGGTCCCCGTTCTCGAGGAGACACGCAGTTTCAGCGAAATCCTGGGATTCGATCCCTTTGCATTGATTGCATCGGGTGCATTGCTGGTGGTCGCGAGTGCGAACTCGACCCCGAACCTGCTTCGCGCTTACACTCGCCATGGTGTAAGAGCCGCCATCATCGGCGAGGTCAGGGAAGCCGCGGAGGGCATCCAAGTGGTCGAGAAGAACCGCGTAAGGCAGCTTCGGGTTCCCGCCAGAGATGAGATTGCCCGCCTGCTCGAATAGATAAAGAGTAAACTGCACGGGTTCAAGTAGCGGGAGGCTTGGGTGGCAGGCCATAGGAGCATGACAACCCCTTCGCTGATTCTCAACGACCGTGCTCCTTCTCGCAGCTTGCGTGGCTGATGGAGTTCGGTTTCGCAAGGGTGCAGGCATTGTAGCGGCGCTTCAAAAGGAGGCCTAAGAGCGGTTGGCACGGGCATCCTTTCGTGCTATATTGAGGAAGTGAGCTGAGTCGTTTCAGGTAAGCTTGTGCGCCTTCTTAGGAACGCTCCGGTTCGAATAATGGGGGAAAACTAGGGTCAAGACTCGGCGCTTGTGGAGGCCCAGCGACGCCTTCCATTGCGAGTTTGCTCGACGGGTTGATTCCCAACCTGCTGGGCGCAAGTCTCACAAGGCTTAGGCCCTATCCCCCTATGAAACCTCAATGAATGCTTGGCTGCAAGTCCTGAATTATCTCAAGACGAAGGTCAACACGCAGAGCTACCAGACTTGGTTGAGGCCTACGCGGTTCAGCCACGTAGAAAACGAAGCCATTGTAGTGTGCGTCCCGAACCATGAGTTCCAAGAATGGATCCAGGAGAATTACGGCGGCCTTGTCACTGAGGCCTTAGACCACCTAAAATTGGGTTTCAGGGAGATTCACTACATTTTCGGGGAGAATGCAGAGAAAAAGAGTGTGAACGGTAACGACGCGAAACCTTTGCAGAGGAAGCTGGACTTTGATTCCGTCGACCACCAACTCAACCCCAAGTATACCTTCGAGACATTCGTAGTCGGTTCTTGTAACCAATTCGCTCACGCGGCGGCAAGCGCGGTGGCGCAGGCTCCAGCAAAGGCTTACAACCCGCTTTTCCTTTACGGGGGAGTCGGCTTGGGGAAGACCCACCTCATGCAGGCTGTTGGCCACGTGATTAAGCACAACTGGAAGGAGATGCGGTTGGCTTACGTCTCCTCGGAAGCTTTCACCAACGACGTCATAAACTCCCTTCGATACGACCGCATGGTGTCATTCCGGGATAAGTATAGAAACGTCGATGTGCTCCTCATGGACGACATCGAGTTCATCGCCGGAAAAGAACGGACAGCGGAAGAGTTCTTCCACACTTTCAATACCCTCTATGAGGCTCAGAAGCAGGTCGTGATTTCATGCGACTGTGCGCCAAAGGAAATCCCTGGTCTGGAAGAGAGGTTGCGCTCCCGCTTCGCCTGGGGTCTGACTGCTGATCTGCAAGCTCCTGATCTTGAGACCAAAAGGGCCATTCTGGCCAAGAAATGCGAAGAGCGAGCCCTTGCTCTGCCTGACGAGGTCAGTGACTTCGTGGCGCGCAAGATCAAGTCCAGTGTGCGTGACCTCGAAGGCGCGCTGAATCAACTCATCGCCTATTCCTCTCTGACCGGCGCCGAGATTTCGCTTTCGATGGCGCAGCAGGTGCTGAAGAATCTCGTGGATCTGGGGGAACGCCGCGTCTCGCTCGAAAACATTCAGCGGGCCGTCTGCCAGCAGTTTGGTTTAACGCTCCCTCAATTGAAATCAAAAAATAACAGCCGCCCTGTTTCGTACCCCCGACAGGTTGCGATGTACCTTGCGAAGGAGCTTACCACCGCGTCGCTACCGCAGATTGGCAGGGAGTTCGGCGGGAAACACCACACGACCGTGTTGCACTCTATCAACAAGATTACACAATTGCGCCAGGCAGACAGAGAATTGAACAGACTTCTCAACAAGCTTCGCGATAGTCTCAGTTCAACTTAGCAGCTTTTTTATGACGTTCATGATAAGAAAACATGTGAATCTCTCCCGGCCACCCAACAGCGAACTGAAATTCACAGTTTCACGAGTCCTGTGCACAGGGCAAGTATCTGTAACCGGATGTTTGGGAAAGCGTTCCACACTTTTCCACACTTCCACAGCATCTACTACGAACAATCTCTTCTAATAGGATACAAATAAAATGGATTTCTCCATCGAAAAGTCTCAGCTCTTAAAAGAATTGGCGCTTACTCAGGGAGTGGTCGAGAAGAAAACGACTATTCCTATTCTCTCTAATCTACTGGTTGAGGCGGAGGAGCAGATTCTTAGGATTAGCGCTACCGATCTCGACCTTGGGGTGTGTTGCCATTGCCCGGCGAAGGTGAAGAGCCCGGGTTCGGGGACAATTCCTGCCAAGCGTCTGCTTGAGATTGTGCGATCTCTTCCCGAAGCTGAGGTTCACTTCAAGGCATTGGAGAACCACTGGGTGCAGGTTACGTGTGAACGCTCGTCCTTTAAGTTGGTGGGAATGGCAAGGGACAATTTTCCAATGCTGCCGACTCTCCCGCCTGCTTTGGCAACGCTCCCTGCGAATGTTTTTGCGACCGCCATCCAGAAGACCGTCTTCGCTATCTCCAACGAGGAGTCCCGGTACACCTTAAATGGGGGCCTACTGCTACTCAAGCCCGGCAGTGCGACCATGGTGGCAACCGATGGGCACAGGCTTGCCCTGATTGAGCGAGATATCGAGGTTCCCGGGCTTAAGAATGAGTTGAGGCTACTGATCCCCAAGAAGGCTATGGGGGAGCTTGTGAGGCTACTTTCGGAAGGGGAAGGGGAGTTGCCGGTTAGCATATCAAAGGACGAGAGCCATCTCTTCTTTTCTCTTGGCCAGCGAGTCTTGATTTGCCGGATGTTGACGGGCCAATTTCCAAACTATGAGGCCGTCCTTCCCCGCGAAAACAACCGCGTCATAGAACTCGACAAGGAAACAATCTCCGCTGCTGTGCGTCGCGTTGCCTTGCTGGCCGACGAACGCTCGCGTGCGGTGCGGATGCATTTGGAGAAAGGACAATTGGAAATATCCTCGTCGAGTGGTGAGTACGGTGAGGCCCGCGAAGTACTCGATATATCCTACCAAGATGAAGCTATGCAGATTGGCTTCAACTACCAGTACCTGCTGGATTTCTTCGCCGTGCTGGAAGAGGCTGGGAAGATCAATCTTGAGTTGAAGGATGAGCAGAGCGCCGGGCAACTGCGGCCGGTTGAGCAAGGGCCGTACCGGTATCGGTACGTAGTGATGCCCATGCGGATTTAGCCGCCCACCGCGGCGGGATGACCTCTCATCGGCTTCTGGCGGCGCGTGGGTCGGTAGCGTTGGGTTCTGAATGACGGAGAGAGGAAGGGGCAATAATTCTGAAGAGGAGTCAGCAGTCAGATTGGCTTGGTGAAGCGGAGCCGGCGGGGAGACTCCTTCTCCGCCGGCTTTCTTGTGCAGGCTGGAATCGGATGGGAGGTTTCAGGAACAGGTGAGCAAGCAAAAGCCGGCAGAACCTGACGGAGCGCAGGCTTACGACGCCGCTAGCATTAAGGTGCTTGGCGATTTGGAGGCGGTGCGCAAGAGGCCGGCGATGTACATAGGATCGACGGGTGCCATGGGTCTACACCACCTGGTTTGGGAGGTGGTGGATAATTCTGTCGACGAGGCGCTGGCAGGCTACTGCGACCGCATCGACGTCGTCGTCCATAGTGATAACTCGGTGACGGTTGTCGACAACGGGCGCGGCATTCCAGTCGATTTGCACAAGGAGGAAGGGCGTTCGGCGGCGGAAGTTGTGATGACGGTCCTTCACGCGGGGGGTAAGTTTGACACCAACAGCTACAAGGTCTCCGGCGGCTTGCACGGTGTGGGAGTCTCAGTTGTCAATGCGCTCGCAGAGCGGCTCGAGCTGGAAATATGGCGCGACGGGTACACCTGGGAACAATCCTATGAACGTGGAAAGCCCGTCCAAGATTTGAAGAGGGCGGGCAAAACCGAGCGCCGTGGCACCAAAATTACTTTCCTCCCGGACGCCAAGATCCTCGACGCGATTGACTTCAACTACGATACCTTGGCTCAGCGCCTGCGCGAGCTTTCCTTCCTGAATAAAGGCCTTACCATCCGCCTCAAGGACGAACGGAGCAACAAACAGGCGGAATTTCATTACCACGGCGGAATTGCGGAGTTCATCAAGCACCTCAACAAGAACAAAGAGGTGCTTCACCCCACTCCGATTTATGCCGAGGCTGACCGCGACGACGTCCACATGGAGTTTGCCCTCCAGTACAACGACGGCTACGCGGAGACGGTTTTCTCTTTTGCCAACAACATCAACACTGTGGACGGTGGTACACACCTGTCAGGTTTCCGCTCGGCGCTCACTCGGGCCATCAATCAATACGGCCAGAATCAGGGGCTATTTAAGGACGTGAAGGAGAACCTCCAGGGCGAGGATGTGCGCGAAGGTCTGGTGGCAGTGATCAGCGTCAAACTCCCGCAACCGCAATTCGAAGGCCAGACCAAAGGGAAGCTCAACAGTGACATCCAGAGTACGGTGGCCAGCTTCGTTTACGAGAAGCTGATGGAGGCTTTCGAGAAAAACCCTACCGTGGGCCGGAAGGTCTGTGCTAAAGCGATCGACGCTTCGCGCGCCCGCGAGGCGGCGCGCAAGGCGCGCGAATTGACGCGGCGCAAAGGCGCACTCGATTCCGGCGGACTTCCCGGGAAGTTGGCAGATTGCCAGGAGAGAGACCCCGAGCGCTGTGAACTCTTCCTGGTCGAGGGTGATTCGGCGGGCGGTTCTGCAAAGCAGGGGCGCGACCGCCGCTATCAAGCCATCCTGCCCTTGCGAGGAAAAATCCTGAATGTTGAAAAAGCGCGCTTCGACAAGATGCTGGGCCATGAGGAGATCCGCGCCCTCATCACTGCGCTTGGCACGGGCATTGGGAAGGATGACTTCGACGTCACGAAACTCCGCTATTCCAAGATCATCATCATGACTGACGCGGACGTGGACGGATCACACATCCGCACTTTGCTGCTTACCTTCTTCTATCGTCAGATGCCGGAATTGGTGGAGCGCGGGCACGTCTATATTGCCCAGCCGCCGCTTTACCTGATTAAAAAAGGCAAGTCCCTGCGCTACATCCGGGACGAGAAGGAGTTTCGGCGCGAAATCATGCGCCGGGCCACGGAAGACCACACCGTCGAAGTGGGCGACGGGAAGAAGACTAAGCTCCAGGGTGGTGAGCTGACCAACTTTCTGATGGCGTTGGCCGAATACGTCGAACTCTTCGATAAGCTTGAAAAAAGGCTTGGCGATGAGCGCCCTATCAATGCCCTGCTGAAAGCTGAACTGGGTAAGAAGATGGAACTCGAGAACAAGGATAAACTCGAGTTGGTCGCCAGGGAACTTAAGGCGGAGGGATTCACCATAACCCTCCGTCTCGACGAGGAGCACAACCTGTACACCTTAACCTTTGCCAGCGACACGCTTGGCGAGCGAACCATCGATTGGGACCTGGTCTCAAGCGCCGACTATAAGCGCCTGCTTGACCTCTATCGGCGCGTGCGCGATTACGATAAGCCCCCCTTTATCATTGCCACTAATGGCACGCAATTGACCATCGAGGACCGCGGGCAACTCCTCGAGCACGTCATGGCGCTGGGGAAAAAAGCGTTCACCGTGCAGCGCTTCAAGGGCTTGGGAGAAATGAATCCGGATCAACTCTGGCAGACCACTATGGACGCCGAGCAACGCGTGCTGCTCCAGGTGAAAGTCGAGGACCATGTGGAGGCAGATTCCATCTTCACCGTGCTCATGGGCGACGTCGTCGAGCCGCGCCGGCAGTTCATCGAAGATAACGCGCTGGATGTGAAGAACCTGGATATTTGACCCCTCTTTTTCAATCGGTAACCCCAACGGCGTGTGAAATCCGTTACAATAGAATGGAGAAGTCTTGTAGCAGCGGCGCCCGTGGAGAGCGCGAAAGTGGTGGTCACAGAACAGGGGCGCAGACGACCCGCAACCCAGAAGGGGAAGAAAACTGCCCAACTTGCCGACCATGCGGCCTTTGGCATGTGGGCGGACCGTGAAGACATGAAAGACGTTCACGCGTGGCTGAAGAAGATTCGCGCGCCGAGATACGACCGCCTGGGCAGACATCGGCCTAAGCCGTAGTAGCGCAAAGAGGAACTGTCACAATGGGTGACCAAGAACTATTCAAGCCGACGCGGGAAATACCCGTCAACATCGAAGACGAGATGCGCAAGTCGTATCTCGACTATGCGATGAGCGTCATCATTGGGCGGGCGCTGCCTGATGTGCGCGACGGGCTCAAGCCGGTGCATCGGCGAATTCTTTACGCCATGTACAAAGAGGGGAACACCTCCGACAAGCGCTACATCAAGTGCGCTGGCGTGGTCGGCGAAGTTATCAAAAAATATCACCCCCACGGCGACGCGGCCGTTTACGACACCCTGGTGCGCATGGCGCAAGACTTCAACATGCGCTACCTCCTCATCGACGGGCAGGGCAATTTCGGTTCGGTGGATGGCGATCCCCCTGCGGCCTACCGGTATACCGAGTGCCGCTTGGCGCGCATCGCCGAAGAGATGCTGGAGGACATTGAAAAGGAGACGGTGGACTTTATCCCCAATTTTGACGAGTCCACGGAAGAGCCCACGGTCCTCCCTACCCGCATCCCCAATCTCTTGACCAGCGGCTCGGATGGGATCGCCGTCGGGATGGCGACCAAGATCCCTCCGCATAACCTGACGGAAATCATCGACGCAACGATCCTCCTTATCAACAAGCCCAACGCTTTAATTGACGAAGTACTGTCGCTCGTTCCTGGTCCGGATTTCCCGACGGGTGCTTATCTATACGGCAAAAGCGGAATTAAATCAGCCTATGAGACAGGCCGCGGCCAATTCACGATGCGGGCCAAGGCGGCCATCGAGCGTCCCACCAAAGAAAAGCAACAGATCGTGATCACGGAAATACCCTACCAGGTGAACAAGTCGAAAGTCATCGAGCGCATCGCGCAGCTCGTTCAAGAGAAGAAGATCGAGGGCATCTCCGACGTTCGCGACGAGTCTGACCGCGACGGGATGCGCATTGTCGTGGAGTTGAAGCGCGGCGAGCAGCCGGAAGTCATCCTGAACAACCTCTACAAACATACCCAGCTCCAGGAAAACTTCGGCATGATCATGCTGGCCATTGTCAACGGCCAGCCGCGCACCCTGCCGCTCATCGAAGCCATCCAGCTCTTCATTGACCACCGCGTCAACGTGGTTCGGCGGCGCACCGCTTATGATTTGCGCAAGGCCCAGGAGCGCGCCCACATCCTGGAAGGGTTCCTCAAGGCGCTTCGACACCTTGATGCCATCATCAAACTGATTCGCGCCTCCAAGACGCCGCCCGAAGCGCGCCAAGGTTTGATCGCCCAGTTTGAATTCACGGAGCGGCAGGCCCAGGCCATCCTGGAGTTACAGTTGCAGCGCCTGACGGCCCTGGAGCGCGAAAAAATCCAGCAGGAATATGACGAGCTTCAGAAGAAGATTGCACAATACGAAGAAATACTGGCCAGCGAAAAGGTGCTGAAGAAAGTCATTGTGAATGAGTTAAGGGAAATCCAGAAGGACTACGGAGACCTGCGGCGAACGGAGATCATCGAGGAGCAGGCGGAAATCAAGCTCGAGGACCTGATCGCCGTCGAGGATGTGGTCATCACCGTCTCGCATTCCGGCTACCTCAAGCGCACCCCGCTCAGCATTTACCGCCAGCAAATTCGCGGCGGCAAGGGGCGCCTGGGGATGAAGACCCGCGACGAGGATTTCGTCGAGCACCTTTTCATCGCTTCTACGCACAGCTACATCCTGGTTTTCACCAACACCGGCAAGATGTATTGGCTGAAGGTCTATGAAATCCCGGACGTGGGAGCCGCGGGGAGAGGCAAGAACATCGTCAATCTGGTCAACCTCGCTTCCGGAGAGAAAGTCGCGGCGGTCGTAGTCGTCAGGGAGTTGCCGGACGAACCGAAGGATGTGACCATCGAGGGCGAGACTTATGCTGCGGAAGGATACGTGACGCTGGTGACGCGTCTCGGCATCATCAAGAAGACGCGCTTGGCGGAATTCTCCAGCCCCAACTCGCGCGGCATTATCGCCATGAAAGTCGAGGAAGGCGATGCGCTGATCGGCGCCACGCTGACCTCCGGGCGCGATACCATTTTCCTCGCCTCGCATGAAGGCATGGCCATTCGTTTCCCGGAGAGCGACGTGCGCGACATGGGACGCGCTGCCTATGGCGTCTACGCCATGGACCTGGAGAAAGGCGACTACATCGTCGGCATGGAGATCGTGGGCGAGAAGGAGTTGATCCTCTCCGTCAGCGAGAAAGGGTACGGCAAGCGAACCCAGATCACGGAATATCGACTGCAGTCCCGCGCGGGCAAAGGCGTGATCAATCTGAAGACGGTTGAACGCAATGGCAAGGTTGTCGGCGTGTTGAGCGTGAGCGAAGAGTCGGAGGTTATGCTGATCAGCCAGCAGGGCAAGATTACCCGCCTGGATGCCAGCACCATTCGCGAATCGGGCCGTTCCGCGCAGGGAGTAAGGCTGATTAACCTCGAAGAAGGCGACCAGGTCGCTGCGGTCTGCCTGGTCAGCAGCGAGAACGGCGACAACGGAACCCAGCAGTCGAAACTCATTCAATAGGGGCGGAATCCAATCGTATATGTGTGGGGGCGTGTGAGCGCAGCCCCCTCGTCGTTTCAGATGGTTTTGAGTCTTGGACCCACTGGCGTTATTGTGTGAGGCAGGTGACAGAGATGGGTGAACCGGAAGCGAAGGAACAAAGACTGCTCGAACAACTGCGGGAGGTGCCGTCGCTGGTGGTTGCCTATTCGGGCGGGGTGGACTCGGCGTATCTCGCCTATGCAGCGCACCAGGCGCTGGGCGACCGCATGCTGGCGGTGACCGCGCTGAGCGCCAGTTACTCCGAGCGCGACCGGCAAGAGGCGCAGGCCGTCGTGGCGCGCTTCAAGCTGCCGCACGAATTCATCACCACCGACGAACTCTCGAACCCCGCCTATCGCGCCAACAATCCTGAGCGCTGCTACTTTTGCAAGGACGAACTGTTTGACAAACTCGATGAACTCGTCGCCCAGCGCGGCTTTGCGGCGGTGGCTTACGGCATTAACGTGGACGACCAGGGCGACTGGCGGCCCGGCCAGCGCGCCGCGCGTGAGCACAAAGTTCTGACTCCGCTGCTCGATGCGGGTCTCACCAAGGCCGATATCCGCGAGCTTGCCCGCCGCGCCGAGGTGCCGGTCTGGAATCGCCCCGCTTCCGCCTGCCTCTCCTCGCGCATTGCCTACGGCATCGAGGTCACGCCGGAACGTTTGGCGATTGTGGAAAAGGGCGAAGAGGCTCTACGCGCACTTGGCTTCCGGCAGTTCCGCGTTCGCCATCACGATAACCTGGTACGGCTTGAAATCGCTCCGGAGGAACTGCCGCGCGCCTTGAACCCGGAGATGGCACACCGGTTTGTCGAGATCTTCAAGCCTCTGGGATTCGCCTACATTACGCTGGATCTTGAGGGCTATCGGACCGGCTCGCTGAACGCCCAAATCGTGCGCATCAAGGAGAGCGCCACGCCTCCGAAATAGCGGACCGCAGCTTACCTGATGAAACGCCTGTCATTCTGAGCCCGTCGGCTGGCGGACGAAGAATCCCCGCAGTGGTCTTTTGGGCCTGGCTAGACTGGGCTATGTATGTAGCGTATCCTTGAGCGGGCGAAGCGCAAAGTGTATCAAAATGCAACACTCATACGCTTTTCCATATGTCCCCAGCACACTTCTAACCCCTTGAAAACAAACGGAAACATGATGTCGCTGGCGCAGAACACTTCAAAAAATCGAGAGATGTGGAAAAGATGGAAATCCCGTCAGCACCGCTCTTACTTCGCAAACTCTTTGGCCACGCGGATGGTGTTGGAGTGGATTTGAATCGTGTCCTCGAGTTGCCGAGCGTAGCCGCCCGCCAAGGTGACCGCGACCGGTATATTCCTCCCGCTTGCCTTCTCAAAGACTAAGCGGTCGCGCTTTTCGAGGCCCTCGAGAGAGAGTTTCAACCCCCCAAGTTGATCGTCGCGGTAGGGATCGGCGCCGGCGAGGTAGAAGATCAGGTCGGGCCTGAATTCCGCCAGCGCCCTATCCAATCCCTGTGTAAGTTCCCTCAAGTACTCTTCATCCCCGACGCCGTCGCGGAGGTTGATGTCGAGCGAGCTGGGCGGTTTTGGGTAGGGATAATTGTTCTCCTGGTGAATCGACAGAGTGAAGACGGTGTGATCGCCGCCAAAGATTGCCGCCGTGCCGTTACCCTGGTGGACGTCGCAATCGACGGTCATGGCTTGCTCGATGGTCTTATCCTTTTGCAAGGAGCGAATAGCCACGGCAAAATCATTCAACACGCAGAAACCCTCGCCGTGGTCAGGATAAGCGTGGTGAAAACCGCCGCCCACATTGACGCCCACTCCATCCTCGAGCGCCAAACGCCCGGCCAGAATCGACCCGCCGGCGCAAAGCCAAACGGCCCGGACCAGTTCAGGGGAATAGGGGATCTCCAACCGCAGGACCTCCAGGTACGAGAGCTTGCCGGCTTGGAGTTTGCGCAAGTATTCCCGGTGGTGAACCAACGCAATATCGTCATCCGAGGCTGGGGGAGGCTCGACGAAATCTCCCGGCTCGGCGATATGCTCGCGCAGCAGCTTTTCTTTGACAAGACGATACTTGATGGACGGGAACACGTGGCTCCCGAGGTTTAAGTCATAACGATCTGAATAGACGAGTTTCAAGAGGATGCCCCCACCAACGGGATTCTAACATTTACTTCTCCCTGGGCAAACCTCGCTAATCGGGTGGGCCGAGGCTTGGAACGCATCTTAAGGGGGCGACGCTGGAGCAAGAGTTGGGCAGCACTTCCGGTGTTTCCATGTTAATCGAGGTCTGCCGGCCATTCCGGGTGGCGATAATGTTCGAAGAGCCGCGCAATTTGCTCCACTGTGACCCGTGCCACTGACAACTCGGGTATCGCATCCTCCTCGAAGAACCTCGCTTCCGTCTCCGCGCCCCCGGCAGGCACTTGGCTTAAGAGTTCGCAGCGGATGAAGAGTTTATAGGCGTGGTGCGGAAAGGGAGGATGGGCGTGTTTGTTCCGGTCATACAAGGCGAGCAATTTGACAGCATGGGTTGTGTAACCGGATTCCTCGAACACCTCTCGGACAACGGCCTCGCGGGGAGACTCCCCGACATCCGCCCATCCTCCGGGCAGACTCCAGGTCCCGTCTTCGGGCTCCTTCACAAAGAGCAGCGTGCCGTCGCGAAACACCACGCCTCTTACATCCACTTTGGGCGTAGCGTAACCCTCCTCGCGCGCAAAGAAATCTCGAACGAGGGTTGTTTCAACCCCGGTGTGCGCCGCCATAATTTCCGCCGCAATATTCCGCACCGAGGTATATCGCTCGATGTCGAAGGGATCGCGCGAAAAGGTGAGACCGTTTTGCGCGAGGGCATTCAATCGGCTGGCCCAGTCGGCCCATCTTGCATCCATGCCAGGCTCCTTTGGCGGTCCTCAAGGGTGGTTTCGACTGACCGTGGCGGGGAGGGCTCTGTCATTCCACCGTCACCGACTTCGCCAAGTTTCTCGGCTGGTCCACGTCGCAACCGCGAAGCACGCCGATGTGGTAAGCGAGGAGTTGGAGGGGGATAGCTTCCAGGATGGTCGAGAGCGTCCCGCTGGTGTGAGGCAGAACCACCAGATGGTCCGCCATGGCGCGCACTTCGCGGTCGCCTTCGGTCACCAGGGCGATGATCGTGGCGCCGCGCGCCTTGGCCTCCTTGATGTTGGAGATGGTGCGCTCGTAACGCTGCCGGGAAAAGGGGGAGTCCCAGTTGCAGGTGGCAATCACCACCACCGGCAGCCCGTCGGAGATGAGAGCGATGGGGCCGTGCTTCATCTCTCCTGCCGGATATGCTTCGGCGTGAATGTAGGAAACCTTCTTCATCTTGAGCGCGCCTTCCAAAGCCACGGGGAAGTGCACGCCACGACCGAGAAAAAGAAAATCCGAAGACCTGTAGAAGTGTTGGGCCAGCTCGGCAATCTCATCGTCCCGCTGGAGGACGGACTCCAGTTGTTTCGGCAGCGCGGCCAAGGCCTTCAACCAGGACTTGCTATCTTCAAAGGAGAGCAGGCCGCGCACCTGTGCCAGGTAAAGCGCGAAGAGGTAGAGGGCGGTCAACTGTGCGGTAAACGTCTTGGTCGAGCCCACACCAATCTCCGGGCCCGCATGGGTGTAAATCGTGCCATGCGCTTCGCGTGAAACCATGCTTCCCAGCACGTTACAGATGGCGAGCGTCTTCGAGCCCTTGGCCCGTGCCTCGCGTTGCGCGGCGATGGTGTCTGCCGTCTCGCCGGATTGAGTGATGAGCACGGTCAGGGTGTGCGAGTCCACCAGAGGGTCGCGGTATCGAAACTCCGAGGCGTGGTCCACTTCCACGGGGACACGAGCCACCCGCTCGATCATGATTTTACCCGCCAGGCCCGCGTGGCGTGAGGTCCCGGCCGCCACAATTTTGATGTCGCGGAACGAGCGGAATTCCTCCTCGCGGATTTCCATCTCGTCCAGGAACACCTGGCCGGTTTCAAGCGAGAATCGGCCCAGCGCGGTGTCGCGAACGGCGCGCGGTTGCTCGTAGATTTCCTTGATGGTGAAGTGCTTGAAACCGCCTTTTTCGGCCAGGATCGGATCCCAGGTGATGTGCTGAACGCGGCGTGAGACGGGGTGGCCGTCAAAGTCGCTGAGCTTCACGCCGTTGGGTGTCAGCACGGCCAGGTCGTGGTCGGCGAGAAAGAAAAGATCGCGGGTGTGATAGAGGATGGCGGGAACGTCACTGGCCACAAAGTATTCGTCTTTGCCCAAGCCGATGACCACCGGCGGCCCTTGGCGCACGGCGATAATCTTGTTGGGGTCACGGGTGGAGATAATCGCCAGGGCAAAGACGCCCCGGAGCCGGCGCACGGCGGCGCGCACGGCTTCCTCGAGATTGTTCGAGTTTGAGGCCCCTGCCGCCCCGGAGTTGCCCTCCAAGTATTTCTCCACGAGGTGAGCAATGACCTCCGTATCAACTTCCGTGGCGAACTTGTGCCCTTCGGCTACCAGCTCCTTCTTCAGCTCCAGGTAGTTTTCGATGATTCCATTGTGAACCACGACCACTGTCCCATTACAATCGCGGTGAGGATGTGCGTTCTCTTCCGTGGGGGCGCCGTGGGTGGCCCAGCGAGTGTGCCCCACGCCGTAAGTTCCGTCCACCGGGTTCAGACGGACCACTTCTTCGAGGTTGTGCAGTTTGCCCGTCGCGCGCCGCACCTCGAGGTTGTGGCCCTGAATCACGGCAATGCCCGCCGAGTCGTAGCCGCGGTATTGCAATCGCTGCAATCCTTCCAACAAAACGGGCACCACGCGTTTGTTTCCGATGTAACCAATAATTCCGGACATGTGATCCTTTCAGGTTCTATACGAGGCGTTAATGGTGATGTAGTCGTGTGTCAGGTCGCAGGTCCAGATATGGGCAGAGGCTTTGCCCTGGTGGAGGTCGAGCCGGAGGGTCATTTCCTTCCGGTCAAGCTCCTTACGTGCGGAGGCTTCGTCGAAGCCTGCATCCACCCCGTCCTGGCATAGCAGCAGGTCGTTGACGCGGATATCCACTTTGTTGGGGTCGAAGAGCGCGCCGGAATAACCCGCCGCGCAAATGATGCGGCCCCAGTTGGGATCGCTTCCGGCGATGGCGGTTTTGACCAGCGGTGAGTTCGCGATGGCGCGCGCGATCCGTTCCGCGTCGGAAGGTTTTCTGGCCCCTTGCACCTCGACGATTACCAGTTTCTTTGCGCCCTCTCCGTCCCTGGCTATCATCTTGGCCAGGGTCTGGCAGAGTTGCGTAAGTCCCTCAAGGAACCACGCCCAGCTTGTATTGCCGGGGCGCACGCCGACGGCGGAGGCGCCGCTTGCCAATGCCACCACGGTATCATTCGTGGATGTATCTCCATCCACGGTGATGCGATTGAAAGAGACCTGCACGGCCGCCCGCAGCAAGTTCTGGAGTGTGCGCGGGCCAATGAGCGCATCCGTGGTCAGAAATGAAAGCAGGGTGGCCATGCGCGGATGGATCATCCCGGCGCCCTTGGCGACTCCCGCCAGGTACACGGGTTTTCCGCCTACCTCCGAGCGGACGACGCACGACTTGGGGAACGTGTCGGTGGTCATGATGGCGCGCGCGACCGCCGAGGCGTTCTCAATGGAAAGGCTCTCGACGAGGGAGGGAAGTTGGTTCGTGACCAAGCCGAGCTCGAGCGGTGCCCCGATGACGCCCGTGGAGGCCAGCAGGACCTGCGCGGGTTGGAGACTCAACAGCTTGGCCGCCGCGCGCGCGCTCTCCCGCGCCGTGTGCATGCCCTTGCGGCCCGTGCAGGCGTTGGCATTGCCGGAGTTCACCAGCACCGCGCGGCAGCGCCCGTGGCTTTCCGCAAGGTTCTGCCGTGAGAGGAGGACCGGCGCCGCCAGCACCAGGTTGGTGGTAAACAGGCCGGCTGCCGTGGCGGCGGGCGCGTCGCAGAGGATCAACGCCAAGTCAAGCTCGCCCCGCGTCTTCTTGATTCCTGCCGCTATAGCCGCCCCACGAAAGCCTCGCGCGGAAGCGAGGCTGCCTTCCACAATTTCCCACTTTTCCATGCTTGCTCTCCGTAGACAGCAGGCGGTACCTGGGTCAGAAAGCAATGCCAAGCGTATCACTTGACCGTTGCAGCCGGTGAGAGCTCGACAACTCCGGGTGTAGAGGGGGGAGGCGGCTCAGCCCCGGCCACTTTTATTGTGTGCAACGTCTCGTCACACGCCTCCATGTAGAGAACCTCATCTTCCGCTCCGGGGGAGCAATTGGCCTCGATGATCCGGTCTCGGGAGATGATTCTCGCAGTCAAGAGCATGAAGCGGCCCCTGAACTGACGAATCAGCATCGCGTCACGATTGTTAATCTTCGTATGCTCGAGATGATAGAGCGGAAGGTCTTCGACCACGCCCCTTGACTCCCATTTCGCCAGAACCTCTGGAGAAAACTCCCATGTCTCGTCGGGGTTGGGCTGTGAAGTGATGGAGAGCGAAGGGCCAATGCTCCAAAACTTGGAGCGACTCATCTTCACCCCGCCCGGGAAAGTCTCGGTGTTCCCGTAGAGTCCTTCCGCGATTTGAATATCAATTCCGAGCGAATCGTTGTGGTAGGGGCGCTGCTTCAGGGTTTCCTCGCGGACCCGCTGCTGGTGGCCTGGATACCACTTCACCAGCAGGTATTCGCCCCCTGCCAGACCGCCGCCGATGATCAGGATTGAAACGGCGAGGATCAATTGACTTGGTATTTGCTTCTTCATGGCAGCCATCTTAACCCGTGTCTCAGAAGGGCGCAACGTTGCCCAAAGGGCCATTTCCGGTACGGTTCCAGCTAAAGTTCCAATTCCATAAAAATCGCGCCCTGCATTGGATTGTGATAATAGGGCTCAATACGCTTGAAGCCCAGTGATTCATAGAGCGTCCTGGCCTCGCGCATCTCGGCAAGCGTATCCAATCGCATCTTTTTGTAGCCGATCTTCCGCGCTTCGCCGATGATGGCCACGGCCAGCAGTCTCCCTGCGCCTCTTCCTCGAAACCCCGGCCGCAAATAAAGCCGCTTCATTTCGCAGCTCTCATCATCGAGTCTCCTCAGAGCTACGCAGCCGACGGCTTCGTCTGCGTCGAGCGCCATCCACAATCTCCCCCCGGGCGGCGCGTAATCTCCTGGAAGCTCTGCCAACTCCCTCTCAAAACTCTGAAAGCATAGGCTGACTCCGAGGGAAGCTTCGTACTCGCGCAGCAGTCGCCTTACCTCCTCGACCTGCTCTGGCGTTTCGGCTTGGTCCAGCTTCATCATGCCACATCGTTTCCTTTGTCAGGCTACCGGGCCTGAATGAGCGGATGTGTCTTTTCGATGACTTCGCCAATAGCTTGCGCGGGGATTGGCAGAGCCCGGAGGGCCGCGACGAGCTTAGGAGAGTCTTGGGCAGCCACGGAAAACAGTAATCCTCCCGAGGTCTGGGGGTCGAACAGCAGGTTCCTGACCTCTTCCGGAACGCTGCTCGCGAACTCGACGCAACTTCCGATGAAGTCCATATTCCTTTTTAGGCCGCCGGGCAGAAAACCACCCCGCGAATACTCCACCGCCCCCGGCAGGAATTCGACCTTAGTGGAGTCAATCACCAGGCTCACCTTGCTTCCCACGGCCATCTCCCGGGCGTGGCCCAGCAAGCCGAAGCCAGTGATATCGGTGGCCGAATGTACGTCGAATTGCAGGGCAACTTCGCTTGCGGCGCGATTCAGCGCGCACATGGATTCGCTTGCCGCATTCACCGCCGCCATGCTGGCCTGTCCTTGCTTCAGCGCCGTGCTGATGATTCCGGTGCCCAGGCGTTTGGTCAAGATCAGTTGGTCGCCCGGCCGCGCCGCACAATTGGTGAGAATGCGCTGCGGGTTGACGAGGCCGGTCACCGCATAACCGAACTTGATCTCCTCGTCCCCGATCGAATGGCCGCCGATCACCGCGCAGCCAGCCTCTTGCATTTTGGCGTGCCCGCCTTGCAGGATTCTCTCCAGTATCTCGATGCCCTCTTCTCTGTTGGGGAATCCCACGATGGAGAGCGCGGAGACGGGTCGGCCGCCCATGGCGTAAACGTCGCTCAGCGCATTGGCCGCTGCGATTTGGCCGAAGATGTAGGGATCGTCCACAATGGGCGTAAAGAAATCCACGGTCTGCACCAGCGCCAAGTCGGGCGCGAGTTGATACACCCCCGCGTCGTCATTGGTGTCGAAGCCCACCAGGACATTTGGATCGGATTGTTTCGGCAGCTTGGCCAGCACGCAGTCCAAAATACTTGGACTCAACTTGGCCGCTCAACCCGCCGCTTTGACCATCGTGGTCAGGCGAACTGAAGGCACGACAAAGACCCCTTTCGACGCGGCGGGTGGAGCTGTGGGAATCCCGCAAAGCAGCCCCCCCCGCCCAACAATGAAACCACCACCGCAGTATACCAAACCACACGCATTTGCGGCGCCCATGTGCGCGACGAGTCCGCGCGCCGCAAGCGTTTTCACGTGGACAGCGAAGCGGCCGCCGGCGCCCGGATGCCGCCACCATTTACTTTCCCGCCGAGGTCCAGTAGCATTTGGGCCACGCGGCCACGCACGCCGCACAAGGAGGAATAATCGTGTTCATACTCTCTGGTAGAAGATTGCAGACCGCTGCCCTTATGCTTTTCGTGCTCGGGGGCATCCCTGCCGCGCGAGGCTCCTTCAGGCTCGAGCAGGTGATGAGCTCGCCCTTCCCAACCGAGCTCGTGGCTTCGCCTTCGGGGGGTAGGGTGGCTTGGGTGTTCGATGCGCGCGGTGTTCGCAACATCTGGGTGGCCGAGCCCGGTGGCGGCGGAGGCTACCAGTCACGGCAGCTCACCCGGTACACCCAAGACGACGGCCAGGAGATCGGAGAGCTCACCTGGACCCCCGACGGCCGGGCGATACTCTACGTTCGCGGGGGCGACTTCGAGACCGGCGGCGCTTACCCTAACCCGGCGAGCGCAGCCGAGGGTGTCGAACAGGACATCTGGGTTGTCTCATTCGAGGGCGGGGCGCCGCGCAAGCTCGCCGAGGGCCATTCTCCGGCGGTTTCTCCCAAGGGTGACAGTGTTGCCTACATTTTCAAAGACCAAGTGTGGCTGGTCAAGCTGGCCGAAGGCGCCAAGCCCGAACAATTGATCCACGACAAGGGCAAAGGCAGTTCGCTCCGTTGGTCGCCCGATGGTTCGAGCCTCGCTTTCGTGAGCCGCCGTGGCGAACACAGCTTCGTGGGGGTGTATGACGTGGGGGGGAAGAGCCTGCTGTATCTCGATCCGAGCGTTGACCAGGATTCCGAGCCTGTCTGGTCACCGGATAGTAGGCACGTTGCCTTCCTGCGCCTTCCTGCTTCACGCGACGACCTTATTTTCGGGCCGAAACGCACCGGCCCGCCGTGGTCGATCCGCGTGGCCGACGCTGCCACCGGCCAGGGTCACGAAGTTTGGCGCGCCGACGCGGGCCGCGGCAGCGTCTTTCGCGAGATTGTGGCCGAGCATCAGATCTTCTGGGGCGCCGGCGATAACCTGGTGTTTCCCTGGGAGCGCGACGGCTGGACTCATCTTTATGCTGTTCCCGTTGCGGGCGGCACGGCAAAGCTCCTCACGCCCGGTGATTTCGAAGTGGAGTTCGTTTCCCTCAGTCCCGATCGCCGCCAGTTGATTTTCGCCTCGAACCAGGATGACATCGACCGCCGCCACCTGTGGCGCGAGCCGGTCACGGGTGACAACGCCACTCCGCTGACCAGGGGTGAAGGCATAGAGTGGTCGCCGGTGATGATGAGCGACGGCGCCACTGTTGCCCTGCTCCATTCCGACGCCCAGCGCCCGGCTCGGCCTGCAATTCTGGCTAACGCGGGCGGAATTCGCGACCTTGCTCCCGAAACGCTTCCCGCCGACTTTCCCGCCGCTGATCTCGTCACCCCGCAGCAAGTGATTTTTCCCGCCGCTGACGGGCTGCTCATCCACGCGCAGCTTTTTCTGCCTAAGGAGGAGGCCTCCGGGCAGCGGCACCCGGCCGTAGTATTCTTTCACGGCGGTTCGCGGCGCCAGATGCTGCTGGGCTGGCATTACATGGGCTACTATCACAACGCCTATGCCTTCAACCAGTATCTCGCCAGCCGCGGTTACGTGGTGCTATCGGTTAACTACCGCAGCGGCATCGGCTATGGGCTGGACTTTCGCGAGGCGCCCGACTACGGGGCCAGCGGGGCGAGCGAGTTTAACGATGTCGAGGGCGCCGGCCTCTACCTGCGCACGCGGCCCGACGTGGATCAGAATCACATTGGCCTGTGGGGCGGTTCTTACGGCGGGTATTTGACGGCCCTCGGCTTGGCCCGAGCCTCCGAGCTGTTCGCCTGTGGCGTGGATCTCCACGGCGTGCATGACTGGAACCTCCAACACCAGAACTGGATTCCTTCCTACGATCCCGCCGCACGACCTGAGGCGGCGCGACTGGCGTGGGAGTCCTCGCCGCTGGCCTCCGTCAAGACGTGGCGCTCGCCGGTGTTGCTGGTCCAGGGGGATGATGACCGCAACGTTCCCTTCACGGAGATGGTCCGCCTCGTGGAGGCGTTGCGGAAACAGGGTGTGGAATTCCAACAACTCGTCTTTCCGGACGAGATTCACGATTTCTTGCGGCAGCGCACGTGGCTGGCGGCCTATCATACGGCTTCTGATTTCTTTGACCAGCACCTCAAAAAGAGAGCCGTGCCCGCACTCGGGAGCCCGCGCTAGAGAATTATGGCTTGGGGGCTTCGCGAGAAGTCCCCTTCGCATTTTTGGGCAACCCACCTTCCGCCGCCGGCTCGATTTCCCGTTTCCGGCAGATGAAGTTCAGTATCTACTGAACGTCGTAGATGAAGGCCCTTTTAATTGTCAGTAGGTTGTGGAGGTTCGGCGCTCGATGGCTGAGACGAGAACGTGCTTCCGTTGCTGCACGAGCCGGAAGAAGATTCGCCAGTCGCCAACGCGGCGACGGAGCGTGTCCTTCTGCCCCTTAAGGTATTTGATGTCGCCTCGAAAAGGATCTACTGCTATTCCCGCCAATGCCGCATGAATGCGCTCCCGATCGTGAGCGGCAATGCGTTTAAGAGCCCTTCTTGCGGGCCCGGCGAGGACGACGGTCCAACTCGCGGAAATATTCATCGAGGGTTATGTAATCTCCCCGCCGGTACGCGGCCTCACCGCGGCGAATGGCACGAAGCTCGGAAGACGTGGGGCTCTCTTGGGGGAGCAAGCGAATTGAGATGTAGGTGCGGAGCGCTTCGCGGACGAGTTCGGAGCGCGTCCGATGCTCCGCTTTCATGGCGCTCTCAACCTGCTCCGCCATTTCGGGTGGGAGTGAAATCGTCATAGTTTGGCGCGTTCTCATGGAAATTCGGTGCTACCTGGTAACACCTTCTCTTACACATTAGCACAGAAATGGATGCTGTCAAGCATGATATTTTCCAGCTTTGAGTAATGCCCCGTTGGGGTTTAAGCCATTAACTTTGCATCATAAAGTACTTGACATGAGTTTGAACGTCTTGTATAAACTCTTGCATGGCATGTTCGGGTCCAGTTCGCGCACGACGTTCCAGGCCAGTGCCCATGTCAACGCACGCCATTGACGATCTGCGGTTCATCCGCGAGACCATGGAAAGCGCGGCTTCGTTCACCGCCGTCCCGGGTTGGGGCGGAGTGACGATAGGGATCACGGCCTTGGCCGCCGCCGTGGTTGCCTCGCTCCGCCCGCAAGTGGAGTGGTGGGTTGGGGTGTGGGGGTTCGAAGCCCTGTGCGCTTTTGCGGTGGGCGCGTCAGCTATTTTTTGGAAGGCGCGGAAGGTGCAGACGCCCCTGCTTTCAAGGCCTGGCCGGAAGGCTGTACTGGGCCTGTCTCCCCCCATGCTGGCGGCTGCCGTGCTCAGCATTGTGATTTACCACGCAGGTGTATTTAACCTGCTGCCCGGCCTTTGGCTCCTGCTTTACGGGGCCGGGGTGGTGACGGCAGGGGCGTTTTCCGTAAAGGTCGTCCCAATCATGGGTCTGTGCTTCATGTTCGCGGGAATTCTCGCCCTGTTCTGCCCCGCCGGCTGGGCAAACTTGATCATGGCTGCGGGTTTCGGCGGGCTTCACATCGTTTTCGGGACGATTATTGCAAGGAGGTACGGTGGCTAGACAGGTTTCAAGAGCCGCGGCCCGTGTGGCAGGCGCGAGGCGACCGGCGCGGGATGTGCAGCGATTGCGTCGTGAGGCGGCGTTGGGCGCGCCGTCCGAACTGGACCGCCTGATCCACGAACGCATTCGACTCGGCATCGTGAGCGCCCTGGCGGTGAACGAATCGCTCAGCTTCAACGAGCTCAAGAAATTGCTGAAGACAACCGATGGCAACTTGAGCGTGCACGCGCGCAAGCTGGAGGAAGCGGAGTACATCATCTGCGCGAAATATTTCGAAGGCCGGCTGCCCAAGACCGTGTACCGGCTCACGATAACAGGCCAGCGGGCGCTCGAGCGCTACCTGAATCACATGGAAGCGTTGATCCAATCCATGCGCCCGCGGTAATCGGCGGGCCAAATTTTTTTGTTCGGTTGCTTTGCATCGTAAAGTCCTTTGGAAGGCAGGAGAGGTTGATGGCACCGTTGCCCGATGGTCCTGAGCACTTGGCCCGCTACTCTTTACTTGACTCGCCGCGTGCAGTCGCCAATACGGGTGGCGACACTGGCCACGCGATTCATGCGGCCATCATTATGGACGGAAGCGGGCGTTGGGCAGCCGCTCGAGGCCTGCCGCGCAGCGCGGGACACTACGAGGGCGCGGAAGCGGTGCGCCGCACGGTGCAGGCTGCTCCCGCCCTGAGGATCGGGACCCTGACGCTGCACGCCTTTTCCTCGGACAACTGGCAACGTCCCTCGGCGGAAGTCCGGGAACTTATGGACATTTTTGAAGAGTTCCTGCGCTCATCGGTCGCAGAGTGGGTGGACGCGGGAATAAGGGCCAGCGTTATCGGGCGGCGCGATCGACTTGAGCCCGCGCTGGTCGCCGCTATTGAAGCTGCCGAAGCCGCAACGCAGGAGGGCCGGCAGTTGTACCTGCGCCTGGCGATTGATTATTCGGCTCGCGACGCCATTTTCTGTGCCGCGCGATCGCTGGGCAACTCCGAAGCAGCCACGCCGGCCCAGTTTACGCGCTTGCTTGCCGGGGTCAATCACGACGGGACGCCGGTCCCCGATCTTGACCTTCTGATTCGCGCTGGCGGCGAGCAGCGCTTGAGCGACTTCATGTTGTGGGAGTGCGCTTACTCGGAACTCGTCTTCACGGACCGGATGTGGCCGGACTTTGAAGCCGCCGACCTTGAGGCCGCAGTCCGCGAGTTCCGTTCCCGCCATCGCCGTTTCGGGCGCGTTCCGGAGACTGTCCCTGCCGGAGCGTGACCGCGAGCGACACGCTCTACGGGATTTTCCCGTTTGTTGCTCCCGCCTTCGTGATTCTGCTCTGGATTGCTTCCAAGACGTCTACCAAATTGATTCCAACCCGGAATCGCAAGTTCGAGCCGGTAGCGCAGAGTCTCGTTTTTCAGAGACTCTGCGGCTTTGCCTCCAAATTGCCGCTCGTTCATGAGCCGGCAGGTGATGAAGCAGAGTCGGTCGGATAATACCGGGCGGGGCGAGCGGGACATGAAGCCGAATTAAACGCCCGATTGCACACGGACAAGCCGCAGAGTCTCTGAAAAACGAGACTCTGCGCTACCCTCGGATCATGCGGTTGCCTCCAGCCCTCCGTGCGGTTTAATCTGTTAGTTCTACATCCAGAGGGGGAGGATTTCTGATGACAAACGAGCTGAAGGAAAAAGTTGCCGTGGTCACCGGCGCATCGCGCGGAATCGGTTATAGCATCGCCGAAAGGCTTCTTAAAGAAGGCGCAAAGGTCTACCTCTGCGCGCGCGATGCGAGAATTCTAAAGCAGTCGCTCGAAGAACTGCGCAAGCAGGGTGACGGCCGGGTCGAAGGCATGACGGCGGATGTGGGCCGGTATGAGGACTGCCGCAAGCTGATTCACACTGCCGCCGAGCATTTCGGAGGGATCGACCTCCTTGTGAACAACGCGGGAATCGGAATCATGAAGCCCGTGGACCAGCTTACCCCGGCGGAGTGGGATGCCACGATTCACACCAACTTGTCGGGTGCGTTCTACTGCTGCCGCGAGGCCATCCCCATAATGCGCCAGCGAGGGGGCGGATACATCTTCAATATTTCCAGTCTTGCCGGCGTGAATCCTTTCCCCGGTGGGAGCGCCTACAACGCTTCCAAATTTGGGCTGAATGGGTTCAGCGAGGCCATGATGCAGGACGTGCGCTACGACGGCATCCGCGTAAGCTACATCATGCCCGGAAGCGTGGATACGGACTTCGGGGGAGCGCCGGGCAGCAGGTCCCTCCAAAGTTGGAAGCTTTCCGGCGAGGACATCGCCAAGGCGGTAGTTGACCTTTACACGTATCCCCTGACAACACTTGCCAGCCGCATTGAGATGCGGCCCTCGCAACCTCCGCGCAAGAAGTAGAGCTGGTGTTGTGCTGAGGGGCAGTGCGTGCTGGATCAAAGCAACCGAAGTCCCGCGAGTTCCTGGAAAGCTGAAAAGTCGCGGTCCCTGGTGATCAGTGGAACCTGGTAGTCGAGGCAACTCTGGGCTATAAGCGTGTCCGCAATCTTTGGGGGATAGCGACGCCGCATCAACTTTGCCCGGAGCTTTCCGGCCCGCTCCCAATATCCGGCCTTGATTTCGAGCTGCTGTATCCCAAGGATAAATTTCTCCAGGGCAGGAATGAGCAGGGGATCGCTTAGCAATTCTGTAACGGAGACCGGAGCAAGGACTAGAGAGCAGTCAGCCAAGGCTCGGTCCACGAGGTCAACGTCTGATCCTTGTTCCCCCTGGACGTAGGCGACGAGGGAACTCGTGTCGGCGCAGGTCACTCGTCGCCTCGCATTTCTTGCCAAGTGAGACCGAACTTCACCTTGCCTCGCATTTTCCGCAGAGCTTGGTAAGCCTCTTGGGCCGCTAGAATTTGCAAACCTCTGCGGACGGTCGGGGTGACGCCGGTCTGGGTCGTCTTCTGGGCCCGCCGGAGTAGGTCTTCGGGGATGAGAATCGTTAGTTTCCTCATTCGCGCTTTAGCCATATCAACATGATGCCGTATTAAGTGCCGTATGTCAATACGGCAATCTTACCCTCCCCGACGGTCTTGGGCTGCACAGCACCAGAGTGGCCACATTGGTCGCGGTATCAGTCGATCACTCAATCGCCCAACTCCTCAGTCCAAAGAAACATCGCTCAGCACGTCGTCCCAATGGGAGACGGTCAATTCCCAGCGGCGTTTTTCCTGCTCGTCATGATCTTCCTTGTTGGGATAGAGGGACTTGAGAATTTCCGGTTCGCGGTTGCGCGCTTCTTCGAGGGCCGCCCAGTCGCGCCAAATCATCACTATTTTGTAATCCCAGGCGGGGCTTTCGGCATGGAAACGCCGGGTGTAAAGCTTCTCGCTCTTGAGCAATCCTTCTTTCATTAATTCCTTGAGAAGGGGATTGTGGTTTTTCTTGTAGAGCGCCAGCCACTCTGAGCTCCCACCGGGTGCCAGCCGGTAGTAATACTCAATCGTGACGGGCTGTGCCGCGGACTGGCCCGCGCCCGCAGACGCGGCGAGGGCAAATGAAGGTGCAACGGCTAAGGTCAAAAACTGAAGGGTTCTGCTCATTTTCTCTCCTTTGGAAATTGCAAGTGGAGCAGATACTCGACTTGACTGTTTCCCCGCCGGGGAGCCTGAAGTGTGAAACTTGCTCCAAATGACGCAGGATTCAGGATAACTTAACGCCGCGCCGATGCAAACAAGTCGCTATGTATTTGATTCCACCTGTGGCAAAATCTTTCTGCGGCAGACCATTAGTCCCTTCGGCCCCAAAAATGCCTATCTGTCAGTCTGGGACCGGCACTACGGACACTTTGTCTGTACGAATCGGGGAAGGGAGTGAGAAAATGCGCACTCATTTGGGCTGTTCGGGGCAGGTGGAGCTAGGGACCCTCAGCAAGGAAACCCAGCAAAAGCTTGAACATGTTGAAGCGGCATGGCTGGAGTTTGTTCCTGAGTCGGTGTCGCTGGAGGTTTGCCATGTCCAGCCTGACGACCGCCCTGCGCTTCCGGAGATTGCGGGGGAACTGATTGAGTTCCTTAGCGAGGTCTCGGATGACGAACGTGCCCAGGTTCCCGGCGGCACCCTCTACTACCAGGATGAAGTCAAAGCACAGCACGTCAGGCTCAAGGTCTGGAAAGGTGGTTTCTTAGCGATTGCCTGGGCTCGACCTGATTATAGGCATGCGAGTTGGGAACAATACCGCAGCCAGCCTGTCTCGGTTGTTCCGGAGCCCTATCAGCGGCTGAATGGCAAGTTCAGTTTTGGGGGGATTCCCACCGCGGCGGATGACATCCGCGAACTTCTGGAGCGTACGGCTGGACTCTATTCCGAGGGAGATTTTGAAATTGTCGCCCGCATCGATCGGATCGAGGTCACCCTACGTGACGTCAATGCGAGCGTTTTGCCGCTAGTTTACGCGTTGCAGGTTCTGGCCAGGCCGGGTTCGCTCGAAGGAGAGATTGATGTTAGTTCATTTCGGACCGGGGACCTTGATGACTACTGCCGCTTTGCCTTCCGCGGCGGCGAGGCGTGGCTGGTTAGGCCATCCTTGTGGGGCGGCGCTGTCGAAACCCAGCCCCAGCCGCCGCCACCCCTGGAACGCGTCGCGTGAAAAGCAGAAACTAGAAATTAGAAACTGGAAAATAGAATATGGGAACTGGTTACGTTCCAGTTTCTAATTTCCAGTTTCCAATTTAGCGAGCGTGGAAAGCAGAAACCCCTTGGAAATTGAAGAATTAGAAATTAGAAAATAGAAAATGGTAACTGGTTACATTCCAGTTTCCAGTTTCTAATTTCCAGTTTCTAGTTTCAATTGTATTCTGACTTCTGACTCCTGACTTCTGCCTCCTAAGGAGCTTTATGGATTATGGACTCACTGAATATCAAAGGGCCATCCGAGATCTCGCCCGGGAGATTGCCGAAAAGGAAATCCAACCGGTAGCTGCGGAATATGACCGCGACGCCAAGTTCCCGTGGCCGGTTGTGAAGGTGCTGGCGCAAACGGACCTCTTCCGCGTTTTCGTTGAGGAGAAATATGGGGGCATTACCGAGGGAACACCGATCATGAACATGGTGATCGTGACCGAAGAACTGTCGAAGGCGTGTGGCGGCATCGCGCTCAGTTTTGCCGGCACGGCGCTCGGCGCACTGCCGATCATCCTCTCCGGCAGCGAGGAACAGAAGCAGCGATGGCTGCCGGACATTGCCGCAGGCAAGCGCCTGGTCGCCTTCGCGCTCACTGAACCCCAGGCCGGTTCGGACGCCGCTGCGGTGCGCACCACCGCCATCCGCGACGGCGACCACTACGTGCTGAACGGCACGAAACAGTGGATTACCAACGGCGGCGAAGCGGAAATCTACTCTGTGATCGCCCTCACGAATCCCGCCAAGGGCCCCCGCGGCGCCTCCTGCATTGTGGTCGAGAAGGGCACTCCGGGATTCAGCTTCGGCAAGAAGGAAGACAAGCTGGGGATTCGCGCTTCCGCCACGCGCGAACTGGTCTTCCAGGACTGCTGCGTGCCGGTTGAGAATTGCCTGGGGCGCGAAGGCACGGGCTTCATCACATCCATGCGCACCTTCGACGCTTCCCGTCCCGGGGTAGGCGCTCAGGCGGTGGGCATTGCGCAAGGGGCTTTCGATTTGGCGCTCGAGTACGCCTGCACCCGCAAGCAGTTTGACGCGCCCATTGGCTCCTTCCAGGGACTGCGCTTCCTGCTGGCCGATATGGCGATGAAGATTGAAGCGGCGCGCGCGCTCGTCTATGCTACGGCGCGCTACATCGACACGCGACCCAAGGAGCGGCCCACGCTCTACTCCGCCATGTCCAAGTGCTTCGCCTCTGACGTCGCCATGGAAGTCACCGTGGACGCGGTGCAGGTCTTTGGCGGCTACGGCTACATGCACGACTACCCGGTTGAGAAGTACATGCGCGACGCCAAGATCACGCAGATCTACGAAGGCACCAACCAGATCCAGCGCGACGAGATCTCCAAGGTGCTGGTCAGCGGCTTCCACTCGAGACGGCCCGCCAGCGCTTCCCGCGCCGCGTAAGCCAGTAGGCAGTAAGCAGCAGGCAGAAAGCAGAAACTAGAATTTAGAAACTAGAAAATGGAAAATGGAAACTAGAAACTGGAAATGGGCAAGCGCGTTTTCTGAGTTCCCAGTTTCTATTTTCTAATTTCTAGTTTCCAGTTTCTAGTTTCCAGTTTCGATTTTCCGGTTTCCTTCCCGGTCATGGCTTCGAAATCGCACACAACGCGGCCGGTCCCGGCGACAGCCCTCGCATTCCGGCCCGAGTATCTCGATTTCCGCCGCGGCATCCATGTGGGGAATCTCGAGGACAACGAGCGGATCACGCGCATTCTGAAGCTAGCGCTCGAATCCCGCTACGCCCAGCCCTTCGTGACCGAGCGCTGGGGACGCGGCGTTTACTGGCAATGGATCGGCTACCTGCCTCGGGCCAATCGCGAAGCCATGCCGCTCTCCTCGCGTGTCAGTTTCGGCTGCTCGAAGTTTTTCGTCAGCGTGGATACGGAAGAGAAACTCTTCAAGTGCGGCCTGCAGGTGGAGCGCGGCTATATGAAAGCGCCGCGCGTTAACCGCGAGTGCCAGTTGCAGTCCGACTGGGACTGGCACCGCCTGCTTCGTTCACTCCAGCCGCGCAGCCCCATGGAGCGCGAGCTCAAGCGTCTGGTGCGCCGCGAAGGCTTCATGCTTCACGGCGGCAGTTGGGAAACCGCGCCGGCCTGCTTCTCCCGCGACAGTTTCCCGTCCATGCAAAAGCTCCGACGCCTTCTGGGGGCTGCTCCCGCCGCCCACTGGGCTGGGTTCCAGCTCTACTACCCCATGAGCGAAGACGAGGTGCACGCCTCGACCGGGCTCGACCTCGTCGAGTCGATGCTTGCCGTCTTCCGCGAAGTCACCCCCGCCATGAACCTCTGTATGCAGATCCGACTTACCGAGGGGTAGTCAATTTTCTTTTGACCTTCGAGTTGTGCAACACACCGAGTGATTCAAATACCCTTGGCAAGCCCTCACTTGCTCTTGCCGAACCTGTACACAAGGCCAATAGAGTATTCGATGTTATGCGCCGGCCCACCGACCGGAAAGTAGGCGGCGGAGGTCGTGGTAGCCGCCTGGGGCAAACCGAAGGTGGGGGAGCCGAACGTGTGATAGCGCGCGTCGAGCCGCAGGTCGACCTTCGAAGCCACTTTGTAATCGATCCCGCCACCCGCGTTAAAGCCCGGCTTGCCTTGGGACGACAATTTGGCGCTGGGCGCAAAGGCGAACCCTTCTGTCTTAGCCAAGGTTTGAGCGGAACTGGTGGGAGAGAAGAGGTCATATTCCACACCAAACACGCCGTAAGCGCGGATGCCCCTCCAGGTGCCTGGAACGTGCCCGACAATGTCCCCGCTGAACCTGTTATTCCTCACGCCGTATGCCAATACTGTCGAGGGATTTGTATTGAAGTTGGTTATTTCAAGGTTGTTTGGACCGATGCCGTACGAAGCTTCTATTCCAAAGATCTTGTGAAATGGTACTTCGATTCCCGCGATCACCTTGCCGCCGCCCGCATATTTCGAGCCGTAGGGAATGGCACTGTTAGGACCTTCGCCGAATGACCTCTGGTCGGTGAGCGATGAAGTCCCTCCCATGATGAAGAACCTATAGCCTTGAGCACGCACCGTGGTCGTACTGAGGCAGAGCGCCATGGTTACGATCAAACCTTGCACGACCTTCTTAGCAGTCATATTCGAATCTACCTCCCAGGTGTCATGAAATAGGGTTTAACTCTGCAGCGCCGCCGCTTTGCCAGCCCAGGAAAGCTGCACGCTCCCGTTCTCGAGCAGCACTGAGTGTTTCAAATACCTTTGGCAAGCCCTCACTTGCTCTTGCCGAACCTGTACACAATGCCTATAGAGTATTCGAGGTCATGCGCCGACCCACTGATCGGAAAGTAGGCGGCGGAGGGCACGGAGAACGTCGTGGGCAAACCATAAGTGGGGGAGCCGAACACGTGATCGCGCACGTCGAGCCGCAGGTCGACCTTCGAAGCCACTTTGTAATCGAGCCCGCCGCCGATGTTAAAGCCCCCCTCGCCTTGGGACGACAATGTGGCGCTGCAGGTCGCGGTGTTGCCTATTTCGCAGGCGAACCCTTGTGTCTTAGCCAAGGTTTTAGCGGAACTGGTGGGAGAGAAGACGTCATATTCCACACCCACCACGCCGTAAGCGCGGATGCCCCTCCAGACGCCTGGAACGTGCCCGACAATGTCCGCGCTGTACCTGCTATTCCTCACGCCGTATCCTTTTATTAGCGTGTAAGTGTAACTGGTGTTGTTTATTTTAAGGTTGTTTGCGCCGATGCCGTACGAAGCTTCTATTCCAAAGATCTTGTAAAATGGTGCTTCGACTCCCGCGATCACCTTGCCGCCGCCCGCATAGGCCGAGGTGTAGTTAATATCACGTTCCGGGAACGACCTCTTGTCGGTGAGCGGTGAATCCGCTCCCATGATGAAGAGCCTATAGCCTTGAGCACGCACCGAAGTCGTACTTAGGCACAGAGCCGCCGTCACGATCAAACCTTGCACAACCTTCTTAGCAGTCATATTCGAATCTACCTCCCAGGTGTCATGAAATAGGGTTTAACTCTGCAGCGCCGCCGCTTTGCCAGCTCAGGAAAGTTGCGCGCGTGTGCTTTGAAGCACGCTAATTCCCTCACACGCCGCGAAAAGTCAGTGGCACGCATTCATCCTGCTGCCAGGTCAGATTTCCCAACTTGAACGACGTACCAGGCTCCGGTCCCGCGCGGCCCGGCTGCTTTCGCAAATCGGCGCGTGTGCAGTTGGGGAGGGTGCGCCTTATTCGCTCCGTCCGTCGCACGACAGCGGACGGCTTCTTGCCAACACTTCTTCGATGCACGGTGCCTTTCCGAGAGTTGGTTCGGTCGCGCAATGGCGCCTGAAAAGCTTGTAAAGACATTGTTAACTGTAGGAGTGGCCCACATGGGCGCCCGTGGTGGCTGGCCATAAGGACCCAAGCGGCAAGCAGTAGGCAGTACGCAGTCGGCAGCGAGCAGAAAAAGAAGCATGTTGTCCGTAGTCCATTGTAACATGGCGCGGAGCAAGCGGTTTCTCATCCGCGGTCCGGGCACGGCGGGCCGCTTGTTACAAAGCGCGCCGGGGAGGGATTGGTGTCTCCCAACCGACCCACCGCGGCGGGACCACGGACCGCTTGTCTCCTTTGCCGCGGTCGTGTAGCATCTCCTTCTGTGTTGCAATAGGGCACGGCGCGGCCGGGTAATGCGGGACGGGCCGGCACCTTATCACCCTGGGGGCTTGGATGGCTGATACGACGGCTGCAAACCTTTCCTCAATAGCGCCGCTGACGGCGCTCACAGAAGAAGAACGGATGTTCCAGGCGGCGGCGCGCGAATTCGCCCAAAAGGAAATCCGCCCGCACGTCGAGCACATGGACCGCGAGGGCGTTTTCCATCGCGAGCTGATTGATAAGTTTTTCGACCAAGGTTTCATGGGTCTGGAGGTTCCGGAGACGTATGGGGGCAGCGGTGGAACGTTTTTCATGGCCATCCTCGCCATCGAAGAGTTCTCGCGGGTAGATGCTTCGGCGGGCGTGGTGATCGACGTCCAGAATACCCTGGTGAACAATGCCCTACAGCGCTGGGGCAGCGAAGCGCAGAAGCAGAAGTTCCTCCCCCGCCTGGTGAGAGACACCCTGGGAGCTTATGCCCTTTCCGAACCGAGTGCCGGCAGCGACGCCTTTTCTCTCGCCGCGCGCGCCCGCGCGGACGGCGACCACTTCATCCTGAACGGCCGTAAGCTCTGGATCACGAACGCCAAGGAAGCCGGTTTGTTTATCGTCTTCGCGACCGTCGATCCCGAACTCGGCTACAAGGGGATCACAGCGTTCCTGATCGAGCGCGACGCTCCGGGCTTCAGCGTGGGCAAGAAGGAGGACAAGCTGGGAATTCGCGCCTCCTCCACGTGTGAACTGATTCTGGAAGATTGCCGCGTTCCCCGGGCGAACGTGCTGGGGGAAGTGGGCAAGGGTTACAAGGTGGCGATGGAAACGTTGAACGAGGGACGCATCGGCATCGGCGCCCAGATGCTCGGCCTGGCGCGCGGCGCGCTCGAACACGCCATCAGTTATGCCAAAGAACGCAAGCAGTTCGGCGAGCCCATCGCCGAGTTTCAAGCTATCCAGTTTCAGCTTGCCCGGCTGGCGACCGACGTCGAGGCCGCGCGGCTGATGACCTACAACGCCGCACGCCTGAAAGACGCCCGCCAGCCGTTCCTGAAAGAAGCCGCCATGGCCAAGTACTTCTGCTCGCAGGTCGCCGAGCGCGTGGCCTCCGAGTGCCTGGAGGTTTACGGCGGCTACGGCTTCACCAAGGACTATCCCGCCGAGAAGTATCTCCGCGACTCGAAAATCGGAAAAATCTACGAAGGCACGTCGTTCATGCAACTCCAAACCATCGCCAAGTTGATTCTGGCGTGAGACATCCATGCGGGGCACCGCCAGGATGACCTGGACACTCAGAGAAACCAGAAGGCAGAAACTAGAAAGGGGCAGACTTGTCTTCCGGTTTCTAGTGGTAAGGGACCAGTACTGTTCGGTCATAAGTCGAATAGATCGAGTTGGTTACACGATAGGTCCAGACCCTCGATGAAAGCAAGCCCGCGCTACGCTTGCTAACTTCATCAACCCGGCGTTCCGGAAAGGCTGTGACTCGATAGTGAGCTTGAAGCAAAGGGCGCAGTGGGTGTAGGATTCAGGGAGAGTCGGAATCGAGGTATGCGATTTGATGAGGTCGTCATAATGAATGCCCACCTGCGCATCCCCGTTCTAGGTGCAGTGCTGTGTCTGTTACTGGTGTCCGCGATCGCCCAGGTCCAGATGGCCAGCCAAGCCCCAGTTACTGTAAGCGACGCCAACCTTTATAACATTGTTCAGAAACGATGGGTCGTTGCGGGTAAGGTGACGACGCTTCGTGGTGATGCCGTTGCCGGTGCAAGGGTCGACGTGGAACCTACGAGCGCCTCGGGTCAATTCCGGACTATGGTGACAGACTTCCAAGGACAGTTTCAGACCGATTACTGGTTAAACTCCGAGCTTGTCAAAGAATTTTCTGTCGACCTGAAGGTGACCAAGAAAGGATTCCGCAAGGCTCACGCGCTCATTGACTTCGGCAGGTCCGACAAATTCTGGCTTATTCCCGTTACGCTGCGCGATCCGGAGGAGGACTCCGAATTGCTCTCGCAGGCCGATCTGATCTCAGCGCTGGCGGCGAGGCTGAACAAGCTCAAGGCCTCCGACGGGCTCTCGGCTGCCGGGGAAAAGGACTATGCGCGGGGTGTGGCGGAGTTCCTGGTGTTGAAAAGGCCAGACCGAGCATTGCCGTTCTTCACCAAAGTGACGCGTCGGGATGCTTCCTGCATGCCTAGCCGCACTATGTTGGCGCTTGCTGAGCTTGACTCGGGAGATTGGGATGGCGCCCACCGCAACCTCTCCGAAGTCCTCAACAAGATCCTGGCGGACCGGAGCCTGGGACGCCCGGAACCCCTTCTGGTTTTGGGAGTGATGGAGAGCTGGCGGCACCAGCCCGTGAACGCGGCAGGCTATTTCGCTGAGGCGCTCAAATACGCGCCTCAAGACCCCCTCGCCCTTCAGGAACTGGGCCGCTCGCAGTTGCTGATTGAGAATTGGGGGCCTGCCGATGGATACTTGAGGGCCATAGCGGCCGGCGCGGGAGCTGAGGCGCGGCTCTTGCGCGTCGAGGCTTTATTGGGCGAATATCAGTTCCAGGCAGCGAACACAGAGATGACCCGTTACCTGGATGGGCGCGACGTGAAGAAGATGCCTATTCAGGTCCGTCAGCTTTGGGCGCAGATTGAGAGTCGCAAGAAGATTGAGGCAGCCTACTTTAAGGCGAAACCGAAAAGCGATAAAGAGATCGATTATCTCCACCGTCCTCCATCCGACCTCGTCGGGCTCGTGCCCGCCACCGACCAGGGACAATTGGCTTCCATCCTCAGCGGGGTGGGCGAGACCGTCGCGGAGTTTTTCGCCAACTTCCCTAACACGAGTTCGGTGGAGGAGATTCATCAGGAAAAGTTGCGCCGCAAACAGAAAGTGGACGCCGCGCTCGATCAGAAGTTTCGCTATCTGTGCCTCACCCCAACCGAGGATTGGGGGCTGGGCTTCAATGAGTACCGTGCTGATGCGTGGGGACGTCGAGCTTGGCCGCAGGGCATGAAGGATGGGTTCATGCTCACTTCGGGATTCGCCTCGGCTGGGCTCGTTCTCCATCCGAGATACCAGTCCCAAGCCGACTTTCGTTACCTCGGACGGCAGAAAGTCAACGGCCGGGATGCCTATGTGATTGCCTTCGCCCAGCAACCGACAAAGGCGAAATTGAACGGGGCCTTTAAGCATGGCGAAACCAGCGTGACGACTTTCTCTCAGGGTTTGGCCTGGATTGATTCTCAAAGCTACCAAATCACGCGCCTCCGCACCGACTTGCTGAAGCCCTTGCCGGAAATCAATTTGGAAAGAGAAACAACCGAGATCGCTTTCAGCGAGGTACACTTTAAAGGCGTAGCCGCGGGATTCTGGCTTCCCCAGCAAGTCACCGTCGCCGTGGATTGGGACGGCAAACACTTCCGCAACGAGCATCGCTACTCGGAATTCAAGCTCTTCAATGTGGAGGCCACCGAGAAGATAAGAAAGCCCAAAGAGCTCGGGCAAGCTTCCAAGCAAGCGCCGGATTCCCCGGTGCCGCGTTAATCTTCCTGACTCCTGCGCTTCTGACTCCTGCTCGTCCCGCCGTGGCGGGTCGCTGCCCTTCAGCCCCCAGTCCCCAGCACCTAGCGCCTGCTCTTTTTTCTCCTGAATCCTGACTCCTGCTCTTCTTAGTCTGTCCAGTCCAGGATCACCTTGGCGGCCTGGCCGGAGAGCATGACGTCGAACGCCTGCTGAAATTGCGTGTAAGGGAAGCGGTGGGTAATGACCGGCTTGATATCGAGACCGGATTGTAGCATCACCGTCATCTTGTACCACGTCTCGTACATCTCGCGGCCGTAAATGCCCTTCAACGTGATCATGTTGAAGATGACCGTATTCCAGTCGATGACGATCTCTTCGGCAGGAATGCCCAGCAACGCGACGCGGCCCCCATGCGCCATGTTCGCCAGCATGTCTCGGAAGGCCGATCCGTTGCCCGACATCTCCAGGCCCACATCGAATCCTTCCTTCATGCCGAGTTGGTTCTGAACCTCTTTTAGCTCGGTTTCGCGCGGGTTCACCGCCATCGTGACTCCCATTTTGCGCGCCAGTTCCAGCCGCCACGGGTTGACATCCGTTTCCACCACAAAGCGCGCGCCGGCGTGCTGCACCACCGCTGCCGCCATCAGACCGATGGGTCCCGCGCCCGTGATCAGCACATCCTCGCCCAAGACGGGAAAGGCCAGCGCGGTATGTACGGCATTGCCAAAAGGATCGAAGATGCAGGCCACGTCGAGGTCAATATCAGGGTGGTGCACCCATACGTTGCCCATCGGCACCGAGATGTACTCCGCAAAACAGCCCGGCCGGTGCACGCCCAGCCCTTTGCTGTGCGCGCACAGGTGGCGCCTGCCCGCCAGGCAATTGCGGCAACGCCCGCAGACCACGTGGCCCTCTGCGCCTACTAGCTGACCGGGGAAGAAATCGGCAACGTTTGACCCGACCATCGCCACTTCGCCCACAAACTCGTGCCCTACCACCATCGGTACCGGGATGGTTTTGCTGGCCCACGCGTCCCATTTCAGGATGTGCAGATCGGTGCCGCAGATGGACGCCCGGTGCACCCGGATCAGCACATCATTGATGCCGATCTCCGGCGTCGGCACTTCCTCCAGCCACAGCCCCGGCTCCGGCCTGCTCTTCACCAGGGCTTTCATTTTCTCGGGAATGGGTTCGCTCATTCGTACCCTCCGAAACGATAGCCTGAGCCTCGCACTATAGCAGGTCGCGACCACGATTCCAATCGTCCCCATGAGTAGGGCCGGGGCTTGCCTCGGCCACCCCCCCGTCCCCTCTTGCGGGTGACGCGGCCCTTCGGGTTCTCGCGAGAGGCAGCGATGGCCCCTTCCGTTGGCCGCAGAGACGCCTTGCACCGCAAACCCGGCTGGCAATTGCGTTCAGGGAGGGTCAGGTGTAGGTTATCGGCAGGGCCGGAGGTCGACTAAGTAGAATCTATGCTCGATCGGAGACGCGACATGAAGGTGCAAAGGTTTATTCTCGCCGCCTGCCTTTGGATGGGCGGACTCGGCATTGCTTCCGCGCAAACGCTGGAGCTCGTTCCCAATCGAGTGCTGGTGGATGAATCCGCCGTCATCCGCGCCAGGGGACTCGAGCCCAACGAGCGCATTTCCGTCCAAGCTGAATTGGTCGATGGAGCGGACGAGCCCTGGTCATCGCAGGCGGAGTTCATCGCGGACGCACAAGGCGTCGTCGATACCTCCCAGCAAGCCCCCGTGAAAGGCTCTTACGAGGGAGTTTCGGCGATGGGTCTCATCTGGTCCATGAAGCCGGCGGCGAAACATGTGGCGTCGTATCGCACTCCGCGGGACCTGGGCTCGCAGATTATCAAATTTCAGTTGATGAGAAATGGCCAGCAGGTGACTAGCGCCCAGATGGAACAACTCGGGGTCGCCGAGGGAGTGCAGCAGATCAAAATTGAAGGGCAACTTCACGGTGTGCTTTTCCTGCCCAACACCAAAGAGCGCCGTCCGGGCGTGCTGGTAGTGGGAGGATCCGAAGGAGGCATGCCACTCGGCAAAGCTGCCTGGTTGGCTTCTCGGGGCTATGCGGCGTTGGCGCTCGCCTACTTCCGCTATGACGACCTGCCGCCTCTGCTGGAAGGCATCCCGCTGGAGTACTTCGGGAGTGCGCTCGCCTGGATGATGCAGCGGCCGGAAATCTCCGCCGATCGCATCGCCGTGGTGGGAACCTCGCGCGGCGGCGAACTGGCGCTACAGTTGGGGTCCATGTTTCCGCAGATCAAGGCGGTGGTGGCTTTCGTGCCAGCCAACGTGCGTTATCCGGCCTGCTGTGGCAACACCCGGGTCCCCTACGCCTGGACTTGGCGGGGGCAGGCACTGGCGTTCGAGTTCCCGCGGGGCCGGGGGCCGGAATCCAGGGGCGGCGCTGGGAGCCGCGATCGCCGTTGAGCGCACGCACGGACCTATTCTGCTCATCTCGGGAGAGGATGATGGAGTGTGGGACTCAACGGGGATGGCGAACGCTATCGTCGCCCGCCTGAAACAAACTCACTTCCCGTATCCCTACGAACATTTGAAATACCCTCATGCCGGGCACCGGGCGGGCCGGCCCGAGGTCGTTCCCGCATGGCACGGCAGCGTCAGGAATCCCACCTCGGGAAGAGAGGAAAACTTGGGTGGGAGGCCACAAGGGGACGCTCAATCCTCGCTCGACGCCATTCCCAAGGTACTGGAGTTTTTGCGCGAGAGTTTGCCGGACCATAGTTCCGAGAAGTGAGTATGAAAACCGAGGAACACTATGAACCACCAAGACACCAAGGCACCAAGAGAGCCCATCCCCAAGGAAACTGACGAAGTTGCGTCGAAGATCGTTGATGCTGCATTTGCAGTGCATAGGGCGCTCGGCCCGGGCCTGCTGGAGAGCGTCTATGAGGTTTGCCTGTTGCACGAGCTTAATAAGCGCGGACTGAAGGCGGAACGGCAGGTGTTACTGCCCGTCTTGTACGACAACCTCCGCCTGGATGCGGGACTTCGTCTGGACCTTGTCGTAGAAAAGCGGGTGGTTGTGGAACTCAAGGCTGTCGAGGTGCTGCTACCCGTTCACAAAGCGCAACTGCTGACCTACCTGAAACTGTCCGGTCATCGGCTCGGTTTACTGGTGAACTTTAATAGCGCACTCATAAAGCAAGGTATGCAGCGAATTGCCCTATAATCGCTTGGTGCCTTGGTGTCTTTGTGGTGAAAGGTTTTGAAGGGATGCAGCGTACTGCCCTATGATTTCTTGGTGCCTTGGTGTCTTGGTGGTGAACTGGCGCTGAACTCGTCCCAGGCCACGGTTTTGAGTCTGCGTTTTGGAGGAGGAACTCGTGATAGGCAGCAAGCTGAAGGTTGTGCTCGCAATGGTCATTGTCCTGATGTCTGGTCTGGCGGTCACGGGCTGCAAGAATGAGAACAACAACTTGCAGCGCCAGGCACTCGAGAAGCATGGGAACAAACGATACAACTTGCGAGGTCAAGTGGTCGCGAAGGATGCAGCCGCGAATGAGATCACCGTCCGGCACGACGAAATTCCCGGTTTCATGGCTGCAATGACCATGCCCTACAAAGTTAAAGACCCAGCCACCGTACAAGAAGTAGAACCAGGTGACAAAATCGCGGCAGAAGTTGTCGTCGTAAACGATGGAAGCGATTGCTGGCTCGAAGATGTCCGAATCACGCAGGAGAGCGGTCGGAAAAGCGCAAGCGCAGCGCCATCGGTCCATCGGCTCAATGTAGGTGAACATGTGCCCAGTCTTCCGCTCGTAAATCAGGACGGAAGGACAATCCACTTGGACGACTTCAAGGGGAAGGCTGTGCTCGTGACCTTTATTTACACCCGGTGTCCCCTTCCCAACTTCTGTCCACGGTTAAGCAGTCAGTTCGCGAAGATTCATGATGACCTTGCGAAGACACCGGACGACTACCGAAAGACGCATTTGTTGACGATCACTTTTGATCCCAAATACGACACGGCTCCCGTCCTCCGTAAATACGGGCTGGCTTATCTCGACGACGATCCCTCAGGTTTTGGGTATTGGGACTTCGCGTTCACCACGCCCGGCGACTTACGAAAGCTCGCTGACGCATTCGGCCTGATGTACTTTGAACAGGATAACCAAATCTCGCACACGATGAATATCGTGCTGATCGCGCCCGACGGTACCGTGGCCAAGTACTGGTCTCAGGATTGGGCAACCTCAGACCTGGAGGACGCCTTGCGCCGCCAGGCGGGGACTGCGGCGGCAGCAGCTCCTGCAAGAGCGAGTCGGGGGCGAACTCCATGACCCGCCTTCTCAGAATCGCTTGTATCGCTCTTTGGCTCGCGGGCCTGGCGATGCCGATGGCTTGCTCGCATCAAGGAAGGGCTTACCTTAGTGAGGATGAGATGCAAGGTCGGGCGCTTTTTGAGCTTCACTGCGCGCCCTGCCATCAAGACACCCACCCTGACCTGCGAAAACAGCCTCCCAAGTTGGAGGGACTTTTCCAGTCGAAATCGTTACCCAGCGGCGCCCCGGCAACCGATGCGCAAGTCCGCAAGACCATCATCGAAGGCCGAGGCACCATGCCCGCGTTTGACCAGCGCTTGAGTGAGGAGGATGTCGATGACTTGGTGAGGTACCTCCACACCCTGAAATGAATACTATGAACCACCAAGACACCAAGGCACCAAGAGAGCCCATTCCGAGGAATACTATGAACCACCAAGACACCAAGGCACCAAGAGAGCCCATTCCCAAGGAAACTGACGAAGTTGCTTCAAAGATCGTTGACGCTGCATTTGCGGTGCATAGGGCGCTCGGCCCGGGCCTGCTGGAGAGCGTCTATGAAGTCTGCCTGTTGCACGAGCTCAACAAGCGCGGACTGAAGGCGGAGCGGCAAGTGTTACTGCCCGTGCTGTACGATAACCTCCGCCTAGATGCCGGACTTCGCCTGGACCTTGTCGTAGAAAAGCGGGTGGTTGTGGAACTCAAGGCTGTCGAAATCCTGCTGCCCGTTCACAAAGCGCAACTGCTGACGTACCTGAAACTCTCCGGTCATCGGCTCGGTTTGCTGGTGAACTTTAATAGTGCACTCCTAAAGCAAGGGATGCAGCGAATTGCCCTATGATTGCCTGGTGCCTTGGTGTCTTGGTGGTGAAAGGTTTTCGGCTGTTCACTTCTTCGCAGGCGGCAAGTCGCGCAGGTGTTTCCGGACCTCGCCTGCATCAGGCGCCGCAGGGGAGAGCTGCAAGTAGGCTTCGTACTCCTGCCGGGCGCGAGCCTTCTGGCCGGTGGCTTCGAGGGCGACGGCGAGGTTGTAATGGGTGATGGGCTCATTGGGCTGGCGTTGGATGGCTTGCTCGTACTCTTGGATGGCAGCGTCAAAGTTCCGTGTTCTTAGCAAGCTGTTAGCGAGGTTGACTCGCGTGACAGCGTCCTGGGGGCGCAGCCGCAGGTAATCGCGGTAATTGCCGATGGCATCCTCGAGGTGGCCTGATTGCCGTAGCGCGTCCGCGAGCGCCAGGCGCGCATCCGAGTAATCGGGCTGGGCGCGCAGGGCTTCCTGAAATTCCTTGACGGCGTCGTCCACTTTACCAGTTACCATCAAAGTGCTACCGAGAGCGAAGTGGGCCTCCGGGAGATTGGGGGTGAGTTGCAGGGCCGCTTGCGCTTCCGCCGCGGCGCCTGCCGTGTCGTTCATTTGGCTGAGAGCGATGGAAAGGTTCAGGTGTGCCTCTGACCAATTGGGCCGCACCTTGAGCGCTTCACGGAAGGCGTCCGAGGCGCTCCGCCAGTCCGCCATTTGCTCGAGGGCCAGCCCCAGGTTCTCCTGGGTCTGAGCATCGTTGCGGCGTGCCAAGCTAGCCCGGAAAGCCTCCACCGCGCCCTTGTAGTCACCTTTGTTGTATAGGGCGTTACCCAAATCACGCTGATAGCCGGCGAAGCTGGGATCAAGCCGCGCCGCCTCCTGGCTCTCCGTCGCCGCGCCTTGCATGTCCCCGTTTTCGCGCAGGGCGCCAGCCAGCCGAGAGTGCAGCGTGGGATCGTCGGGCCTGAGGCGGAGGGCGTCGCGGTAAGTGGGAATTGCCATCTCATAGTTCTTCTCGACCGCGAGCATATCGCCGAGCGCAACCAGGGCCTCGGGATAGTCGGCCCGCAACTCGACGGCGCGGTTCAATTGTCCCATCGCGTCTTGCATTCGCCCGGCGGCCTTCAGTGCCAGGGCGTAGGTGTAATGTAATTCGGGACTGTTCGGTCGCATCTCCAGAGCCACGCGGTATTCACTGAGAGAATTCTCCCAGTCGCCTGCTGCCTGATAAGCGTTGGCCAAATGCAGATGGGCATCGGGATCATCGGGCCGCAGGCGAACCTCCTCGCGGTATTCCTGGACAAACCCGGGGATGTCTCCCGACGACTGGTAGGCCTCCCCAAGGTTGCGGTGGTAATCGGCGTTGTCCTTGGCCAGCTCCACGGCTCGCTGAAGCTCCCGGAGGGCATCGGGCAGGTCCCCGGTTTTCCGCAGCACCAGGCCGAGGTTTTCGTGGAGCGCGGGGTCCTGGGGCTTCAGGCGGAGGGCCTCGCGGTATTCGGCCTCAGCGGCGGGATGATCGGCGACGGAAAGGTATGAGGCGGCCAATTCCGTGTGGGCATTCGCGTTTCCCGGTTGCTGGCGAATCACCCGTCGGAACTCGGTGATGGCCCCGCCGTAGTCGCCGGCCTCCCGCAACACCAGCGCCAACGCAAACCGGTAGTCGACTTGGTCGGGACGCAATTGAACCGCCTGGCGATATTCCTCGATGGCGTGAATCAGGTCCTCGGAGGCCCGCAGGGCGTTGGCGAGGGTCATGTGGAGGTCAGGGTCGTTGGGGCGCAGGCGGACGGCAGCCCGGAATTCGGCCAGGCCCTGGTCGAATTTACCGGCCTGTGTGAGCGCCATTGCAAGCCCTGCGTGGGCGTCGGCGTTATCGGGAGTCAGCTCGAGGACTTTCTGATACTCAGCGCTGGCGCCCGTCACGTCTCCCGACTGGAGCAGCGAGCTCGCAAACGCCATGTGGATCTCGCTGTCCTGCGGCTGGAGTTCCAGCGCCTTACGGAACTCGGCCACGGCTTCGTTGAACTGCCGGCTGGCCGCCAGCGCGTTCGCTAAGTTGACGTGGGCATCTGGGTTCGAGGGGTGCAGGCGGAGTTCGGAACGGTACTCCGCCTCGGCCTCCGGAATGTGTCCCTGCGATTCCTCCACGGCGCCGAGATTCATATGAACGCCCGGAAAGTCCGGCCTCAGCCGTAGCGTCTCCTGGTATTCCCGGATGGCGTCGGCGGTGCGTTGTTGAGCCAAGTAGGCATTGCCCAGGTTGTAGTGCGCCTGGGGGTAATCGGATCTTAAGCTGACAGCTTTGCGGTACGCCTCCTCAGCTTCTTTCCACTTATTGAGCCGGGCATATTCATTGCCCTTCTTCAGGAAGTCCTCGGCAGTGGCGGGTGCAGCCTGGTCCTGGTTTGGGGAATTACCGGCGCCTGCACTTCCAGCCTGCTGCAAGCCTCCGCTTCCCTCTCCGGGACGTCCGCCGCCTGCAAAGAGGCATGCGCTGGCCAAAAGGAAAACACCGACAATCAAGGCCGGCCACGGTCGCGAGTTTCGTCGTGCTGGCCCTGCACTCAGCGCATCTCGCACAACGCCGAAAACATCATGGACTTTTTCCCGCGCCATGTTCGTGTGCCGTCCCGGCTGATTCTTTGCTACAACCACCCCCTACCCCCTCCTTACCTAAGGAGGGGAGCCAACTCACCAACTCCCCTCCTCTTTGAGGAGGGGGCCAGGGGGTGGTGAGCGCGCGTGTCCCGTAAATGGCTAAATGGGACACAATACCAGAATACACCCAACCGTAGGGCTCGCGCGGGCGCTGGTGTGATTTGCGGGAATGACCGGCGCTTCCAAAGGGATCCCATCCCAAATGACACCAGCGCGCTTCAAAGAGGTTTGACATGCATCGAGGCCTTCCGTTATTCTCGCCTGCCAAGACATGAGCCAGCAAATCAAACCGCCAGCAGTCTCCAGAATCGAACCCTTTCTTCGCTTCTTCCGCCAACGTCCCACCATCCGCGCGGCCACCCTCCTCTCAGGCAGCTTGGTTTGGCTGGTCGGCTTTTTTCTTCTGCCGCTGGCTTATCTTCTGGCGGTCAGCTTCGCCCGGCGCTCGCCTTACGGCACCATCGAATGGGCCCTGGGATTTTCGAATTACTGGCGCGCTTTCCAGCCTCTCTATCTTGGAGTTTACTGGCGCTCCTTCTGGATGGCGCTACTCACCACAGCGCTTTGCATGCTGCTCGGCTACCCCGTGGCTTACACCCTGGCCCTTAAAGTCTCCGGCCGGTGGAAATCCGCGCTGTTGATGCTGGTGGTGATTCCTTTCTGGACGAGCTTCCTGATACGGACTTACGCCTGGATGGTCATCCTGCGCACGGAAGGCGTTGTGAACACAGCTCTCCTGGCCCTTCACCTTGTGCACGAGCCCCTGCGGTTGCTGTACACGCCGCTGGCGGTTTTTATTGGCTTGGTTTACGGCGAGCTTCCCTTCATGATTTTGCCTCTGTATGCGGTGCTTCAAAAACTCGACCCGATCCTCCTCGAAGCCGCTCAGGATTTAGGCGCCAACCGATGGCAAACCTTCCGCAGGATCACTCTGCCCATCTCTCTGCCGGGACTCAGCGCGGGAGGGGTGTTGGTCTTCATCGCCTCGATCGGAGCCTTCATCACTCCGGACCTGCTGGGCGGCGCGCGCACCATCATGGTGGGCAACCTTATTCAAAACCAGTTCGCCTCCGTGCGCGACCAGCCTTTTGGCTCCGCCGTGGCCTTTCTGTTGACCTTTGTGGTCCTGGTGCTGCTCTGGACCGGCGCGCGCCGCGCCGAACGCGTCACGCGGGAGATTCTCTAATGCCCCGTCCACGGCAGCAGGGTTGGGGGCTCGCTTCGGCAACCACACTGGTTTACCTCTTTCTCTATGCGCCGGTCATCGTCCTGATGTTCTTTTCATTCAACCGCTCGCGCCTTTCCGCGCATTGGATGGGCTTCACCGATGAATGGTACGTGCTACTCTGGCGCGACCAACAAATCATCCAGTCGATGCTGAACAGCCTCCTGGTGGCTGGCGCTGCCACCCTGGCGTGCGTGGTTTTCGGGACCATGGGGGCGCTGGTCTTCCCGCGCCTTCGCCGGCGCGCCAAGACCATCCTGGATGGAATCGTCTACCTTCCTCTCGTCATTCCCGAAATCGTCATGGCGGTGGCGATTGTCATCTTCTTGAGCCTGCTGCGCATGCAGTTGAGCCTCTACACCGTCATCATTGCTCATATCACCTTTTGCATTTCTTACGTGATCATTGTGGTGGGGGCGCGTCTGGCGGGCATGGACCGCTCGATTGAAGAGGCCGCGCTCGACCTGGGGGCGAACGAATGGACCACATTTTTCCGCATCACCCTCCCCATTGCAGCGCCCGCTATCCTCTCTGCGGCCTTGCTGGTTTTTACCACCTCGTTTGACGATTACCTGATCACTTCCTTTGTGGCGGGGGTTCGCTCCACGACCTTGCCACTGGAAATCTATTCGCGGCTGAAACGCGGGGTCACGCCGGAGATCAACGCCATTTCCACCGTGATCCTGGCGGCGACCATTCCCCTGGTCTACATCGCGCAACGTCTCGAACGCGGCGCCATGAAAGTCCGGGCCGCGGTGTTGAGCGCCACCGCAGTTTTCCTGCTCATGCTGGCTCCGGTCGTCGCCCGGACCTGGCCCTCCGGCCAAAACCTCCCGCAACTGAACATTTACATCTGGTCCTCGTACATCTCCCCGCGGCTGGTTCAGGGGTTTGAACGCGAGTTCCACTGCAAGGTCAACTACGACCTCTACGACTCGAACGAAGCCTTGCTGGCAAAACTCCAGGGGGGCAACGTCAGCTATGACCTGGTGGTCCCCAGCGATTACATGGTCGAGGTTCTCATCCGGCAGGGATTGCTGGCCCCGCTCGACAAACCCGAGCTGCCCAACGCCTGGGCCAACATCGACAGCCGCTTCCTGGGACTTCCCTTCGATCCCCACAACAATTATTCGGTGCCGTACGCTTGGGGGACCACGGGCCTCGCCTACCGCGCCGATCTGGTCAAGGAGAATGTGGAGAGCTGGTCGGTGTTGTTCGATTCTCGTTACGCCGGCCACATCCTTCTGCTCGACGATACGCGCGAAGTCTTCGGCATGGCCCTCAAGAAGCTTGGCTATTCGCTCAATTCCACCAACCCGGATGAAATCCGGCGGGCCCGCGATCTGCTTCTCGGCGAGAAACCTCTCGTGAAGGGGTATAACAGCTCCAACTTCCAGGAGGACCTCGCCGCCGGGGATGCCTGGATCGCGCAAGCTTACAACGGCAACATGACCTTCGTGATGCGCGACGAGCCGAACCTACGGTATATTATTCCCAAGGAAGGCTGCACGATTTCCGTCGATTGCACCTGCATCCCGCGCCAGGCTCTGCACAAGAAGCTAGCGGAAGCGTTCATCAACTATTTCCACCGTCCCGAGGTCGCCGCGCTCTTCGTGAACGATTCGGGTTTTAACACACCCAATCGATACGACAAGAACGAGATCGAACCCTGGCTCCTCCGCAATGCCGCCGTCTTTCCCAACCCCGCGTCCCTGGTCCACTGCGAGTTCATGCGCGATATCGGCTCCGTCGCGCAGCTTTACGATCGGTACTGGACCGAGATCAAAGCGCGATAACACGCCAACTCGTGCTGAAGGAAGTCAGAACGATCCAAGATCAATGGGCTTGGTCTGTTCTTGTTTTGATATTGGTGTATTGCGTTACATAGATTGCTGACCATTATGAACGGGGGCCAGGGGAGCGCTATAATGAGGCACGTGGTTCGGAATCATTTGCTAATTGCGGCAGACGAGCGCGAGGCCAGCAGCCGTGGCTCGCCAGAATAGGAGCCTTTGGATCAGTTCGTGACTGTAGCCTCCGTATGTACGCTAGTCATCCAGGGCGTTCGATTCAGCGTTACTCGTGGCGAAGAACACAATGCACCTATTGCAGGAAGAAGGCGAAAAATAGTGAATCTTAGGGTGACGGTATGGACACTGGGGGCTTGAGTGAAAAAGGGTAGCGTGCTAAGTTCTTTCTGTGGCATGTGCGGGGGTGGCGGAACTGGTAGACGCAAGGGACTTAAAATCCCTTGTCCCTCACGGGACGTGCCGGTTCGATTCCGGCCCTCCGCACCAGACTTTTGAAGACATGTTCCACGTGAAACAACTGCGCCGCACCCCCTTGCGCAGTCCCTGCAAAACCTTTAGAATTGGCTGGAGATGCTGGACGAGGCCACTGTCCGCCAGTTGCTCGAACCGTTCGGACTCAACCTTAGTACCGATCAAATCGGCCAATTGATCGCTTATCTCGAATTGCTCCTGCGATGGAACAAGAAGATTAACTTGACGGGCATTCGTGACTGGGAAAGTTGCGTTCCCCGGCATTTTGGGGAAAGTCTCTATCTGGGCCGTTGGGTGGAGTTGAAGGGCAGGCTATTGGATATCGGAAGCGGGGCGGGGTTTCCCGGCTTGAGCTTGAAGATTATCTTTCCGGACTTGTCGGTGACACTTCTTGAACCGGTCGCCAAGAAGCGGGCGTTCCTCAAAGAGGTAGCCCGAGTTTGTGGAATGAATTTCGTTGAAGTGCGCAAAGAACGCCTGGAGGATTTCGTTGGCGGCCAGTCAGCGCCGGTTTATGATGGGGCAACGGCGCGAGCGGTGGGGCATCTGGAGGAACTTCTGCCGCTTGCCTGGCGCTGCCTGAAACCCGGGGGAGAGATCTTCCTCTGGCTCGGCCACCGGCAGGCTAGTGAAGTGGGCCAAATTTACGGCGGGATCAAAGAGGTGGGGAGAATCAGTTTGCCAAGCGGCGGGCAAGGGGAAATCTGGTGGGGGAAGAAAACGTCTTGAGGATGTCATCTTGGGCGAAAGAGGCGATGCCGGGAGGCCGGTCAAATCGGGTGTGTTCCACGTGAAACATAAGGCGCGGTGGTGTCATTCGGGATGGGATGCCTTTCGAAACGCTGGTCATTCCCGCGAAAGCGGGAATCCAGTCCAGCGACAGCGCATTTCCGAGGGTTTGCCGAGTGGATTCCCGCTTTCGCGGGAATGACTGCGGCTTAGAGCGCCCATGTCTCGCACATGACACCAGCACACAAGGCGCGTTTCACTTGCATAACTTCCCGGCCTTTGATAGATTTGCCTTGACTTTCTTCGGGTTGGAAACTTTGGGACGAGTCATCGCAATTGCCAATCAAAAGGGCGGTGTCGGAAAGACGACTACTGCCATCAACCTGGGGGCTGCGCTTGCCAACCGCGATATGTGGACTTTAATCGTGGATTGCGACCCCCAGGCCAACACCACCGGAGGCCTGGGCTTCCCCAAGGATCCGTCGCGCCGGACCCTATACCATGCGCTTATGCTCGATGTGCCTCTTAGGGAACTTGTGCTGAAGAGCGAGCTTGAGGGACTCCACCTCATCCCGTCAGACAAGAACCTGGTTGGAGCGACGATCGAGCTTGTGGACCGCCCCGATCGCGAAAAAACCTTGCGGAAAAGGATGGAAGGGTTCCGCGACGAGTTTAACTACATCCTCCTTGACTGTCCTCCAGCCCTTGATCTGCTCACCCTGAACGCGCTCGTAGCGGCGGATTCCGTTATCGTGCCGGTGCAGTGCGAGTACTTCGCGCTGGAGGGGGTCTCCGAGCTTTTCGACACGCTGGTTCGCATTCGGCGCTACCACAACCAGAACCTGGCGGTGGAGGGAATCCTCCTCACCATGTTCGACGAGCGCACCAACCTCTCGCACCAAGTCCGCGACGATCTGAGGGATTTCTTCGGTGGCCAGGTTTTCTCCACGGTGATACCTCGCAATGTTCGCTTGGCCGAGGCGCCAAGTTTCGGCAAACCGATTTTCCTCTATGACCCCGATTGTAGGGGAGCCGCCAGTTATCTTGACCTGGCACAGGAGGTCATCAACCATGACCAGAAAGGCGTTGGGTCGAGGGCTGAACGCCCTGCTGCAGACAGTTGAGTCGGCCACATCCGGCCTCGAGCAAGTACGGCTTGAGCGCATCGATCCCAACCCGTTTCAGCCGCGCCACGCCTTTTCCGAGGACTCCCTGAAAGAGCTTGCGGATTCCATCCGCGCGAGCGGGGTAGTCCAACCCATTCTTTTGCGCCACAGCGCCCTCGCCGAGGGCCGCTACCAGCTCGTAGTGGGTGAGCGTCGATGGCGCGCGGCCCGCCTTGCCGGCCTCGAAACCGTTCCCGCCATTATCCGCGAGCTTACGGATCAGGACACCCTTGAACTCGCTCTGACCGAGAACCTGCTCCGTCAGGACTTGAACCCGCTCGATGTGGCCCACGCTTATCAGGCGCTCCAGGAAAAATACCAACTCAGCCACGAGCAGGTTGCAGAGCGGCTGGGCATCAATCGTTCTTCAGTCACTAACACCTTGCGTTTGTTGCGATTACCGCCGGCCGTCCAGGAGATGCTCTCGAAGGATGAAATCACTTACGGCCACGCGCGGGCGCTCCTGGGTCTGGATTCTGAAGCCGCCCAAGTGCAGCTTGCCTCGATGATTGCCAAGCGGGGCCTCTCTGTGCGGCAGGTTGAAAACATGGTGGCGTCTCGGGGAATGAAACCGGCTGCGCAGAAAACCGTGTCCAAGCCTCCAGTGGATCCCAACGTTCGCGCTGCCGCACTGGAGCTTGAACGAACGCTGGGGACGCGCGTCAAGATCCTTGGCGACGGGCGCCGGGGGAAAATAGAAATCAGCTATTTTTCAGCGCAAGATTTGAACAGGATTTACGACTTGATCGTCAGGCGGTAACACTGCCCTATGTACATTTAACTATTTCTGTTATACCTTGTCCTTATAATATGAACAACCGGGGTAACCAATGATCCCGGTGGGAGGCAACAATGCCATTCGGCTTTGGAAAGTCCAGGCGGCGTCAACTGGCTGATCTCCCCGATGACTGGGTCGGGTGGCTTGAGCCTGGTGTGGAGGTTGAGGGGAAGATGAAGGTCGCGTCCGGCCTGATCCGCGTCAACACGCACTTCAGGGGTGAGATTAGATGCGAAGGCACGGTGGTGGTCCACGATCAAGGCGAAGTGGATGGGGAAATCCACACCCGCATTATCAGCGTCACGGGGAAATTGAAGGGAAACATCCACGCCTCCGAGTTGCTGGAGATCAAAGAACACGGCGTGGTCCTCGGCGCAATTTACACGCCCTGCCTCGTCGTTGATCCCGGAGGCTTCTTCGACGGCGAGTGCCACATGCCAACACCCGAACCCACCGCCCAAGCCACCAATGGTGTGGGTGCCAAGAGCAATCCCTAGCAGTATGTCGGTGACAGATTCCAAGGCACCTAGGATCAACAACTTAGCGCCTTGCTGAGGTCTGTAAATAGAGCCCAAGAGTTCTCAAAGGACAGCCAGTACCCCCCCCTATGATAGGCTCATACAGTAGCCTACATCCTTCCGAACAGGAAGAGATCCGGTGTGCCCCCGGCAGGCGTTCCGAACCCCGCGTCGGCCAGTAAATCCTTTGCTTTGAACGGGTCGATTACGCTGCTGAGCGTGACATCCATGCACTCGTCTGCGATGCTGTCATTCTGAGCATGGATAGCCGAAAGCGGCTATCCGTGATGACAGAAACGGGGTACCGCGGGGTAAGACCCAAGGGCAGGTTTTTCGTGCCCTGCAAGGGCACAAGATAGTAGCCGGGGGCAACGCCCCCGGAAAGCGCCACCCTCGCTCCCCGACCCTGGACGGGTCGTATTCCCTTGGGCCATGGGCCGCAAGGCCGGGGTGACGTTACCCGAATTCGACCCTTTCAGGGTCGGACCTTGTGGGGGGCGCATTTTCCGGGGGCGTTGCCCCCGGCTACTCTATTGATCCCCTGCGGGGATCAAGCATGGACCGTTCCGAGGACGTTCTGGACGCGCAAAAAGCAGGTAAAACGCCTTCCGGCCCGCTCGGCCTAAATTGCTCAATTGAAACGAGTAATTCATCGAGTTTCTGGAGAGCGCACCACCGGGTGGCGCAGACATGCGACAGTTTGCATGTCTGCGATAGAACCGATACCTGGGTGACGGTGTTGAGGCCACGGCGAGAGGGCAAGCATAATTCGCAGACATCACAAAGAAGCTGTGAAAGAATTGGCG
>DLMI01000001.1 GCA_002478145.1 Acidobacteria bacterium UBA7540
GCCTGGAGCATCCAGCAAATGGCCGCGCACATCACCCCCACGCTGAGCCACACCCCCACAAAGTAATGTCCACCGATGAGTTTGCCCGCCGCCAGGATCAAGCCTTGTATCGGCGGGTACATGGAGGCATAAGTTGGCCGGAAAATCTCGTGGGCGGTCTCAAAATGAATCCACATCGGATGCGGCGGGTTGGCGAGGCGCCCGTGGAGAAGAGTATCCGCCAACAGTAGATGGCTGAACTCGTCCCGCATGCAAGGCGCCGGAACCGGCCAAGTCGGCAACAGCGCAGTCCGCAAGGCGAGGGCAAGAAGGCCACAGATGAGAATGCTGGTTCTGCGTCTGCGGCCAAGTGCTCCCAGGGTTCGCTCCGCTGTGGCAAACCACCTCGAGCCGAGTTGGGGGCGGGTAAACGCAACCAACAGCGCGAGAGAAGTGAGCAGACTCTCAGTCCCTATGATAGATGCCATCTATTTGCCCGCTCTCGACTTGCCGGGATGTCCGTGATCTTCGGCTGCGACCCTCTCCTTGACGATGGTCCCGTATGCAGATAGCCTCGGAGGCATCTCATCCGCCTCAAGTAGCCAAGGGCGACGTTCCTTGAAGTACTTGATCAGCTCCCCATTCTCGGCTGGCCCCATGTCCCGCGCCCAAACCACTTTTGCGTGGTCAATATCCGCTTCGTTGTAGACCCACTCGGCCAGGGAGTCATGATCCGGTCCATACCGCACGAAAACAACTTGACCTCCGGGAAGGAGTCAAGCTGCTCCAGCAGCGCCGAGCGCCAAGGCTGCACCCCAAAACAGGGTCCTGAGCCACTTGGAATCGGAATCCCCGTCGCACATTGTCATGGGTACGCTCTCTACCTCGGGGCCACGGTGTATGCCAGCGCGTCACTTTCCCTCGCCCGCATCTTCTTAGCGAACCCTCTTGAGCCAGCCGCCAGGAAACATGGTAACGCCAAACTTCTCGCGACTTCTGTCCTGCATAAAGTCGGGGTTATTCTTCAAGAACTCCTCTACCGCCTCCATCGGGCCGGGACCGAATTCGGGCAATATTGGGTGGCCGTTTATGTCTGTATCCTCAACCACGAGATAGTTCCCGACCGTTACAATGGTGCTATAGAGCCGCAATTCGTTCAAAACGTGGGCCTTGTGGTGGTCCGAGTCCAGAGATACCATCACTCGCTCGCCCGGGTGAATCGAGTTTTTGACTTCCTGAAAAATGGCATCTGAAGTTGATGATCCGAAGAGATATGTGATCCTTGGATGCTGGGGCCTGTTTGGGTACTCGAAGATGTCGATGGTCAACACTCGCCCTCGTTTTAGGATTTCAAAAACCGATGCAAAATAATAGGCGCTCCCTCCCCTGCCCGTCCCTGCTTCAACGAGTACATCCGGTTTGGTCTCGTAGATGATCTCCTGATATGTCCAAGTATCGAAAGGGCACTTCTCGATAGGGACTCCTAGCCAATACGAATTCTGCCAGGTGGTCAGCCGACTATTGTAAAACCACGTATGGAACGAATCGAACAGGTTAGGAATAGAACGTGACCTCCACGCCCACCCCAACCACATTCCAACAACGAAGTAAAGAACAGCCACGACTATTGTGGGGAATTGGGAGATTCTCCGTCTTCCCGGTGAGTCTGCCTTTTCCATCCTTTGTTCCTTTCGTCCTCGAATTTCATATCGCTGCGGCAAGGCGGAGAGCACCTTGGGACCCGTGCCGACGCCCGAGTTTGGAAGGCTCGTTTCCGAATTTCTAACAACTCTCCGTTAAACCGGTAAACGCTGGTAACTGGCGGGGACCCGGCGTGTACAAGCCTCGCTCGGGCTCTCTCACGGGTCTGGGCCCACGCCATACGGTGACAACCGGGGAGGCTCCTCATCCGGCTTAACCAGCCAGAGGCGACGTTCCTTGAAGTACTTGATCAGCTCCCCATTCTCGGCTGGCCCCATGTCCCGCGCCCAAACCACTTTTGCGTGGTCAATATCCGCTTCGTTGTAGACCCACTCGGCCAGGGAGTCATGATCCGGTCCATACCGCACGAAAACGAGGTGACCGCCCGGCAGGGAGTCAAGCTCCGCCAGGATCTCCGCGCGCTCCACTCCCATGGGTCGCCAGATACCGGACCTGGCCAGCGCTGGCAGCATGCGCACCTGGAGCGGCACCATTAAAACACAGATCAGAATAATTGAGCGCGCAAGAAACAGCCCGCTGGGCTTGCCTTCCCAGCGCCAGGCCCTCAGATGCCTCATGCCCTGCAGAATCACTGCCAGAATCACGGCGGTGATGGGAGCCGCATAATGGACGGCAAAAAATGTGGGGAGCTCCATGCCGGCAATGGAGACGCCACCGGCTATCACCAGCCACCTGATTCGCCGGTCGCGCACCACCCAGGGAAGCATGAAGAGCGGGACTAACAGGACGGGACCAATATAGAATACCCAGCTCGCTATGATCCGTAGGCCCGTTTCCCGAATGAAGCCGCCCACCGAGCGGACCATGAGGAATCGACCGAGCTCGAGATTGATATAGAAGTCGTGCATCGCTTGGTTATGGTAGACCGGCTGGGGGTTGGGTGACTGCCAATAAAAGTACCGTGCTGCCGCGTACGTGGCTCGATCAACTTGGTAAGGCATGCGGAAGGGGTTGCCGGTAACTCGCCAGAAGTAATAGCCCATGGCGACGCCCACCGCAGCCAGCACAATCATGAGAGGAAGCACGATACGCCGGGCCAGGACTCGCGTGGGGGGCCGGTTCTTTCCTACCACCGAAACCAGCAGTGCCGCCGCCACCGGCAGGCTGAGCACGAATCCCTCGTAGGGCCGGCTGTTGGCCAGGATGCCCAGGCCCAGCCCCATAAACAGTGCGTCGCGTACCTTCCGGCGTCGCATGATCCTCGGCAGTGCCCCCAAAACCAGCGCTCCCCCAATCGCCGCCGGAGCCCCACCCCAATAGCTGTCATCCCAATAGCTGAAAACGCCGAAGCGCATCGCCGGGAGCAATCCGCCGAGTAATGCCCAGCCCGGCGGCAGCCAGGCCTGGAGCATCCAGCAAATGGCCGCGCACATCACCCCCACGCTGAGCCACACCCCCACAAAGTAATGTCCACCGATGAGTCTGCCCGCCGCCAGGATCAAGCCTTGCATCGGCGCGTACATGGAGGCATAAGTTGGCCGGAAAATTTCGTGGAAAGTCTCAAAGTGAATCCACATCGGATGCGGTGGGTTGGCGAGGCGCCCGTGGAGAAGAGTATCCGCCAACAGTAGATGGCTGAACTCGTCGTGCATTGAAGGCGCCGGAACCGGCAAAATCGGCAACAGCGCAGCCCGCAAGGCGAGGGCAACGACACCGCAAAGCAGGACGCTCGTTCCGCGCCGGCGGGCGAGTCCACCCAACACCTCCTCCGCCGCGTGAAACCAGCCCGAGCCGAGCTGCGGGTAGGTGAACGCAAGCAACAGGGCGAGCGAAGTGATTAAAGACTCCGGGCCAATTGTGCCAAACATTTACTGAAATAGCTCCCAACGTCGAACGCCCAGTTGGCCGCGGCCCCTTTTGCCTCTATCCCCCCTCCAGGCTGGCTGCGTGCAGGCCGGGTGGCGCGCAGGGGACAGGCGGTTCAAGATGCCGGGATTGTGGGCGCGTCCTTCTGCTCGCGATAGTAACTCAGATCGAGTTTCCGACCGGTGGGGCTGAAGAGCCGCAGGTGCACGAGGCCGAGGCGCTGCAGCCAAAGCTCGAGTGTGGTGGCGAGAACGCCGAAACCGTATTTCACGCTGCGCCCAAAATTAACGGAAGAGGCCTCTTGGAAATACTTTGTCGGGCAGGAGATTTCCCCGATGCGGAAGCCGAAATAAATGCACTGCGCCAGCACTTCGTTGTCGAAGACAAAATCATCCGAGTTCTCGAGCAGGGGCAGGGCGCGCAGCACATCGCCGGTAAAGGCCCTGAAGCCGGTATGATATTCGGAGAGCTTGGCTCCCGTGAAGAGGTTTTGAAAAGCGGTGAGAAACCGGTTGGCGAGGTACTTGTAAAGTGGCATCCCGCCCTTCAGCGCCCCACCCCCCAGGATTCTCGAGCCGAGAACGACGTCGTAAACCCCGGAGGCCACCATCCCCGCCATTGCGGTGACCAGTAATGGTGTGTACTGGTAGTCGGGGTGCACCATCACCACCACATCCGCGCCCGCGGCCAGCGCTTCGCGATAGCAGGTCTGCTGGTTCCGGCCGTAACCGTAGTTCCGGTCATGGGCGAACACCTTCAGCCCCAGGCTCTCGGCCATGGGAACGGTTCGATCCGTGCTGCCATCATCCACCAGAATCTTGAAATCTACGGCCTCCGGCATTTCCCGGACGGTCTGCTCCAGAGTTTTCTCCGCGTTGTAGGCGGGCATCACAACCGCGACCCGCTTCCCGTTGATCATAGCAGCCGCCTCCCGTTGTGAACTGCGGACACTGGCGGGAGAGGCAAAGTTAACCATGCTCGATGCTCGCCGGTCAAGGAGTTGTTACTGTGCCGGCGCACGCGTGCCTCCGGCCAGGATTCCTGAGGCGGGGCCTTGGGCCAAGTAGAGCATCGAGACGCCGAAAACCAAGAGAATGGGGAACATCAGGTAGAGGCCATGCCAGGCCACCAAAGCAAAATAAATAGGCGGAATCCACAAGAGCACGAGCGCGGTGGCGAGCACCAGGCGTAAAGCGGGCCTCCCTTGCCCCGGGAAATGCTTTGCAGCCAGAAGCATGGCGAGCATCAGAGGGCTGAAGTCATGCGTAAACATATGCAACCCGGTCATCAGGGAAACCGTTAGGACCGCAGAGAACATCAGGTCGAAAGTCCTGGCGGGATTTCGTCGGTCCGCCCGGACCCAACTCCACGCTGTGAGCAGAATCATGAATACCGAGATGACCGCGACGACGAGCGTAAGAGCGCCGAGACTCATTGTGTTTCCCAGGATCGCGTACACGAACCCGTGAAGGGTAGGCATATCGACGGCCGAACCGTAAGATACATTGGCCGGCTTGCGGCTGATGTTCGAAATCAAATCGACGTAGCCAAGTACTCCTCGCCATCCCACGGCTATCAGCGACAGAACGCCCAACAAGGTGGCACTGAGGAGAAATCCGGTGAGAAACTTCCACTTTCGCCGAAAAAGGAAAACGAGCGCGAAGGGCAGCACGAATTGAAATTTGAGCAATCCGAAGCCCAGCCACCAGCCCGCCTTCAAATCGTGCCCGCGCTTGAGGCTGAGGAAAGTGGCGGTGTATACCAGCAGGAGGACGAGGGAGGTCTGTCCCTGGAACAGGGCCACACCCAGGGGGGCGAAGAGCAGCCACAGCGCGAAGTAGCCGAACACGTCTTTGGGGACGGGCGCGTGCGGCCGCAGGACGTAGGGGAGAACCAGCCAGATTACCGCATTCACGATCCCCCAGATCAGGTACGCCCAGCGAAACGGCAACCCAGCTAGAGGGGCGAAGAGAAGCGCCTCGAACGGCGGATGCTCGTAAATGAGCGGGTTCGGATGCTTAAAGAGGGAGTTCCTCACCCTTTCCTGTTCACGGACGTCGTAAAGCTTCGGACCTTCTCCCTGGTGAACCATGTACGCGCCGAAGTAGGTGAGCACGAAATCGGTCTTTTCCGTGAGGGGGCCCGTGGCAGCCCAGAGAACAGCCCCCAAGAGAAGAACTGCGACAATAAGAAAAACCGCCCCGTTTTCGTTGAATCCGATCTCGATCTTCGGGCCTGCAACGGATTCGGTTGTGGCAGGGGTTACCGGCAATGACATCCATTCCTCACTGCAGCTCTATCGCACTTTTGTCCTGGCCCCACGCTTTCGAACAACGCCGTGATCTGACCGGTACAGAGTACCTTGCAATCCGGGCTCGTTTTGAGTGCGTAGGTAAGGGGTTGCTGAGACGGATAGAGCACATATCGGATCTGGTACTTATCGTGAACTCGCACCCGATTCATCTGTCTTCTTGAGCGGAACCTTATGGATTCGCCCAGTTTCGGCAGACTCTGCAAATCCCAGGCGCTCTTGGATCAGGTAAAGCGGGCGGCGTTTTGATTCACCGTAAATCCGACCTATGTATTCCCCGATAATGCCCAAGCAGATGAGTTGGACCCCGCCGAGAAAGAGGATGGCGATCACGAGGCTGGCCCAGCCTTGCACCCAGTTCTTTTCAAAAAGCCGCGCATACACGGTGAGGAGGATCCCGAACACGGCGAACGCTGAGACGGCAAAGCCCAGCCAGGTCGCAACTCTCAGCGGCGTGGTTGAGAACGAGACAATGCCGTCCGCCGCGAGGCGAGCCATCTTGAACAGCGGGTACTTGGTTCTTCCCGCCCGCCGGGCAGCTCGGCGGTAGGGGACAGCCACTTGTGAGAACCCCAGCCAACTGACCATGCCTCGGATGAAGCGGTCCCGCTCGGGCATGGCAAGCAACGCCTCAGCCACTTTGCGATCAATCAGGCGGAAGTCTCCTGCGTCCGGCGGAATCTGGGTATCAGACAATTTTCCAATGAGCCGATAGAACAGCTTCGCAGTCCAGCGCTTGAAGGCGGTTTCCCCTTCGCGTTCCGTATGGACTCCATAGGCAACGTCATAGCCGGCCTGCCATCGTGCGACAAATTCCGCGATCACTTCGGGGGGATCCTGTATATCAGCATCGATCACCACGATGGCATCCCCTGCGGCATGCTCCATTCCTGCTGTAATCGCCACTTGGTGGCCGAAATTACGCGACAGGCTCACCACCCGAACCTGATGGTCGGAACTCTGAATCTCCCTCAGCACGTCCATCGTCGAATCGGTGCTTCCATCGTCGATGTAAATGATCTCGAATCTTATGCCGATCATGCCGAGCGCATTCGTGAGGCGGCGATGGGTTTCGTGCAGGACCTCTTCCTCGTTGGCACAGGGAACAATCACGGAGAGCAGCGGCGGGTTGGCCTTCTCGCGGGCAGAGCCGGGGTTTTGCGCGTGGTCTTTGTCTTCAACTGCTGGCTTCATCGAGTCTCCTTGCGATGTGACTTCCCTTCAGATTGTATGCCATCGGCAGGGTATTTCAACCAGCGAAAAAAGCGCTTGCATGCCGTCATGCCTTGCTTCCTGTGACCACATACTGAGCGCCCATCGGACACCAATGTAAAAACGGTTCAAGAGGGCGGAGGCAGCCGAGGAAGCGGGGGAAAAACACGATGTAGTCCAGCCGGATCTTCCGGAATTCATTTCGCGAGAAGTAACGAAGCGTTTCCCGAGGCGGAAGCAGTATGGCATCCTCATCGAAGGGGCAGCTTGCAACTGCCCGGCGCGTGAGTGGGTTCGCGGGGTTGTGCTCGAAGATAACCAACTTTCCGTTCATGCCTAGGAATTCGGCTGCCCGCGAGACTGTCTCTTGGCGAGCCTCGAGTCTAACGTGGTGCAATACATTCGCGAGGATGACAACGTCATAATCTCGACCCAAGTCGCCTGTTTCAGAAGTAAAAGTCCCTTGCTTCCGGAGTGCTGAGTCAATGTGATCCAGACTCGCTCGGGAAACGTCGTAGCCGTCGATGCGAGCGCGGGGGAGGTGCTGCTTCATTTGACCGCAAACAAGCCCAATACCACAGCCGTAATCCAGAATCCTGCAATCCGGTTTCGGTGCGACTTTGTCCGCGATGAATCTACCTTTGTAAGACGCAAAGTACTCGCTCTTTTCGCCGGTGATGCTGACGTTCCGATCCAGCAGTTCTCGATAGCCTTCCGAGAACCGATCGAACTCGCTCAACTTGTTCTCCTCTCGCAAGGCGACGCAGAAGGGCGAACGTTAATCCCGCTGCACGATTTCAAAATGGCCAAATACCCGTCGTGGAACAGATCACGGTGAATGGACTCCTACTTACCAGATGCAACCAGATTGTCTAACCAGTAAGGATTCTAGAAAAGCTGCCATGATCTGACCGATCGGGCGTCACCTTGCTTTGCGGCCTCGCCAATTCAGAATTGCAGTTGCGCCTGGGAGCTTGCCCGCTGCTTACTCACTATCCTCCCGATCTTTCGTCGGGGAAATACCAGATGTCACCCCAGTCATGGGCTGTCCGCCACCCTATGGCCGGCGAGACAAGCAGAGTTTCTTACCCGCGCCGGATCAGATTCGTAAAATAGTTGTCCATCCAATTCAGGGTCTTTGCGAAGGGCTTGGTGAGCCAATCGGTGCTCCATGTTTGCGAAGTCACCCAGGAAGAGGGCTGGAGCCAGACCCGTTGGAGCCGATGCCAGTAGCGGACCCTGGAAGAGGAAATCGGTTCAGATCCAGGAGCCAACTCTGTGTAGACCCGGAATTGCTCTGGTGGCGAGTCAGGCAATTGTAAGCCGTACGGGTACTTCCACTGAATGACTGTCAGTGCGCAGCTCCAATACTCCTGCGCAAGCCGTTCCTCCGCCTCCCGCTGCTTGGGGCCTGCGGATGCTGGAATATCCACAAACTGCGGCGGCATATTCGCTCGGAGCCGAAAATGGGGCCGAGTGGAGAGATAAACGAACAACGCTGCTGGCACAATCAAGAGCAGCAGCAGACCAGGCTTGCGGTTATGCAGCATGTGAACGTCATCCGAGGCTGCGTATTCGCCCCTCAGTTTGCGCCCGGGCTGGTTGCGATTCTAATTGGACCATCTCGAACACTCAGGTTTGTACGTCGGACTGCCCTCGCACGGAGCTCATCCTGACCTGGGACGAGAGCTTCTTGTCCGAGTACCATCGAACCCAGGACCCGATCATCTGTCTACCACGCCTTCAGAGCCTCAGGAGGGACAGGCTTTCTGATCTCTGTCGGAGGAGGATCACCAACCCTCTCGAACACCAAGCTGGTAGGCCCGCTGAAAACCACTTTCCAATTGCGGTCGTGGCGCAACAGCACGCTGACCGGTTCCTTCGGTCCAAACAAGACGTATTGTATCCTGTACTTATCTAAGATGGCAGTCGTGTTCTCTAAACCAAGGAGGTCGATATACTCCTTGAAAACTCCCGCGTAAACGAAAATGTCGGCCCGGCTGTCGATAAATTCCTTGAAGTTACGGTCGTTCCAACACAGGTACCCGCCCCATGCGTAGGAATTTAGAACTCGCCCCGAAAGTTCGTGTGATTTCAGGTAGGGAAGAATATCCGCCGGGAAGTCCTTCTCAATGGACTGCTGCAGTGTGGCCGAGGACGGAAACCCACGAATAATGAATGCCAGCATCGCCGCCATGAGCAGAGCGTTCAGGACGGGCTTGTCGATTTCGGGCCGGTACGGGGGTACGAAACGAAGGAGATTCGCCAGCAGCGGCGCAATCAGGAGCGCTGCCAGCATCAGAAAGCGAATGTACGTCATGCCTGCGTATAGCCCAAACAGAACCAAGCCGAGTTCATATAGCTTCCAACGGTACTGGCTGAGCAAGGCTGCCAGAATTAGGCCCACGATGAGTATAAGGGCGACCTTCCCGCGCGCACTATGGAAATCCACGGAGACCCACTCCTCGACATGAGCGACGGCCAGGTTTTGACGGAAGGCCAGGTCGAAGGGATAAAAGACGAGGCGATATCCGTAGGGGTTGATAAAGAGGGCTACGATACACGCCCCCATCGTCACCAGAAGCTTGCGAAGTCGGACAGTGGACCAGCGAACTGCCTCAATCCTGCCCCATCGCCCTTCGATCAGACCTCCGGCAATGACGATCCCGAAGACAATAAGCCCCAGCGACCATGACCCGTGAGTGTTGATCCAGAGGCAAAAGAGGGGAGGAAGAAGCCACAAGGGTGCCTTCCCCCGCAATCGGAAGCGCTGCAGCACGATCAGGAGCAATATGAGGTAGGCGTATCCAAACAGGATCGTGCGAGGTCCGAATGAAACAACCCCGAGAAAAACTGCAAAGAAGCTTGCAAGGGCCGACGCCTTGATGTTGCCGCTTTCTTTCCAGCACATGTAAAGCAGCCCAAGGAAAATCAATTCCAGGAGCAGCAGAGAGAGGGCCTTGACGCCGACCAGGCCGAAGGCGCGCCACGCAAGGTAGTAAGGAACCTCAGCAAGATATTCAGGATTCATCCAAGGCAGACCGCCAGCCGTAAAGGAGTACATCTCGACATGGGGCACCTTGTGGGTCTTGACGAGGTATTCAGCGTTGAGCAGGTGGAACCAAATATCGGGATCTGAGAATCCATTGCGACCCATCTCGAAAACTGTCGTGACCACCAGAGCCCCCAGGAGAGCAGGGAAGGAGAATATTCGACGCACCGCCATGGTCCACTTGCCAGGGGCGGGAGCGGGTGGGGAAGGGCTAGAGGGAGGGAGCGGCAGTTGCGATGTCGCGGTATCAACTTCGGTTTTGTACACGCCATCCATTCCCTAGAGAGTATACTCCGCATTCATCGATAGCAATTGATCTACCAACCAACCTTACGAGAAGAAATGGGCCCCAATTGAGAGACCCCGCATGGGGTGTATCGACGGAGACGTCCGACGAAATGAACCCGTCACGGCCCTCTGCGCCCGGGGTGGCTAATCCGGTCATAACGAATTGAAGAGGTTCTTGCACCCGGCAGGTGAGCGAAGACAGTATCATTACTAGGATATGAACTGCTACCGTCTGTTTACACGCGTCGTCCCGGTTAAAGACCCTCAAACTTCGAGGTGTGCACAAATTAGTCAGCATGGACATTATGCTCTTGACAATCGGCGCTTTCTATTTATACTAGTGACGATCCCATTCGCCAGGTGGGTGCCTACGCGTCCAGGTCTCTACTGACAAGAATCGAGACCACATCCGGTGAAGAGAGAGTCTTGGGCGCTGTCAGGAAATGCCCGGTGGCGGCTCTGTACAAAAAGAAACACTTCGTTTTCTCCGTTTCTCTCATCGCGTTTGACGAGGAGGGGTAGTACTTTCGTGCTCTTGGCCCAAGACGGGCGCCGTCGGAGACTGGGAGCTTCAGGACCGCCTGCTTTATCGGTAGGACCTGACATGTTAACCAGCGATGACGACACTGAGTCTGTTGCTGGGCGCCTTTTGGTTTGTAGCGGCTAGGTGCAGAAAAGGACGGTGACAGTGGAACAGGAGAACACACCGAGCAAGCGAGTTCTTTTTGTCGATTCGGACGAAGCCTTCGGCGCAACCCTGAGAAACGTATTGGGCCCAGGGTACACGCTTTTGGACGTTGGGAGCGTTCAAGATGCAACCCAATTCCTGCATTCTGGCGGGATTGACGTTGTTTTGCTTAACTGGGATCAGCCCAGTCGTACAGACCATACGGGCTGTCTGGAGTTATTGAAAGAGTCCCAGGAGCTGGAAGTCTCACCCCCGGTGTTGGGGTTCAGTTGGGATGCGCGGCGTGAGAGCGCGATGGAGGCCATGAGACAGGGTGTATGGGACTTCTTCCTCCAGCCTCTTGATGTCCGGACACTGAAGTTCGCCTTGGATCGCGCTCACAGCCGAATGGTGTTGTCCCGCGACTTGAGTGCGACGCGCAAACTGATTTCGGTGCAGCGTGTTGACGGGTTGATCGGAAACAGCAAGCAAATGGAGCGGGTCTACGAAATGATCCGTAAAGTGGCCGGCGTCTTCACGACAATCCTGATCAGCGGCGAGAGTGGAACCGGGAAGGAAGTTGTTGCCAGAGCTATTCACCGCCTAAGTCCCAGGGCTCGGAAACCCTTCGTGGCTTTTTCTGCGTGTGCGCTGCCTGAGAGTCTTATTGAAGACGAACTCTTTGGCCACGAAAAGGGTGCATTCACGGGGGCTTCACATAGCCGCCGGGGACGATTCGAAGAAGCCCAAGGGGGGACGATTTTTCTGGATGAAATTGGAGATTTGGCGCTTTCCTTGCAAGCCAAGTTACTGCGTGTTCTGCAGGAGCGGAGCTTTGAGCGTCTGGGTTCGAATGCCCCTGTTCCTCTGGACGTTCGTGTGATTTGCGCCACGAATCGGAGCCTGGAGCAGATGGTGCAGGCGGGTACGCTCAGGCAGGATCTTTACTTCCGGATTTCGGTCCTAAAGATCGAGCTTCCGCCGCTGCGCAATCGAACCGACGATATTCCGGTTCTTACCGAATATTTTCTGCGCACCTTTGCTGCAGCGCACGGCAAGGATATCCGGGGGATCAGTTCGGGGTTCCTGAACGCACTGGCGAGCCATACCTGGCCTGGCAACGTGCGGGAGTTGCAGAATGTTGTCGAGCGGAGCGTGGTTCTTGCGGATGGCCAGCGCCTGGGGATTGAGGACTTGCCAGCCGAACTCAGCCGGCTGGGTGCTGCTTCGGAACCCTCCCGGGGAGCCTTTCAGGAAGTGGTTCGGAGTTTCAAGCGCGAGATGGTTCGGTCGGCCTTGCGTTTATGCAACGGAAACAAACTCAAGGCGGCTCAGGAACTGCAAATCAGCCGATGTTATTTGCACCGTCTCTTAAACCAATTAAATGTCGAAGACGATTTCAGCGTTGACGAGAAGCTGGCCGCCGAAATGGAGCCAGTTCCAAACGTCCAGGCGGCCTGACGCGAAGTATGGCGAGTCCGTTTGAGTGATTGAACCCGGATTTCCGACAAGAAAAGTCCAGCGCCCTTTAACACGACCACAGGTGGCCCCACGGGTTTTGGGTTTCGCTGCCAAGCAACCTCGGCCTTGCCGTCTAATATACCTGCCACATTGGACGGTAAAACTCTGCTCGCTCCTTGCACGGGACCGTATGGCGATCCGCTTGCCGCCAGGGGTTTGACTGATCCGGCAGGTCTGCAACGTGGTATGCTCTTTTCCCAGGACCGGTCCGCCAAAGATGTTAACCTAGGGTGGGGCGGTGGCGGTCAGTTCTTGTTAGCCGGGAGCATGTATTTTCACCCATGTAATGCCGCCGGTACGGGAGTCAGTTGCGACGCGGCGGGTATTCACTATACCCATAGTATGTCGTTTTGTGAAAATACAGGTTCAGGTACTTATGTTATTGGAAGCATAATTTCAGATAATATCGAAATGTACGCTACTCCCGGTATTACGGTGGATCTTAACCGCGACGCCGCCGATTGGATTCTGAAAGCAAGTTTGCTCCCGTAAAGCTCTAGGCTCGAGAACTGCGGGTAGCCTCCGAGGGAATGTCAGTCAGGGCTTCACCCTTGCCTGGAGATTACAAAGCCTTGGGTTCTAAGGGGGGAGCTTTCCGAGCACGAGTATGTCGCTCATATCTCTCGACCTCAACTCGCCCTCGCGGAATAAGGCTCCGGCTAAGTCGCCTTCCTCGGATCGCTACCTGCGGCTGACTTACAGTATCAGCCGAGGCTGGTTGCCGCGCCGAGGCCTTCTCTTTTCCCTCCTGGTGCACGAAATCGCCATCGTTGCCCTGATGTTTATTCCCCCTCCTTCCGGTCCCCGTCCGCGCGTTTGGCGTGAAAAACAGTGGGACACCACCATGATCCCCAAGGAGGCGCTCTACCTGCCGCAACTCGGAGGTAGAAATGAAGGCGGGAGTGCGGAAAAGGCGGGTGGCGAGGCATCCCCGGTGCCCAAGAGGCCTGCCCCTGCGGCTGGCGCTCGTGGCGTGACTTACGCGGGGAAGCAGCAGATCATTTCGAACCCGCCGAATCCTACCAACCACATTCAAACGATACTTCAACCCGACCTGCCCAACCCGCCCACCTTGAAGGCGTTTGTTCCCCTACCGAACATGGTGATTATCGCTCAGGCGGTGCCCTTACCACCTCCTCCAAGGTCTGTCACGCCACCTCCGCCGCCTCCAAGCCCGCTTGTACCGCCCCGGCCGGCGGCGCAACCCGTCGTGACTCCGGCAGCAACGGTTAAGCCGCCGGCGCCGAGAGTGCAGGTTCCTGAACTGACGTTAGAAGGCCCGCGACCGGTCGAAGCTCCGCACTTGACTCTGCCCGCAACGCCTCCAACATCCACGAGTCCCACCCTCGCTCAAGCCCCGCCACCGCCTGCGCCTGCTCCATCTGCGCCTCCCAAGCCGGCGCCTGAAACCAAGCCCGTGCCTCCGCGCCCCCCCCAGGTACTGCCCGCAGGAGAAAGCAGAAACGCTCACAATGTGCTGGTGCTGAGCCCCGTATCCGCACCACCTAGTGCATCACCACAGATTCCACCGGGAGAAGCGCGAGGTCAGTTCGCCATTTCACCCCAGGCGAATCCGGACCGGTCATTGTCGGGGGTTGGATCCGCCGCAGGCACAAACACGGCGGGGGCGCTGGGCGTGGGTTCCTCGCCGGGTGCGGCGGCGGGTAACGGTCCCGGCAAGGGGACGGGGGGACCGGGGACCAGCGGCCAGCGGAGCGGCAACGCAGGGGTAGGCAAGGGGGGAGGCGGTAGCGACGTCGGGGGCGCAGGCCACGGAGGCGGAGGCAGCGGCGGCGGTGTGGGCGTGGGAAGTGGGCCCGGCGCAGGGCATGGAACTGAAGCCGGTCACGGAACCGGAACCGGGGCGGGCGCGGGTCCTGGCGGAGGACCGTTTGCCGGCATGACCATTCAAGGGGGCGAAGGACCTGCGGGAGCTATTACGATTCCAGCCCCGAGCAAACCGCCAGTCGAAGGTCAGGAGGGAGCATCCTACGACATCACGATTATCTCAACTGGAAATAGCGGCGGGGGTGTGGGTGACTTTGGTATTTTTCACGACGAAGCTGTATTCACGGTTTACCTGAATCCGGCCAAAGCCGCAGATGATCCTGCCTCTCCTTGGCCATTGCAGTATGCAGTCCTGGACACAGCCGGGGTCGCCCTGCAAGACCTCTTGCCGCCTTTCGCTGTCAAGAAGCAGACACCTGTGTGGCCCCCTGACCTGTTGACGAGATACAGGGGACAGGAAATCGTGGTTTATGCCATCATCGACTCGGAAGGCAAAATGCAGCATCTGAAAGCATTACAGAGCCCGAATGCCCGTTTGAGTGAAGTACTCCTTGCAGTTCTCGAACAGTGGCTTTTTCGGCCCGCGACTATGAATGGAAAGCCTGTAGCTGTCAAAGCTGTGCTAGGGGTTCCTATTTCTTCCGCGCAATGAGAAGCGAACTCGTGACATTGATCGTTTCATGCTGCGGCCGACATGGAGCAAGACTGAATTTCGAGTCCTGCCTCGTAGAGAGACTGCCCCTCATCTAGTTCGTGCACCCACATCACGCTGTAGTTCCTCACGACCCTGGGGTTATTAGCGACGACAACCTCGACAACCTGGCGGACTCGGAACGGAACGTTCGCGCGCACTCGCAAGCCGCGCTCCGAGTAATCGATCGTGTTGCCATTCACGACCGGTGCCCCTTCCCGGCCGGTTCGCAAAGTAACAGGAAGGGTCACGTAGATTCTTTCTTCCCGGCGGGAAACCTCTGGCCAATTACCACTCATAGAAACCTCATCTAAGAACCGTCGCCAACTTCTGGATACACTCTACATAAACTGCCCTCAAAAGTCAATGAGGGTTAGCAGTACACAGCAGCTTCGGAATCCCCATG
>DLMI01000178.1:0-10821 GCA_002478145.1 Acidobacteria bacterium UBA7540
ACGGGGGTGGCGACGCTGCCGGGGGGGACAGAGATGGTGATGCCGGGGGATAACGTGAACCTGGAGATTGCGCTGATCACGCCCATCGCCATGGAGAAAGGGCTGCGCTTCGCCATCCGCGAAGGTGGACACACGGTGGGCGCCGGTTCGGTCACGGAGATTCTTGCGTAACAAGACCATCGGAAGTTCGTAAACCGATTGGGTTGGAAACTGAAGAGGGCGCAAGTAAGCCAGGAAGGGGAGTCGAGGCCTTTCTAATGCGCGAAATCATTACCTTGCAATGCGGTGAATGCAAGAACCGCAATTACAGGACAACGAAGGATAAGAGGAACCAGGATCGGCTGGAGCCGATAGTGCGACCATGATCAAGATTGCCGTGAGTGGATCGCGGAGCGATAGAAACGAGTGGGAGGCTGCACAGAGTACCCCCAAGGAGAACTTGCCCCCTCTCACTCCAGAGCAGCGAAGCGTGGCGCAGCAGTTGCACGTCCGGGAGGAGGATTACCAGCGTGTCGCGCTTGCCAGCCGCCAAACGGCGGAGAAGCTGCTAAGAAAGACCGAATGGTTCGCGAAGATCCTGCAGAGGAAACTTACAGAAAAGGCGCCAGGGGTAGCGGTTGAAAGCGTTGTTCTTGATACATGGGGGCACAAGTTCGAGATCGCTGTCAAAACAAACAGCACCCTAATGCCTCTGCATGTTGCGGAAGGCATTGTGGACGATCTCTTTGACCTGGGTTCCGGCAGCGCGGAGCAAAGGTTGTCACAAATGTTGGAGGAATGCCTTCTCAGACTTGGGGTATCCTGAATGGAGCTGCGCCGTCCTGTTGTTGTGTTCCTGAGTCAGATGGGGCAAGAGGCATTCCAGGCTGCCGGAGTTCCTGAGGAGTCTGGAAGGGCGACTTTGTACGCTCTGGAAACAGACGAGAGCGGGCTCTGGGTTAGCATGCGGAAGGAAGACGGTGAGCACTCACTGCTGATTCGATGGGACTGCATCCTCGCTGTGGATGTACCGGTCGGGGGAACACCACTTTTGGAATCCTCCGTATAGGAATGGGGCATGCGCGAAATCATCACCTTGCAATGCGGTGAATGCAAGAACCGCAATTACACCACGACGAAGAACAAGAAGAAGACGCAGGACCGGCTGGAGCTCAAGAAGTTCTGCCGTGCGTGCCGGCACCATACAGTGCACAAAGAAGTGAAGTGACGAGTGACAAGTGACGAGTGACGAGCAAGAAGCGGGCGGTTTGTTTTGCTTGTCACTTGTCACTGGCCCCTAGTCACTGTTCTTAGAGGGGCGTAAGTTCAACGGCTAGACTGCCGGTCTCCAAAACCGGACGTGGGGGTTCGAATCCCTCCGCCCCTGCCAGAGCCCCCCAAGCACGAAGCGTGGGACTGTTGGAGTACAAAGGAAACCATGAGCGAGCAGGTCAGTATTGAGAAGAGTACTTGGGTTCAGGTTCGGGAGTATATGTCCGACGTTCGGACGGAGATGAAGCGCGTGACCTGGCCAAACAAACAGGAAATCTACGGCACGACGGTCATGGTGCTTATCACCACTTTTCTTTTCGGATTCTATTTCTGGATTTGCGACCAGGCATTTTCGCTAACCGTTTCCAAGGCATTGCGGTACTTCTTGCATCGCGGATAGGGATTGGCTGGCGCGGAGCGGTGGAGAGCATGTCTCTCCATATTTCAGTGGACCAATGACAGGCATGGCAAAGAACTGGTACATCATTCACACCTACTCTGGTTTTGAGAAGAAAGTGGCGGAAACCCTGAAGAGCCGCATTGAGGCCGCCGGGCTCACCGGGCAGTTCGGGGAGATCATGGTCCCCACCGAGGACGTCCTCGAAACGCGCCAGGGGAAGAAAGTGGTGACCGCCAAGCTTTTCTTTCCGGGCTATGTGCTGGTGGATATGGAAATGAATGATGATACCTGGCACATGGTGCGCGAAACGCCCCGGGTCACGGGATTCGTCGGCTCCGGACAAAGGCCTAGTCCCCTCGCCCCCGACGAAGTGGACCGGATTGTTCACAAGGTCGAGGTGGCTGCGGAACACCCGAAGCCGAGGCTCAAGTATGACAAGGGTGAGAGCGTCAAGATTACCGATGGTCCCTTCAAGGACTTCAATGGGCTTGTTGACGAGATCCATGATGAGCGTTCCACGTTGCGGGTTATGGTTACGATTTTCGGCCGCTCCACCCCGGTGGAATTGGATTTTTATCAAGTGGAAAAAATCTGAAATGGAAATTGGCAACTGGAAAATGGAAATTGGAAAATGGAAACTGGTCATTGGAATTCCCGCGAGTCGCGGTTGACCAGTTTCTAGTTTCCGATTTGCAGTTTCCGCTCGGCGCGGAGGTAAAGGACATGGCAAAGAAAGTCCAGGCGATGGTGAAGCTCCAACTCCCTGCGGGCAAAGCTACCCCCGCTCCTCCCGCTGGACCGGCGCTGGGCCAGCACGGCGTGAACATTATGGAGTTTTGCAAGGCGTTCAACGCCAAGACCTCTGGCAGGGATCAAGAAGGGTTGATTATTCCCGTCGTCATTACGGTGTACAGCGATCGGAGTATCACATTTGTAACCAAGACACCACCGGCCGCCGTGCTTCTGAAACGGGCCGCCGGAATCGCCAAGGGTTCGGGCGAGCCCAACCGGAACAAAGTGGGCAAGGTGACGCAGAAGCAAGTGGAAGAGATCGCCAAGCTGAAGATGCCGGATTTGAATGCGCACGACATCTCGGCCGCCGTCGCCACTGTGAAGGGAACGGCGCGCAGTATGGGGATTGAAGTGGTTGCGTGAGGGATACGCGAGACCCGAAGTTCGAAACTCGAAATTCGAAACTCGAAAATCGACTCCGGGAGTTTCCAATTTCGATTTTCGAATTTCGAGTTTCGACACGGAGTTACTGCAATGGCTAAAGTGGGAAAGAAATATAAGGCGGCAGCCAAGCTGGTCGATAAAGCAGCCTACACCGTGGCGGAGGCGATGCCCCTTGTCAAGCAAGCGGCTTTCGCCAAGTTTGACGAGACCGTGGAAGTGGCGATGTGCCTTGGGGTGGATCCGAAGCACGCGGATCAAATGGTCCGGGGCACCGTGGTTCTTCCTCATGGCCTTGGGAAGAGCAAGCGGGTGATCGTGATCGCCTCCGGCGACAAGGTTCGTGAGGCTCGCGAGGCGGGAGCCGATGAAGTGGGCGGCGACGACCTTGTGCAGAGGATCCAGGGTGGATGGATTGACTTCGAGGCGGTGGTTGCCACACCTGACATGATGAAGTCCGTAGGCCGCTTGGGTAAGATCCTGGGCCCGCGAGGGCTCATGCCCAATCCCAAGACCGGCACCGTCACCCTGGATGTGGAACGGGCAGTAAGGGAAGTGAAAGCCGGAAAGGTGGAATTCCGGGTGGACAAGACGGGGATTATCCATTGCCCGGTGGGCAAGGTCTCATTTGAGGCCCAAAAACTGGCAGAAAACGCCAACGCTCTCATTTCGAGCGTCATGAAGGCGAAACCCGCCTCCGCCAAAGGGCGCTACGTGCGCAGCATCGCCGTTTCTTCCACCATGGGCCCCGGCCTCAGAATTGATCTGGCGTCGGTGGAACCTGCTTAGCCGCGGTTTCGAGGAGTAGGCATGAATAAAGGTGAGAAAAGGCAAAAAGCCGAGGCGTTGCATCAGGAATTAGAAAAGTCACGCACCGTCATTCTGGCGGGTTTCGAGGGGATCACCGTCGCTCAGGATTTCGAACTTCGTCGCAGGATTGCGCAAGTCGGGGCAAAGTACAAGGTCGTAAAGAATAGCCTGATCGAGAGGGCCTCTCAAGGCACGCCGGTGGAGCCAGCGGCAAGGGAATTGAGCGGCACCACATCTCTTGCCTACACACAGGAAGACCCTGTGGCATTAGCCAAAGTCTTGACCGCTTATGCCAAAGAAAACCCTTTAATCAAGTTTAAATCGGGCGTGGTGGAAGGTCGGGCCGTCTCCATGGCCGATTTAGGTATTGTCGCCAACTTGCCTGCGAAGGAGGAGCTGCTCGCAAAGGCGCTCTTCTTGATCAAATCTCCGGCGCGGAACGTGGCGCTTGCCCTCGCCGGTGTGGCCCGCAAGTTGGCGGTGGTCATTCAACAGGCCGTCAAGGAGAAGAAGTTTAGGGAGGCGGCGAGCAGCTAGCCAAAGCGCTTACGCTGCGGGGGTTGCCGGCTGGCGGCTGAACGGGATTCTTCAGGAGGAAAACACCGAAATGTCAGAACGGATCGATAAGATCGTCGAAGAAATCAAGGGACTTTCACTGCTCGAAGCTTCCGAGCTGGTCAAGAGGCTGGAAGAGGTTCTGGGAGTTTCCGCGGCGGCTGCGGCGCCCGTGGTGGTGACGGCAGCAGGTGCTGCACCAGCCGGGGGGGCAGCTCCGGTGGAAGAGCAGACGGAATTCACGGTCATCCTCACCGCCGTGGGTGCGAACAAGATTAACGTCATCAAGGCTGTCCGCGAAGTCACCAGCCTGGGGCTCAAAGAAGCGAAGGATCTTGTGGACGGCGCACCCAAGCCGATCAAGGAGGGCATCAACAAAGAGGAAGCCGAAGCCCTCAAGAAAAAGTTCACCGAAGCCGGCGCTACAGTGGAAGTGAAATAGCAGCCTCTGGGCAGGGGCCGGCTTGTCTTCTTCCGCCTCCCGAGCGGGGGCTCGGGAGACGACGTCCTCTCGTTGTGGAAACACGAACCGCCTGGTGGACGGCTGGGCCGTGCGCAAGATATTGTGGCATCCCCAGGCCCTAATGGTGCATCCATTGTTACAAGGGTGTTGCGTCACCATTGTCCGACTGGCTCTTGACATCTCAAGCAAGGAGCAAATCGAATGCTTAACGGCGGGAACGGCGCTATCCGTCAGCGCATAAATTTCTCCAAAATACCGACCGTCATCAAGATTCCCAATCTCATCGAGGTGCAGCGGCGGTCTTACGAACGATTTCTTCAGATGAACCTCCTTCCCTCGGAGCGGGAGGACGCGGGCCTGCAAGCCGTGTTCAATTCTGTGTTTCCGATCACGGATTTTCGCGGCATCGCCCAATTGGACTTCGTGGACTATTCCATTGGCAACTGGGAGTGCAAGTGCGGCAGTCTGAAAGGACTCCACCACTTGCGCAGCACTTGCAAGAATTGCGGTCACACCGTTATCACCGACCCCTTCAAGGTCGGGGACGTGCTCTGCACCCGCTGCGGCACGTTCAATAAGAACGTGGTGACCTTCTGCAACAAGTGTGGCGACCCCGTCGCTCTGCAGCTCAAGTACGACGTGACCGAGTGCCAGGAGCGCGGCATGACATTCGCCGCCCCTCTCAAGGTCACCATCCGGCTCACCCTTTACGACAAGGACAGCGACACGGGCCACAAGAGTATTCGGGACATCAAGGAACAAGAGGTTTATTTCGGCGAAATCCCCCTGATGACCGAGAACGGCACCTTCATCATCAACGGGACGGAACGCGTCATCGTGAGCCAGCTTCACCGTTCTCCGGGCGTTTTCTTTGAATGCAACCCCCAGAAGACTTATTTCCTGGGAAAGACTATTCCCTATCGTGGCTCCTGGGTGGAATTCGAGTATGACACCAAGAACATCCTTTACGTCCGTATCGACCGAAAACGAAAGTTCTTGGCCACAATCTTCCTCCGCGCGTTGGGCCTGAAGAATGATTCCGAGATTATCAAGGCTTTCTACGGCGTGGAAAAGATTTCCCTGAAGGACCGAAAACTCTTCTTGGAAGTCTCGGAGGCCCTGATCGGAACAAAACTCTCCAAGAATATCGAGCATGCGCGAACTCATGAGACCGTGGTGAACGCCGGGAGGAAGATTACCGAGTCGGTTTACAAGGAGATTCAGAAGGCTCGGATCACGCAGATCGAGGTGGCGGCGCACGATTTGGAAGGAGCCTTTGCGGCGGCTGACATGGTGGATCCGGCGATCGGGGAAGTGATTCTGGAGGCGAACAACGAGCTTACCTCCAGCGCCCTGAACGCTATTCTGGAGTCCGGGATGGCGGAGATCCAGGTGTTTTTCCCGGAGCGCGATGAAACCGGGGTAGTCATCAGCCAGACCCTGAAGCGCGATACCTTGAAGACCCCACAGGAAGCTCTCATTGAGATGTACCGGAAGATGCGGCCGGGAGATCCCCCGACCCTGGATACGGCGACAGCACTCTTCAACGGCATGTTCTTTGACCCGCGCAAGTACGATTTCTCGCGCGTGGGCCGTTTGAAGTTCAACATTAAGCTGGGTTACTTCACCAAACTCAAGAGCCGGATGGACGAGAAGGCCACAGAACTTGAACTGGAAGACGCGCGGAATTTCCCCGCCGCCAATTTCTACGTGGTCGTTGACCAGGAGAAGATGTTCGTTGGAAAGCGCGAAGAGAATATCTGCTCCGAGGTAGTCCGGGGCTGCGAAGGGACGATGGCCACGGAGCACTCCGAGCACACTCCCATTCAACTCCCGCTCGACAAGCGAACCCTCGAGCCGGAAGACTTCTACGCGGCTATCCGTTATCTCCTCAAGCTGCACAAGAACCCGGGCGGGAATTACACCGTGGACGACATCGACCACCTGGGGAACCGGCGCGTGCGTGCCGTGGGCGAATTGCTGGAGAACCAGTTCCGCCTGGGTTTAGTCCGTATGGAACGGGCGATCAAGGAGAAGATGTCGGTTTATCAGGAAATGTCCACGGCCATGCCCCATGACTTGATCAACGCCAAGCCGGTGATGGCGGCCATCCGGGAGTTCTTCGGCTCGTCTCAACTCTCCCAGTTCATGGACCAGACGAACCCGCTCTCGGAAATCACTCACAAGCGGCGCTTGTCGGCCCTGGGACCCGGCGGCCTCTCGCGGGAGCGAGCTGGATTTGAGGTGCGCGACGTCCATCCCACGCACTACGGCCGCATCTGTCCCATCGAGACCCCGGAAGGTCCCAACATCGGCCTCATTTCCTCGCTTTCCTGCTACGCGCGGATCAACGAGCATGGCTTCATCGAGAGCCCCTACCGTAAAGTCCGCGGCGGCAGGATTGTGGATTATGTCACGATTACTCACGGCGGGGACGGCCCCTGGCGTGTTGGCGAACACGTGGAGGTGGGCGAAGTCGAGAAGCTCAACGAAGATCTGGGCGAGAGAAGGCGCAAGCTCGTGGAATACGAACCTTACTCGTTTTACCTGTCCGCCTGGGAAGAAGATCAGCACGTCATTGCCCAGGCCAACGTTCCGGTGGACGAAAAAGGCCGCATTACCCATGAATTGGTAAACGCCCGGCAGGCCGGCAACTTCGTGCTGAAGCGCCGCGATGAAATTGATTACATCGACGTCAGCCCCAAGCAACTGGTGAGCGTGGCAGCCTCACTGATCCCCTTCCTGGAGAATGATGACGCTAACCGCGCGCTCATGGGCTCCAACATGCAGCGCCAGTCGGTTCCGCTCCTGCGCGCCCAGGCCCCGTTGATTGGCACCGGCATGGAAGAGGTTACCGCCCGCGATTCCGGCGCGGTGGTCATTTGCAGGCGCAACGGCGTCGTGGACAGCGTGGACAGCGAGCGCATCATTGTGCGCGTCGAGGGCGACGGTCACAGCGGGCAGTTCTCACGGGAAGTCGGCGCGGACATCTACCAGTTGACCAAGTTCCGCCGCTCCAACCAGAACACCTGCATCAACCAGAAGCCGGCGGTCCGCAAAGGCCAGCGTGTTTTGGCAGGCCAGGTCCTCGCCGACGGCCCCTGTACCGACCATGGCGAGCTGGCCCTGGGGCGTAACGTACTCGTGGCCTTCGTGCCCTGGCGAGGTTACAACTTTGAAGACGCCATCCTGGTCAGCGAGAAGCTCGTCAAAGAGGATTCCTATACCTCGATTCATATCGAGGAGTTCGAAATCGAATCTCGTGACACCAAGCTGGGTCCGGAAGAAATCACCCGTGACATCCCGAACGTTTCAGAATCCTTGCTGAAGGACCTGGACGAGAGTGGCATTATCCGCATCGGCGCTTACGTAAAGCCCGGCGATATTCTGGTCGGCAAGGTCACCCCCAAGGGTGAAACTCAGCTCACTCCGGAGGAAAAGCTTCTGCGCGCCATCTTCGGCGAGAAGGCCGGTGACGTCCGCGATGCTTCCCTGACTTGCCCCCCGGGTATCGAGGGCATCGTGGTGGATGTGAAGATCTTCTCGCGCAAGGGCGCGGATAAGGACGAGCGGGCTCGAACCATCGAAGCCTACCAGGTGGCTCGCCTGGAAAAGAACTTGAACGACGAAATCCGCATCCTCCAGGACGAACGTTTGAAGCGGCTCTGTGCTCTCCTCGCCGGGGAGAAGCTGCTGGCGGACTTGCATGACGAGAGGACCAACAAACGACTTCTCGTCAAAGGCGCGGACCTTGATCGCGACGTGCTGGCGCGCCTCTCCACACACAACTTGAAGCGCATCAAGATCGCCAAGAAGGACCCGACCCTCATGGAGAAGATCGATGAGATCGAGGAGATGACGTCGCGGCAGATCGACATCCTGAGGAAGATTACGGATGAGAAGATCCAGAAGCTCAAGAAAGGCGATGAGCTTCCACCGGGAGTCATCAAGCTGGTGAAAGCCTTTATTGCCATGAAGCGCAAGCTCTCGGTGGGCGATAAGATGGCGGGACGGCACGGGAACAAGGGTGTGATTGCGCGCATCCTTCCCGAAGAAGATATGCCTTACATGCCGGACGGCACGCCCGTGGAAGTGGTTTTGAATCCCCTCGGCGTCCCCTCTCGAATGAACGTGGGTCAGATCCTGGAAACTCACCTGGGGTGGGCCGCCAGAGAGCTGGGCGCCAAGATTCGCCAGTTGGCTTCTACGGAATCCAGCGCCGAAGTCGTCCGCAAAGAGCTCAAGGCCACATTCCGCAATAATGCTTCCGCCAAGGTCGTGGATAGCCTCGATGACGAACAGGTGCTCGCCTTCGCGAGTTCCTTCGCCGAAGGGGTTCCCTTCTCGACCCCGGTATTCGACGGCGCCACCGAAAAGGAAATCAAGGGGTACCTGGAAAAGGCGGGGCTGCCCACTTCCGGAAAGATCAGGCTCTACGACGGGATGACGGGTGAGGCCTTCGAACAACCGGTCACGGTGGGCTACATCTACATGCTCAAGCTGTCGCACTTGGTAGACGACAAGATCCACGCCCGCTCCATCGGCCCTTACTCCCTCATCACCCAACAACCACTCGGCGGCAAGGCGCAGTTCGGTGGACAGCGCTTTGGAGAAATGGAAGTTTGGGCGCTGGAAGCTTACGGTGCGGCTTATATCCTACAGGAACTACTCACCGCCAAGTCCGACGACGTGTACGGCCGCGCCAAGATTTACGAAGCCATCGTCAAGGGAGAGGCGGCCATCGAGCCCGGCGTTCCGGAATCATTCAACGTGCTAGTCCGGGAACTCCAGAGCCTCTGCCTCGATGTGGAGTTGATCAAGAAGCCTAAAGAACTCGCGCCGCTAAGTGCGGAGTGAGTTTCGAAATTCGAAACTCGAAATTCGAAACTCAAAACTCGGCCGTGGATAGGCCATGGTAGGATCGATCAAAGACTTCAAGGACCTAGATGTTTGGCAAGTGGCACGCGAACTTCGGAACGAAATGTACAAGGTTGCGCGTACGTTGCCTGATTTCGAGAAATTTGCATTGAGGAACGGCATGTGGCACGTCGTCTGACTCGTGGACAGGACGGGTTTCGAATTTCGAGTTTCGATTTTCGCGGTCGATGTACCAGCAACAAAGGAGGTAAACCTTGTTCCGCAGCAGCCCTTATGATCGAGTCAGTTTGATCGGTGAGTTCGACGCCATTCGCATCAGTCTGGCTTCGCCCGAAAAGATCCGTTCCTGGTCTCATGGCGAAGTCACCAAACCAGAAACCATCAACTATCGGACTTTCAAACCGGAACGCGATGGACTTTTCTGCGCCAAGATTTTCGGCCCGGTCACCGACTGGGAATGCTTGTGCGGAAAATACAAGCGCATGAAACACCGCGGGGTGATTTGCGACAAGTGCGGTGTCGAGGTAACTCTTTCCAAGGTGCGGCGCGAGCGCATGGGTCACATTGAGCTGGCAGCTCCATGCTCCCACGTCTGGTTTTTCAAAGGTCTGCCCAGCCGCATCGGTCACCTGCTCGACATTTCTCTCCGGGACCTGGAAGCCATTCTGTATTTTGAGAAGTACGTTGTGATGGACCCCGGCGAAGCCCCCCTTAACGAAAAGGAACTGCTCACGGAAGAGCGCTATCGGCAACTTCAACAGGAATTCCCGGGAAAGTTCCGCGCCGGGATGGGTGCGGAAGCGATCAAGGAACTCCTCAAGGGAGTGGATATTGAGGCGCTCGCTGAGGAACTGCGGGACCGGATGAAGACCGACGCGTCCCAGCAGAAGCGGGTCAAGTATGCCAAGCGCCTGAAAGTTCTGGAGGCGTTCCGCAGGTCCGGCAACAAGCCGGAGTGGATGATCCTAGATGTGATTCCGGTGATTCCGCCGGAGTTGCGGCCCCTGGTGCCCTTGGATGGCGGCAGGTTTGCCACCTCCGATCTCAACGACCTCTATCGCCGGGTGATCAACCGCAACAACCGGCTGAAGAAGTTGATGGAGCTGCACGCCCCGGACGTCATTGTGCGCAACGAAAAGCGCATGCTCCAGGAGGCGGTGGATGCCCTGTTCGACAACGGTCGTCGTGGACGTGTGCTGCGTGGCGCCAACAACCGGCCACTGAAGTCGCTCTCCGACACCCTGAAAGGCAAGCAAGGCCGCTTCCGGCAGAACCTGCTGGGCAAGCGCGT
>DLMI01000178.1:10880-66389 GCA_002478145.1 Acidobacteria bacterium UBA7540
TGCTGGGCAAGCGCGTGGACTACTCTGGCCGCTCCGTCATCGTGGTGGGTCCGGAGCTGAAACTCCACCAGTGTGGTCTTCCCAAGAAGATGGCGCTGGAACTCTTCAAGCCTTTCATTTACCACCGCCTGGAACAGGCCGGGCACTGCACGACCATCAAGGCCGCAAAGGAAATGGTGGAACGGCAGGAACCGGTGGTGTGGGATATACTGGAAGAAGTCATCAATGACCACCCGGTACTGCTCAACCGCGCTCCCACGCTTCACCGCCTGGGCATTCAGGCCTTCGAGCCCCTGCTGGTGGAAGGCAAGGCCATAAAGATTCACCCGCTGGTTTGCACGGCGTTCAACGCCGACTTCGACGGCGACCAGATGGCGGTGCACATTCCCCTCTCGCCCGAAGCGCAAATCGAGGCTTCGGTCCTCATGTTGTCTTCGTCCAATATCCTTTCCCCAGCCAACGGCCAGCCTCTGGCGGTTCCCACACAGGATATCGTGCTGGGCATTTACTACCTGACCAAGGACAAGCGCGGGGCCAAGGGGGAAGGCCGGGCTTTTGCCAATTCCGAAGAGGTCCTGTTAGCCCTGGAAGCGGGCGAGGTTGAGACGCTAACACCCATCCGCCTGCGCTTCACCGGCCGCGTGATTGACCTGACCACCGCCTATGATGACCAGGACGTGCTTCACTCCGAGCCCATCACGGTGAAGAACCAGTTTATCAACACTACGGTCGGGCGCGTGATCTTCAACGATCATCTGCCCAGCGGTGTGCCCTTCGTCAACGGCCTGCTCAGGAAGAAAGGTCTTGGGGGGCTGGTCAATTACTGCTACCTGCGTCTCGGCCTGGAGACCACGGTGCAGATGCTGGACGAGATCAAGACCCTCGGTTTCCTTTACGCCACCAAGGCGGGGATTTCCATCGGCATCGACGATCTCGTGGTGCCTCTCAACAAAGCCAAGCTGGTGAACGATGCCGAACAGGAAGTGATCGATGTGGAGAAGCAATACCAGGAAGGCGCCATCACCCACGGTGAGCGTTACAACAAGGTGATCGCCATCTGGTCGAAGGTGACCGACGACGTGGCGGACGAGATGTTCCAAACCATGGAAGCCCAGGACAAGTCCGGCCAGTTGAACCCCATTTACATTATGGCGGATTCCGGGGCGCGCGGTTCCAAGCAACAGATCCGACAGCTTTCAGGAATGCGCGGCTTGATGGCCAAGCCTTCGGGCGAAATCATCGAGACGCCCATCACCGCCAACTTCCGCGAAGGCCTCAACGTCTTGCAATACTTCATCTCCACGCACGGCGCGCGCAAGGGCTTGGCGGACACGGCGCTCAAGACGGCGGACTCCGGTTACCTTACGCGCCGCTTGGTCGATGTGGCGCAGGACGTCATCATCTCGGAATTCGATTGCGGCACCCTGGACGGCATCACCGTCGAGCCGATCGTGGAAGCTGGGGAAGTCGTCGAGCCGCTCCGTGACCGTATCGTGGGCCGCGTCGTCCTGGAGCAGATCAAGGACTACGAGGGCAACGTCATCGTGGATGTCAATCAGGAGATCAACGAAGACTTGGCCGCTTCCATTCAGGCTGCCGGAATCGAGCGGGTGAAAATCCGCTCCGTGCTGACCTGCGAGTCGCGGCGCGGAGTTTGCGTGCGCTGCTACGGGCGAAATCTGGCCACCGGCAAAGTGGTCGAGATGGGCGAGGCCGTAGGAGTCATCGCCGCGCAGTCCATTGGCGAACCCGGCACCCAGCTCACCATGCGGACCTTCCATATCGGCGGAACCGCCAGCCGAATCAGCGAACAGACCACCCTGGAGGCGAAGAACAACGGCTTCCTGAAGTTTCATAACCTCCAGACCGTCATCAACCGGGACGGCAACTATGTGGCCATGAACCGCAACGGCGCAGTGGTGGTGGTTGACGACAAGGGCCACGAACGCGAGCGCTACTCGGTGGTCTACGGCGCCAGGATCAAGTTTGCCGACGGCGCTCCCGTCAAGCTGGGGAATGTCCTGGTCGAATGGGATCCTTACACCTTTTCGATCTTGACGGAAGTCGCCGGCACGGTTCAATTCAAGGACCTGGAGGCAGGAATTTCCCTCCAGGAACAGGTCGATGAAGTCACCGGTATGTCCCAGTGGGTGGTGACGGAAGCGCCGGGTGAGGAACATCAACCCCGGCTGGTGATTCGCGACGAGAAAAGTGGGGCTAAGGGAGCTAAGAAGTACCTGATGCCCTCGCGTGCTCACTTGATGGTTCAAGATGGCGATGAGGTGAGGGCCGGCGACGTGCTGGCCAAGATCCCGCGTGAAACCACCAAGACCAAAGATATCACCGGAGGTCTGCCGCGCGTGGTCGAGCTCTTCGAGGCCCGCAAACCCCATGAGCCGGCGGTCATCACGGAAATTGACGGCCTCGTAAAGTATGCAGAAGTCGTCAAGGGCCAGCGCAAAATCGTTGTGGTGCCCGATCGTGCCGAGCCCAAGGAGTACTTGCTGCCTCGCGGCGTCCACGTGTCCGTGCAGGAGGGTGAACGGGTAAAAACCGGCGAGCCTCTCATGGACGGGCCGCGCAACCCGCACGATATCCTGGCAGTGCTGGGTGAAAAAGAGCTGCAAAAGTACCTGGTGGACGAGATCCAGGAGGTCTACCGGCTACAGGGCGTCAATATTAACGACAAGCACATCGAGGTCATCGTTCGGCAGATGATGCGCTGGGTGAAAGTCGAGGAAGTTGGAGATACCGAATTCCTCCTCGACGAGCAGGTGGATAAGTTTAGGTTCCGGGAAGAAAACGAGCGGGCAAAGGCTGGGGGCGGCAAGCCCGCTGCCGGCAGGCCCTTGCTCCTCGGTATCACCAAAGCTTCCCTGGCTACGGACTCGTTCATCTCCGCTGCTTCCTTCCAGGAAACCACCCGTGTGCTGACGGAGGCTTCCATCCGCGGCGCAGTGGACCACCTGCGGGGATTGAAGGAGAACGTCATCATGGGCCGTTTGATCCCGGCCGGCACGGGCCTGGAGTTCTATCGAAACTTCAAGCTGCTGAGTGAGGTGGAGCCGCCTCGGCCGGAAGAGGAAGCGCCCACGGAAGCTACTATTCCGAGCCCGCCAGAAGCTCCCGCTCCGGGCGTGGCCGCCGAGCTTTCTGACGAGGACGTGCGGACCCAATAACCGAACGTGCGTGTTTTCAGGGGTAGCGCGGACCTCAAGAGTGGAAGCGAGGTCCGCGCTCGCCGCTGGTTGGACTCGGGGAGGCTGAACTGAAACAGCCCTCTCCCTTGGGGAGAGGGTGGGCCGCGATCCCGATGCACTTCATCGGGACGCGGGCCGGGTGAGGGGTCACTTCGGATTAACCCACGCTGTGTTTTCGGTATCAGCTTTCTCCCAGGCGAGGCGAGAGGGTGGACTTCTGTCCGGTCGCATACATCCCGACAAAAACCTTCGGGACGTATGCGCCACCCGCGCGCTCCAGGAAGAAACCTGCTTGCCTGGTGGCAGACATGCTAAACCCTGAGCGGGAGTGCTGTCATGCTGAGCGCAAAAGACAACTGCAGACCCGCCGCGGCGGGTTCGCCCGCCCGAAAGCACGGCGGGCTCAGGATGACAGACGACCCCAACTTCGGAATCCGGGTTAAGCCCCAGCTTGTTTGCGCCACGGGCGCCATCCCCAGGAATCTTCTCAGTCTTTGATCGCCTGGTAGGCCAGCCGTATGACTTTTGCGTCAAGATTCAGTCCCCCAGTAGGATGAAGCTGCGCCATAAAGACGGCAATCATGTCTTCCTTTGGGTCGATAACGAACGCAGTATAAAAGAAACCACCCCAATAATAGGAACCGATGGAACCAAGTTCCGTCAGATACCTGGCATCGCTATTCACCCCGAAGCCAAGGCCGTAACCCATGTCCTCCAGCTTCCCCTGAACGTGGTCTTGGGTCATTAATTCGACGGATTTGCGGCTCAAGAGGCGCACACCGTTGAGCTCGCCCTTGTTCAGCATCATTTGGCAGAACCGATAGTAATCTTCCGCCGTTGAGCAAAGACCGGCACCTCCGGAGAAATAGGTGCGCGGCCCGCGGTAGGGATAATCGGAAGAGTAGGCGGACTCGCCTTCCTTCTCAACCATTTTCTCTGGAAAAAGCTGAAGCCCCTTTTCCGGATAATAGGTGTAGGCTGCTGCCAGCCGGGAAACCTTATCGTCCGGCAGGAAGAAGTAGGAATCGCTCATCCCCAGGGGCTTGAAGATCCGTTCCTCGTAGAACCGGTCGAGGGGCATCCCGGAAACCTTTTCGACAAGGTAACCCAGCACATCATCCGACAAACTGTATTCCCAGGCGTCACCGGGCTGAAACAGCAGGGGAAGAGATGCCAGCTTCTTCACCGAATCGCCTGTGGACCCTTCCTGCTGAAGGAGCCCGGTGCCGATACCCGCTTCGCGGTATGTTTTTGCCAGCCGGGCATTCCAGGGATAAGTGAGTCCAGCTGTATGAGTAAGTAAGTGGAGGATGGTGATGGGGCGCTTGGCATTGACCAGGGCACCCGGGGGAGAAGTTTTGTCCTGGGGATAGGGCGGGTCCAGGACTTTCATATCTTTGAATTCCGGGATGAAGTCGGAGACGGGCTCATTCAGCATGAAGCGCCCTTCTTCGTAGAGCATCATGACCGCAACACTGGTGATAGGTTTGCTCATGGAACAGATTCGAAAAATGTTGTCGGTGCGCATGGGCTTCTTTGCCTCTCGGTCTGCCATGCCAAACGCTTTGAAATAGGCAATCTTGCCGTGCCGGGCGACGAGGGTGACAGCACCAGCGATACGTCCATCGTTGATACTCCTCTCGACCGTGGTGGCGATGCGTTCCAGGCGTTCCGACGAAAGACCAACATCCTTGGGGGAAGCGACGGTGTCAGGGATATTGGAAGAAGGTGATGAGGTTGTTAGGGCGATGGTTGGGCTCAAGCGCGTCTGAGAAGGGACGATGACAAGCCAAGATAATGCCAACACCATGAAGACCGAGAACCCACGCCAGAGTTTTCTCATTTTGCCTGCTCCTCGTATGCTCATAAAAATCAAACAGCCTGAGATTCCGCCAGGATTTCGATTTTGGGATCCTGCGTAGGTGTGAGTGTACACCCCACAAGCTCGTTTTGGAATGTCCCCTCTCGCTGGACGTCATTCCCCTCCGCGCGGCCCGTGAGCGGGCTGGTCGCGTTCAAGCCCGCATAAATGCAGAAGTGGACGGCTTGACGGGTTACATTTCTAAATGGCTTGACGGCCCCTCACCAGCAATATTTAACATGACTCGATGCGCGGCGTATTATCACGGGCCTTCTTTTGGTATAATGGAGGGACAGTGGAAGGGCGATCCGTTTCGGGTGACACCAGCACGGCCACGCGTGAACATGGACGTTGGTCTGCCTGTGCTCCGCACTGCAAGGCCGACCAAAGCTCCGCATTCCTGGCACTCGACTGCGAAACCCTGTGCCCAGGCTTAGGTAATCGAGAAGACTTGGGAGCTATCTTACGTTTCAATTGGGGGATATTTCAAGGAATCTTATGGCAACCACTCATGTTGAGTTGAAAGAAAGTGAATTGCCTGCCGAGCAGAGAAGGGTTGTAAACGATCTCAGCATTCAGGTCGCAACCGTAAACGGGTCAGGCAGCCAAACGGCAAACAGTGTCCTTTTGAGGGCCATTTTCCAGATGGGGATTCCCGCCGCTGGCAAGAACCTGTTCCCGTCGAACATCGCCGGCCTGCCCACCTGGTTCACGATTCGCGCTTCCAAGGAGGGGTACATCGCCCGCCGGAAAGACAGCGAGTTCTTGGTGGCGATGAACCCTGAGAGCGCCGAAGAAGATGTATTTGCCCTGAAGCCGGGCGCCGCCTGTGTTTACGATGAGCGCTTAAACCTGAGACGGCTTCGCGATGATGTGGTGTTTTATCCGGTGCCTTTTGACCAGCTCGTGGCGCCCGTCTGCCCCGATGCCAGGTTGCGCAAGTTAGTCCGAAACATGGTTTACGACGGCGTGCTCGCCAGGCTGCTGGGTATCGAAATGGAAGAGATCCAGATCGCCCTGCGCAAGCAGTTCAAGAAAAAGGCCAAGGCGGTGGACCTGAACTTCAATGCAGCTCAGGCCGGCTACGACTACGCCACGAGGACTTTCCAGAAGCAAGATCCCTACTATCTCGAGCGCATGGACGCGACCCGCGGGAAAATTGCTATTGACGGCAACTCGGCGTGCGCGCTTGGGGCGATGTTCGCCGGGGTCACCGTGGTGACCTGGTACCCCATCACTCCTTCTTCGTCAGTCTGTGAAACGTTGATCGAGTACATGAGGCGGTACCGGGTGGACAAGGAAACCGGGAAGGCCACGTTCGCCATCGTCCAGGCAGAGGACGAATTGGCAGCCATCGGAATGGTGATGGGCGCCGGCTGGGCGGGGGCGCGGGCCATGACGGCTACCTCCGGGCCCGGCATTTCTCTCATGGCAGAGTTCACGGGCTTCGGCTATTACGCAGAAATTCCCGCCGTCATATTCGACATCCAGCGGGTCGGACCCTCGACGGGTCTGCCGACGCGGACGGCGCAGGGTGACATGCTGAAGAATGCCGTCCTCTCCCACGGTGACACGAAGCACATCATGTTGATTCCTTGCTCTGTCGAGGAGTGCTTCACGTTTTCGATCGAGGCGTTCGACTTGGCGGAAGAGTTCCAGACTCCGGTTTTCGTCATGAGCGACCTTGACCTCGGGATGAATAGCTGGATGGCCGATCCCTTCTCGTACCCTGAGAAGCCCATGGTGCGCGGCAAGGTGCTCAGCGCCGAAGATGTCCGTCGCCTTGGCGGGTTCGCTCGTTACAAGGACGTGGATGGCGACGGAATCGGATACCGCACCCTACCCGGCACGCCCGAACCTCTGGCCGGTTACTTCACGCGTGGGAGCGGCCACAACGAGAAGGCCATCTACAGCGAACGACCGAACGATTACGTTAACAACATGGACCGCTTGGTTCGGAAGTTCGAGACCGCCCGCGCGAAGCTCCCCAAGCCGGTGATCCAGGAAAATGGCAGGCGTGAGGTGGGCATCATCGCTTATGGCACAAGCCACTGGGCGGTGCTGGAAGCCCTCGATCAACTAAAAAAAGAGCAAGATATTGAGGCTAGCTATTGCCGCCTGCGTGCTTACCCGTTCGCCCTGGAAGTCCGCGACTTCATCCGCCGGTACGACCGAGTTTATGTCGTGGACCAGAACCGCGACGCCCAGATGCTGGGCCTCTTGCGGCTGGAACTGGAAGCAGAAGACATCAAGAAATTGCGCAGCGTGCGGCATTACGACGGCTTGCCCATTGACGCGCGCAGCATCACGGACGAGATTGTTTCCCAGGAGGCACAGAACTGACATGGCAACTGCAACCGTTCCTCCGGCATCGCCGGCCAAAGTTAACCGCCTCGGCCTTGAGATGGCCAACTACAAGGGCAACAAGAGCACCCTCTGCGCCGGGTGCGGTCATAACGCTATCTCCGAGCGCATCATCGAGGCCTGCTACGAAATGGGCGTTGAACCGCATCGTGTGGCCAAGCTTTCGGGCATCGGCTGCTCCTCGAAGAGCCCGGCCTATTTTCTGCGCACCGCTTATGGTGTGAATTCACTCCATGGGCGCATGCCCTCAATTGCCACGGGCGCCATGCTGGCGAACCGGAATTTGATTGCCCTGGGCGTAAGCGGCGACGGCGACACAGCCTCCATCGGGATCGGCCAGTTCGTGCACCTGATGCGCCGGAACATGCCTCTGATCTACATCATCGAGGACAATGGCGTTTATGGGTTGACCAAGGGTCAGTTCTCCGCTACGGCCGACATCGGTTCCAAGCTCAAGACGGGTGTGGTGAACGACCTGCCGCCCATCGACACTTGTGCGCTCGCCATCCAGCTCGGCGCCACCTATGTGGGGCGTTCATTCTCGGGCGACAAGAGGCAGTTGTCAGCCTTGCTGAAAGGCGCACTTGCCCACCACGGAACTTGCATGTTGGACGTGATCTCGCCCTGTGTGACCTTTAACGATCACGAGGGATCAACGAAGAGTTACAGCTATGTGAAAGACCATGACGAGCCTTTGGCCGACGTGAGCTTCGTCCCCTACTTCGAAGATATCTCGGTGGATTACGACCCGGGCTCAACCATGGACATCGCCATGCACGACGGCTCGCACATCCTGCTTCGCAAACTCGAGGAATCTTACGATCCCACCAATAAGATAGAGGCCCTTCGCTTGCTGACAGAATCCCACGACAAGGGTGAGATCATCACCGGCCTCTTCTACGTGAACACCAAGCAGGAGAATTTCCTCACCCTGCTGAATGTTGTCGACGAGCCGCTGGCAACTTTGCCTGAGTCCAAAGTGCGGCCGCCCAAAGAGGTCCTCGAGCAGGTCATGCAGGCGCTGATGTAATTGGTTTTTGCGTCCTGACCGTGCTTGGCCTCAAACTGCACCTTTGTGAAGGGGAAAGGAACCCGTGCCGAGTGCGTGTGCGTGGTTACTTGTCTTCTTTCTCCACCGGGTAACCGGCACCGGTCCATCCCCGCCAACCACCGTCCACGGAAACCACGCGCTTGTAACCCATCTTTTGAAGATTGTCGGCGACCAGCGCGGAGCGATAACCACCACCGCAATATAGGAGAATCTCCGCCTCCCGGTTCGGGAACTTTTCTTCAATGTCGCGCTCGATGATTCCCCTGGAAAGGTGTTTCGCCCCGGGGATGCGCCCGGCAGCCCATTCGTGATCCTCGCGGACGTCGATGAGGTGGAATTCTTCCTTCGCATCCAGCCTTTTCTTCAACTCTGGGATAGTGGTCTCGCGGACGCGCTGTTTCGCGTCCCGGACGAGTGCCAGAAATGCGGGGGAATGCTGTTTTTCCATGGAATAGCCCTCTTGTTATTCTACCCAATCCGCCAGGAAAATATTAACCTCATGCGGCTGCCTGGCGTTGCGGTTGGATGCGAAAACGAACCGCCTACCGTCAGGAGAGAACTGCGGGAAGGCATTGAAGCCGCCGGTGAAGGTAATGCTTTCGAGCTTCGAGCCGTCGCGATTCACCGCATAGAGTTCAAACTCGCTTGTGCCGGGATGTTGGTAATTTGAAGCGAAGATGATGCGCTGGCTGCCAGGGAAAAAGAAAGGCGCAAAGCTGGCGCCGCCGAGGCCGGTAATTTGCCGCTGCTCAGAGCCATCGGCGCGCATCACGTAAAGGTCCATCTGCATTGGCTCGACCAGGTCTTCAGCCAGGAGTGACTTGTAACGAGCCACTTCATCCGCAGCCGTTGGATAGTGCGCGCGGTAGACGATCCATCCCCCATCTGGCGAAAAGAAAGGCCCGCCGTCATAACCCAGTCGGTGAGTTAAACGCTTTATCCCGCTGCCATCAGGGTTCATGGTATAGATTTCGAGGTCGCCATCCCGCGACGAGGTGAAGACGATCTTCTTTCCATCCGCAGAAAGCGTGGCTTCGGCGTTGTAGCCCGGCCCTTTGGTGAGCTGTTTCACAATCTTACCGCTGTCCGTAGCATAGAAAATCTTGAAGGCTGAATAAACCCCCCAAACGTAGCCTTGGGAATAATCGGGACGCGGTGGGCACTCCGGGGTCGAGAGGTGAGTCGACGAGTAGAGGATATGCTTCCCGTCGGGATAGAAGTAGCTACAAGTGGTTTTGCCCTGACCGGTTGAAACAAGGTGCTGGTCCGAGCCGTCGGCATTCATGATGAAGATCTGGTCGCACTTGTAGGGCTCGCGCGTGGTCTGGAATATCAGGCGTTTGCCGTCATAACTGAAGTACGCTTCCGCGTTCTGCCCACCGAAAGTAAGTTGTTTGACGTGGCGGAGGTGCGTCTCCCGCGGGTCGCGCAGAGCGTCGTCCGGAGTGCCCTGGACGACCGGGCCGGTTCCGGAAAGCCCGGATTTCTGTTGGCCGCCAAGCTCCAACCCGAACACGACAATCAGCAGTAAACTTGCCAGGGCGACCCTCCATGCACTCGCGTGCTTGCGCAGGGCGAACAATTGTATTGGCTCCAGTCTTGTCACAGCTTCGTTCCTCGTTGGTTTGTTCCCGAGGTTCATCATCATCTATAGAGCGCACCCATAAATCGCACTCTGCGCCGCTCATTTCTTTGCGCATTCGAGCGTGAACTCAAACCCGTCGATGCCCTCGCCGGCTGCCACGTCCGCCCGCTCGTCCTGCTTGGGACAACCGCGACGCTTGAGAGTCACAAAATTGCGGCCGGATATGAGTTCTAATGCCACCGCGCCGTCACTGCCGGTTTCTCCCTTCACGTTGTCCACGACGGTCCCATTCGACCAGGTTGTCTCGAGGCCCACCCGATCCAATGGTCGCCCGGCGCTATCGGTGATACAAAAAAGCACGGGTTTGTGGAGCACCTTTTGGTGCTCGTAGATTTCCGACGGGATCATGACCAGCTCCTGAGTTGCCGAAGCTTCAGAGGGCGTGAGCTGGACGTGCCGGAATACTGTCGTATCCTCCGTGGCGCCGTCGCGGCGCGCCGTAATCCAGTAAAGGCCGGGTGGAAGGCTGGCGAACGAATACCGGCCGTCTGGGTCGCTCGTCGTCTGGTCCATGAGGCGTTCGGCATGGTCGGTTAACGAAACTATGGCATCGCGAATTGGAAATGAATCCGGGGTGTTGACTGTGCCGGAGACTTGGCCACGCGACTCCGGGCCGGGGGGTTGAAGCTGAACTTCAATCGCGTCGCTCGAGACCTCGGCTTGCCAGACCGTTACCTTCAGGGTGCGTTGGATTTCTGCCGCGTTGGAATACTGGGCCTTGTAGGTGATCGATAGCCGGTACGTTCCCCAGATCGGTTTCTGCACCTCGGAAAGTGCGGGCGTCAGTCGAATCGTGGACCTCTCTTCGTAGTCCTCGCCGGGCGCCAACCTGACCAGCTTCGGCTTGGGGAGACCGACGCTCTCGAAGACCGCCCCTTGAGCGGGATTCGAGATGGCTGCCTGTCCCGCGCTTACCGGCTCGAGTTTGACCGTGAGCATCGAGCCGCCCGTCGGTTGTGGCCCTGTATCCTCTTCCAGCAGCCTCGGGGTTGGTAGCTTGCCCCGCGCGTGCCGGTAAAGCCAGACGGTTTCGCTGCCGGCATTGTGGACATGAAGAGTTACGCGTGCTGGGAACGGCGCCGCGATGTTCTGCTGCTCGACGGAGATGAGGAGCTTGAGAGATGTGTCACTTGCCGCTCCTTGACCCGGCAGAGCGAGAGGCACGAGTAACAGCAGCGTTTTGACAAAACTAGCTCTCGACGATCGAGATCTTCCCATTTCCATTCAGGTAACGTTGGACCCTGCGATGACTAGAGGGAAAACAAATCCCCAGCAGGAATCTCCCATCCCGGAAGCAGCGGAGACTGCAGAATCTCTTCTCCAGCGAAGGCGCCTTTCAGTTCATACCCACTGCCCGCCAAGGTATAGATTTCGACGCTTTCGGCAATGGGATCGACAACCCAATACTCAGTTACACCGTGTAGCGCATATTGCTCCAGCTTCGTGACACGATCGTACGACTGCCGGTAGGGTGATAGAACCTCTACCACCAAGTCTGGAGCGCCTAGCACATACTCAGGACCTATGATGCCAAGTCTCCCTGCGGACACAAACAGCAAATCCGGCTGGAGGGCGGTCTTTTCGCCAAAGACAACGTCGAAGGGTGCGATGTAAACTCTGCCCAGATTCTTGGTCTTGACATGATTGGAAATGCTAAGAAACAGGTTGCCCAAAACACGCTGGTGCTTCTCACTTGGGGATGGGGTCACAGACACTTCTCCGTCGATCAGCTCATACCGCTTGCCATCATCCGGCATGAGGCGCAGTTCAGGGTAAGTCAGGCGGGGCTGAACAGCTTTCATAGCATCAATCATACCACGAGACACTGGCGCTCATTCACGAGACTCCACCCCAACCGCGCCACGCACCGCAACTACGGGAGCGGTAAGGGTTCGGCCTACTTTCTTACTTCCAACGTCACCTCGCGCGTAACCTTCTCTCCCTTCCGCAGAACAGTTACCGAGACCTTGTCGCCCGGCTTGTGGGCTCGCAGGGCATAAGTAAAATCGTAAAGGTTGTCGATTTTCTTACCACCGAAATCAATCAAGGTGTCTCCAGCCTTGAAGCCGGCTTTGGCGGCGGGGCTCCCGTCGCGCACATCCGCGAATTTCACCCCACCGTGCTCAGCTTCGCCGAAATCGGGGATGGAACCGAAGTACGGACCGTATCCGCCCCCGCCACCCATGGCAGGAGGAGTGGGCTCTGCCACGCGTACGAATTGCGGCTTGTCTTTCAGTTGGTCGAGTCCGTTGACCACCTGCGCCACCAATCGCACCACCTTCGCCCCGTCCTCGGCATTTATTTTCTCCCAAGTGTCGGACGGCTTGTGATAGTCGGAGTGAAGGCCGGAGAAGAAGAAAAGCACCGGCACGCTCCGGACCGCAAAGGACATGTGATCGCTGGCGCCATACCCCGAGCCTGAATAGCTCAGATCGAATCCCAGGTCGCGGTCAGCATCTTCCACCAGCTTCTTGAATCCCGGAGAGGTTCCGGTTCCTCCGATGTAGAGCTTGTTTTTGGAGACGCGGCCGATCATATCCATGTTGACCATGGCCAGCGTCTTGTCGAGGCTGCAGGCGGGGTGATTGGTATAGTAGCTGGAGCCAAGCAAGCCGGTTTCCTCTCCCGCGAAGGCTACGAAAACGAGCGTGTGCGTGGAACGAGGGCGCTCATGCCCGAGCCCGTCGGCCAATTCGAGCACGGCGCTGGTTCCGGAAGCGTTATCGTCCGCTCCGTGGTGGATCTGACCGATCTGGCTGGGGGCGAGCGAATGTTGATCGCCTAGCCCAAGATGGTCGTAATGCGCGCCGACGACAATGCACTGGCCGGCGAGCTTCTCATCCTGGCCTTTCAAGACGCCGATCACGTTTGCCACCTCCTTGCGAACGCGCTTGACGTCCACGGACAGAGCAACCTGCGCCGAGGGGTCCAGCGCGAAGGAGTGGTTCGAAAGGTCCTTGTCAATGGCTTGGCGAAGGTCTTCCAGGCTCTTCCCCGAAGGCTTGAGCCACTCATCCACGATCGTGGCCTTCACCTGGAGAGCTGCGACTTGCATCTCTTCGGGACCAGTGAGTGTGCCAAACTTGATCAGCTCGTCAGGCTCGCCAGGGTGATTGCCGAGGTCATTTATCAGGATCATCCCGACTGCGCCGTGGTTCCTTGCGTTGATGGCCTTGTTCACAATTTCCGCGTGCGTCGTGAGCTGTTTTCCCGCGCGGACACTCTTCTCGTCGTTTTCCTGCGGCTCATGCCTGAGCACCAAGACGATCTTGCCCTTGGCGTCCACGCCCTTGTAATCGTCGTAATTGAATTCGAGAGCGGTGATTCCATATCCCGCGAAAACCAGCGGCGCTTGAACCGTCACTGCCTCCGAAAAGCTGAATGGAACAAAATCCTGAGCGGGGGTGAGGGCGGTGCGTGTGGCGCCGCTTTGGTAGGTCACGGAGTTGTTGGGGCCCATTTCCGCCCCCACCGTGATCCTGAAACGTTGGAGGTAAGTTCCGTTGTCTCCCACAGGTTTCAGTCCGAACTTCTTAAAGCGCTTCGCGATGTATTGTGCAGCTTCATCAAGTTCTTTGGTGCCATCTCCGCGCCCTTTCAACTTGTCACTGGCAAGGAACTTGATGGGTTCCAGGAACTCCTTGGAGGTGAACTGCGGCTCTGCTTCTTTTGCCGGGGAGGATCCTGGGAGCGGCGCCAGCAACAATGCCGCAGCAAGGAGCACAACCCACCTTGCGAAAACACGACTCGAGATTCGTCGGAGGTTCGTGTCGGCTGTTTTGAGATGAGACATTTTTGTCCTTTACCTCGTAGCGACGGATGCCGGCAAAGCCGGTACAGCTTAGACATCCCCCCAAAAGCGGGCGTCTCAACCCCGAAGGGGTTGCAAGTGAGTAGCCGTGGGCAAGGGCACGGTTTTTGTGCCCGCCGCCCACGGATGGCGTCCCCATTAACCTTGTTGACCCCGAAGGGTCGAACCGTTCGGCCCCTCCAGGGCCGACAGGGTTTTCGATGCATCGTTACCGTGGGTTTCACCCACGGCTACTCATGTAGCTCCCCTTCGGGGAGCATGGAGCGGTCCAACCTCTTCGAGTCGCACTGGTCGAATCGGTGGCTCACCCCCGTAACAGTCGCCGCATCATTCCCGCTTCAAGGATATCGCGGCGATCTAATACGACCGCCGCACCTGGAATCATCGAGCGACTCAAAGCACCCGCAAAATCAGACACTTCAAGTAGTGTGTTTCGGGCACGGTCAACAGTATCGGGTGGTCGCGCGACTGCGTGCGCCGCTCGACCACGGTCAAAGTGCGGTGAGCATCGAGCGCCGCGCCGGCGATGACTTCGAGCAGGTCCGCCTCGCTCACATGATGCGAGCATGAGCAGGTGAGGAGGAATCCGCCCGGGTTCAGTATCTTGAGCGCGCGCAGGTTCAGCTCCTTGTAGCCGCGCAGCGCCGCCTCCAGGTTGGACTTCTGCCGCGCAAAAGCCGGGGGATCAAGCACGATGGTGTCATAGTGTTGTTTTTCCTGGTCGGCGGCCTTCAAGAAGTCAAAGCAGTTGGCTTCCTTCCATTGCACGTTTGTAACGCTGTTTAATTGCTGGTTGCGGCGCGCGAGGTTGAGCGCTTCCGGAGAGGTGTCAATCCCCAGGACGGAATCGCACTGCCGCGCCAGATTGAGCGCAAACCCGCCCGCATAGCTAAAGCAGTCGAGCGCGCGGCCTCGCGCGTATTGGCGGGCCGCCAGGCGATTCTCGCGCTGGTCGAGAAAGCCGCCGGTCTTCTGACCGCCCATCAGGTCGAAGAAAAATCTCAACCCATTCTCTTCCACCTCAGCTTCGCTAATGCTTTCACCGGCCAGTGTGCCCTTCTGCTCCGCAAGTCCCTCCAATTCCCGCACCGCCACATCGTTGCGCTCCAGAATCGAGTGTGGCGAAAAGGCCTCCTGGAGAATCTCGACAATCTGCGGCTTCAGCCGGTCCATGCCCTGGCTGAGGGTCTGGATGACGAAGCATGGGCCGTAACGGTCAACAATGAGAGAAGGAAGCAGATCGCCTTCCGCACAGACAAGGCGGTAGGCTTGAGCGCCGTCCACCACTTGCTGCCGAAAACTCGCCGCCGCGGCTACGCGCTCAGCAAGAAAGGCGCGGTCGAATGGGCGCTCTTCACGTGTAAGCAGGCGCAACGCGATCAGAGACTTGCTGCTGTAAAGCGCTTGCCCCCAGAAACGCCGCCTTCGGTCCTGCAGACGAACCACGGCCCCGGGACCTGCCTCACCCGCGTCCAGGACGTCGGCGCGGTAAATCCACAAGTGACCCGAGAGGACTCGGTCCACGCCCCGCTGTGAAATGGTGACAGCCTGAGTGGGCATACTGAAACTGTACCACAACGGAGGTATTGTCCGTGGTCAGTGATTCGTTGTGTGACCCACCGGCTTCGGGTCCTTTCATGACAAACCCTGACAACTGACTGCGGACGACGGACCTCTCTCACTGATACAATTCCTGATCGATGCTTCTCGAGGAATTCGATTATCAGCTTCCGCCCGACTTGATCGCCCAGCGGCCTCTGGCCTGCCGTGACGCCTCGCGCATGATGGTGCTCGACCGCGAAGCGGGGACCTTCAGGGACCAGGTGTTTCAAGATCTCCCTCAAGTCCTCAAGCCCGCCGATCTTTTGGTTTTTAACAACACTAAAGTCTTTCCAGCCCGCTTGCTCGGCCGGCGGCGGGGCCTCCACTCCCATGCTATTGGAAAGCGCAATCCCGCGGCGCGGGAGTTTCTGAAGGGGGAAGTCGAGTTGTTGCTGACTCGGCAGGAGAGCGGGGACGTCTGGGAGGGGCTTGTCCACCCGGGCCGAAAGGTGAGAACGGGCGAGCTACTTCTCTTCGGCGAGGGAGAATTGCAGGCAGAAGTTATTGGCCGAGGCGATTACGGAGTGCGCCGCGTGCGTCTGAGGGCGCACGAGGGTGCGATCGAAGACGCGATCGACCGCCTGGGCCATGTTCCCTTGCCACCCTACATCCGGCGCGCCGACGAAGCGCAGGATCGCGAGACCTACCAGACGATCTACGCCAAAGTCCGTGGCGCAGTAGCCGCCCCCACGGCAGGCTTTCACTTCACGGAAAGAGTTCTCGAGGCGCTGCGTCAGCGCAAGATTGAAACTTGCGAGATCACACTCCACGTGGGCCTGGGGACGTTTCAGCCGGTGCGGGTGGACCGAGTGGAAGAACATAAGATGGAAGCCGAACGGTATGAGATTTCCCAGGCCGCCGCAGTCGCTTTGAATGGGGCGCTCGAGCAAGGCCGGCGCATCATTGGCGTAGGCACCACCAGCGTCCGCACCCTCGAACATGTGGGGCAGGAGCGCGGCGGAAGAATCGAGCCGGGGAGAGGAGAAACGAGCTTGTTTATATATCCCGGATTCAAATTTCGCGTGATTCGGGGGCTGCTCACCAACTTTCACCTTCCTAAGTCCACACTGCTCATGCTGGTGTGCGCCTTGGCAGGCCGCGACCTCACACTCCGCGCCTACGCGCACGCAGTTCGAGAGCGCTACCGCTTTTACAGCTACGGTGACTGCATGCTTGTGATCTAACAGATCCCTGAAGAAAGCCGTTTTACGGTCATCCCGAGGAGTCAGCCATTCCTATTGGCGGACGACGAACCCGCCGCGGCGGGTCGGCAGTCGGCGGTTCCAGACATGCCGGGATTCTTCGCTGCGCCCAGGGCCGGTCGGCGCGGGGCTTGGCGTGGAATGACCGAGTGCGCATTGGCTCTCGTTTCCGGGGTGAACCTCTGCTGCCCCGCCGCCACGATTTTTTCTCTTGACAAGCTCAAATTATTAGTACTAATTTACTAGTATGAGACCGCGAAGCCGAACCCTCACCGGGCAGGAGCTCGAAATCATGAAGATCGTGTGGCGCCTCCAGAGCGCCACGGTGCGCGACGTGTACGAGGCCCTGCGCGAGCAGCGCAAGATCGCCTACACCACCGTCATGACCATGATGAACATCCTGGAAGAAAAGAAATATCTGAAAAAGCAGGCGGAAGACCGTGCCTACGTCTACCAGACCACGCGCCCGCGCAGCGATGTGATCAAAGCCATGGTGCGCGAGTTTGTGGACCGGGTGTTCAACGGCTCCGCCGAGCCGCTGCTGGTCCACCTCCTCAAGGATCGACGATTGTCTCAAAAGGACCTCGAGAAGATCGCGCGGGCGATTCGGGAGGGCGAATGATGCACCCGCTCTGGCTGGCAAATTTCGCGTCGTATTGCGTCCAGGTGGCGGCCCTGGTCGCGGCCGGAGGCCTCGCGGCCGTTCTGCTGCGCCTCCGGCAGCCGCGCGTGATGCTCGTTTACTGGCAGGCGCTGCTCACAGCCTGCCTGCTGCTGCCCCTCATTCAACCCTGGCATCGCATGGCTTTCGGCCCGGCGGGCGGCGCCGCGACGGCCACCGTCCGCACCGACCCCGAAGTTGTGGGATCGGCGGCGTTCCTATTTCCGTTTCAAACCTGGATCCTGCTGGTGCTGGTGGCAGGCGGGGTTCTGGGGCTGCTGCGCCTGGCGCTCGGGCTTTTCCGGCTCAGCCACTATCGGCGCACGGCGCTCCGCATCGCTCTCTTGCCGGGGGCGCTCCGCGAGGCGCAGGCTCTGGTCGGCGTCGAGCCGACGTTCTATTTCTCCGAGCGCGTGAGTGTGCCGGTGACTTTCGGGTGGCTCGATCCTGCGGTCGTCCTTCCGGCGCCGTTCGAGCAGATGGACGAGAGTTACCAGCGCGCCATTGCCTGCCACGAGCTGCTGCACGTGGCGCGCCGCGACTGGCTGCTGAATCTTCTGGAGGAACTCGTCTTGACGCTGTTCTGGTTTCATCCCGCCATCTGGTGGACGATTCGAAACATCCGGCTCGGCCGCGAGCAGGTGGTGGACAGTGACGTCGTGGAACTGACCGGGGCGCGCAGGCCCTACCTGCATGCCCTGCTTGAAATCGCGGGCGCGGCCCGCGCGGTGCCCCTGCCGGCTCCGCTCTTTCTGGGTGAGACCCAGTTGGTGCAGCGCGTCGCGCTGCTGGTGAAGGAGGTTCGTATGTCAAAGGTGAGACTCATTGCCTCGTTGCTGACCGCGCTGGCCATCCTCCTGGTGGCGGGGGGGCTGGTGGTCCGGGCTTTCCCGCTCACGGCTCCGGCGCGGACTCCGCCCGCCGTGAATTCCGCAGCCCCCGGTCCCGCGGAGCCGGCGGCTCCGCCACATCCCGCCACGAAAAACGACACCGCACAGGTTTATAAGGTGGGCGGCGACGTTACCGAGCCGGTCCCCATCTACAAGCCCGAGCCGGCTTATACGAAAGAAGCGAAGGCCGCCAAGCTTCAGGGCGACGTCCTCCTCTGGATCGTGGTGGATGTCAGCGGGAGTGTCACCGACGTCAAGCTGCGGAAAGGTGTGGACAAGGGACTGGATGAGAGCGCCATGCAGACCGTGCGCACCTGGAAATTCAAGCCCGCCATGAAAAGAGGCAAAGCCGTGCCCGTGAAGGTCGTGGTGGCAGTATCCTTCAAGCTGTTTTAGCAACCGGCCTTCGAACCAGCGTCCCACCCGCGCGGCACACGCTCAATTGCTCGGGATTCCCGTGCATTGGTGCACGCTGGACCGACGCAAGTGTAGCGCAGGGCCCGTCCCGCCCTGGCGGGAGCCCTGCGGGTTTTGGAGGTTTGTCACTAACCTCGGGCTGTTGCGACGAAGCAAAGCTGGGATCTCGAAGAACCGCAGGGCTTGAACCGCGAGGCCTGCGCTACGCTTGCTCCGACAGATTGCGGAAGAAAGCTATTTTCCACGGCAATTCATTTGTTCAGCATCCTGCCAAAAGTGGATTCACTCATGCCTTCCGCGCAACCCGCCTAGTAGGTCGAACATCTAATTAATTTCAGGCACTTGGGGCTTTCCAGTATTGGTGACTAAAACTTGCGTGAAGCGTCTAAATCCTTAACCACTGGATTTGGGAGTGAGCTATTCAGAAGGGAAAAGTTGCCTTTGGAGGGAGGTATCGGTTTATGAAGAAAGCCAAGCTGCCATTGCCGCTGTTGATCCTGATTTTCGCCACCTTCTTCTCGCTCGCCAGCACTTTGGGGGAGTGGATTGGCCGTCCCGCATCCGCCTCGCGCACCCCTCCGAGCGCTACAGTGGAGCAGCAACAAGCCGCCATCGTCTATGTCCGGGTCATGTCCTGGCTCTCGCGAGTGATAACTCATCCCGCCGCTCACGCAGAGGACAACGGTGAATCCGCGCGACCTGCCGAACCCATCAAGGCGCCAACTCATGGAGTGGCTGCTCACAGGCTCGAGTTTTGTGCCTTGAACAAGTCCCCCCGCCCCTCCACGAGCCTGTGCAAGTCTTCACGTGGTACTTTATCGCCCACCCGACGATCGGAAAGTTCAAGGGCAGTCCCCTCTGCTGCCGACGTGTTGCGGAATTCGAGCACAACAGCCAACGGTTCCTGACGAGCAGCAAGCGTAGCGCCTGCCAATAAGAATGGCGGGCCCTCCGGGCCTGCGGTTCTTCTAAGGCTCAAAGCAGTAGGCGGCAAGGAAACGGACAACGGACGACTGACTGCCTTCCGTCGCCGAGTTACCACTGCACCCGCACGCGATACTTCAGCACGGATTCCGTGTTGGCCGCCACCGGCACAGTGAATTGCGCGGCGAAAGCAGCCGTCTTTTCGTACTTGTAGTTTGAGTCCAGCATCGTCCAATCGCCGCCAATAGGTTCATTCACAACCACGGTAATGGGCTCCGGCTTGTGATTGCGAAGTGAAATCTCAAAGGCGAACTCGAAAGCCCGGCCATAAGCTTTAAAATCCGTCTGCTTTCTTTCCGCGACCACATCGAACGCGTTGCCGATGTGTAGATCGAGTGTTTCATCCTTGGGAGTATGGCCGATGCGGTCTTCGCCGATAAATTGCACCCGCCCCTTCGAGTCGCCTTGATATACGCGCACCGTTCCCGCCGGCAGCGGGATGCCGAGAGAGTTTTCCTGTGAGTTCTTGAACTTAATATGGACTTGGACGGGTTCCTTAATGGGCTCCCCGGGGCGCTGGGCATTGTGGTAGTAGTATTGCTGTCCGTCCACCTCGAAAATCTTATTGAAGCTGACCCCCGTGGCATCGAGCAAGCTGATCTGCTTGGTTTCATTGTCCTGGATGTTGGTACGACGCTCGAGCGTATAGAGGTGGTACTCGGAGATCGGCTCCTGGACAAATTGAGGCGCCGGTGCGGCCATCGCCTTCATAAGCCTGCCCTCAGCAACGCCACCGCCCACTCCTGCTCCTGCCACGCGGTGTACCTCTCCTGCCACAAGCTGGAGCTGCGCATTCCGAAATGCAGTCCCGCTGTTGTTGATAACCGTCACCCAACCGTTCAAATCCGCCGCCTTCTCATCCGATCGAATCGTGAGAACGTAGTCGGCGTTCCAATTGACCTGGTTGGTCAGGTAGGATGCTTCCACGGTCTGCTCGCCAGCCCTGTTGTTATCCAGCAGCCACACCAGGGTCGGCTTGCTGTACAGGTTTTCGGGCAGGTCAGGGAAGACGTAGCGGTCCGCGCCCATCCCGGTGATGATTTCGTTTCCGACTTTCCACACCGGCGCTTCGTTAAGGGCAAGCAGGGTGGCTTTAACGGAAACTTCCTTGGTGGAATTGTTCTCGGTCACCAACCGCACCAGGGTCAGTTCTTTGCCCACGTATTTCTGGAGAAGCTTCTGCGGGCTCAGCAGGTCGTACTCGTAGTTCTGCTCCAGGACGCTCAGGTCCTTGGGGGTGGTGAGCGAGACGATATGGACCGTGGCCGGATTCACCTGAGCCGCAATATCCATATAACGCAAGTCCAGTGTCCCCGCGGGAAGCCGCACCCTGCGCACGTCCCGCACCAATGCGACGTTGGAGTTGTAAACGGTCACCGCCAGGTCTTTCTGATCCTGTTGCGTGGAAGTCACCGTGGTTTGGGGGAAAGATTGCGCGCCCATCAGGAGCGTGATTACTGCGGCGCAGACGAGCCACCGCGGCGTGCGTTGCTTGAGCATAAGTCACCTTCCGGTTCGTGGGATGTCATTACATGCTTTTGGAAGCATCCAGCCTAGCGCGTGTTGCCCCAAAATAAAAGGCGAAATCCCCGCCGCAACAACCGAAACTGGGGCACGGCATCTTGCCCGCTGCATACAGCTTCTCCGTAGCGCGGGGCGATCTGCAGGATCTCCTCTCGTCTCTCCTGCAATTTCTTGTCGATAGCCATGCCAACCTGCCTTCACTTCTCCAGTTCCTCGTATCTTACCATGGTTGCAGCGGGGCACCATGCCTGTCCGCGCTGGCCGAATGGCCGCAGGCTGAATACCCGAAACGCAGGCGCAAATGACATTTCTCTTTTCCTTCAATCGCTTCAGTAGTGTCCTAATATGCGACGTAGGGCCGGGGCTTGCCCCGGCCTGGTCGTCCCGCCATGGCGGGGGGCGGCCCTACATTCTAATTGGGACACCACCATCGCTTCAGACTGCTTGACTTTTATGTAGAGCGGCGGTTTAATAGAAAATTCAGGGGTGCGGGGCAGTCCGCGTAACATTTCGCAAGCAAATCATCGAAGAGCACACAAGTCGCTGAATTCGAAGCGCGCCCGAGCTTGTGCGTCGAGGGCGGTTCGGTCTTTTGCCCACCGGGACGGGGTTTTATGCGGGTCAGCACATATCAAGAGTTAGCCATACGAATCTAATCTCGATTGAAAGAGGTGACACATGCGAATGCTTCTCCATGTCAAGTTTCCGCACGAGCCATTTAACGCTGCGGTGAAGGACGGCACGGCAGGAAAGAAGATACGGCGCATTCTCGACGAGCTGAAGCCAGAGGCGGTCTACTTCGGGGAGTTCCAAGGTCGCCGCGGGGGGATCATGATCATTAATTTGGATGATCCGTCAAAGGTTCCGACGTTCGCGGAGCCATGGTTCCTCACGTTCAATGCGGATTGCGAGTTCCGTGTTGTGATGACCCCGGAAGACCTGGCAAAAGCCGGCCTGGACGAACTGGGCAAGAAGTCGTCATGACGTACAGGGCTGGCTGAGCACCCACTGCACCGGAGCGGTGGTGGCGCGCCATCCTCGAGCGTTAATTGAGGGGCGCCGCCGAGGGGCACGTGTGTGCCCGTTAGCCGTGGAACATTGCCTTTCCAATTTAGCAGGGAGGATCGTATGGCTGAAAAGAGGATCATTGCAGTGGTAGGTGCAACCGGTGCGCAGGGTGGCGGCTTGGTCCGCGCCATCTTGAGCGACCAGAGGGGTGGCTTCAGCGCGCGCGCTCTCACGCGAGACGTCAACTCTGACAAGGCAAGAGCGTTGGCAAAGCTGGGCGCCGAGGTGGTCGCCGCCGACGTCGACGACGTGGAGAGCCTGAAGCGGGCGTTTGAGGGCGCCTACGGAGCGTACTGCGTCACGTTTTTCTGGGCGCACTTCTCGCCGGAGAAGGAGTTAGCCGAGGCTACGAACATGGCCCAAGCGGCAAAGCAGGCCGGGATCGAACACGTGATTTGGTCGACCCTCGAAGACACGCGCAAGTGGGTGCCCCTCAGCGACAACCGAATGCCCACCCTTATGGGCAAATACAAAGTGCCGCACCTGGACGCCAAGGGCGAGGCCAACCAGGTGTTCACCGACCTCGGCCTGCCGGTGACGTTCCTTCAGACGTCGTTCTACTGGGACAACTTCATCTACTTCGGCATGGGCCCCAAGAAGGGCCCGGACGGCAAGCTGGCTCTCACAATGCCCATGGGCGACAAGAAGCTCCCGGGCATCGCCGCCGAGGACATCGGCCGCTGCGCTTACGGCATCTTCAAGAGGGGCCGTGAGTTCATCGGCAAGACCGTCAGTATTGCCGGCGAGCATTTGACCGGCGCGCAGATGGCTGCCGCGCTCACCAAGGCGTTGGGTAAAGAGGTGCGCTACAACAACGTGCCACCCGAGGTGTACCGCAGCTTCGGTTTCCCGGGCGCCGAGGACCTCGGCAACATGTTCCAGTTCAAGCGCGACTTCAACGAATACTTCTGTGGCGTGCGCAACCTCGAGGTCGCCCGAGCCCTCAACCCCGCGCTGCAAAGCTTCGACGCGTGGCTCGCCCAAAACAAGACCCGTATCCCGCTTGGGTAACCCACCACGTCAAAACCGTGCCGTTGCATGATGCACGGCGACTCAGGCGGCTTTGGCGAACTGCGACTCCGCAGGTTCGGCGGCGCGGCCCTGGCTCATTGCCCAGCCCACAAACGCGCCGCACACCAGGCCCCACACGACCATTTCAATCGCGTGGGCGTGCGCAACGGGCGGGGGCATAATGGGGTTAGGCAGGATCAGCCCCGGGCTCCCGTCGAACGCCACGTACATTAACGCGGTTCCCAAAGCCACGCGCAGGGCTCCGCCGTGGAGCATCCGTATCGCCGGCAGCGTCAGCCCCACAAACAGCAGCGCCCGCACCGCCTGGTACGGAAACATCCAAGGCGTGGTAGACCAGGTCCAGGCCATCTGTCCCCAGAAGCTCCTGATTGCGGTCGAGCCGGAGTAGAATTGGCGGAGCGCCGCGCTCTGCCAGGCAATGTAGTAACCGCAAAGATAATAGAGCACCATAAAGACGACGGTGGTTGCGGCGAGGGTTCCGGTCCACCGAGCGGCGGACCAGTGGGCGCGTTTGCCGGGCGCTTCCCGCGGGCCTCGCCGGAAGCTTCCCAGAATCCACACGGTCAACGGCGCAAACAGGGCGCTGGCCACCAATCCCATTATCAGCATATGGGGGATGAAATGCGAGGGCAAGCGGCCCCGGAGATACGGGGTGCCTTCAATCGCGGCCTGCACCGATGTGTTCAGAGACAACAGGAAAAGCGCGCCCGCGACCTTCCAGCCACTCCAATTCGCTTCCAGCACGAGGTAGGTGGCGACAATGGCCTGAACGAGCGACGCGATGAAGAGCAACAACAGGGGATTTGCGGGGTGCGCCGCAGCCGTGGCTGCCGCCGCACCGGTCGGGGCCGGAACTCCCCGCCCTATTCCGGAGACCATCGCTCCGATAATGAAGCTGATGCCCACCACGATGGCGACTAATAATGTTTTGAAACTAAGCCCGATAACTTTTTTTGCACTCATGGCAGGACTCCTTCCTGACCAGGATTGCCGTTTTGGCCCCCCGGTTGCGAATGAGTGTACCACCAAATGCTGGTCTTGGAGACGCTGAACGGGATCTTTCGCCCCCGAATTCACAACTCACCCTTCCCAGATTGCCCCGACTTCATACTTTCTGTTTCCTACTTCCTGCTCGGCGTCGACGGGGCGCTTACGCCGGCAGGTGCTGGTGGCGAGATAATGGGAGGGGAGAGCGGTAGGTCGCTGGCGCTGAGAGCGAGTCGAATATTGGTGACGCACAACCTCTTTCCTGGAGAAGCAGGGGGAATTGTACTGGCTTGAGCTCTTACCCTCCTCTGCAAAGCCCAACAAAGAGCAGGAAGGCCTTCCTTTTGGTGGTATCATCGGATTAGAGGGGCAACGCAAATGAGAGAAGTAGCCGTCATGGGTGCGGGGATGACTCCGTGCCGTTCCCGCTGGATTGAAAAGACATTTTGGGAATTGGCGCAAATGGCGGTATGTGAGGCGGTCCGTGACGCCGGAATCCATGTCCAGGAAGTGGAAGCCGGCGTTGCGGGGATTTACAACGACATTTTCGAGTTCCAGGCGATCCCCGAAAGCGGCTTGCAGGGTATCGTAGGGCTTCAGAACAAGCCATTGTTGAGGGTCTCGAATGGTGGCGCCACCGGGGCCTATGCAATGCTGGCGGGTTACAACATGATCGCCAGCGGCCAATATGACCTCATGCTCGTCTTCGGGGTAGAGAAGGCACTCGATTGTTATGACTTCGAAGCGGAGAGCGCCACCCCTGCGGTGGTACAGACAATCGGTTATTCGTGGGACCCGTGGTTCGAGCGGCCGCTTGGCGCACATGCCTCCGAAAGCTATGCGGAGGTTATCCAGGCCTATATGGATGAGTATCCCGGAGACCTCGCTCCCCGGGCGCGCGCCAAGATAGTGGAACTCTTCTGCGAACACGCGCAGAACAATCCCTACGCACAGCGACTGGGTGAGAAAGTAACCGCAGAGCAGGTGCTCCATTCGCGTTACGTGGTTTACCCCATTCGAGCCCTCGAAACCTGCGTGTACACGGAGGGCGCCTGCGCATTGATTTTTGCCTCAGGGGAAATGGCGCAGAGAATCAAAGAGCGGACGGGTCGAGAACCGATCTGGATAACGGGCGTGGGGGCCGCGAATGAACCCTACTTCGTCGGAAATGACATTACACGCTATAAGGTCCTCCATCGCATCTACTCGGATTACCTGGCCACACGAAAGGCGTTGGAGCAGGCTCGGCTCACCATTGACGATATTCAGGTGATTGAGTTGCACGATGCTTTCATCCCCCAGGCGATGATCACACTCGCCGAAATGGGCGTGGTGCCGCTGGGTCGCGGCAACGACCTTGTCGAGGAAGGCATCATCATGCCCGGCGGGAAACTCCTGGTGAACCCTTCGGGCGGACTCGTGTTCGGCGGACACTTCGTTGGGGGGTCCAATATGATGTCGACCTGGAGCGTCATGCGGGAACTGCGTGGGAAGAACCTGGAGCACGGGCTGGTCCACGGCACAGGCGCATCGCTTTCGATGTACGGTGTGGCTATAGTGCTGGAAAGGAGAGTTTGATCATGCCGAGGAGAAAGAAAGAGCCGGTGATCTCACCTGCGATGCTCCCAATGGTGGCGATTACGGAAGTCCAAGCAGGAGGCAGTAGATACCTGTTGCGAAACGATGTCATGTTCACTGCCATGCAGCACGCTCAGGGGGAATTCTCTGATTTCTTTCTTTCGCTTCGAGATGAAGGCAAAGTCTTCGGCCACCGTTGCCCGCAGTGCAAGCACCTGATCATCCCGCCTTTTATGAAGCGTTGCCCGGCATGTAATTTCGTCGAGATGAGCAAGGAGTATGTAAAGGATTTGGGCGTTGTGGCTGCCACCCCGGTAATCACTGTCTTTGCTCCCAGCCGTTTCAAGGGACAGGTGCCGTTTGGCACGGGCCGGGTGTTCCTCGAGACTCTGGACGGCAAGCTCAGTGATACCGCCATGCTAATCAGGGTACGAACCACACGGGGAACGATACGGCCCGGGATCTATAAGAAGGGTACGCCTGTCAAAATCGCATTCCGCGACGAAAGAAAAGGCGGGATCGAAGACATCTTTGCGCTGCCCCAGTCTGAGCTTACGGCTGAGCAACTCGCCAAGAGTCCCTTGCTTGAAAGCGAGATTGAGTGGGGCCGGCTCGCTGAACATGATCTAGGCCAGGCCACTCCGCAACTTCAGGAAGCCTTGCGAGAAGTCAAGATCCATTTCCAAAAGCTTGCCGAAATGGTCCCGCAAAGCGCGCGAGCGACTGCCAATCTTGCCAACTGGAATCGGACTGTCAACGTCCAGACGGGCGGTGGAAATTTCAGTTTTGCTGTGAAGAAGGGAAAGTTGCAGGTGCGAGAGGAGAGTGCTGAAGAAGCGGATTTGATCTTGAGGGTAAAGGACCCCTCTGTTCTCCTCGCGTGGCTGCGCGATAGTACAGAAGGCATGGGGGAAGGATTTGAGAGCCCGGCGCTAACCGATCTGGTAGTCGAGGGAACGCTGGTGCTGAATAAACCCGAGTTGGAAACTATCACTCGCCTTGATCGCGTTCCGCGCTCCCTTCGACGGGACCACGTCCTGACTCGTTGAACGTGATAAGAGCCGCGACCCCGCAGGCGCGGGACGGAGGCCCGCGCTACCTAAGCTTGAGGGGCTAGCCCTCTCCCCCTTGGGGGAGAGGGTGGCCCGCCGCCGGCGTTTTCTCCAGCCGGGACGGGCCGGGTGAGGGGGTTGCGAGCCTGGTCCCGTCCCTCTGCGGATCACAATTAGCCGTTTGGCTTCCCGCCGCGAATTTCAGCGTAGACCCTTTCATAGTCCTTCTGGAGTTCGTCACGCCGCTTCTTCGCGTATTCCTTCGCTTCGGCAACACTCACAAACAATCTTTCGCCCTTGATTGAGCTGTAATAATTGCAAGAAGCTACCTCATTCTCCAGTTGACGTTTTCCGCCGCGACTGAGCGGCTGGACGTGGTCAATGGTGGAATCATGCCAGTTATCCAGGCAAGCCGTCCTTCCCGCAATACTGGCAGATGAAATTGTCGCGCTTTTGTGCCGGGTGACAAAGCATCCGAACCTTCTTCCCTCCTTGAGGTGGTTCATCAACGTCGCGAATGCCTAACTCTGAAATCGACCACATTCGTAAGCCAAGTATTTCCCTGATCCTGAGCCGTTCCTTGCCGGGCTGCACAGACCATTGGCCAGTGCCAGGCAGGGCGACGACATAGGTGATTTCGGGCTAAGAGCCGCGGATCCCGCAAGCGCGGGACGGAGGTCTGCCCTACCCGCTCAGCGCATATTGTTAGGCTCTTGGCCAGTGAGGGCTGCTTCTATCGGCGCTGAAAGCCCATTAGTTACCGGCCGATAATGTAACGCAAAGGATCTATCTCTTCACGCAGGATTCGCAGTTCCTCCTTTTCTGGAGGCTCTGTCTGCTTTACACCAGGTGCCGCAAGTATTTCGAAGGCGGTGTTTTCTTGAACCTGGGCAAAGGTTACCCCGGGGTGGAAGCTCTCCACTTGCATGCGCTTTGACTCGTTATTAAAACTCATCACGGCGAGGTCTGAAATGACCCGGTATGGCCCGGACCCGCCAGGAAGACCTGCTGCCTCACGTGCCCCTGGGCCAGACAAATAGCCAGGCGTAGTGAGAAAATCAAGCCTTTCAACGTAGCGCCTTCGCTCGTGCAGCATCACCACCATGATTCGCCAACAGAAGCTTGCCAAATCGTTGGCGCCTCCGCTGCCCGGCAGGCGGGCCCTGGGCTTTGCGTATTCACCGATCACTGTGGAGTTAAGGTTGCCGTAGGGGTCGATTTGCGCTCCACTCAGGAAGGTATAATCCATCATCCCACGCTGGCAAGTCTCCATGATGTCGTTCATACTGGTTGCCATCAAAGCCCGATAGAAACTGCGCGAGTCCCCTACCGAAATCGGCATTGATGGAATCAGCGGCGCAAGCCCCCCAGCTTCAAAGACAATCAGGAGGTTCGGCGCATGAGTCTTCTGGGCCAGCACGGCTGCGGCCACTGGCGCGCCCGTTCCCACCGCGGCCGTGGATCCATCTTCAAGCAGTCTCGCCGCCACACAGATCATTAACTCCATTGCATTGTAGTCAGCCATGTCTAGTCCGCCTGTGGCACCAGTAACTCCAGGGCGCGCAGTTCTCTGATTCGGTTCATTCCCCCGCAGAGCCGCAAGTAACTTTCGAAGTCCGGTGTGTCGAAGATGTACTTCTTCAGGAACTTGCTGAATTCAGCTTCGTCCTTTTCAACCTCGAGCCATAGGCGCAAGTGCTCTTCGTCGGAATAGTATTCGCCTGGCATGTTCCCCGGGTAAGACCCGAAAGGCACCTCGCAGACCGCATCCACGCAAAAAGCCGGGATAATAGTGGACTCGGGGTGACTACGGATCTCGTCATTACTCACGAGGTGTTCCACAGAAACAATCACACGCTTGGATGCCCGGCCTATGTCGAAGTCAGCGACCGTGTTTCCCCGGATGCGGCAGTTGCCATAGCAATCCGCCTCGTGAACGTGAATAATTCCGACGTCCGGATAGAGAGCCGGGAGAGCAACTAGTTTGCGGTGGCTGAAAGGACATTCGATCTCCTTGGCAGCACTGAAACGGAAAGTGTCTGTTCCCAACATCGTGTAAGAGGGAATAAAGGGGATTCCCGCAGCGGCAGCACGAAACCGGCAGGCCAAGGCGTAGTTTGTCCATTCACAAATCTCTATCTCACCACTCTCGATTACCCGTCGACTGTGAGGGGACAGGCCACGCGCCTCAAGCCCGATAACGTACGCCAAGTCGAGGCGCGCTATAAGCCTCTCCCCGTGCATGTTCCCTGCGGCCACGATCTGAAAATCGTGCGTCGCAGTGTGTCCCGCGAACCCTAAATTCCGCTTCTTTTGTCGTAATATCTCATGCAGGATTGCCGTAGCGATTCGGTTGGTCCCAAAGCCTCCGGAGGCGATGTAGTCGCCCTCCTTCACGAATCTTGTCACCGCCTCCTGCACAGACATCAGCTTGTTCGTCAGTGCCCTGTTCTTCTGCCGAAAAAAGGCGCGGGCGGCTTCGCTATCGGGGTTCATAAATAGTGGACCCGACCCACAGCTCAGCTCGCTCATGCTACCTCCTTGAGTGGCTTTTTAGCCCAGAGCATGTCAGTTACCTGTTAGCCTTTCGCAGCGACGGCTTTCGCCGCGCTGGACCCGCCCAGATCCGATCAGACAGCTTCCTGAGGCGTTTCTTGACAGAAACCTACAGTTGCTAGCACACTCTAATATCATAACGAATCCATTGCAAGCCTAGATGCCGGGCGGAGAATCGACGTGGGCCCCGCTTACGCGGGAGTCTCGAGTTTCCACATTTGGTCTGAGGTTTATCGCGTCCTGCGCAGCTTCCGGGCCTGTCCCCCGTGGGGGCTGAGCGTGTCCCACACCTTTCCTTCGCTGGTCCGCACGCCGATTGGCACAGGGAATAACAGGGTTCAGAGGCGTTTTTCAGCATCCCATTAGACCAATTCTCCCACATTATGCTCTAATAAAGTATGGGGGAGGCTTCGCATGGGGGCGCGCGGACTTCTAGCAGAAATTTTTCAGGACGACGATCTATTGCTACTTGCCAAGGCAGTACGTGAATTCGGTGAGCGCGAGCTTGTGCCGTACCTTAGAGAGTTAGGCAAGGAGCAGTTTCCAGACAAATTCATTCCGCTAGCTGCCGGGAGTGGATTTCTGGGCACGGCCATCCCTAGCGAATTCGGGGGTCAAGGTGGAACGCTGGAAGGGTTTCTACCTGTCATCGAGGGTATCGCGGCTTATGATGGGTCGTTGGCCCTCACGCTTGCTGCTCATGAATCACTTGCCACAACGCATGTTTTACTGGCAGGGAGCGACGAGCAAAAGCGGAGATACCTCCCCGACTTGACGGCGGGTAGGAAAATCGGCGCGTGGTGTCTCACTGAGCCTCAGGCAGGTAGTAACATCTTTAACGATATGAGAGCAAAGCTCTCAAGAACTTCGAAAGGTTGGATACTAAGCGGAGAGAAGACCTTTATCACGAACGGATGTCACGCCGATCTCTATCTCGTCATAGCGCAGGCCATCGGCCAGGACGGACAAGACGCAGGTCCAACCGGCTGCGTTGTCGAAAGGCAAGCTAATCAAAACGGCATCGCCTCCTCGCCGCTCCATGGAAAAATGGGAATGTGGCGCACCGACACCGCGGCTGTGAAATTTGATGACGTCTTTATTACTGAGGACTCTATTCTGGGTCCAATTGGAAGCGCTGGACAGGTTACGCGACGCGTCCTTTTGCGGGGAAGAATTGGTGTAGCGGCCCTTGCCCTGGGTCTTGCCCGCGACTCGCTCGAGCGGGCGACCAGCTACACGAAGGCGCGAAAGATCGGCAAGGCATCACTTTTCGAGCAACAGCTTACACGCGCGAAACTTTCCGGCATGGAAGAAGGTTTGTGGGTGGCGTGGCAAGCCGTGCGTAGTGCTGCCCAGTTAGCTGATCAATCCAAGCCCTTCAAGGTGCAGGCGTGCATGGCCAAGGTGTTTGCTACGGAGACTGCCTTGCGCATTGCCGACGAGGCCATCCAACTCCTCGGCGGCTACGGGTACATGAGGGATTACAAGGTCGAGCAGAATTACCGTGACCTACGCCTGTTAACCATTGGGGAAGGCGCCTCCGAAATCCTGCGGCTCGCCATTGCCGGGCATCTGGGAGAGCCTGGGTTTGGCGGCGAGGACCTCATACCTTCGCTGGAGAGCCTGGAGAGTGATGCCGGATTGACAAGCGGATCTGCGGGCTCCCCCTGGGGCCTGTCTCATCATGCCTTTCAACTTGCAAGCGATTCATTCCGGATTGCACTTGAACAAATCAAGAAGGCTGAAGGTTGTGAGGATTTGTCTTCGGGTTCGCAATCCAGTGCAATTAAGGTTGCAGACCTGGGTACCAAACTATGGGTGGCCGGTCAGGTAATCCGCTCCGGCGCTCAGCTTGTCAACCGTGGGGCCGCTTCCGGAAAAATATTGTCTCTCGCAAAATCCTTTCTCATGAAAGCTTCCCTCGAGATCTGCCACCAGGCCATGGAACTTCTTCGAGCACACGGGCTGACCGACGGCAGGTTGTTAAGTAACTACTCAGCAGTGCTTGAAACTACCGCAAGAAACCGCTCTTCCGAGTCTTCTCTACTGCTCAATGGCGAAGGGTCATGACGTTCGCTTGTTGACGTTCGAGCCTCTCCCAAGTAACCCCTCGCAGACCGCAAACGCTCTGCGTCAGCAGTTTGGACATTCGCCGGCCCCGAAGGGGCGATCCATCCCAGCCCTGGGCAACGCCCAGGGTCCACCGGGCGGCAGTTCTGACACCCAGCCCTGAAAGGGCGTGCTAACAAGCCCGCCACTCAGAATATGAACGTGGTGGCTCGCGCCCCCAATCTTGGCGGTCGGGGGAGTCCTGATTCGTGAGGAAGGTGGCCCAATAAGCGTTCAGGAGCCCTTGCCGCGGTGGCAAGCGCAAGGGTCCGCGACGCTTGCTGCTGAACACAAAATGAAGATGCAGTTTGAAGAGCGATCGACCCATGCAGATTCACGTGGCACGCCCCTTCAGGGCTGGCGCTTTGAAGCAGGTCCGGCGTCCTGACCCAGGCCGTCGGCCTGGGCTAATCCCGCAGGGCGGGACGCCCCTTTGGGGCTCAAAAGTCCAATCTCCGGACGCAGACCGCAAACGCTCCGCGCCAGCCAAAGAACGGACTCAGGGTGACAGCACGGACTCGCCACTCGTCCCGCTTAGCAGGATGCTGGAAAACCCGCCTCGCCTGTCATTCCGAGGAGTCCCGATCTAATCGGGACGACGAGGAATCTCGCCCGGCACATGACATCAAAAGTTCTGAGGATGAATTCCACGGGCACAGCCTTGTGGAATAGGTCGCTCATGGAGTTCACGAAGATGGTCTGGGGCTTCTTCCACCTCAAGGGCAGCTCCAGCGCGTTTTCATGGAGGGTCAGGTTGAAGCCGTTGGCGTAATTGCGCTGCCCCATCGCCTGGAGCCGCAGCGCCATCCGCTCTGCATAGCAATGCTTGCACCCCGGGCTGACCTTAGTGCACCCCGTAAGCGGATTCCAAGTGGATTCCGTCCACTCAATTGCCGAATTCGCCGCCATCACAAACCTCTCAACATGTCTTGTTAACTTTCCAGTTAGAGAGCGGGGGTGATGTCGGTCTTCTTGAAATCCTCTCCTTTGAAGAGGAGAGCCTCTCCGGTGATCTTGGCGAGCGCGTAAGCGAAGCAATCGCCGAAATTCAGCCCGGCGGCGTGGCGGCCCTTGCCGAAGTCGAGGAAAGCCTGCCGCGCCAAGTGCGCCTGCTCGACGGTGACAGGTTCGATGACGATTTCAGCTCTGCGGAAAAAAGCATCGCATTGGCGGCCAGCGTCCGGCCCAATCTGACCTTCAATGACGATCGAGAGCTCGACGAAGTTTGCGGCACTCATCAGGCAGCGGTCGGCACCGTGGATTAGTTGGGTGTAGAGGGTGGCCTCGGGTTCTCCGAAAAAAATGGCGGCAAGTGCCGAAGTGTCCAGGATCATTGGGGAAGACCACGTTCGTCATAGAGGAATTCGGCGTGGTCGAGATAGGGACCCTTGACCTGGGCAGAGGCTCGCTTGGCGATAGCGAGAAGTTCCTCGACGGAGGCCTTGCCTCGGCGGACCCGGAGGCGTTCGTAGCGTTCCCGTAGAGCTTCAGTGACGGCACGGGTCAGGGTCTCGCCGGTGGCCTCGGCAATGGCTTGGGCCAGACGGTGGGCTTCCGGGTCTTTGACATTCAGGCTCATGGCGTCTCTACCCTTCTGTAACATCGTCTACCATTCTTTATTATGACTCAGAGACACTATTCTGGCAAGCGCGCGAGTACACAGAAAAGAACCGCACATCTGCGGAGGTCAAATCGTGCCGCCAGTGGCCCGCGACGGGAAAGCTGGCCAGGAAGACACACTTGGCTCGAATGACAGATTCAACCCGGTCGGCTGCTTCCCTGCCGACTTCCCGCTTTACGTAACGCCAGATTTGTACCAAGTCGCGGGCTGCCTGCGGAGCCAGGACACATCGCCGTGTCATTCCGGTTGAGCTTTCAGTCGTTCAAGGTGCGCGTCCAGGTCGTCCTCGGGAATCCCTTCACCCCGATTAAGTTCCTCGATTCCCCTGCGGACCTTGGCATCCACCGTTTCGCGATTGGCCATTAACCATTCATCCCGCTCGTGCAGCACCTCGAGCGCCCGGTCGATCACGTCGTCGGGGCTTTGATAAGCGCCGGAGCGTAACGCTTCCGCAATGCGCTGTTCCTGTTCGGGCTTCAGTTGGATAGGCATGGCCAATTCTCCCGGCGGACTCGGCGATTTCCCCCTGATGCCAGTGTAGAGGCGACGCCTGGTTATGTCAAACGAACCGCAAGGCAGGGCAGGCGCCGAGCGCCGCTACAGAGGACCTGCAACCTCAGACCCGAGGAATTTTGAGGGCAGTCCCCACGCCCTCGAAATCCTTGTCACTCGTCAATAAGCGCTGAGCTTTAGCTCAGCACGTGCCGACCTAAAGGTCGGCGCTACTTGGGCGAGGGCGGCGGCGAAGCAATCCGCGTAGGGCAGGTTGTGCTCCGCCTTGAGGCTGGCGTCCCGCCTTGCGGGACTCCCGCCGCGGCGGGCTTTTCGAAGGTTGTTCTCGCTCGCGCCAAGGCCCCACGGATAGGCCCTTGATGGGCTGCCTCGCCATTCCGGACGCTTTCCGCCACGTTTTGTGCCGTTCGCAAGTTGCTCCTGACGCAGGATTCAGGTTAAGCTTCGTGCGGGTGTTCGCCAGGATAGGCTCCCTGGCGCTGAGCCTGAAGACTATGCGCAAGTTCCCCAAACTCCCGAAACTGCTGCTGGTGACGTTGGCGATGTTTTTTGCCGCCGCCACAATCCTGTACAGCGGCCTTTGGATGTACGGCACCGCCACCCACTGGCAGAGCGGCTTGGAATTAGGTTTTGATAACGAGTACGTTGCATCCGAACACTGCGAGCTTATCAGGAGCATCGTGAGTGGCAGCCCGGCGGAAAGAGCTGGGTTAAGGCCGGGAGATCGGATTCTGAGGATCGACGGGCGGCAGATCGAGGACGCTTACTCGCTCAGTGATGTCTGGGAGAGGCGCCGGCCCGGCGACACCGTCGAGCTGACAATCGCGCGCGCCAGCGTCTCTGCCCCATTCGTCGTCAAGGCTGTATTTCGGCGGGCCGGTCACCTCGGCTGGAAGGAGGGAGGGATAACGCAGCACCTGGGCGAGGACGTCATCGACACGTTCCCCGTCGCATTCCTAGTGGTCGGCTTGGCAGTCCTGTTTCTTCGCCTGGAAGACCCAAACGCCTGGCTCCTGGCTTTGATGTTCGCTGGCTTCATCGCAGTACCCTCCTTTCCCGATGGGTTCGCCGGCCTGGGGCCATCCTTGCGCCCGTTCGCGATGGCCTACCGGGCGATTTTCGACAGTTCAATTGGGGCGCTGTTCTACTTCTTCTTCGCGGTGTTCCCGGCGCGGTCGCCGCTCGATCGTCGAGCTTCGTGGTTGAAATGGGTGGGCCTGGCGACTGGAGCTTCCCTGGCGCTGGCCAACCTGAGGGTGGGCGATCCACACGCTCCCGCGGTACTGCTCAGGCTGGTAGGGGAACATGCCGCCGACATTATTCGATTGTCCTTCCTCTATGGGTTTGTCGCCTTGGGCTTGGTCTCGCTTACCTGGAATGCCTTCAGCACCACCACCGCCGAGGCGCGCCGCAAGATGCGAGTGATTCTTTGGGGGACGCTGGTGGGCGTCGTACCGGTGGTGCTGCAACGTGGAGCCGATGACTTCTTCGGATTTCACACGCCCTTCTTGCTCGGTGTTGCGTTCGTGATTTTGGTGTTTCTTTTTCCCATATCCTTTGCCTACGCCGTCGTGAAGCACCGGGTGCTCGAGATCCCGGTCCTGCTCAGGAGGAGCGCTCGTTACCTGCTTGTGCAAAGGGGTTTTACGATTTTGCTGGCTCTCGTGAGTGTCGGTGTGACGTTGGTTTTCGCCCTGGCTTTTGCTCATTATCTGGAACCGCTAACAGGGGCCGCTGTACCGGGAGGTATAGCCTTGGGGACCGGCTTCGGCACACTCCTGCTTTGGACGGGAGCGCAGGTGCATAAAGGTGTGGGCGGGAGGATCGACCGGGCCTTCTTCCATAATGCCTACGACGCTCGCGTGATCCTGCAGGACTTGGCCGAGAAGACCCGAACCGCGACTGACCGAAAAGAGCTGGCGGAATTGCTGGAGCACCATTTGATCAAGGCCCTTCAACCCAGTTCTTTTGCGGTCTATCTCGAAACGCGTGAGAATCGACTTTGCGCTGTGCGTGGCGATGTCCCGCCTGCATGGCAAACTATTTCTGCCACGCAGCCATTTTTGGCGGATCTGGCGCGAAAGGGCCGGCCTTGGGAGGTTTCCGAGGAGAGCCTGAGCAATCTACCTTTTCTATTGGCGCTTCGGCCCGATTGCCTGGTGCCCATGTTGGGACGTGATAGCCGGCTCGTAGGTTTGCTGGTACTGGGCCCCCGCCTCTCGGAGGAGCCCTATTCGAGAGAAGACAAATACTTGCTGGCTTCGGTGGCCAGCCAGGCGGGCGTCGCGCTGGAGAGCATTCGCCTGGGTGAGCAGATCGCCGAGCGAATCGAGGCTGAGCGGCGCACGGCACAGGAAATGGAGTTTGCCCGGCAGGTTCAGGCCAGGCTGTTCCCACAAAAGCTGCCCCCGCTCGCGACCCTGGAATATAGCGGCACGTGCACACAGGCACGGGAAGTGGGGGGCGACTATTTCGACTTCCTCGACCTGGGTCCGGGACGAGTCGGTATGGTCCTGGCGGACATTGCCGGCAAGGGCATCTCCGGCGCAATGCTCATGGCCAACTTGCAGGCCAACTTGCGCAGCCAATACGCGGTGGCTTTGAGTGACCTGCCGGGACTGCTCAGGTCAGTGAACCATCTTCTCTATGAGAATACCGCCGAAGCCAGTTACGCCACCCTCTTCTTCGCAGACTACGAAGACTCGGGTCGCCGGCTGCGCTATGTCAATTGCGGTCATTGTCCACCGATGCTGTTGCGAAGCAATGACACGATAGAACGTCTCACCGCCACGGCGACCGTGCTGGGACTGTTCGACAACTGGGAGTGTTCCGTTGAGGAAGTTAGCTTGACTCCGGGTGACACGCTGGTGGTCTACTCCGACGGGGTCACGGAGGCAGCGACCGCCGAAGGGGAAGAGTTTGGCGAGTGCCGCCTTGCTGAGACTCTGCGCCTTCAGCGCCACCTGCCTGTCTCCACTCTGCTCGAAGCAATCGTGGCAACAGTGCAAAAGTTCAGTGATGGCGAACAGGCAGATGACATCACACTGGTCATCGCACGGTGCCGATCTTAGGACCGCAAGACCGCCCAGGTGACGTAATCAAAGTGAGGGTGAGGGCGGGGTATCCCTTGCTGACCCTCCGGCGAGTTTCTGGAGAGGTTTGTTGGAAATCCTTAGGAGGGAGAGGTACACATGAAAGAAGCACAACGGACACTTACTGAATCGACATCGCAACCCATAACCCGGCGCACCCTATTGCAAGGCGCCTCTGTGGCTGCAGTGGCAGGGATGATTGGAAGCAGATCCTTCGCACAAGCAGGCGACAGCGAAAAACCGCCAGCGGCGGCTGCCTCCGGCCTTGCAGATAAGACCAAAACTTTCCCCGATAAGTTCCTGTGGGGTTGCGCGACAGCAGGACACCAAGTAGAGGGCAACAATACCAACAGCGACCTTTGGACGGTAGAACACTTACCCGAGAGCATGTTCAAAGAACCCTCCGGCGACGCCTGCGATCACTACCATCTCTATCCACAAGATATAAGCATGTTGGCCGATCTTGGGTTCAACTCTTATCGTTTTTCGCTCGAGTGGTCACGCATTGAACCGGAAGAGGGATTCTTTTCCAACGCCGAGTTGCGACATTACCGGCGCGTGCTGGTCACTTGCCGCGAGCACCATTTGACGACGCTGCTCACTTATTCTCACTTCTCCATCCCACGCTGGTTTGCCTACAAGGGTGCATGGCAGAATCCTGCGGCGGCCGATCTTTACGCGCGCTTCTGTGAAAAAGCAACTAAGCACCTGGGAGACCTCGTGGGTTATGCGTCAACCTTCAATGAGCCGGACGTTCCCCAATTGCTGAGCTGGATTAATTTGCCAGGCAAGCCGGGAACGAGTATGACCGATATGTTCCAGTATAATTGGACTAAAGTGCGCAAGCAGCTCAACGCGCCTGAGTTCGCAGATTTCTTTCTGGGGGACGGGAAGAAGATCCGCGATGGTCTGCTGGCGGCGCACCACAAGGGCAAAGCCGCGATGAAATCGGTGCGGAGCGACATGCCAGTGGGGTTCAATCTCGCGATCATGGACGATCAGGCGGCGCCCACAGACAGTCATGTGGCCGAGAAGCGGGCTGACGTGTACGGTCCGTGGCTGGAAGTTGCAAAACAAAACGACTACCTGGGGGTGCAAACGTATTCACGAGCTCTAGTGGGAAAGAAGGACTTACCTCCCCCGAAAGACGCCGAGACTACGCAGGCAGGCTGGGAGTTTTACCCGGAATGCGTTGAGCATGTGGTTCGCTATGCGAGTAAGGAAACGGGTGTGCCCATCATTGTCACGGAGAACGGAATCTCCACCACCGATGACACCCGGCGCGTGGAATATTTTCAACGCGCGCTCACCGGCCTGAAGCGCGCCATTGACGACGGCGTGGATGTCCGCGGCTATGTGGCCTGGTCGCTGCTCGACAACTTCGAGTGGATGTCCGGTTTCGAGCCGAGGTACGGTATTGTTGCGGTGGATCTGGCCACTCAAAGGAGAACGATTAAGCCCAGTGCTACCGTGCTGGGCAACATCGCACAGAGAAATTCGCTGTGAATGGCTTTCCAAAGGACTTTCGCCTAGTTTCTGAAGAGGTTTCCGCCAACCTTATCCGCGAATGGGGGACGACTTTGCGTCTCTTGACACGCGGCAGATGATAGGCTAGGATAGTAGGTGGGGCTGAGGCAATGCTGAATGCTGAATGGTGAATGGTGAGTGCTGAACTGTGAATTGTGACCTATGGATGTGAGGTGCCTTCGTAGGCCTTGCCACTGCGGACTGCCTTCTGCCTCTGAAGGGCCGCAGGTCTCCCGCAGGGCGGGACGGGACCTGCGCTACGCCTGCCGTCTGCCTACTGCTCACTGCCGATTGTCGACTGCATTTGAGGGAGGCGGGATGGAGAGGGCTCCTGGCAGGCATGGCAGGCCCTGGACAAGATGTCACCGCCGACAGGGAAAGAAAGAACTAGTAACTTTAAAAAGTGAACGAACAACGCGGGAATGTTATTGAAAACAAAGGACCGCTGTGGAAAGAGTGGCGGCGAAGCTGGAATGTCTATGAAAACAAAGGCACTTAGCCCTTAAAAACGGGAATGCTGTTGAAAAGACAGGTAGTTAGCATGTGGCAGGTGGTGGGTGGGGAATTAAGAACAGGGGCTGGGGGCTGGGGGACGAAGGCCTGCCCGCCGCCGGTGCGTGCCAGCATCACTCGCTCGACCTGTCCTGCGGCTCAAGAAAGCCTACCAACCCTGAAAAAGGATTGTTTTTTTGACGGATCGAGGCGGGAATGTCTATGAAAACAAAGGGTCGGCTTTCCACGGGCGGGGGAGAAGCGGGAATGTCTATGAAAACAAAGGCACTTAGCCCTTAGAAGCGGGAATGTTGTTGAAAGGAAAGGTAGTTAGTAGGTGGTCGATGGGCCTGCCCCTACAAACCCCTTTCGCCGATTTGGAAAGCTTTGAGGATGGCCTTGGCTTTATCGAGGCATTCCTGGTGCTCACGGGCGGGAACGGAGTCCGCAACGATTCCGGCCCCAGCCTGTAGGTATGCGCGCTTACCCTTAATGAGCACGGTGCGGATGACGATGCAGGAGTTGAGATTGCCGGAAAAGTCGAGGTAGAGCACCGCGCCGCCGTAGAGGCCGCGGCGGGTGGGTTCGAGCTCGTCTATGATTTCCATGGCGCGCACCTTGGGCGCGCCAGTGAGCGTGCCGGCGGGAAAACAGGCTGCCAGCGCGGCGTAGCTATCCGCATCCGGGCGGAGCCGGCCGCGAATGGATGAGACCAAGTGCATCACGTGGGAATAGCGCTCGACGAACATGACTTCCTGCGGGCGCACGGTCGAGAACTCGCACACGCGCCCGATGTCGTTGCGGCCCAGGTCCACAAGCATGATGTGCTCGGCGCGCTCCTTTTGGTCGCCGCGCAGTTCTTCCTCCAGCCGCTTGTCCTCATCCTCCGTCTTTCCCCTGGGGCGCGTTCCGGCGATGGGCCGGTATTCCACTTCGCGTCCGGAAACCTTCACGAGCATTTCCGGGGAAGAGCCAAGGATGGTGGAATCGCCCATGCGCAGGTAGTACATGTAAGGCGACGGGTTCACCACCCGCAGGGCGCGATAAATCTCGAAGGGCGGGACGCGCACCGGCGCTTCCAAGCGTTGCGAGATCACAACTTGGAAGATGTCGCCAGCGCGGATGTATTCCTTCGAGCGCTCCACCATGGTTTCGTAACGCTGGCGGGTCATGTTGTGACGCACGCGCCAGGGGCCGCGAGGCGGGCGGAGGCGTGGCAGGACGAGCGGGCGGCGCAGCAGGCTTTCCATCCGCGCGAGCTGGTGGACCGCGGCGTCGTACTTGGCGCGCAGGGCGCCACTGCCTTCTTCCGTCAGAACATTCGCAATCAGGAACAGGCGGTGCTGGACGTGGTCGAAGGCGACGAGGTTGGCAAAGTACATGAAGGCAGCGTCGTCCACGTCAACGTCCATCTCGACGCGGGCCGGAAGGCGCTCCAGCTTGCGGACCGCTTCGTAGGCAAGAAAGCCCACGGCGCCGGCAGTGAATGGCGGCAGGCCGGGCAGGGTCACGGAGCGGTAACGCGCGCCCACCTGACGCAGGCATTCGAAGATGTCACCGGATTCTTCCGTCCGCCGCGAGCCCCGGGCGATGGTAATTCGATCGCCGCGAGAGGAAATCACCTCAAACGGGTCAACGCCGAAAAAAGTGTAGCGCCCTACCCGCTCACCGCCTTCGACGCTCTCTAGCAAGAAGCTATAGGGATGCGCCTTGCCGGCAGGGGCACGGTGGCTCGCCCCGGCAGAGGTCTCCGGGGAAAGTCGCAAGTAAGCAGAAACAGGGCTGAGCAGGTCCGCCACAATCGTCCGGTAAACAGGTACAACATTTCCCCGGCGGGCTAGGCGCTGGAATTCGGCGAAAGTGGGTTCGATGTCGGGCATAGGAATAGGATTCAGGAGTCAGGATTCAGGAGTCAGGAGTCAGAAGTCAGAAACCTGTAGGTTGGCGGCGGGGGAAAAACGCCTACATCCCGCCCACAACTCTTCTTCTCAACTGACAACTGACGACTGACCACTTACCGACGAGCAGCTATCCGCCGGTGGAGCGATCCAGGAGTTGGCGGACAGCCTGCTCCATCAGGGCACGTGGGGCCGTGAGCCCAGTCCAGATTTCGAATTGACGCGCGCCTTGCGCCACCAGCATTTCAAGGCCGGAGATAGTGATCAAGCCGCGCCCCCTGGCCTCCGTGATGAAGCGCGTGGCGAGGGGATAATACACCATGTCGAAAACCACGGACGCGCGCAAACGCGCTAAGTCGAGGGGCGAAGAATCCACGTAGGGGTACATGCCCACCGGAGTAGCATTAATCACCGCATCTACTTCCAGCCCCTCGGCGCCCTCCCAGGAGACCGCTTCGCCATTGACCGCGCGCGCCAGCCGCCGCCCCATCTCCTCGCGGCGCGCCGCGACGATGACTCTTGCGCCCTCGGCGCGCAAGGCGTAGGCGGCGGCGCGGGCGGCTCCTCCCGCGCCCAAAATCAGCATGCGGCTGCCGGACAACCTCAACCGCTTCGTGAGCACTTCGACCACCGCCGCCGCGTCGGTATTCCAGCCCATCCATTTGCCGTTCTGGACAGCAACGGTGTTGCACGCGCCGATGCGAGTGGCGAGCGGGTCAGCCCAATCGAGCGAACGCAGAACGGCGCGCTTGTAGGGCATGGTCACAGCGAAGCCGAACAAGCCCGCTTGGCGCGCGAAGGTGAGGAAGTCGGAGAGTTGATTGGTTTCGCAGGGCAGGAAAACGGCATTCACATGCTTGGCCTGGAAAGCCGCGTTTTGCATGGCGGGCGAAAGCGAAATCGAAGCGCGTGACCCGACCACGCCATAAAGCTGGGTGCGCCGGTTAAGCCGGTCCACCCGGTAAATGGACCGCATGATTTCTGCGCCAACTTGGCCGGGCACCACCGAATGGTTTCCCGGGGAAGCGTAAGTGATTGCCGAACCCCAAAGCAGAGCCAACAATCGCGAGGGAATGCCCGACGCGCCCATCGCCACCGCCACAAGCTTCGGACTCTGACGATGATAGGTCTTGAGGAGTTGTCGGATTTGAATGTTGTTACGCAAATGCTGCGCCTGCGTGGCGACCTTGACCATATCTACCGGGAGGCGAGCGAGTTGGCGATAGACGGCGCCGAGCGAGGGGGTCTTGCGATAGTTGTGATAGGAAGCCATCACCCTTGCCGGGTGAAATTGCCGCAGCAGCGAGGAACCCGCTACCTTGATGGACTCGAACTCGATGTCCACCCACGGGCAACCCGCACGCACCGCGGCAGCAAGCACTGCTGCTTGCTGTTCCACAGTTCCCTTGAAAGCTCCGCCTGCCTCCTCCCTTCGGCAGGTGGCGATGGTCTGTGGAACATGCAACCGCGAAAGCACCTGATGGAGTGAGACCTCGAATTGGGTAAAGTCCTGGAGGTGATCCAATCGCAACTCGTAGCCCACGGGAGCACCGCTCAAGTGGCTTGCCTGGGCTTCCAATGCCGCGAGGTTAGGACCCGCCAGCGTGACGAAGATACGAGGTGTGGTGGGTTTAGCCAACAGACACTCCCCAAGCATTTTTTCCGCGGGGTTCAACGAGTTGACTATAAAGGTTTTGACTGAAGAAACGCAAGAATTTTGCGGGAATGGTGAACCTAAATCCGCTGCCGCCTGACCTCCCGAATTGGTCAGTAAGAACGGCTGATTCTGCTCGAAGGAATTAACCCGCGAACTTCAATGCTCACCTCAGGCGAGTCATCTGATATAGTAGCCGGTCTCTTTGATTTGATGTCGAGTCCCTACAAGTTGGTCAATAAAACTATGGTTGATTTCCAAAACACATCTGGCAGACGCACCACACTCGGTAGACTTCATCCGATCCGCATCCTGATGGTTCTGGCCGCGCTCTCGTTTTCCGCTTTCGCAGAGACCCAGCTTGATGACCACCTCCAGGCGATTGCCTGGCCACCCTACCAGGACGAGACGGTGAAGTTAATGCGCGAGTACCTGCGTATTGACACCTCGAACCCGCCCGGGAACGAGCTGGCGGCGGCAGAATTCTTCCACCGGCTTTTCGATCAGGCTGGAATTCCCAACACCATCTATCCTTATGCCCCGGGGCGAGCCAATATCTACGCGGTCATCAAAGGTGATGGAACGCTAAGGCCCTTGGTGCTGCTGAACCACATGGATGTGGTCCAAGCAGACGCCAGGAGCTGGCGGCTTCCCCCTTTCTCCGCAGAAATCCTGGCGGGGGAGATTTACGGGCGCGGCGCAGAGGATATGAAGGACGAGGGGTTGCTTCAGGCCATGGTCATGCTGATCGCGGCCCGGGAACACCTGCCCCTGAAGCGCGACCTGATTTTCCTGGCGACCTCGGATGAGGAAGTCAACGACACGGGTAGCGCCTGGATGCTTGAGAACCATCCGGAACTGGTGCGCGACGCGGAATTCCTCATTACGGAGGGTGGCTCAAATCTGATTACCCGTGAGCGGGGGACGATTTACGGGGTGGGCGTGGGGGAGAAGGCCCCCTTCTGGCTTCGCCTGACGGCCTCCGGTAGAGGCGGCCACGGCTCTGTCCCCATTCCTGACTCAGCGCCGAACCGGCTGGTAAAGGCCCTCGCCCGAGTGGCGGACTGGCAGCCACCCATCCGGTTGCTACCCTCCGTGGAACAGTACTTCACCGTGATCGCAAGACTCGAACCGGAACCGCAAGCTTCACAGTTCCGCAACATCCGAAAAGCGCTTCAGGACCCTGCCTTCGCCCGAAGTATCAGCCGGAACGAAGACCTCAACTTTCTGCTAAGGAACACCGTTTCACTCACCATCCTCCAGGGCAGTCCTCAAACCAACGTGATACCCGATACCGCCTACGCCGAACTTGATGTGCGGCTGCTTCCGGGTGAGGACCCCAAGGTGTTTCTGGCCCAGCTTCGAACCGTGCTGGCGGATGACTCCATCCGGATTACGCCTGCAAGCCCCTTCAAGCCTCCGAACTCTTCCTCTACGGACACAAGCCTCTATCGGCTGATTGAGCAGGTGGTGCACCAATACAATCCGCAGGCGATTGTTGCCCCGGCGCTGGGCGGCGGATACACTGAGAGCCAGATGTACCGCCAGCTTGGGATTACTTGCTACGGGTTCAACAGCCTCGAAGTAACACCAGAAGTGGACGCCACTCAGCACGCGGCCAATGAGCGTGTGCCCGTCGAACAGCTCCGCCGGGGGGTGAAGATCTTCTTTGAAGTCGTGGCACGGGCGGCGAATCAATAGCAGCGACAACTGCCGGCGTTAAGAGCGGCAATTGATGTCACATGGCTTTGAGGGGCGATGCGTAGGGGGACGGCTTGCCGTCCCCTGTTAGCGGCGAGGTCCCCGACGAGGGTAGGGCAAGCCCTACCCCTACAGAGGTCTACGGGCGCCGACCGAAAAGATGAAGCGCGAGTATCCAGATCGACCAATCGTGGGCGTGGGCGGAGTGGTGGTTCACCGCCACCGCGCCCTCCTCATTCGCCGCGGCAGCGAGCCGCTCAAGGGCGAGTGGTCTATTCCCGGCGGAATGCTCGAGCTTGGCGAGGAATTGGCCGAAGGGGTGCGGCGCGAACTGAAGGAAGAAACCGGCCTGGAGGTTGAGCCACTGGAAATCGTCGCGGCGTTTGACCGCATCACGCGGGAAGGGAAGCGCGTCAAGTACCACTACGTCATCGTGGATTACGTTTGCCGGCTGAAGCGCGGTCGGCTTAAGCCCGCCTCCGACGTTGTCGACGCCCGCTGGGCGCGGCGGGAAGACCTGCCGAAGTATCACCTCACCGAGATGGCCACCAAGGTTATCCTGGAATCGTTCGAGATGATGAGAAGACGGCGCTAAGGGCTCGCTTCATTCTGCGCGACGTTACCCCCTGAGTGCCGAAGCGCGAATCAAGGTCATTCCCGTCCCCAGGGTCGCGGCAGAGCCGCTTTGGGATGTTACCTTTCGGGGACCTTGACGCGACCCTGTTCTCGTCCCGCCGTGTGTAGCCCCTCCCTGCGGCGGCGGTTAGTGATATCCTTACACGTGGTGTGCCGCGCGAGTGGCAGGCACCTTGAATAGCTTGATGAATCGATTGGAGGCCTGGCGATGAAACTGATGAACCTGGAGTTCACCCGCATTGCGCATGATACCTTTCGCATCAAAGGCTCGAAGCTTATTTACACTGACCCCTTCAAGGTGACGAAGGCGGATGAGGCTGACATCGTTTTAATTAGTCACGAGCATTTCGATCACCTCAGTCTGGAAGACCTTCAAAAGGTGATTTCCCCCAAGACGACCATTGTGGCAAGCCCAAGCTGCAAAGGTGGGCTCAAAAGGGTGAAGGCGAAGGAAACGAAGTTTCTCGATCCCGGTGGCAAGTTGAGTATCGGGAAGGTCGAAATCGAGGCAGTCCCTGCTTACAACGTGAATAAGTTTCGAGAGCCGGGGCGTGTATTCCACCCCAAGGAAGACAAGAAGCTGGGGTTCGTATTTCAGATGGACGGGACGCGCGTCTACTTTGCCGGCGATACGGACTTCATCCCGGAAATGAAATCCATCACCTGTGACATCGCCCTTCTCCCCGTCTCAGGCACTTATGTTATGACGGCCGAAGAGGCGGCGGAGGCTACGGAGGCGATTAAGCCGAAGATCGTCGTGCCGATGCATTACGCGGCGATCGTGGGCACAGAAGGCGACGCGCAGGAATTCAAATCTCTGGTAAAGAACTGCCAGGTGGAGATTATTTAGGCCGGGTTTCTCACTACCTGTTGCCGTTTCGAGTCGGGCGGCTGGAAGGGCGGGGTTTTAACCCCGCCGGAGGAGTTTGCACATTTGCCAGGCCATATCAACCCTCCCGAGGGTCCCGGTGTCATTCCGAGCGCAGCGAGGAATCTTGCCTTGATCGTTTTTTCCACCTACGCTCCGGCTACGCTACCGGGGCCTGCCTACCAAGCGGCGCTCAAGTCCTTCCAATCACGATTCGCCGATTCGATCAGGTCAATCTTCTTCTTTCGGCCCCAGCTCTTGATCTGCTTCTCGCGAGCGATGGCGGCCCAGATTTCGCCGCACACCTCGTAGTACACCAGTCGGTTGATGTTGTAGCGTGCCGTGAACCCCGGCAACAGCTTGCCTCGGTGTTGGAGCACCCGACGTTCCAAGTTGCTAGTCACACCCGTATACAGTGCGCGGGATTTGCTCGCCATGATATAGACGTAGTAAGTCTTCAAGGCTGGCACCCCAACCCCTTCTGCCCACACTCAGCGCGATCCGCCCCAGCCCAGGGCGAGATTCCTCGCTGCGCTCGGAATGACATCCGACTCCGAAAGATCCCTCCCACCCAATCTCATGGGTTCAGCGGCGCCCAGGCGAGTCCGTCGGCTTGCGGTCCCGCATTGATCAATTTATCAACATTCCAGGTCTTCAGGTTGATGGCTGCAATCTTGCCGCTTGCCATGCAGGAAACGTAAGCCACTTCCCCGTTGGGGCGCACCAGGATTTCCTGGGGCAGCTTATCAACATCGACCATCCTAGCCATTTTCATTGACTCAAGGTCAAGAACGCCGACTTTATTAGCGGTGGGAAGTGTGATCAAGAGCCAGCGCCCGTCGAGGGTCGGCGCCGTGCCGTAAGCCTGGGTGGGGAGCTTGACCCAGGTCTGTACTTTGTTGGTTGAGGTGTCAATCACCGCGAGGCGCGGCGCCGTCTGGTCAGCCGTAAAAGCCCAGCGGTCGTCAATCGAAAGTGAAATCCGTTGGGTCTGGCGCGAGATGGGAATAATGGCAAGGGGTTTTTGTGCGACCAGGTCTATTGCGGAGACAGTTCCCGGCCCCACGTTGGCGGTGTACCCGCGCTGCCCATCATGAGTGATGGCCAGCATATGCGATTCCCGCTGACCGGTGGGGACGGAGGAGACGATTCTCAAGCTTTTCGGGTCAATGACGGTTATGGAATTGGCAAGTTCGGTGGTCACGTAGAGCAGGCTGTTCTTAGGTCCGAAGACCGCGCCGTGCGGACGCAGGGGCTTGTCGAAATCCAGTGTCTTAACCACACGACGACTCGCGAGGTCAATCACCGCCATCGTGCGGCCGTCTGTGCCGGGCTTGCCTACGCCAGAGTTCCCGTAAATCGGGACATAAGCCATCGACCCCTCGGGCGATGCCGCTACCTCATGCCCAGTAATTCCCCCCTCAGGAATCTCCGCCACTTCGCGCCCTGTCTCAGGATCGACAATCCCCAGCGTTTGGTTGTCTTTGTTTGCCACTAGCAGCAGGCCATGAGAGGGCGGCGTCTCAGTTTGCGCAGCCACCCATAACGGTACGACCAGACTGAGGCAGACCAAGGCGAGCGTCCTCAGGCTGTAGCATTGCATTGAAACCCTCCAAGCTGTCTGAATTCCTTGCAGACCCCTTCGGTAACAACTACGGCACATCCTAACACAACACGGCCCGGTGGCCGCACGGAAACGAGATTTTCCGTGTTCTCCGTGCCTCCAAAACCTCAACACAGAGCGTACGGCGCGGCGCATCGCCGCAGCCAAACACGCATTGTAGGGCCGAACGGCGTTCGGCCCTCGGGCGAGCGCCGCTCGCCCCTACTCATCAATCGGGCGTCCGGGCAGGCAGTGGGTCAGTTTGGGGTTGTAGCGGCGAGTTTACCTCGCCACGTGGTGGCGTAAAGCCGCTTCTACATCAAACTGACCGACTATGTCCGGGCAGCTTGCCGAGAAACCTCACACTGAGGGCAAGGACAGAGGCTGCGCAGGTAATCGAAGGAATAGATACCGGATGAATGACCATCGTTCCAAAAGACCTGCAAGGCATATCGTCCTACCAAGTCTGCGCGCTCAGGTTTCAGCGGTTTGACACCGAGCATCGGCAGAAGATTCGATGGCTGTCGATGCGTCCCGCCTCCCTCACTGCATGAAGCACACGGGCAGCGGTCGCGAAGGTAGCGGTACGAATAAGCGCTGGCGTGGCCATCCGACCAGTTGATGGATAACGTGTCGTTCCCGGCTGCGAGTTTGATTTTAGTTGGGATGGGATGCATAGGGAAAACGTCCTTGGTCCGTTGTCCGTGGTCCGTCGTCCGTTGCGGGCCATCTCTTGTGCGCCCGAGAGCGGGCAACTGACCACGGACCACGGACGACGGACAACTCACTCCTCAATACTTATCGCCTGCTGGTTTGCCACTCTTACCTGTTCCGCCAGTGCTGCGGCCACCTCCTGGAAGGCTTTCCCGTTCACTGATTTCTCTTCGAGCGCCACCGGTTTCCCATTATCGCTTTGCACTCGAATGACGGGATCGAGCGGGATCTCGCCCAGAAATGGTAAGCCAAGCCTTCTGGCAGCTTCGCGAGCGCCGCCGTGCCCGAAAATTTCCTCCCGATGCCCGCAGTGAGGGCAGGCGTAGTAGCTCATGTTCTCAATAATCCCGAGCACAGGGACATTGAGCTTTTCGAACATCGCGATGGCTTTCGACGCTACCGACAGAGCCAGATCCTGGGGGGTCGAAACAATTACCGCGCCGGTCAGCGGGATAGTTTGCGACAGGCTCAACTGAATGTCGCCCGTCCCCGGCGGCAGGTCCATAATAAGGTAGTCCAGTTCACCCCAGCGCACGTCGCCGAGGAATTGCTGAATGGTCTTGTGGAGCATGGGGCCGCGCCAGATGACGGCTTCGTTTTTGGGCAAGAAATAGGCCATGGAGATGAGTTTGACGCCGTAGGCGAGGGGCGGTTCAATCTTGCCCTCCACGACACGCGGTTGCTCATTGCCGCCCATCAGAATGGGGACGCTAGGGCCGTAAACGTCTGTGTCCATCAGGCCGACGCGAGCGCCCGTGCGCTCGAGTGCGATGGCCAAGTTGGCGGCTACCGTCGATTTGCCAACGCCACCCTTGCCGCTCGCCACGGCAATGGTGTTTTTGACCAAGGGTATCAGGTTCGGCTGCCCATGATGGGTGGGCGGAGCCGGATCGGTCACGCGCACTTCAACATCGGGCACACCCAGTCCGTTCACAACGCGTTTTATGTCCGCAACCAATTGGTTTCTGGCAGGGCTCGCTGTCTGCATCAAGATGCTCACGCGGCGATCCCCCACTTCGATGTCCTTTACGAATCCGAGCGAAACAATATCCTTTTGCAAGTGCGGATCGTTGACCGTCCTCAAAGCGTTCAGAACATCCTGCGGGCTTAGGTCCATACGTACGGTAACTCCTTATAGTCGCTAATTCCGGCTAGCCTTCGCTTCAATCCACGTTGCAGGATCGTCACGATGCGAGGATACGGCGCAGATTGCGCTCATTCTTTCCAGGTAACCCAAGGTCGAATGCTCACCAACACCTCAGGCGTTGTTTCAGAGCTTACCCCCACTTATTCCCACCTCTTAATTATACATTCAGTGTGGGCTCGCGTAGCTGGGGAATCTTCGCACCGGCGCCAGCGCTTCCCAATTAGATCGTTGTTGACCGGGCTCCGCGATTCCTCTATTGTGTCGCAGGCTGAAATAACAGGCATTTGCGATATGGATCCGGTCAAATCCGGCACGGAACCCGCCAGCGCAGTCTCTGAGCAGCCCCCACTCCTTCGTGCCCTGGGGTTATGGGATACCACGGCAATTGTCATGGGGATCATGATTGGCTCCGCCATCTTCATCGTTCCGGCGGAAGTCACTCGCGAAGTGGGCAGCGAACGAGCCGCCCTCAGCGTGTGGATAATTTCCGGACTGCTCAGCCTGTTTGGGGCACTTTCGTTCGCTGAGCTTGCGGCCATGCTGCCCCAGGCCGGCGGCCAGTACGTATATCTGCGCGAGGCTTACGGGCATTTAGTGAGCTTTCTGTGCGGCTGGACGTTCTTTCTGGCGGTGCAGTCGGGCGGCATATCGACTGTAGCCGTGGGCTTCGCACAGTATTTGGCCGATTTCTTTCCCATCCATCCCGGGCAGCAGAAACTGGCGGCCAGCCTGGCGATCGTCGTTCTGACGGCCATAAACTATCGCGGTGTGCGCGAAGCTGGCTGGGTGCAGTCCGTCCTGACCGGCGCCAAGGTGGGTGCGATGGTCGCCATCGTCGCACTTGGCTTCGCGCTCGTGCACGGGCCCGTCTACAGCACGGTTAGACTGCCTACGCCTGCGGGGTGGGGCTTTCTCTCCTCCTTTGGCGTAGCTATGGTCGCAGCACTTTGGGCTTACGATGGCTGGAACAATGGCACTTTTGCGGCCGATGAAGTCAGAAACCCTGAACGCAACCTTCCCCTGGGGCTTATCCTGGGGACGGCCGGGGTCGTGGTCATCTACATTCTGGTGAACCTGGTTTACTACCACGTGCTACCGCTGTTGACGGTGGCTCAATCTCCGCGCGTAGCCGCGGAGGCCGGCATGCGTCTTTTCGGACGGGGCGGCGCCCATTGGGTGACGCTCGCCATTATCGTTGCCATGTTAGGGTGCGTGAACGGAATGATCCTGGCAGGCGCGAGAGTCTACTACGCTATGGCCAGGGATGGCCTCTTCTTTCGCTGGTGTGGCAATGTTCATCCCAGGTTCCGAACCCCACACCTTTCCTTGCTCTTCCAGGGTGCGTGGGCGGTTCTCCTCGTGCTTCTGGGCACCTATGAGCAGCTTTTTACCTACGTCATCTTTGCCGGCTGGATCTTCTATGCCCTGACGGTACTCGCAGTTATTATCTTACGCCGCAAGAGACCGGACCTGCCGCGCCCTTATCGAGTCTCCGGCTACCCTTTTGTTCCGGCGGCTTTCCTAATTGCTGCCGCCTGTTTCATCCTGAACACGCTTCTCGCGAGGCCGCTTGAGGCGGGCATCGGTTGCGGCATTGTGGCCCTGGGGATTCCCGCCTACTTGCTTTGGAAGCACCGCTCAGGGGCGGCCTGACCTGCTGCGGCGGGCCGCCCCTGGGTATGGCTCACTCCTCCCCACTTGCGGCTTTCTTCACCCTGGCGAGGAGATCGTCGGCGGGCGCTTTCCAGGAGCTTTGCAGGCTCACCGCCCTGTTGAGAGCTTCGATGGCCCCCTTGTGGTTGACCGGGGCTCCGGACTCATAGGCGTACGCCAAGTAATACAAGGCCTGTCCCTGCAATTCCGGATTGGCCCCCAGCAGATCCGCCGCCGTCTTGAGTTCGTCGATCGCCGGCCCCAGTTTTTTTATCTTGGCCGCGACCGCCCGCGTGAAAGTAGCGTATCCCAGCGAGAGGTGAGCCATGCCGAGCTGGTTATCTTGCTCCTGCTTGAACTGAGCATCGGAAAGACCCTCGGGCTTCTTCATTTGCTGCGCCAGTTCAATAGCTTTTTTCGCATAATCGGCAGCCTTATCAGGGTTGGTCCGGCCGATGGCGTAGTCGTACGCCAGGAGATTGTGGGCCACCAGATTGTTGGGGTCCGCGGCGATAGTCTTCTCACCGTACTCCATGGCCTTATCAGGCTTATTCGCCATCTTGGAGGCGATGAAGTAATCGAAATTGATCTGCGCCGCGTTCTTCTCCACGTCCTCGGGGAAAGTCTTGGCAAAGCCGTCCAAGCGCTCGATGCGTTTGTTGGGATCGCTCACCCGAGGGACGAGCTGGAGGAAGGCATAGACCACATAGGCAAGCTCGTCCTTGGCCTGCGCCGCGTTTTCTTCCAGCGCCTTTTGCCACTCCGCGTCGCTGACGTTGGACGGTTTGGCCGGCTTGCTTTCCGCCTTGATCACGTCCGGGGCCTGATTGATGATGTCGAAGGCGGAATCGGCGACCTTGCCGGAGCCCACGTAGCCTTTCAGAACGTTGAGCATCAGCATCGCGTCTTTGTAATTTGAGGCCAAGCCTTTTTCTCCGTATTCAACAACTTTGTCATAGTTGTTGAGTTTTAGGTATGTCATCGTATAATATTCATCAACACAAGGCATGAATTTGGAATCGGCGTGCTCCTGGGCATACTTGTCCAGGGCAGCCACCTGCTCTTCGGGCTTGTCCGCGCCGTTGACGGCCTGCATGAGCTCATCTTCAGGAGTATTCGCAACATAGGGCAGACCAGGACAGACTTGTTGGGCTTGAAGAGGGCAGGCAAAAACCAGCAAGCCCAAAAAAACCAGGAGAATAAACATCTTGCGCATGGAGACCTCCAGTCCAAAGCAACATCTGGGGTTCGGTATTGCGCCGCAGGCGGGCCGGGAAACGCGGGACCGCCCGCGCATAAGCCTCGCCTTGTCGGCCGAACCGCTCACGAAGCTCCCGCTCTTCAAGCAGCGCAAGAACTTGATACAACAAGACGCTGAGAATTGCCAGCAAAAAAAATCCCCGCCGCCCCCGTAAGCTACTCCCATCCCAGCAACTCCCGTCCTCAGCCACCTGGCAAGGGGCAAAGTGCAGGAGCTGGAAAAGCAGGATTCAGGATTCGGCGCCGCAGGGCGGGAAGGCTTCAGGGGAGCCCGCTGGTGTTTTTTTCCTGAATCCCGACTGCTGAATCCTCTGTAGAATATGAGGATTCGTTGGGGTTTAGGGAGGAAGATTTATGGAGCTTTTTTCCTGGGAGAATGTGAAGAAGGAAGTCCTGAACGACAAGATCTCGAGGAAAGTTATCTCGGGCGAGAAGATTACCATGGCGCAGATCTTCATCGCTAAGGATGCCGTGGTGCCGCTCCACCATCATGAGAACGAACAGATCAGTTCCGTTTCGGCCGGTGCGCTGAGGTTTGAACTGGAGGGCAAAGAGATTGTGGCCCGGGAGGGTGATGTGCTTCTCATTCCCTCGAACGTGCCCCACCGCGTGGTGGCGCTGGAAGATTCCTTGGCCCTGGATGTGTTCAGCCCAATCCGCGTTGATTGGTTAACTGGGAAAGACGACTACCTGCGCCGGTAGGAACCCGTGCCCGATCCCAGCCTGAAGCAGCAGTCGCTCGAGGCTAGGGACTGGGTGTTGGGGGCTAGGCACTGGGGGCGGAAGGGCAGTTAACTTGACTCGACACGTCTTGACATCAATACCCTGTTGCGTTAGGCTTGGCCAGTTGTGGGGATTTTCAGGGCTGAGGTGTTCCCCCGGGCTGGTAGTCGTGACGCGGCAAGGAATTAGTGTCTGCTCAATGACTTCGCGTAGAAGCGCCAAGCGGAAGAATGTGAGGGTCACATGGCGGACGCGCTGACCAAGGCGGGCCGATACGAGGTTGTGCGTGAGCTGGGACGCGGCTCTATGGGTGTTGTTTATCAGGGCTACGACCCTGTCATCGGTCGAACCGTTGCGATCAAGACCATGCTTACCGAAGGTCTTACTTCACAAGAATTCCAGGAGTTCAGGGCCCGGTTTCAGCGCGAGGCCCGAGCGGCCGGCGTGCTGAGCCACCCCAACATCGTCAACGTCTTCGATTACGGCGAAGACAGCGGCATCCTCTACTTGATCATGGAATACCTGGAAGGGAAATCGCTGGAGAAGCTGGTTGAGGGCCAGAATATCCTTCCGATCGAAACCATCATCCCGATCTACGACCAGGTTTGCAGCGCGCTGGACCACGCCCACCAACACAGCATCGTTCACCGAGATATCAAGCCTGCCAACATCATGATTCTCGATAACGGATTAGTGAAAGTGACCGACTTCGGCATAGCCAAGATGATGTCCATGGGGATGACACAAGCCGGGCAAGTCCTGGGCACGCCCAATTACATGTCGCCGGAGCAGGTCAAGGGCCGCCAGATTGACGGCCGTTCCGATATCTTTTCTTTGGGCATCATCCTTTACGACCTGGTGACCGGCGAAATGCCCTTCGCCGGACAGAACATTACCACCGTCATTTATAAGATCATTAACGAAAACCCGATTCCGCCTCGTGAACTGGATGCCACGATTCATCCGGGTCTAAGCTACGTGATTTGCAAAGCCCTGGCAAAGAGCCCCGACGAGCGCTACCAGACTTGCCGGGAACTGGCGTATGACCTGAAGAATTTCAAGTACGTGGGGGGACCGGCGGTGCCCTCCGCCACCGCCATCTTCAAGGTCCCGCCCCTGCCGAGCACAGACTTGGAGCGTGCGGCGGCGCCACCCGTTGAGATTTCAAGGCCGCCCGCCGCCCCGGCAGAACCGGCTCGGATAGCGCCTATTCAACAACCTTCCCCCGAGCAAGCGCCAGTACAGGTCATAGCGCCGACGCCGACCTACCAAAAACCGCGTACTTTGCCGATGGTTTGGGTCCTCATGACGCTGCTTGGCGTTGTAATCCTGGGAATCCTCGGGGGAGGAGGATACTTCTATCTCCATAAAGGGAAGCCACAGGTAGCCAACCCCCCGGTCGGGCAATTGCATGTTGAGTCGAATATTCCTGGGGCGCGGATTTCGGTCGATGGTCTGAGCGGGCCTAATTGGGTCACGCCGTGCACCATTCCCGATCTTTCGCCCGGTTCTCACCAAGTGCTGGTTACGAAAGAGGGCTACGATGATTACCAGCAAGAGGTAACCATCGAGGGCGGGAAGATTAACAGCGTCAACGCCAGCCTTCCTGCGCACGCGCCCGAACCGCCGAGCAATACCCTAGCGGAAAAACCTGCTGCGACCGGGGGGAAATCTTCCACGAAAGCGAGCGAGGCGCGTGGGGGGAGACCTCCCACGAAGGCGCGCGAGGCGCCTGGAGCAATTCCCCTTCTCTCTACCAGTGTCGCAGGACCTGGCGCGACTCCCCTTCCTTCTGCCAGTGGCGGAGGACTCGGCGCCACCTCCCTTCCCTCTGCCAGTGGCGGAGGGCCCAGCGCGACCCCCACGATGGGCCAATTGCTGGTCACGGCGGATGTTGCTGGGGCCAAGATTTCGGTAGATGGCAGCAGCCAACCTAATTGGGTCACCCCTTACTCGTCCACGATCACCCGCCCCGCCGGCACCCACCAAGTGGTCATTTCAAAAGAGGGGTACGGTGATTACCAGCAGTCCGTAACCATCGAAGGGGGGAAAACCACGACGATCAACGCCCAGCTTTCAGCGGCGAAGGGAGAAGTCGCTGTCACGACCACGCCACCCGGCTTGGACGTGTTGATAGATGGGAAGTTGATAGGGCCCAGCCCGGTGCGGCTTACCGTGGTCGCCGGAAGCCACAAATATACGGTCAGGCGTCCGGGGTGGGAGCCTTATGAAGGCACCTTCACGGTGAGGAGTGGGGCGCTGGTGACGGTCAGGGTCAACATGGGTGGATAAGATGCGGCGCCGGGGATTGTTGCCGTGAAGACAATCCCCTCGGGTGCCACAGTCTTGGCAGACGGCAATGGGGTTGAAAGTCAAACGCCCACCTCGTTTAGCCTCCCCGCAGGGCAGCACACACTGGTCATTTCTCTTTCCGACTCAAGCCGGTACAACGGGTGATTGAAGTGAGGGCCGACGGAAACGTCGAGGTGGGTGTCGTCCTGCCCCGTCAATAGAGCTGGCGTCCGCTTTGAGCTGCTAGTTTTATCTCGGAGGTCCGGCATGATGCGGCGCATGATGCTCGCTTTGTTCTTCATATTATGGGTGGTTACAAGCGCTTGGCCCAAGTTCAAGGTAGATGAACAGTATTCGACTTTATGCAAATGTGGTCTTCTTTCGCTTAGAACGTTAAAAGGGTAAGGCGGGAGGGGACAAAAAGCCGCTCGTGCAACAAGGTTTTTTTGGAGGACCAGAAGAGAGCCCACCAACAAGGTTCTAAACGACAACTTCCAGACAGCAGCTTCGGAAACGGCAGA
>DLMI01000009.1 GCA_002478145.1 Acidobacteria bacterium UBA7540
CTGCCGTTTCCGAAGCTGCTGGCAACGCTCCAGCGTGAACGATAACCTCCAAGCTCTACGGCAGAGAGTTCTTTGGCCCGCGGCCAAGTCAGAGATTCGTCGCCTGGTTATGAACCGCATCCCGCGCGGGGTTCACTGGACGGGCTGGAATTCCCCGACTAACCTTGTCCAAAGTCGTCTTGCCCGTTTTCGGGAAGGCGATTGCCATTCCCAGTGCTCCCGTGCTTGTTTTCGTTCTCCTTATAGATATAGCGGATGGCGGACTTCATGATAAGGAGGTTGGGTTCGTTCGCCCTGTGGACCTTGATGCAATTCTTGTCGTACCACTCGATGACGCCGTGGATGACTTCGTCCCCGCTGAGGACTACCACCACGGGTGTCCGCGCCTGCATTTGTTTTAAGTAGTAGAAGTTCTCGGCGTTGGTTTGTTCAGGAGGAGCAGGCTTCTTGCGCGGCAGGCGCGCGCCCATTTGGTCCTGGACCTCGGACAGCGTTGGGCGGATGAGTCGTCGGTTCATGGTAGTTCACTCCTTCGGCCTGGTCTCCCGAGGCCTCAAGTTCAGAGCTTCTCCCTGTGGAATTCGTCCTCAGGTGCTCTATTAACTAGACGCTCGCTTTGGCACCCGGGTTTCTTCCCGGTCGGTAAAAGAGCCCTTCGAGGGACGAAGCCGCGAATACGCTACATGTTACCACGAAGTCTTCGGACTCGCAATGGAGTCCATGGATTGTAAACGTTCATGGACGGTTTGCTTTCAGAACCAGGATGGAAAATCTCAAGCTGCGGCGAGGGAAGACTCTAATTGAGGCGTTTAACGCGCCCGGGCCTTGGACCTCGCCGAAACTTCTAATCCCAACGCCTCAAAGCCAAGTTGCTGGTTTACGTTGCGGATTTGCAGCCGGTAGGCCTGGTCGAGGCCGGACTTTAAGAGTTCAATCCCCTGGAGCCCCAGGCCGGCCGCCCAAGCCTGAAGGCGCGGATGCACATCCACGTTGGTCACTTCGGTTCCCGGTCCTTGCAAGAGCACGTGAAGCAGGTCACGCAGAAGGGAATAGCCGATGTCGAGTGTGGCTTCGAAATCGTCCCGGCGTTCGGCGAGCGCCTTTGCGGAATCAAAAAGTGGCCGCCATTCCGCGCCACCGGAGGAAGCGGGAACACGGCGCGCTACGGCTTCCAGGAATTCCAACCAAGGCTTGCGACGCTGTTCATAGGCTGCAAGATCGAAGCTCCTGGCTTTGCTCACGCTGCCAGACGCCACACGCGCCGCGAGGAGCACGTGTGTTTTGGTCAAGCGTTCCTGCTTGGCCAGCAGTTCGAGGATGGCAGATTCATCCACGGGCTGAAAGAGAATCTGCAAACACCGGGAGCGGATGGTCGGGCGCAACTCGTAAGGATTGGAGCAAACGAGGATGAAGGAGGTGGTTTCGGGGGGTTCTTCGAGCACTTTCAGCAGAAGATCCACGGCCTGCCAGTGAATTGTTTGTGCGTCATCAATGATAAAGACGCGTCGCGGGAACTGGAAAGGCCGGGTATAAGCCACATGGCGCAGTTGCCGGATTTGTTCCATCAGGATGAAGCGCGTGAGGGGTTCGAGGATCTGGAAATCGAAATAGACTAACCCTTCAACCCGTCTTGCCGCCTCTTTGATTTCCCGCCGGCGCGCCAGGTCCTCTTGCGCAGCGGTGAACATCTGCTCGGCCCTAAGGCAGCGTGCACAGGCATCGCAGAAGTCGCCATCACTTCGCTCGCACACCAACGCTTTGGCCAGCATCCGCGCCAGAGTTTTCTTGCCCACCCTGTCAGCACCCGAGAACAATAGCGCGCCAGGAACACGGCCGCCTGCCACCATCTCGCGCACGCTCGCGAGGGCTTTGGAGTTTCCGATGAATGAATCAAAAGGCATTTTAGATTTTGGATTTTAGATTTTGGATTTTGGATTGCCCTCTCCCTTGCACCGACTGCTCAGCGTCTTCTGCCAACTGGGGCAATTTTGGATTTTAGATTTTGGATTGCCCTTTCCCTTTCACCGACTGCTTACCGCCTTCTGCCAACTGGGGCGATTTTGGATTTTAGATTTTGGATTTTCCACCGGCTTCTGCTTACCGATTTTGGGTGCAAGGGCGACAGCAATCCAAAATCCAAAATCTAAAATCTCTTCAGCCGCCGAGCCAGAAAAGCGTCAACGAGCTTGCGAATCTCCGCCTGGACTTCCGCCACCGGCCCGTCCGCTTGCACGACCTTCACCCTGCGGGGTTCCGTGCGCGCGATGGCCAGGTATGCGTCCCGAACTCTTTTGTGAAATCTCAAGCCCTGCAATTCGAACCGTTCCTGCTTTGATTTCCGCCCTGATTCGCGTCCTTGGGCCCGCTTAAGAGAGAGACGGGGAGCAAGATCCAGAACAATAGTCAAGTCAGGCTGGGTGCGAGCGCAGATGATGCGGTCGAACGCCCGGATAGTCTCCACGCCCAACTCTCGCCCATATCCCTGATAAGCGAGCGAGGCGTCATTATAACGGTCACTCACCACAATTTCGCCCTGGGCAAGCGCCGGCCGGATTACCTCCTGCAGGTGCTGCGCGCGGGCCGCGTAGATTAGAGCCAGCTCTGCCAGGGGAGCAAGCCGAGTGGTTGTCGAGGCCAAGAGGATTTTCCGAATGCGCTCGCCCACCTTCGTGCCGCCGGGTTCGCGAGTGACGCGCACCGCGAGCCCGCGCTTCTTCAAGTACTGAACGAGGAGACGGAGTTGAGTGCTCTTTCCTGTCCCATCTATTCCTTCCAGCGTGATGAAAAGGCCACGTTTCATTTGGTTTCGTCCGTAGTCCGTGGGTCTTCACAAGCTCTGGCTGTAACTATGGACGACTGACCACGGACGACGGACAACTGACAAGACAGGCATCGTACCATTCGGAGTTACCCTCGAACAAGGGGCCTTCTTACAGGCTACTTTCACACAAACTCCTCAAGGCGGTCGAATGGTAGAATAACCTAATTTGGTGGCGGAAGTTGGGCGCTGCCAGAACGATGCTTGCGAGTTGTCGTTATGGGTGTCAAGGAAAACGTGGCGCAAGTGCGGGAGCGAGTTGCCGCCGCGTGCCGGCGCAGCCGCCGTGGGCCGGACGACGTGAAGCTGGTGGCAATTTCAAAAACCTTCCCGCCGGAGTGTATCCGCGCGGCGTATGAGGCTGGGCTGCGCGATTTTGGTGAGAACCGTGTGCAGGAAGCTATGGCCAAGCGGCCGGTGCTTTCGGATTTGAGCATCACATGGCATTTGGTGGGTCACCTTCAGACCAACAAAGCCAAGGCCGCACGAGAACTGTTCCACTGGGTGCATTCCGTGGACTCGTTTCGACTTGCTCAGAAACTGGACCAGGCGGCGGTCGCCTCGGGTGCTGGCCGGTTGCCGGTGCTGCTGGAAGTCAACCTGGGCGAAGAGGCGAGCAAGGCGGGAGTTGGGGAGTCAGAAATAATCCCACTCGCCGAGCAGGTCAGTCGGCTTGGAACGCTCGAGGTTCGTGGCTTGATGGTTATCCCACCGTTCCTCGACGACCCGGAGCTGGTCCGGCCCTATTTCCGGCGCCTCCGGGAGCTGGCTCAGGAGATTGAATCGAAAAACATCCCCAACCTCTCCATGCAGGAGCTCTCGATGGGCATGAGCCACGATTTCGAAGTCGCTATTGAAGAGGGGGCAACCATCATCCGAGTGGGAACCGCTATCTTCGGAGTGAGGAGCTGATTCGAAAAAGCAGAAAGTAGAAAGCAGAAGGCAGAAAGCAGTAGACAGAAGGTAGGGGTAGCGCAGGTCCCGCTCTCCGGACCTGCGGCTGTTCAAAGGCAGAAGGCAGTAAGCACAAGGCTAAAGCGGGTGGGTGCAAAGGAGGCGGGTAATCCAAAATCTAAAATCTAAAATCCAAAATCGCCCCAGCCCCTAGCCCCGTTCTTTCAACGGACCACTGACAACTGACAACTGACCCGCCGTGGCGGGACAATTGACCATGCCCGACTTCAAAGTCGAACAAGAAACGGTCTCTTTCTGGCTCAAGGTTAAGCCTCGCTCCGCCCGCGAGCGCTTGGCGTATGACTCTACCGGAGAACTCCGCCTGGAGCTACATGCGCCACCCACCGAGGGCAAGGCCAACGAGGCCTGTATCTATTTTTTCGCACGTGCATTACGCCTGCCGCAAGCGTGTGTGGCTATTATCTCCGGGCGAAAATCGCGCCGGAAGCTCATTCGCATCACGGGCCGGTCAGCCGCGGAGACCCTCGCGGGTATCAAGGCGCTGGCAGCGCGTGACCAAAATGAGTAAAGTGCCTAGCCCCTGTCATTCTGAGTCCCGACCTGTCGGGACGAAGAATCCCTGCAGTTTCTTTGAACGGCAGGTCCGTCAACTGACGGATGCATGTTCCCTGCGATTTGATATACTTCCTTCTTGCCTTCAAAAACAGGGAGCACACATGAAAACGAGGTCCAAAAGGACAGTCTTTGGTATCGCGGGCCTTGCGTCGGCTTTTGCTTTGGTGATTCTGGTGGCGCAGGCGCAGACCGGACCGGCACAGTCAGTCCCGGCAGGACGCAAAATGGCGGAAGAGGCTTACAAGAACATCCAGGTTTTTAAGGGTGTTCCAGCCGATCAGGTGATTCCGGCAATGCAGTTCATCTCGGCCTCATTGGGTGTTGATTGCGAACACTGCCACGTCGAGCGCGCATTCGATAAGGACGACAAGAAGCCGAAGCAGACGGCGCGGAAGATGATTCAGATGATGTTCGCCATCAACAAAGACAACTTCAACGGCCATCGCGAAGTCACCTGCTATTCCTGTCACCACGGCGCGACCGACCCGGTCGGAACGCCCCTCATTGCCGACGAGGAGCCAAAACCGGAGCCACGCGGGGCGATGAACGCCGGCGGCACGAATCCCCTCGTTATGCCGACCGCGGATCAACTCCTCGAGAGGTTCGTGCAGGCGCTCGGCGGCGCGGACGCTCTCCAGAAAATCTCGAGCCGTGTCGAGAAGGGCACGCTCACAGGCTTTGGCGGCCGCCAGTTCCCCGTCGAAGTTTTCGCCAAGGCCCCGGACAAACGCCTCTCCGTGATGCACCTGCCGAACGGAGACAGCATCACGGCGTATGATGGTCGCGTGGGATGGCTTGGCATTTCCGGCAGGCCGCCGCGTGAGATGAGCGGCGGGGAACTCGACGGCGCAAGGCTTGACGCTGACTTCTACCTTCCTGTACACGTCAGGCACATCTTCAGCCAGCTTCGCGTGGAACGCCCGGAAAAGGTCGGCGACGAGGAAACCTACCTCCTCCTCGGCGAAAATCCGGGTGAGCCGCCGGTGAGGCTGTACCTCAGCCGGCAGTCAGGGCTGCTGGTGCGCTTGGTGCGCTACGTCGAGACGCCGCTGGGGCGCAACCCCATACAGATTGACTATGCTGACTATCGCGACGCCGAGGGCGTCAAGGTCCCCTTCCGTTGGACGCTTGCTCGGCCCGGTGGGCGCTTCACTATTCAGGTGGACCAGATCCAACAGAACGTCCCCATCGACGACGCGAAGTTCGCTAAGCCCCCCGAGCCTCCGGCGCCGGCACTAAAGTTCACTTCGCCCTAGCCGCGAATTGCACCCCACTGGGTTACGCCGCCGGGGGACAAATCGTTTGCGAGCGGGCGGGGTAAGCTCGTGACCGCTCACCCCGGAAGCAGCCATTCCCGCGGAACTCCTAACGGCCCCACTTCGTACCAATAGGCTGAGCAGGCTGAGCTTTCGAGGTTAAGAAGGAGATCCTAAATGCGAATTCATTTTGCGGGGATGCTCGCCGCAGTCCTGTTGGTGGTGGGGTCGGGTCATGCGCTGCAAGGAGACAAACCTGCAGAGAACACCGCCAGCAAGCCTTTGATCAGCACCGGAGTGACAGGCTCTATAAGCGCATCTGGCTTGGATGATCCTCAGTATGTTCTTTCGTTTGTACCGGTCCAACGCTTGATGCTTGACGCGGCACAGCATCCTCTTACGAAGGCAGAGGTAGAAAGGGGCTTGGCGGGAACGCCGGTGTCCCTCAATCATCTACTGCAGCTTGAGCTATTGCGACAGGACAAGGACACCTACCGGCTTAATTATCTTCTGCTGACCGTGCAGGATCAGCAAACCATCTATCGCGTCAGCGCGCGTTACGGCCAAAGCCTGGCGGATGCGTTCCGCGCGCACAGGGTGGAATTTGACCAGATTTTCAATCGCTACCCGAATGCGGCGTTGCGCCCCCAGTTGGCGTTTGGCCTGATTGCTGGCGCAGCGCTCAATTGGGGAGGGCTCGACCTTACCACCGAGCTCGGCTATCGAATCCAGCAGCCGCGCCATGCCAACGGCGACGTCTATTTCGTGCACTCGGCAGAGCAGGGAGCACACTTGGATTTTGTGGGACTATACCTGGATAGCCAGACCGCACCTGGCTCCAAGATGAGCTTCTCGACCTTCGGTGATGGTGATTCTCTGCCTCGACTGCAGGGTTTGCCCGATGTATTCGACGGCCTTGAGAGCGCAACCGACAGTTGGCGGAAGACGCCGGACGTGTATGCGGCGCTTCGTTCCGAATATGTGACCTACATTCTTTTGGCAATGGATGATGCTGGCCAGGTGATGGACGCGATCGCCAACCGGACAGACACCGGCGCAGCACTCGCTAAAGCGCTTCCGATACCAGAAGGCCGCCAGAAAGCGACACTACAACTGCTCATGGCCACCGGCTATTTGCGCGAGACGGACCATCGGTATTCGGTGGGAGTTCCCCTTCTCACCGAGCGTGACAAGCCCCTGGTCGACGCGACTCTGAAATTGAGCCGCGCGATCATGGCTGAATGGCTTCGTCGGAATTACCCGCCCATCAAAGATGAGCTGACGGGGCTATCGCCCATGCACAACGGCGTGCCATTCGCGCTTGCGTTCAGCGAAGTGTGGCATTACACGTTCGGGTTTGCCACCAAGTCCCTTGCTGAAGGCGGTTTCTATGCGAATCCCCGAGCACCGGGGAACCGGTATGAAGGCTATGTCCCGCTCGTGTGGGCAAGTTCAGTATTAAAAACGCCCGGGAATTAATCAACCACGGAGAACGAGCGAGTTGGAAAGAACGAGCCGAGGAGTGGCAGTGGTCGAGTGGGCACGATTGCACGGGAGGCCTGAGCGCAGGCGTCGGCGCGCATGGCATTCTGGCCATCGATCGTGTACTGCTGCCGGCCGATGAACGGGGACGAATTTGAAGGAAAAGCCGCAGAGTCTCTGAAAAACGAGACTCTGGGCCACCTGCTGTCGCTCACACAGCAAAAATGGCATAATATCGCTCGAAGGCTCGCCAACCGCCCCTATGCGGTTGGGTGCCCGCCCAGGCGGTCAAGCACGTTGAGCGCAATGCTCCGCTGCTGAGAGGAGCTGATTCAGAACCATGGCATTGATAAGGGCACTCGGACTCATGTGGGAAGGGTATTACGGATATACCGACAAAAATGTCGATAAGTACGCTCCCGCGAGATCCGGGGTGTATAAGATAGGCATCGTGCAAGAGGGTGGTCGTTTGAAGGTCCGATACATTGGACAGACAAATGACCTACAGAGGGCACTCAAAGAACATCTGGATTTTGACAGCGAACAGAACGAATGTCTCCGGAGTCGTTTGGAAAAGTATGCTGCGAGATTTGCTTTTGCCGAGATTTCCGGACAGAAGGGTAGAGACGGGGCAGAACGAGCACTCTATTACCATTATAGGCCCGTCTGTAATGACGAAGATTCAATTCCCACTGGTCCCGACGTCGTGATCAATTACAGATAATGGGTTCGCAGGGGTGGGAAGCGGAAAAGCCCACGGCACAGCATCCGTGCCGTGGCTACTCGTTGTCAGGTAAGTTGGTCCTTCGAATGTCCCCTCTGGGAGTGTTCGTTGATGTGGTCCGCGATTTCCTGCGGCCGGTCGATTTGGGAAATTGTCAGCCTGCTCGCCTCGCCCGCGGTCTCAATCGAAAGATCGCCCACTCCGAAAATTCTTTGGCCGAGCCGCTGACGCACCGTCACATCCTGCACTCGCGAGATCAGGATGGTGCGCGTGGTCCTGCTCAGAAGGCCCGTTTCGTACCGCAGTCTGTCATCGAGGATCGTCATCTTGGTCAGGCGGTTGCGGAGATGGCGTATCAGCGGCCAGACCAGAAGGAGCGCGGGCAACCAGGGAATCCAAGGTCGCCATGGGGACGGAATCCAGGGCGGCCATTCGATGCGCATCATCGCAACGACCAAAGCCACCACGACCACAACCATCACCGCGTATCCGAATCGTATGAATTTCATCGTCGGACGGATGATCATTTCGGACATGCCCACCTCCTGTGACCCGTACGCACTATTGTACCGCGACGGGGCCAGAACCCGCGCCGTTGGAGAAAAGTAGCGCAAGGCTCGCTCGCAAGCCCGCCGATCTTAATGGTGGGCGGCTTTTCCGCCGCGCCGTGGCTTTGACGGCAGTTGGACGAACGCTGAGAGATTCGATGAACTCATCGAATGTTCTCGGGGATGGCAAGACTGGCACCAAACTGCCCGAAATCGGCCAATGGCTGGCTGAGATCGGCCACAGTCCGTTCCCGTCTTCCGGCAGGCAACGTGCCCCAGCACTAACCCGCACATAAAACAGGTGATAGATTTCTGGCTGGGAGCTTTGTTTGGCAACGCGCTTGCGTCCCACCAAGTTGGAATTACTGGGGGTGCTCGAAGCACGGACGTGTGCCATGAAAAGAGGATGCCTGTTGAAAGCCATTCCTCGTTGCCAGTCAGCCGTCGTTTTCGCTGGCTTCTTGTGGGCTGCAACTATAGCCTGCGCGGCTCCAGACCAGGCTCAAACATCCGCCAAGCCGGACGCTGCCACGCCCCCGCAGACTGAAGTCCAGGCAGCGCAAAACACGCCGATGAAGAAACCCGTCAAATCGGGTGCGTGGCATCACTTCGGCGAGAGCGATAACGCCTCCGTGGCGGGGCAAAGTCAACCGGGCGTCTGGCATCCCTTCGGTCCGAGCCATGGCACACCGAAGGTTGGTCCCGGTGAAACGGCTCCCCAGCCAAACTTTGGCGCGAACCGCATGGCCGATTTGGAAAGGCAGATGTGGGCGCTCGTCAACCACGAGCGCTTGGATCCCGAGACCTCCGCCGAGACTGGTGGCCGAGCGCAGCCCCTGAGGTGGAACGAGAACCTGGCTGCGGTGGCGCGAGCGCATTCCCGCCACATGCTCGAGCAAGGATTCTTTGACCATGTTGACCCGGAGGGTAGGACCCTTTCGACGCGAATAAACGGGGCCGGGATTCCTTGGCGGGCTGCGGGAGAGAATATCGCCATCGACGGAACCGTTCTGGGCGCGGAAGCCGCATTTATGAACGAGCCCCGTTTCCAGCACAATCATCGGGCAAACATCTTGAACGCGAATTACACTGACGTGGGAATTGGGATCGTGAAAGGGCCGGATGGTAGCCTTTACATCACGGAAGATTTCGTTGCAATTCCGCCCGGGCTTGCACCTGGGACTCCGGGGTCGGGCCGCGGGCGGGGAAGTGGAGGGTAGCTGCGAGCTGAAAGGCCCGGAAACAGGCCAAAACTCGCTCTGCCCCCTGGTACAATAATCCAGGGCCCCGTAGGGACTCCCGGCAAGTTACTCTCCTCATGGAGGGGAATTACTGGAGCAGGTTGCTCATCCCTGAGCAAAGGAACTCAAAAAGGAGGAACTGAAAAATGCTGAACGGAAGGATGAGAAAAACAAAGTTCACGATTCGATGCATTGCCGCCTCTTCCGCACTCTTTTTTGCGGCGGAGCTATTCACTGCTGCGTCGTTTGCGCAAGCGCCGCCTTCCTATCCGCCGCAGGAGTTAGACAGGTTGGTATCCCCCATTGCCCTGTATCCCGATCCATTGCTCGCGCAGATTCTCACCGCGTCGACCTTTTCTAACGACATTCCCGACGCCGCGCAGTGGGCGGACGAGCACCATTACCTTACCGGCGACGCCTTGGCCCAAGCCATCACGGCCGACCAACTGCCCTGGGACCCAAGCGTGCAGGCGCTCTTACCCTTTCCTTCGGTCCTCGATATGATGGCTTCCGACATGGGCTGGACGCAGGAGCTGGGTGATGCCGTCCTGGCGCAGCGCCCCGACGTGATGGACGCGGTGCAGAGGATGCGCAGGAGAGCCGCGAACTATGGCTATCTGAGATCGAATCCGTCGATTATCGTGGGGATGGGGCCGTACATTACTATCATGCCGGCGAACCCTGCGTTCATCGTGGTGCCCTCCTACAGTCCCGCCATCGTGTTTGCCGCTCCCCGGATCGGCTTCGCCGTGGGTGCCGCGATCCGCTTCGGTTTTGGCGTCGCTATTGGTCTCGCGTTTCGTCCTTGGGGATGGGGCCTGACCCGCTTCAACTGGGGCGGTCACGCTGTCATCGTCAATAACGTGCCCTGGGGCAGGACTTGGGCGAATCGCGCTACCTACGTGCATCCCTACAACGTCCGGCGCTTCGCGGCGTCGGCGCCTCGCCCGCCGGAACGGCATGAACTGGTAAAACGGTCGCCGCGCGAACGGGAAGATGCCAAAGCAGGGCATGCCGTAAAGGAAGAACACAGCAAAGCGCCCAAGCGCGAGAAAAACCGCGATGAACACCGCTGAGATGCCGCTTCGAATTTAACGACTATTTTCAATATTCTAGCAGCGTCAGCCGCGAGCAAGTGGCGCGGCTGGCCGCGCGGCACGGATTGGCGGCTGCGTGGACGCGGTTCGAGGCGAGGTTCCTGAATGACTGAAACGCGCAAACTGTTGGAGCGCCAAGCCGCATGGCAAAAGCGGCGCGCGGCGCTGACGTGGCCTGAGAAAGTTCACATGGCCGAAGCCGTTCGCGAGTCCGCGGCACAACTCAGCCGGGCTCGGTCGTCTACGACAACCGGTGTTTCGGGGTCGAGACGCCCTGGGACTGGTGAAGTCACGACCCGCCAAGCCAAGAACGACAACTGAAACCACAAATGTGCTTTCATCGCTCCGCATAGGGGGGTAAGCCAATACCCTTGTCCGGAGCTATCAGGATGAGGGTGTCCCGTCCCGGCGGAGGTAAGTTCTGGCCGGAGATCGGAACCGACTCTGTGTCCCTTGACAGGCGGCGGCAGATAGGCTAGGATGGTAGGTGGGGTTGGGGAAGAAAAATGCTGAATTCTGAATTATGGATTGTGAGTTTTCTTCTTAACTTCTCGTCACCGCCGACTGCCTACTGCCGACCGCACTTGAGGGAGGCGGGACGGAGAGGGCTCTTGGCAGGCATGGCAGCCCCAGACAAGATGTCACCGTCGACAGGGAAAGATAAAACTAGTAAGTTTAAAAAGTGAAGGCACGAAGCGGGGATGTCTATGAAAACAAAGGGTCGGCTTTCCACGGGCAGTGACAAAGCGGGAATGTTATAGAAAACAAATGTAGTTACGGGTCGAAAGCGGGAATGTTGTTGAAAAGAATGGTAGTTAGGGTCGGGTAGGTGGTAGGTGAGGAAGGAAGACTGGGTTCGGGTGCCGAGTGTCAGGTGCCAAGTCATGGGTGCTGGGGTCGGGCAAGGCTGAATTCTGAATTTTGAATTATGGATCGTTGATTGGGAGCTTTGTTCAGTTGCGAATGGGTCCCTCCACAGCCCTGATTAAGGCAATCAGTACTTTGGTGCTCTCGACGCATTGGGAATTGTAGCGTAACTATCAACGCAGGTAATCCCCGCCGGAGGATGGGGTGATGGGACACTGGAGTGGCCTCCGTGCTGAGAACTTAACCGGGATACCGCTGACCGTGGCCGTTGTGGGAGCAGCCGCACAGTCAGATGCGGAGTTCCTTTGAAGCGAAATAACTCAAGCGATTTGAACACATACTCAGCACCATTAAGCTCTATTGCAGTTCGCTTAAGAGCTTAAGAGTTACGTAACATCTGGCCACTTTCTGACGAGAGAGATTGCTGCGAGGAGGAATCATGCCGCCGTTTTCCGAGGTTCTTATCAATCAATTAAATGACCTGGAGGTGAACTTCAAGATCCTGGCAATGCGCCTTCCAGAGGCCGGTGAACTACTGGAGAGTTTGGGACGTCCCGTGCCCCAAGAGCTCCTTCAGGAACTTGCGAATTCTGCGGAACGGTTTGAAGAGATTAAGAGGGAGGTGCTCAAGCTCTCGGAGTCAGTTGCTGGACTTCCTCAGACATCAGAGCTTGGCTCGATCAGAGACCTTCGGTCATTCATGGAGATTCTGTCGGATGTAATCGAGGAACAAACTGCACACCGGAACATTCAGCAAGCAGCCAGCGGCGTTTTGGAAAAAGTCCTCTCTATCACCCACGTAGATGGCGTTGAGTTTGCCGCACTACTTCAGTGTCAGGAAAAAGCGCGAGAATTGCGCAGCAGTATCGCCGAAACAGCTTGGCCTAACATACATCCGGACGCCGACGCCCTTGCTCGGGGGCAGCACATCTTCTCGGAGTTTGTGAAGCTCGTCAGTTTTCACGACAGGCTGGAAGATGAGGAGTGGGGACGGCTCCAAGACCTCGTGAACCATTCGTTGGGCAAGCCTTTGGGGGTTGCCGCTTCCCGTGGAAAACTTATCATATCTACCTCTGCCCCTCCTATACCACAAGTCCCCGTTTCTGTTGCCCAACAGGCGTCTGCGACGGGGCCAAAAGAAGAAATAGTCCCAACAGAAAAGATGGCGACTGGTGGAGTCCCTGCAGCTCCCATTGAGGACCAGGGTGAGGACTTCCACAGAGGAGAGAGCTCAGCCCCTGTTGACCTAACGACTGACCAGTCTTCCCAAATGCCGCCTGTGACTGGCGGCGAGGCTTTCACTGAGCTGGATTACATCGAAGTCTCAAGAGGACTTGCACATGAGCCTGTTGGGTTACCCAGTCCCATCGGCGCAACATCCACTTACCAACTCCCATACTCTCCGGCTCCGGAGTCATCAGGAATTGTGACCATGGTTGCGACGTTTCAGGGCACGCTCGACGACATCAACAACACCTTGGCCCTGGGCCTGATCGCCAACAAAGGCATTGCGAAGGCCCTTTCAAGCAATATCAATGCTGCTTCGATTGCCGCCGCCGGAGGAGACAAGAAAACGGCAGAAAACATCCTGAATGCTTTTGTCAACCAGGTGAATGCCCAGACCGGAAAGCATATCTCTGGAGTTGCACCACAACTGTTGCTGGCAGATGCAAATTGCCTGCTGGATCAACTTCAGTGAGGTGTCGGAAATCCTAGGCCGTGATGTGGATTGATTTCATGCTCTATGCGCTGGCTCGTATCGCCGGCCACGCGAGCATCATCGTAACCCAGCGGTATGTACACCCACAGGCTGAAGCAATTGAGCAAGCCTTTGCCAGACTCACCGGAAGTCAAAAAGCGGTCATAGATGGTGGTCAGAGTCAATTGGCGCCTACCACGCGGTAGGTTTTCCTTGTCTGTAATTGTTTGATGCAGCGTGGGTTATGGTGGACCTGGAGAGGTTCGAACTCTCGACCTCATGACTGCCAGGCATGTCGAAGTTGTACCCGGTGTTGATTCTTAAGGCCCTTGGTTGGCTGCTAACGGCCTGTTTTACCCCGTATTCCCGCGCAGTTGTGGCCCAGATGTGGCCCAATGCCTTGCTCATTCACGTGTCACGCCAAGGTCCTCCGGGCGGCCAGCGCATTGCTGGTTTCAGGCTGCGTATGAGTGCAAGTGTCGGAGGCATCAGGAACTCATTCAAGGCCACAGTAACCTCTGGAAACGCAGTCTGGTCTGACGCCAACCCGGCCTTGCGGACGAACGCTTTCCACTGCGCTAGCTTATCGGGGCTGGCCGAGAATTCCGGAGTCAGAGCGGGAGGAGTTTGTGTCGGCACGGCGGTTCTTCGTCGAGTGAAGGTGCCCTTGATAGCTTGGCTGAGCAGCAGGCCGCTGAACTCGAATCTGCGCGACAGAAACCAGAGGTCGTAGCAATCTCGCATCCTGCTGTTTGCAATGCCCAGCATCACCATCGCCTGAAACTTTTCCGCCACGACAGTCTCCCGACGATAGGCTCGCAGGTGAGGAGCCGGAAACCCAAGAATTGTGGGGAATTCGACGTCCTCCGGTGGCGGAGTGACGGCGTCCCCGAAGCCGACGTCCACCTGAATTTGGATTCGGGCCTGCTCCAAGTGGGCTATCAGAATAATGCGCACGCCAAACTCGAGATCCTCTCGGATATCATTCACCACGTTGCGCAGGTCGAAAGTCCCCAGGAAATCGCGGAGTTTCTGCAGGGTTGATTCCCGCAAACGCTGCGGCTTGCCGTCCGGCTGGTCCCCCAGCCGGTCGCGCAGGTGGCTCACCAGCTCCAGCAGCGAGGCCCGCATCACCTGCTGGATCTCGCTACAGGCTTCCGACATTGCCACCACGGCCTTTTCGCGTTCCTCTTGGAAGAATTGGGCCGAAATCTCTCGAAGCTGTTCCGGCACGCCATAGCTGACGTATTGCCACTGAAGGTGAAGTGGGAGCGCACCTCGTCTACGGGTGGGTAGTCAGCTGGGTTATAGAGCGTGCGCAGCCGCCCAGCGGCTTCTTGGCAGAGGCGCGGATAGGCGCTGAGAAACGACTCCACCAGCTCGCCTCGTCTATCCTTGAACTCGTGCAGCCTCTCGTCCACCGTCTCCACCAAGCCCAGCGGCAAGAGGTGAATGCCGACCTCGAAGGGCAAGCACATGTCGTACAGGAAATGACGGATGTCGCCATCGAGGGTGCGGATGGCTTGCAACTCCGGCGAGTCGAGCAGAGTCTTGGAGACGCGAATTAACGCCTTGTCGGCATCAACTGCGACCTGAGAGGAGCTGACCTTTCGACTGTTGCCCAGCAAGCCGAGATGAAGTTTGATGAAGACTGTTTTCCTGGCAAGGTCTGCGCCAGGTTCCTGGATATCCAGGATTGGTAATGCTGTGGCCATTTCATCCTCCTTTGTGTAGTGGAAATTCTTATGACGGTACGCAGGTTTGGCGTTGGAAGGAAGACTTCGCGATTTGTGAAACTCTTCCGCGCTTCCAAGCGTACTAATCCTCAGAGCTATGGATTCCCGGCGAAGGGAGGGAAGCGTGATACTCAAGATGAACGGCCCATTTCGGATTGATAATCTTCGGCGTTACCCGTCAGAGACGGTCGAAGCGCTGCGCAGCGCACTGGTGGCCGGGGTGACCTCCACTGCCGACCATCATCGCAAGAATTTCTACGACCTCGAAGCCGGGGATAACGTCTTTTACATCCATTTGAGCCCAACCGGAACCGTGCTCTTGCTCGCCTGCTGGGGGAAAGAGCCTGCGCACCAAGCCATCCCGCACGAAGCGCCGCTCCCCGAAGCGAGGGCGTACTGCTGATGGGGAAACTCGTACCCCCCTCCCCGACACGCTGATGAGGCTGGCCCAACAAGTCAGGCCTCGGAATTCGAGGGTGGCATGACGGTGAGCGGCCCATCCAGATCCCGCATGACGCGTCGCCGGGATGCGGGCGGGTTCTCCTGGTACTGGTAAACGCCCGGTGTCGAGGCGCTGATAAACTTCCCTGACGCCATTTGGCGCAGTGCCTTGATCTGCTCAGCCGCGGAACGTGAAACCGGCACGATGTAGCGCGCGGCCTGCAGGAGAGTTATTCCCAAGCGATGCGCCTTCCGGCAGCACTCTTTGATTTCCGCGCCTGTCCAGCCTTCGTCGTTGGGTAGGTCGCCTGACACGTTGTACTTCTTGAGATAGATTCCCCAGATCGTCTCCCGCTCCTCCTCCGAGGGCAGGTCGAAGAAGAACGTGCCCAGCGTGAAGCGCCTGCGCAGCTCGGGAGGCAAGCTCGCGATGGAATTGCAAGTCGCAATGAACAGCATCCTCCCTTGCGAGACCGCGTCAATGATCTGGAGCGCCGTACGCAAGCGTTCGGTCGAAGCACCCACCAGAGAACTCTCCATGGCCGGCAAGTCGAAAGCAATCGTGGGGATGCCTGCAGTACTGCCCGTGGCCTTTGCTGCTGCACTCTTGGCAGCCCCCGCTGGACCGACAAACACAATTCCATCCGCCTCACAGTCCTGCATGTACGTCAGGATGGTCCCGGTCATCTCCGTCTTTACACCGGAGAGGTCGGTACCGGTTCCTGCAAACGCCTTCTCAATCTCATCAATGAACACGACAACGCGTGGAGGATCAACACCTCGAAGCACTGCCCGCAGGAAGCTCTTGACGTTCTCGACCCCGCCAATATCCTCAAAGGTCTCACCGCCTCGCCACACCGACAGGCCCTGTGTCTGCTCAATGATTTGGCGCTTGCCCTCCCAGAGGTCTTCCGTATCGAGCTGGCGCTTGACCAATGAGATCGCCAGTGCCTGTTCCGCCGGGAATGCAGCTAGGCCAATCAGGGCGTCAACCGCCTTATCGATCACCTGGCGCTCGGGCTCATCCAGCTTGGCCGCGTTGAAAGTCTCCCGAACAATCTGCTCCAGGTGAGTGGTGGAAGGCAGAGGCTCGTCAAGGACGAGAACGTCCTGGCCCAATTCCTGCGGCAAGGTCGCGCCGGGAACTGTTAGCAGGACCAGCGTCCTGCCCGTCGCCCTGAAGGGGTCTCGCAGGTCCCAGATCCCTTGCATCACTCCGGGGTCATTCCAGAAGCGGTGAGCGTTCGAGTAAAGCAGGAGGCCATCCTCGCCAAGCTGCTGAGCCAAAAGCAGGGCATCGACCGGCCCAATCGTCGCAGCCTGACGTTCACCAAGCACGCGCGCCAGTTCCTCGCCGCTGTCCCGGCCGATCGCATAGAGGCCGCGGACCACTTCCCACCCGAGCAGCGGTGGAAGCTCGCGGCCTTGCTTGAGAGTCTCGATGATGAAATGGGTTGTGCTTGCTGGGTCGGCAGTGCGTACCGCCACAAGCAGCGTCGAGACACACCGCGCGGCATGGAACGCCGACGCAAACTCCTCCATAGATCGAATCATGTACGTGCTCCTTTCGAGAAAGGACTCTTAACCCACATTTCCATTTTTTGGTTGCACCTTTGAATCTTCGAATCGTCGCCGTCATCACTATTCATGCGGGTGTGAACGCGATGAAGACGCTCCGGAGGTCTTGTACGCAATGGGTGAGATACAAAACCGGCCCTTTCAGCTCTCCTTCAACGCCCCTCTCAAGGTAGATTTCCAAGGTTCCCGCGTCACTTCCGACGGCGGCTTAGTTCTGGTGCGGGAATTCGACAAGCAACTCGGCTTCGGAGAACTCATCGAGCAGCACCTGAAGGTCGGCAAGTGGTCACTCACCAGCTTGCAGCAGAGGCTGGTGAAGGCGGGCGGTCGCCTGCTGAAACATACCCGCTACTACTGGCTGCTGCTGGCGGAGAGCCTTCTGACGCGGCGGCTCCTCGGAGCCATGCTGGGCAGGATCGCGAGGCTGCCGGTTCCCACGGGGTAACCCCGGCTTGGGTAGTGGGAATGCGGATGAAAACACCCCAGGACGCTGCGGTGTCTGAAATACCGATGGAGCACGCGACGACTGCAGGCGTTCAGGACTCGCGGAAGGCAGAAGAGAGTCGTTCGGACCATCTCGGAGAGTCAAAATGCACCGAAAGGGCTCGGTTGGAGACAACCGGGTGTATACTCTGACGTACTGGAACGCCAAGAAGCGAATGCCGGTTTCCATGTTCTCGTATGGCGACCTGATGGGACGCGAAATCAAAACGCCAAGTAGCTGTGCCAGAGTGCGGAGGGCATTTATAATCGCGGGCTCGACAAGTTTGATTCTGTATTCATAATTTTCGGGGTATTCATGATGAAAATGACGCGGCGAGATTTTCTGGAGGTCACCGGAGCCGGTTTGGGCGGCTTGGCGCTGAAAGAGGGTTCCATGTTTTCGGCCCAGCCGGCGGAACTCTCTGGCGGGGTGGCGGCGCTTTACGAAAAGTTTCTCGATCCGGACAGGAAATACAGCATCCGGCCGTTTTGGTTTTGGAACGGCGCCCTAACGGGCGAGGAGCTGGGACGCCAAATTCGCCAAATGGTTGAGCACGGCGTTTACGGCGCCTATGCCCACAATCGCGACGGTCTTCAGACTCGTTATATGTCGGAAGAGTGGTGGCAGGCACTGGGCGGAGCCTTGCAGGCCTCCAAGGACGCGGGATTTTGTCTCTGCATGGTCGACGAGTTTGAGTGGCCCAGCGGTGAGGCTCGCGATTATTGGATGCCGGGGACCAACAAGAGCCACGTGGTCGAAGCCAATCCCGAATTCCATTCGCGACGCATGCGGTCAACGGAAAGTATCGTCCAGGGGCCGAAGCGGTGGAGTTCGCCCCTCACAGAGAAAACGGTTGCGGTGGCCGCCGGAAAACGCCTGGGGCCAGACCGCTTGGATGGCAATACCCTGCAAGCAGTAGCTTGGGAAAAGGGCGCCAAGGAAGTCTCCTGGGACGTGCCCGAAGGAGAGTGGCTCATCACCGCTTACGACCTGGTACCGGCGATGCCCAACGGGGGTACGGTGGACCTGATGAACCGGGAGGCGATTGGCGCATTTATCAAGCTCTATTACGAGGAGTTCTATAAGCGATATAGCCAGTACTTTGGCAACGCCATGCCCGCCACCTTTGCCGATCACGAGGGCTCTTACGGAGACAAGCTGCCGTGGACGCCCCTCCTTTTCGAAACCTTCCGGCGCAAGGTGGGTTATGATCTCATTCCCTACCTTCCCGGCCTCATCTACGAGATTGGCCCCAAGACGGAGAAACTCCGCTGCGATCTCCTGGACACGATCAGTGAATTGTACTCCGACAACTTTTGGAAGCAGGTCAGCGACTGGTGCGGCCAGCACAACATCTATCATTCGGGGCATGTTTGGGAAGAGTCGCTCTTCTGGGGGGCCGCGTGGCAAGGCGACTTCTATCGTATCCTACGTTCCATGAGCATTCCAGGCTGCGACACATTGATGGAATGGGCGCACGAGTCGGTTTGGCTGAGGGAGGTCGCTTCCGTTGCCGCCTTCGAGGGAAAACACGTGGTTTGCGAGAATCAGGGCGTGCAAGGCAGCGATTCCTACTTGAGCCCCGAAATGATGCGCCGAGTTTCCAACTGCCTGGGCGCCTGGGACATCGGTGAGTTCGTTCCGCACGCCTTCAATTATGATCTGGCGCGCACCAACTATCCGCCGGACTGGTTCCGCGGGCAGCCGTACCTGCCCTGGTTTCGTTTCTACGCGGACCAGATGCGGCGGATCAGCTTCGTCAATTGCGAAAGCCAGCGCCTGTGCGATATTGTTGTGCTTTATCCACAAGTGTCCATTTGGGGACAATCGTCATCGGCATTCCGTAACGACGATTTCACCCACCTGTTAGGGAACGCCGACTGGAGCCCCGACGCGGTGGAGACCAGTGAGCAATACGCTGATCTCAAAATGCGCCTTACCGAAGCGCGTTACGACTTTATGGTCGCGGATGATTACTACCTCGCAAAGAGCGAGCTGGGCGGCGGCCGCCTGCGCATCAACAATTCGGAGTTTCAGGTTTTGATTCTTCCGCCCATGTCGACCACGCGGCGGAGCACGGCCATGCGGGTGCGCGACCTTTACCAGGCGGGTGGGACGGTTATCGCTCTGCGCCGCCTCCCCTATACCTCGGTGGAGTCCGGCCGCGAGGACCCGGAGTTGAAAGCGATTTGGGAGGAAGTATTCGATCTTCATCCCAACGTTGAACCTTACGCTATGCGCAAGAGCGCAAGCGGCGGGCGCTCTTATTGGGTGCCAGGTCATGTCACCGACCTCGTGGAGATTATTCGTGAGGTATTGGATCCTGACATCGAACTGGTGGAAGGGCCGACCGACAACCTTTACGTATTGCACAAGCGGAACGCCGGTGTTGATCTCTACTGGGTTGTCAATGACAAGGCCGAGGCTCGCACCCACATGCTGCGATTCAAGGCGAAGGGCCGGCCGGAAAAATGGGAAGCGCCAACGGGCAAGCGCTCACCCCTCTTCTATGAAACGCAGGGGGACAAAACTCTCGTACGGCTGGCCCTGGGATCTTGGGATGCCGCGTATGTGGTGTTTGATCCCACGGGCCCGGCCCAACCCCTGGCGCTCGCGGCGACAAACCTGGAAGAGTTTCATGTGTTGCGCGCCGACGAGAAGCAAGTGGTGGTGCATGGACGTGGGGCGCCCGGCGATAAAACGGGGTACGTGGAATTGCAGAAGGGCCAGACCCGCTACCGGGGAGAGTATCACTCCAAGAGTGCGCTCCCGCTTGAAATCTCGGGCGAGTGGAACGTCACGGTGGAAGCACCATCCATCGACTCGCCCTATGCCCAGGTGCGCGAGGATCCTACGGGCCGAGGCCTGAAGGAGCGCTGGTACGCCAAGACCGGCGACAAGGCGAGTTGGAATCCCCTTTGGCTTGCTCCGCAGATGCGCTCGATCCAGAAGTGGAATACGATTGGCCTGTTCCCCAACCCCGACGACCACGGCTTGGAGGAAGCGTACGCGCCGGAGAGCGACGAACGCATCGATTATGGCAAGGATTACATCGGCAAAGATGGCCAGCAACTCCACTGGGTGGAATTCAACTCTGCTGACGATTCCATTGTGCCCCTGGCGTCCACATGGAATGGAACCATCAAGGTGGCAGGCGGGCCTTACGGTCCGGACTGCTACGTGGTCGACTATGGCCGTGTGCTGCGCGCCCCCGTGATGCAGGGAACGGTTTACCTGCAAACCAACGTTTACCACCCGAAAGGGGGCCTGGCGGTTATGCTGCTGGGAGCGCCTCACCCCACCACCGTTTTCGTGAATCATGAGAAAGTCTACTCGCGCTTCATGCGCCCCCTCTATTTTGACCCTATCGATGGGTTTGCGACACGCATTCCGCTTACCCTCAAGAGCGGATGGAACAGCATTCTGATCAAGTTCCTCCACAACAGTCCGGATGACGGCAAGGCGCCGCAATGCACTTGCCGCATCGAACAGGCCAATGGGTCCGCCATCGAAGGCCTGGTGTCGAATTCGAGAATTGTCAGTGATCCGCAGACAGCGCCGCAAGGCTATGGCTGGCTGAGCTTCGCGATTCCACGCGTTGCACGTGCGTTGCGTGTGCCTCCGTTGCGGGATGAGTACCTCGTGTTTGTCGGTGATAAACAGGTTCCCGCCGCAGCGGAAATCCCTCTTCCCCGTGGCGCGCGCACGGTGACCTTGCGGGTCAGCGCGCGGGAAGTGCTCGATCATCCCTTTGCTTTTTCCACGGCCTCCGCGGTGCTTCCGCTTGGAACATGGAAAGTGCCGGGGCTGGAACACTTCTCCGGGTCGATGGTCTACGAAATGTCCGTGGATGTACCGGCGCTGCTGCTGGCGGAGCGCGTCATCCTGGATTGCGGCGTGGTCGGGGTGTGCACAGAAGTCTGGGTGAATGGCAAGGCCGTCGGAAAGCGGCCGTGGGGGCCGTTCGTCTTCGACGTGACGGAACAACTCCACCTCGGGAAAAACCAAATAAAGGTCCGGGTGGTCAATACCGAGGCCAACGCCCGCGCCGTGGGGACTTGGCTCGACCATCTCGCGAACATCGATGTAGACGGCTGGCACGGACCGGCCCGTCTGGTACCGTTCATCGAGCGAGAGATCACCTGTTCGCCGGTCTGATCCTCGTTCCCCGGCCCGCCCTGCTGTGCACGGCGGCATGGCACGGGCAGTCCAATGGTTCTCAAGATCTTCATCGGCGCCGTCAAACCAGAAGCGCTGAGCTGCGCCCCGGTGAATGCCCAGCGGCCCACGGATGGCATTGCCGTACCTGCCGGACTTCAACGCATCGTGCTTGGGAAAGACCTCGACTCCTTCCCGCCCCCTGCCTCCCTTGACCGGGATACCCAACCGCAGGGCAAGACCGCAAACGTAGATCCGGCAGTCCCGCGCTGGGAGCGGCTCCGCCAGGAACATCCGGAGATATCCGCCCCGATGACTCTTCTCAAGAGCCGACTCCACCCCATCCTGCCTGAGGTAGAAGCCGAGCTTCAGGAGATCCGTAAGCGAATCCTGATAGTCCGCGTCGACGGCCACCCACTTCGAGCACTGGGTGGCGGGGTTGATCGAGTAGAGGCCGATGGTGATTTCGCCCTCGAGGTGGCGGCGGATTGTGTCAGGTGTCAGGCTGAGCCCCTGGCCGGTTTTGTTGTCCTTGGGACGGTAGTAGTAATGCCGGGCGCTTTCCGGGTGGGGTCGGTTGGACTGGATGGTGTAGGCCCGACGGTTGACGAAGAGGCGAAAGTAATCCGCCACCACACTGGCCGGCGCATTTAGACGAAGCATCCGCATTCTCTCCTCCCTGAAGTCAGGTGGACAGCACCGCTACTTCATGTTGGTGGTGAAATGATGATGGTGCTCAGTCAGATGGGACTTTTGGCTGTAGGCATCCAGATTGACGACATGCAGTTTTCGCACCCATGCAGTTTTCGCAGTTGACGCCATTTGCGTCCAAGGCTAGAATTTTGCCGACGTCTTTAGTCGAACCAGGCGGCATTTTCCGGTGCCTGTTTATACGGAAATAACCTACTTAGAAAGGATAATACACATGAAGGCATCCCTTCTTGCTGGCGCTGCACTCCTCGCCATAACCATAGCTGCTTTTGGCCAGGGGCCCCCTGGCAGCGTTCCCGCCAAGGTTGGCCATGCCAGCTTCAAGTTTGGCAGCTCCCAATTCAGTTATGACAAAGTAACAGGCGATTTCATGCAGTCTTATGGTTTCTCGGTAGTCATGCTCAACTTTTCCAAGGACGGCAAGCCGGCCAGCGATCACCTTACGGTCTCGGTCATGATTCAAAAGGCTGGCGCTGTTGACCTGAATCAGCCCATGGGCAATGGCATTGGCTACTTTACGGGGGGCAAGGTCTTTGACTACGAGAAGGGGAAGAGTCAGTGCACGATGAATGTGACAAAGCTGACCCCCACATCGGTTGAGGGCAATGCCGAATGTCCGGTGGTTAACGACAAATTCGGCCAGGGGAAGAACTCTCTCACCGCAGTAAAATTCTCCGCATCGACCAACTAACCCGTTGATGAGGTACTTGAACCGCATGATGAATCTCGCTTGACCCCGCCGGAGGGTGAGTGCATCATTCCGACTACCGCGCTGAAGCAGCTTAAGCGTCCGAAACATAGGACCGAGTGAGTTGAAGTGGTGTCGGGCACGGTGTGGGAAAGAAAGAAACTCTTGGTTATCGAGCCGTGCCCGCGAGGGCTGACGCCATGAGCTCAGTAGCCGCCCGCAGTTTCGGGATATCGGCTTCCGTCATGCGGCCAACATCGCCGTACTTGAAGGTGCCTCCACTGGCCCATTCCACCACTTCACCGATAGCTTGCTTCTTGGCTGTGGCAACACGGCGTGCCGCCGTCAGGAACTCGTTGCGGAGTTGGTTAAATCTCGAACTTCCCGCCGACCCGTTACCATTGTTGGGCACAGACGAAGAGGGGGTCTCACAGGCGTGTGGTTTGGCAAGCCCGTTCCCGCCAGAAACCCTGGAACCGTTCCCAGGAGACCCAGTCTCACCCAGCGGGTTCGACGGAGCGCTGCCAGGAGTTGTCTCCGTGTGGGTTTCAATAGTCTCATCCGTAGCCACGGACTGCCACGGCGAGCCATCCTTCTTCACTCACGTTTGCATTTCCGTTTAACCAAGTCACGGGGTACCGATATCAGCAACGATCTATCTTCGACGGGCATCTGGCCGAAGAGTCCCAAGAGGGTCTGCTCCTGGGGCCCAATCGGAATCCTTTCCGGGAGCTTAGGAGCTTCCGGCTTCCCGTCCCCAACAAAGAAAAGCTGGTATAGCTCAACGTCCAGGGCTTTCGCCCATCTCTCTAGGACCGCGAGCGATGGGGTCACATGCCCGTTTTCCACTCGGGAGATGCGAGAGGGAAGTCGGGGTACATCGTATCCCCCCTGGCCGTCGAGACGGTTGGCGCCAGCGTCTCTCTGATTGCGCCTTTCTGTCGGAGCCAAGCCAGAAGGCGGTTCAGGTTAGTGACATCGCCGTGCTTTACTTCCCCGTGGTGTTCCAAGTAGCGCGCCACATGCTCCGGTGTAATCTCCTGCAAGGCTATTCTGCGGTGCTTGAGCCATCTACTGAACTGAGCAATTCGTCGGAGCAGTACGCGCCCAGAGATCCTCGTATAGTTGAGATCGCAGAGCTGCTGCGCGAACAGATCGATATATTCCTTCAATGGACCCGAGCGCATTCGACGCAAGGCTTTGGGGTCGGTGAAAAATCGTTCCATAAGACACTTCCTTTCACCAGAAGGTGTCACGAAACAAATCCAAAGACTATGCCGAGTTCTGAAAGACGGTCACTCAAAGAGTACAAGCTGGCGGGCACAGCGAATCGGTTCGACCCTGGGGATGGAATAGAGGGTTGGCTCCTCGCTCGGCATAGTCTTCGGCCCGGAATAGTGGAAGCTATTCCGTTCTCGGAATAGCTTCCACACCGCGTCCGCACTCTCCCCGATGCCCTTCTCCGTCACCAGTTCCCGCGCCATCGCCATCAGGATGTCATCACCTTCGTCGATCGCCTGCAGGCCGTCAGTTGCGAACTTCCCTTCCAACGCCAGCGAGACCAACAGCTTCTTCCCCATCAGCCTCAGACATGCTTCCTGCATGGTGCCGGTGTAGTAGAAGAACTTAACGTTGACGTTCGACCACTGTCCAATCCTCCAGGAGCGCCGGCTGGCCTGCCGCAGGGTGTAGATGGAATAGCCGGTCTCGTAAAAGAAGATGTCCGGGAAAGACCACAGGTCGAGTCCCGTCTGAACCAGACGCGGGTGTGCGATCACGACCTGAACGCCCGCCCGAAGTTGCCTCTCGTACCAGGACTCACGCTGCTCCGGGGCAACCTCCGTGGTCAGCACCGCAACCCTGATCCCCTCTTTGGCCAATATCCTCTCCAAGCGCCGTGTCACGTCGCGCTTCTGCGTATGGACCGCGTAAACCTGCACCTTCCAGCCGCGCTCAAGCGAGGCTTTGACTTCCTCCACCAGCCGCCGCTCCTTGGTATAGACAAAGTCCTCATCCAGGTCACGCGTAGCTGCGATCAGGAACGGCTCACGACGCTGGGTTTCGGGATTGAACTCACGCCCAATCAGGTCCCCGAAACCGAAAGGCCGGTCGGGATAAGCGAGGAGAGCATTCAAGGCGACGCTCGCGACCGACTGGTTGCCTCGATGCTCGCGCAGGGCCTTCTTGATGTCCTGTTCTAGGTCCTCGTAAGCCTTCTGCAAAGGCTGATCCATCTCCACGCTGACAACTTCTTCCTGGTAGGGAGGAAGAGCATCGGAGATATCTTCCAGCGACACAAAGGCACCAAGACTCATCAAGAAGCGGCCGAACAGCAGGGGTGAGGCTCCTGGCCGATGGCGGAGCCGGGTGGTGACGCGGGCCTCAGAACAGGCGTTGTCGGCCGGCTCAATCACCGTGATCTTCTCCAGCAGCCCATAGGTTTCGGTAAAGGCTCGAACACCGGCTTCCCCGTATTCAAAGCCTTCTTCTAGCATTCTGGGGGATTCAAGACGAAACAGAATGTTGAAGAGTTCGTCTGCGTAGCCCCCGAGCAGTGTGCCGGTGAGCACCGCAATCTGGCGGGCGGACGATGCCAGTGTGCCTAAAGCGTTCCCCTGGGCCGTATCCCCTCCCTTCAGCTCGTGAACTTCGTCAGCTATGGCGTAATCGAAGAACCCGTCCATGTACCGGCCGATGAAGTCGACGGGTGCAAAGCGTCGAATCTTCTTCCCATCTGCCTCCCAAAGCGCGCTGTAGAGCGGCCGGCGGGCATGGTTGGTTCCATCACCTTGACCGAGCGTTTCGCTGAGCTTCACCTTCTTGAAGTCCATCGCCAACAGCCGTTCGCCTTCTTTCCCGAGGTAGACCGGAGCCCCACTGTCAGGATTGACGACGCTGCCCTGATAACGCCCGCACCGGGCGACCTGGTAGGCGTGCTTCCAGAAATACCCGAGCTTGGCGCGATCCCGGCCGACCACGAACAGCGCCGGAGAAGAGCAAATGGAATCCCAACGCTTACGAGCCGAAGGTGAGGTCCTGCGCAGGCGCAACTCGCTCAAGCTAGTCCGCAATCCCTCGCGCAGGATGCGTTTGTTTCGCAGCTTGACTTCGTTCACGCCGTGGTGACTGTTGGAGTTGGTTGGGGTCCGTAGCCCGTCGACGATGAACACGCGAACACGCGGAAGCGTGAGGATCGCTTCTCGGCACCATTTCTCGACCAATTGCGGCGGAACCATCGCGAGAGCCGTAAAGGGCCGGTCCTCAGCGTGGGTTTGAACGGCACCCAGTGAGATCAGCGTCTTGCCTGTACCGCACTCCGCAATCACAGCACCCGCGCGGGCCTGCTGCCAACGTCGGACCAGACCCATGATGGCGAGGGTCTGGGCCGGGTAGGGCTTCCGCAGGAGCTTGCTGATCAGGGGTGACGGTGGGTCGTCGATGGAATGCAACGGCGGGTATGATTCAACGATCCTCTCACCCAGTTCCGACGAGCACATCCTGAGGTAATCACCGATCGACTCCGGTATGGGCACAGTCTTCTCCTTTCGCTTTGAGTGCAACGAGTAAATGCGATTCGTGTGGCGCCGGACCCGCGCGAACAGGTGGGTGATTCTTGGTGGGTCAGACGTGGGTGGTCAAAGCGCCGGTACCCTTGAACGGCAGAAACTATACCGACCTGATTGAGCTGGTTCCGGGGTCGGTGTCCGGCGGGGTCTTTTTCGGTACGGCGGGCGGTCATAACTACAACGTGAGCGGCATGACTTACACGCAGAACAGTTATTTGCTCGACGGGATGAATGCCAACGAGGAGTTTTTCAAGCAATTCGGGATTCAACCCTCGATCGACGCCATCCAGGAATTCAAGGTCCAAACCAACGTTACCTCCGCAGAGTATGCAGCAATGGAACCTGGCCGTACAGCGTCAGTTCGCGAGTGATTTGATGCTGGAAGTCGATTATGTCGGGAACGAGGGGACAAAAATGCCGTTGTGGTGGAGTCCGAACATCGCCCTTCCAGGCCCTGGCCCGGTCCAACCTCGTCTGCGTTGGCCCCAATGGCAAAGTAGTTTCACGGACTTTAGCAACGCCACGTCCAACAATTACAGCGGCTTGCAAGCCAGACTGGAGAAAAGGTTTTCCCACGGGGTCCAATTCCTCGCCACCTATGCCTGGGGACATACCCTGGGTGTGGCGGGTCAAAGTGGTCTCGATGGCGCTCCAATGAATTCGCGGGACTTTGCCCAGGACTACGGTGACGCGAATATTGATATCCGCCAGATTTTCACTGCGAGCTACATCTATCAGTTGCCCTTCGGACGTGGCCAACGCTTTCTTTCTAGTCCCAACGGCATCGTGAACCAGGTAATCGGAGGTTGGGAACTAACGGGGATCACCCGCTACAACAGTGGCAGTCCCTACACGGTGGGTATCGGCATTGACCAAGCGAACGTCGGGACGACCAATCAACGACCCTCTGCCGTCCCGGGCGTACCCGTGTTTCTTTCCACAACCAACAAAATAAATTCAGGGCTCAATCCGGCCGCCTTTGCGATGCCAGCCCTGTATACTTGGGGCACCCTGGGACGGAACACGTTAAGGACTCCAGGCTACTCGAACTGGGACATAGGCCTGTTCAAGAACTTCCCGTTGCACGGCGAGAAGGAGACGCTCCAGTTCCGAACCGAATTCTTCAACGCCTTCAACAACGTAAGCATGGGGGGGCCGAACTCGACTTATTGCCAGCCTCTTCCGGCTTGCAATGCCCAGTTCGGGCTCATTAGTGGCACCCAGAGCACCCCGCGCGAGATCCAGTTCGCACTGAAGTTACTTTTCTAAACGGGCGCGCAGCCCGCCCCTTCGCAGTCTGTGTGGCAACTTGGGGATCAGGTCGCATAAGAATTCATTTTGGCGGCGCTGAGGTTGTGCAGGGGTTGTTTCGAGTGTCTGTGCCGGTCACTTGGACCGGCTTTTTGCGCTCCACCTCGGGTTAGCCCGAGAGTCTTTCCTCGACCTGCGTTTTTTGGAGCAGTGCTGTGCGCCACATTCGGGTCAAATTGAACGCCGTCGCTGCCAGGGTGACTTCCACCGCCACCTTCGCCAAGCCGCGCATCCGAAAACGTCGCAGGTCGCGTTGTTGTTTGAGCACCCCAAACACCGGTTCGATGATGGCCTTGCGGCGTCGATAGACGGCTTGCCCGGGGGGCCTGCGCAGTTTCTGCACCATGCGTTGATGCTCGGGCTTTCGCCAGCGCCGTCGCCGCCCACCACGCCCCAGGTTCAATTCCCGCGCCTCGTAGGGGTCGGGCACGTAGCCGTCGATGCCGCGCGTCTCCAGTCCCACCAGGTTCTCGTCCGAGTACAAGCCGCTATCCCCGCTCACCCGCTCGGGCCACTCCCCGCAGCGTTCCATCGCCCCATCCACAACCGGCAGGAGCAGTTCATTATCGCTGCTCTCTTGTCCCACTCGCTGCTCCACAATGAGATGATCTTCTGTGACCGCCATCGCCACCGTATAGCCCAGCGTGAAACCGCGCCCTTGCTTCAAAAAGCGACTGTCCGGGTCGGTGCGCGAAACCTGCTTGAGCCCCGTCTTCTTCAAGACCTGCAGCCGGCGGGGGATTTCTTCCAGACGCTCTTCCAGAGCCTGCACATGTTGCGCCGCCACTTGCGTCCCCGGCGTTTCATTCGGATCCCTGGCGTCGCAGGCCTGCTGCCAGTGGCGAATCTGCCGGCGGATCTTCGCCCGTTCCGCCCGCAACTTCTTCACCGAATCCACCCGATGCCGCGAAGCGTTTGCCCCTACCCGCGTGGTGTCGATGGCCACGTGCCCCAGCTTCCCCATCCCCAGTCGCCGCGCCCCTTCCACCACCTGCGTGAACACGTCGTTCAGCGCTCGGCGGTGCCGCCGCCGAAAGTCGTTCAACGTCCAGTAATCTGGCTCCGCTCCCCCCGCCAGATACCGAAACGCCAAGTCCTCGCGCACCCGCTCCTCCAAACGATGCGACGAGGTCATCCCTAACGCGTAGGCGTACAACCACACCTTCACCATCAGCGCCGGAGCATACGCCCCCCGCCCTTCCTCGACGTAGTCCTCTTCCAAACCGCTCAAGTCTAATTGCTCCACTACCCGGTGGATGAAAAAGCAGAGATGGTTCTCTCCCAACACATCCTTCACGCTCGGCGGCAGCAAATACGCCTGCTCGGGGTTGTAAGGCAGAAATCTCATCGCGACCCTCCTGCCCTCATCTCATGCAACTCAACTGCCAGAGTTTTCACACAGACTCTTAGGGCGAAGCGGAAGGCGAGGCCCACGTCGAGGCCGCGCCGCCGGGACCCCGCCAAGCCCCGGCTGCTACAGGCGCTAGGGCTCTAGGCCCTGGCCGGACGCCCTCTTCGGCAGCCCGCCTGCGGCCCCCGGGAGTCTTCCGGGCCGGTCCCGGCGGCTCACCCTGCGCCGTGTAGCGCCCCACCACGTGCGGCCCGTAGACGATACTCACGCCTCCCTCCAGGTGCTCGCCGATGGTCACGCGACAGCCCGCCAGCGTGCCTCGCCAGGGCGTCCGTTCAATCTGCCACGTCCGATCTCCCAGCCGCACCGTGTTGTCCTTGGCCACCGCCCGCTCGTGCTGCAGGGAAAAGATGCGGTCCAGGTCCTGCCCGCGCACCGGGACAAAGGCGTTTCCGGGCTGCGCAGCCGGCACGCTGAACTTCCGGTTCATCTCCCCGATGTAGTGCTGGCGCAGAAATCGGTTGGCTTCCTCCCGAGTGCCGATCCCCGCCAGGCGCAGCTCTTGCGGCAGCCGCCCTTGCCAAGTCCCAAATCGCCGCTCGCTGCGACCCCGCGGCTGCGGCGAGTAGGCCGGAATCATCTCGATCCCCAGTTCCTTCAGGGCTCGTCCCACCTGCGTCAGCCGCTCGCGACTGACCGGCCCACCCGGTGTGGGCGTCTCAAAAAAGTGGCTCGCCCGATCGCTGTAGAGCGCGCAGAACCGCCCCTTTCCCTCGACCACGGCGCGCAGCGCCCTCATCACCGTGCGCGTCGATTCCTCCTCCACTAACTGCGCGTAATAGGTCTCGCTGGTGGCGTCGTCGACCACCTCGATCAGGTCATACCAGCGCTGGTCCTGAAACCACTGATGCCGACTGCCATCCAGGTGGAGCAGCATCCCGGGCATCGGCCGACGCTCGCGCCGCTTGCGGTGCACCCCCCGCTTCCTCCCCTTCTTGACGAGCCCCGCGCCTTGCAGCGCCAGCTTCACCCAGGTGTAGCTGAGCTCGATGCCGTGCCCCTCCCGCAGCTTCTCGTGAAAGTGCCGCACGTTCAGGTCTGCGTACTTCTCCCCTTAGAGCTGCAGCACCTCCTCGGCCATCTTCAGCGGCACACGCTTCGGACTGGGCTGCCCCCGGCGCCGGTCGAACAGCCCGTCGTACCCATGCTCCTGGTAGCGCTGCTTCCACCGTCGCATGCTGCGGTCCGAGATCCCGATGATCTCCGCCGCCTGCCACCAAGTGAGCTCCTTCGCCATCGCCCGCAAAATCACCTCTTGGACTTTCATCGCCCGCTCCCAGGCGGTCGTTAAGTATTCTGGCATCCTGCCTCCTACCTTCAGGATGCCGCAACTCCCAACCGCCTCCAGCGGACAGATCACGTGCTAATTGAACCCGACATTTCATATGCTAACGACAAGATGTGAGGCATACCTTGAGCCCCGACGGACAACCTGATAACATGCCGCAGCAGACCGCGCCAAGGTCGGCTTGACCGGGGCGCTGGACTTGTGGCAAGGAAGATTTCCCACGACGCTGGGCAACGCTCATCCGGTGAGCAAAGGCCCCGCGCAATGCACTGGAGGCTCGACATGAAGATGAAGACCATGACACGCAGGAACTTCGTAAAGGTTAGCTTGGTTGGTGGCGGCGGTGCGGCACTGCTTGCGCCTGTCGGCGGTTTGTTGGCCAAGGCAACTGAGAGCAGCGGGGGTATATGTGTCACGCTCTGCAACCACTGGAGCTACACTGGGATTGGCTGGCAGTTGGGCATCGAGTCGTGCGTGCTGTCGGCGACCGACGCGATGGAAATGGCCGATCGAGCGCCGCACGTCAAGACCTGCCTCGAACTGGACGCGCTCGCCTATAAGTTGATGGCCGAAAAATTCCCGGAGGTCGCTGCCAGGCTGAAGAAGTACCTTGCCGCCGATAAAGTCGAAGTGATCGGAGGCACTTATGGGCAGCCGTTAGGGACGATGTTCAGTGGGGAATCGAACATCCGTCAGCTTGTGCACGGGCGGGAAACCATTCGCAAGGCGCTGGACTATGAGGTGGCGACCTTTCTCGATGAGGAAGAATTCTCTCATCCGCAGATCCCGCAGATCGCACTGGCAGCGGGCTACCGCTATGCCAGCCTGGCGCAAGTGGACACTTGGGGCCGTGCGGGAATACCTTACTTGGAAGTCAACGCGTTCAAGTGGAAAGGGATGGACGGCAGCGAGATTCTGAGCACACCCAAAAACTCGCTTTTCGGTTATTCTCCAGACCTGAAGCAACTGGCAACCTCGGAGGCCTTCAAGAAACTGCAAGCGCTGGGCAAGCCCCTCATTTTCACCTGGGAAGAGTTCGGATGGGAACCACCCGATGAGCCCGCCTACCTGAAGACTCCCGAGAAGTACCAAAAGTTTGCCGAGGAATCTGCGGTCGAGTTCGTCACCTTGAAGGATTACCTCGACGAATACGGGAGTAGTGGCAAGCAGTCCATCTACCTGAACATGGACGCCTGGACCAAGCTGCTGACCTGGGGATTGGGCGGCGACCAATTGCGAGTCATGGACCGCAAGGTGGAAGGGACGTTGTTGGCGGCGGAGCGCTTCGATGCCATTGCCGCCAGCTTGGGCGCGAAAGACAAGGCGCGGTCGTTGGAGCAGGCCTGGAAACACTTGCTGACCTCGCAGAGCCACGACGTGGGGCTCTGCGAGTCCTCGCGCTGGCAAGGGGACCGGATGGCGCCGCTGGATCGCCTCGAGGACTACCACAACTTCACCTGGGGCGCGATCGGCTACATGCATCTGGACGCCGCCCAGAAGCAAGGGCAGGAAGCGCTGGACGCCTCACTCGGCCAGGTGGTTAATCACATCGGTTCAGAGGCGGGAAAGCACGGCCAACTCGCGGTTACGGTGTTTAATCCCTGCGCCTGGGAGCGGACCGACCTGGCCACCACGGGGCGCATCTATCCGATTCGCGAGAAAGCCAAGGACATCGTGGTGAAAGACCGTTCGGGTCGCGTGGTGCCTTCCCAGATCATCAAGAGTGACAAGGACAAACAGGGAAATTTGGTGGTTGCCGACTTGGCCTTCCTGGTCGAGAAAGTGCCGAGCGTGGGGTATGACACCTACTACCTGGAACTCACCCCCGGAACCGCCAATCCCGCCGCCACAGATTTGCGTATTGATGAACAGCAACTGGAGCTCGAGAACGAATACTTGAAAGTCAAACTGAGCTCGAAGCACGGGGCCATCGTCAGCTTGTTGGACAAACGGACGGGGCGGGAAATGCTGGACGCGGCGAAGAGTGCCTTCCCGGTGTTTAAAGGCAGACCTAATCAGGACTACTGCCTGCGGAGCGTTTTCATCCAGGAGAAGTATCACCGGCAAGGGTTAGCGATCCCAGCGCTGTTTGACAGTTCAACGTCGGAAGCCGTTTATGAGGGTACGGAGAAGATAACAGCCGCGTCTGGGGAAGGGGATTTTCGCACCATTGTGAAATCCGCGATTCGCTGGATTGAGAAGGGTCCTCTGCGCGCCACCGTCAAGACGGGCCACCAATGGCCACTGCTGAAATTTGAGACTTACGTCACCCTTTGCGCGGGATTGCCCTGGGTGGAAGTCACCAGCCGGGTGCTGGCGGAAATCCCGCCGGCTCCCGACGCGCTGGGCCCCGACGATCGCTTCCCCGCCGAAATCAAGCAGGGTTACTGGCTGACCTTCGCGCCGGGCTTTCAACCGGCTTCGGTGGTGCGCGATTTTCCCCTGGGCATTGAACCCACGGAGCGTCAGAACTTCCAAGCCCGCACCTTCGTTGATCTGGCGGGAAAGGATGCCGGGCTGCTGGTGTTGCACCCCGGAACCCAGTACTTCAAGCGCGACAGCGACGGGGTGTTTTCAAACCTGGTCATGCGGGAGTGGGAGTCGTACTTTACCGGCGAGTACGGCTGGCCTCGCTACTCGGAGTACCACCACGCCTTGCTGCCCCACGGGGGAAACATCACGAATGCCGAGCGGGTGCGGGCGGCGGAGGGGTTCAGCCAGAAGCTCGTCACGGTGGTGGGCCAGCCGCAAAGCGGAAGCCTGCCGCAGCGCAAGGGCTTCATCACCGTGAGGCCCGAAAGCGCCCATCTGATGGTTTTGCGCACGAAGGAGCGCCAGGGGTTCGAGCTCCGATTCGTGGAGGTTGAGGGCAAGAAAGGGTACGCTTCCGTCGAGTTGGCCGTTCCGATGACCAGGGCGTCGGAAACCAACCTTCTGGGTAAGAAGGTGGCGGAAGCCTCTTCAAGCGCTGGCAAGCTGAACTTCGAGCTTCAGCCTTGGCGGCTCCGGACCTTCGAGGTTATTTGAATCTGGCGAAGCTGCCTCCCCCAGGTCTGCTCAAAGCGGCGAGAGCTGCCGTAGGTCGCCAGGTTCAACTAAGTCACCTGGGGTCGATTGACAAGTTGGCCGAACGGTCCGCAACGGGAATGCCGGGCCACGATGTCAATATCTCCTGAGGAAAGCATAGGGGACTCATAGTAGAAAGGGAGGTGAGCATGCCACTCGTGTCGGTGGGGAAGATGCTGGAGCGTGCGCGGTCGGTTGGCTACGGGGTATGTTATTGCGAGGCGTGGAATCTGGAATCATTGCAGGCCGTGGTGGCGGCAGCCGAAGAAGTAGAGTCGCCGATTATCACGGGGTTTAATGGTGGCTTCCTAATCCATGCCGGCAGAGCGCAGTCAGAGGATTTGGCTCTCTACGCGAGCATGGGCTTGGCGGCACTCCGTCGCAGTAATATTCCGGTGGCTTTTCTCTTAAACGAAACGGACAACCTCGCCCAAATTGAGGAGGGAATAGGTTTAGGGTTCAACGCTGTCATGGTTGAGAATGAGCACCTGCCGCTAGACGAATATCGACAACTCGTAAAGTATGTCGTTAGGATCGCCCAGAGTCGCAACGTCTGGGTGGAGGCGCAAGTCGGAACGTTGCCGGATGGGTCGGGTCGTTCAGAGGCAGAGCTCACCGATCCTGCGACTGCACGGGCATTTGTAGAGGAAACAGGGATCGATGCTTTAGGTGTGGCGGTTGGGAATACGCATATCCTCACTACGGGCAAGGCTCCAGTTGACTTTGACCGGTTGGGAAAAATCCACGATAAGGTAAAAGTTCCTCTGGTCTTACATGGGGGGACTGGGATTCCCCTCGAGCTCGCGCAAAGTTGCATCCGGTGGGGCGTTGTGAAGGTCAACTTTGGAACCGTGCTCAAGCAAGCTTACCTAGCCGCGATCCGCGAAAAGCTGGTAAATTATCGAGAGCCGATGAATCCCCACCCGTTTCTCGGCATGGGCGGGAGAGATGACGTGCTGGTGGCGGGGAGAGAGGCGGTAAAGCGCAAGGTGAAAGAATTGCTCGAAGCGTTTGGTTCTGCGTGGAAAGCGCAGCAGCTTTTTGAGCCGCACTGCCAGGCGGCGTCACGTATGGGGGAGACTCTGAAAAATCGAGGAGATCGCAAGTGATTACCCAGCAACAATATGAATCTGTAATAGAACGCTCCGCACAAATGCTCGAACGCGCCGGGATTGTGCTCACGCCCGAGGAGCGAGCCCGTATCGAGGTGGCGGATTTCGGCTTGGGAGAACTCCAAAAGACTGGCCTCGAGATCATCACCTATATAAACACGGACCGTGTCTGTGCCAAGGAACTCGTGATGTTGCCACATCAGACCTGCCCGGAGCACTGGCATCCCACGGTGGGCAGCAGGCTGGGTAAGGAGGAGACGTTCCGCTGTCGCTGGGGAACAGTCTATCTGTATGTGCCCGGCGCTCCGGCGGGCCAACCGGCTTGCCATCCGCCGGAAGGTTCCGAAGCTTATTACACGGTGGGCCACGAAGTCTGCCTGAAACCTGGCGAGCAATACACACTCTCTCCCGACACGCAGCACTGGTTCCAGGCGGGGCCGGAAGGAGCAATCGTCTCTGAATTCTCGACTTGCAGCACGGACGATCAAGATATCTTTACCGACCCGCGTATCAAGCGAATGCCGGAGATCTCGAAGGCTTGAGGAGGTAATGGTCGAATGGCGGATGTGGTTTGTCTGGGAATCTTAGTTGCCGACATCTTCGGCAACCCCATCGCTTCCCTTCCAGCCGCGGGCGAACTGGCGCTGCTCGACCGCTATCTGCTGAGTGTCGGGGGATGTGCTGCCAACACGGCGGCTGATTTGGGGCGTCTGGGCCGCACCACGAGTGTACTCGGCAAAGTGGGCAATGATCTTTTCGGGGAGTTTGTTCTGCAAGACTTGAAACGATTGGGCATCGACACTTCTTTCATTCGACGCAGCCAGACCCATCCCACATCCTGCACTTTCATTGTTAACGTCCGGGGCCAGGACCGCCGGTACTTCCACTGTTTTGGCGCCAACGCCGATTTTTCGATCGCCGACATTGATGCGAAGGTCCTGGACGGCGCACGCGCATTGTACGTGGGAGGGTACCTCGCCATGCCGGCTTTTCGACCCGACCACCTCGTGGGGCTATTCCGGGAGGCCAAGCAGCACGGGTTGATTACAGCTCTGGATGTCGTAATTGCCGCAGGGTCCCCGTCCGCTTTAGAAGACATTCGGCAGGCTCTTCGTTACACAGACCTGTTCTTGCCCAATAAGGATGAGGCCCGCGCCTTGACGGGCTGCATTGACCCGCTCGAGCAGGCAGAAATCTTGGCCCGCTTCAATCCTGACGGAACCATTGTGATTACTCAGGGTAGTGCAGGAGCGCTGGCCAGGCGGGGGAGCGAGAAGCTGCGCGCGGCTGCCTTCCAGGTTGACTCGATTGACGAATCGGGAAGCGGAGACGCTTTTGACGCTGGCTTCCTGGTTGGAATGCTCGAGGGTTGGTCACTCGAAGACTCGCTGCGCTTTGCGAGTGCGGTAGGCGCCTCCTGCACGCGGGCCTTGGGATGCCACGATGGAGTTTTAGAGTTCGAGGAGGCCATGGATTTTGTGGCGAATAATCACGTCGAAATCGCGCGAGTTGCCTGACTCTTCACACAGGCGGAGGGGAAGGGTGAGGGGGGAAGGCGCTCCAACCCAGGGCGGTGAAATAATCCCAGCATGGCAAAGGCGGCCCTAGGCGACAATCATTCCCGCCCTTCCGCCATGGCGCCAGGAATCCCTGCCGTGCGTGGCCCCCGCTTTCGCGGGGGTGACGGCTGAAAGCTGAAAGCTTCCTTTGGCAGGAGGAGCTGATGAACCACAGAGAGCGTTTGCTGACGGCGATTAACCATGAGGAGCCCGATCGGGTTCCCATCTGCGCGTGGTACACACCCGAAGCGGAGAACGCCGTGTTGCGCCATCTCGGGGTGGAATCGGATCGGACCGAGACTTACAAGGCTGCGGGTGGCCCGCTTCCCATCCTGATGGACCACGACTTTCTCATTTCCTGGGTCGGCCCATGTACAAGCTACTACGCGGATCCCGCCGACGAATATACCGATGAGTGGGGAATTGGCTGGAAATGGTTCAAGAACGCTGCGGGTGGCTCGTACACGGAAATGGTAAGGCGCCCCCTCGAAGACATCGTGGATCCGTCGGATTTTTCCATGCCGGACTTCACCGAAGAAGACCGTTATGGCGGCGCTCGCCGGTTGATTGCCGAATGCGGGAACGAGTACGGGATCATGGGCGGATGCGCTTGCACTCTCTTTGAACTGGCGTGGTATCTGCGCGGCATGGAAAAAGTCCTGATGGACATGGTGACGAACAAAGACTTCATGAACGCCTATCTCGACAAGCTGATGACCTGGATCGACGAGGCCGGAACCAGAATGGTCGGGCTGGGCGTGGACATTATCTGGATCGGGGATGACTTCGGCACGCAGGATCGAATGATGATTTCCCCGCAGCTCTTCCGAGAGTTCTTCAAGCCGCGCTACGCGCGACTTTTCAGCAAGTGGAAGGCTATCAACCCTCAAGTGAAGATCGCCTTCCATTCGGACGGCAACATTTATCCTATTATTCCTGATCTCATCGAAGTAGGCCTTGATATCCTGAATCCTGTCCAACCGAAGGCGATGGATCCGGCCCGGCTAAAAAAGTCCTACGGAGACCACCTCACATTTTGGGGGACAGTGGATATTCAGGAAGTTCTGCCCTTCGGAACGCCCGAGGATGTGGCTAATGAGGTCAGATTGCGACTACGAACCGTAGGGAAGGGCGGAGGACTGATCATCTCGCCGGCTCACAATATCCAGTCGGAGGTGCCGCTCCGGAACATCCTGGCCTTTTACGAGACGGCGAAGACTTACGGACGCTATCCCATCCGTGACCAGTGAATCCCATGTCCCAATCAATATGGGAGGCACCCAGCACCCAGCACCCATCAGCAATCGGCAATGAAAAAAGGAGGAAGGCAGCAATGGCCGTGGCAATCAGGCTACCCGACATGGGGACGAATGTGGAGGAGTGCAAAGTCTTATCCTGGAGGATCAAGCCAGGTGAAGCGGTCAAGCGCGGCGATGTTCTGGCTGATATCGAAACCGACAAAGCGGTAGCAGAGCTGGAATCGACCGGGGAAGGAGTGCTGTTACAGGTTGTAGTGAAGGAGGGAGAGTTGGCCCGCACCGGAGATATCCTTGCCTATGTCGGGAAGCCAGGCGAGTCCGTGGCTGGTGAAGCTAAGGCTGTGGCAGCCCCTGCGGCGGCTCTCCCTCACGGAACAGCGTCTCCCGTGGCGACTCCCTCCCACCTCGAAGGCGGCCCATCCCCCCGCGTCGCGCCTATCGTGCGGAACCTCGCTGCGAAGCTCGGCGTTGATCTTGGCCGTGTAAAGGGGACGGGCGCGGGAGGGGTCATCACCCGCGAGGACGTGCAGCGCGCCAGCCGTGAACAGGCCGCATCGGCGCTAGAAACAACTCTTCCTGGAGAGCTGCTGCCGCGCGCTCAAGTCGCGGTAGCGCGTGCTGTGCAGAAGAGTTGGAAGGAAATCCCTCACCTCAGCATCACCGCGTCAATTGACATGACTTCGGCGCAGGAGATGCGGGCAAGGAGTGATGTGAACGGCGCACGCCTTAGCTACGATGCGATTTTTCTAAAAGCCATGGCGCGGGCGGCGGAAACCCTGCCCCTGGTTGCGGCGAAGTTGGTTGGAGAGCGAATCATGCGGCCGCAGGGCATCCATATCGCGCTGGCCATCGGGCTTGATAACGAACTTCACCTGCCTGTGGTGCGGGATGTTGAGAAGAAGGATCTGGTGAGCTTGCAGAAGGAGGTTGTCGACCTGGTTGCGAAGGTCAAAGCGCGCACCCTGCGGACCGACCAGATGAGCGGTGGAAGCATGGCCCTCAGCAATCTGGGCAAGTACCCGATCGAAGCCTTTGACGGCATCATCTTCCCCGAACATAGCACTATCCTGACGGTGGGCGCGATTCAACTGAAGCCCGTGATTCTGGAGGGTGAGGTTAAAGCTCGCCCCCTCGTTACCGTAAAACTTGCCACCGATCATCGCCTCATCAATGGGCGGACGGCGGCGGCGTTTCTGAGCAAGGTTAAAGAGGTCATCGAGTCGGGGGAGATATTCTAGTGCTGAAAAACGCTTGCCCACGCTGTCATTCCGATCCCTTCACTGTCATTCCGACCCAGAGCGGAGCGAAGGGGAGGAATCTCGCCCTGCCCGTTCAGGGTAAACTGCGCGAAGAATCTCGCTCTGGAAGCACAGCACTTGCGAGATTCCTCGTCGTCCCGATCAGATCGGGACTCCTCGGAATGACGGACGTAGGCAGCTTTTTCGGCAACTGAGAGAACGTTGGAGGAGCAAAGCTATGGGGCACGACAGGAAGTTTCTCATTTCGCTGTACCGGAAGATGCTGCTGATCCGGCAGTTCGAGGAACGGGTCAAATACCTGTTCCTCGAAGGGATCATGCCGGGCACCATTCACCAGTACCACGGGCAGGAGGCGATTGCCGTGGGCGTATGCAGTGCGCTGAACTCCGACGATCTCATCACCAGCACGCATCGTCCGCACGGGCACGCGCTGGCCAAAGGACTGACGGTGGAATCCGTGATGCACGAGTTGTTCGGAAAGACCACGGGTTGTTGTCGCGGCAAAGGGGGCTCGATGCACGTGGGAGATCTGGAGAAGGGGATGGTGCCCGCGGTTGCGATCGTGGCGGGTGGAGTCCCGATTGCTACGGGGATTGCTTTGGCCTTCAAGTACAGGGCGGAGCGGCGCGTGGCAGTCTCCTTCATGGGTGACGGCGCTGTTAACGAGGGAGCGTTTCACGAAGCTGTGAATATGGGCGCGATTTGGTCGCTTCCCGTAGTTTATGTTGTGGAGAATAATCTCTATTCCGCCTCCACGCCTATTTTCGAGATGGTGCGACTGAAGAGGCTTTCCGATCGCGCGGCAGGTTACGGGATACCGGGTGTCACGGTGGACGGGAACGATGTCCTCGAGGTTTTCGACACTGCCCGCAAGGCCGTCGAGCGCGCCCGCGCCGGCGAAGGGCCGACGCTCGTTGAATGCATGACCTACCGGATCACCGGCCACTCACGCCGTGATCCTTGCAACTACCAACCCGAGGAAGAGCGGAAGGAGGCTCTCAAGAGGGAACCCCTGCGGCGGTTTGCTGAATATTTGCTGACGGGCGGGTTGATTGACGAGGCTGGACTTGACGGGATTCGCGCCGATGTCGACGCCGAAATCGAACGCGCCGTCGAATCGGCCATGGCAGCGCCGGACCCGAAACCGGAAGCGGCGCTCGAGGATGTCTTTATTTGAGAAAACGGGGGAAATGTGGCTCACATGACAATTGCGGAGGCCCTTCGCCAAGGACTTCGCGAAGAGATGCTCCGCGATGAGCGGGTCTTTTGCATAGGTGAGGATATTGGTGTGCGAGGGGGCTGGGGCGGGGCATTTACGGTCACTCTGGGATTGGAGAAGGACTTCCGAGCGCGCATCATCGACACGCCGATCTCGGAGGGGGGATTCTTCGGGCTGGCCCTGGGCGCGGCGATCATGGGCCTGCGGCCGGTGGCGGACGTGCAATACGGCGACTTCCTCTTCTACGCTATGGATCAGGTGGTCAACCAGATTGCAAAGATGCATTACATGTCTGGAGGGAAGGTCCGTGTGCCATTGGTGATGCGGGCTCCCGTCGGCGCCACCGGGCGTGGCGCCCAGCATGGGCAGAACCTCGAGGCTATTTTCTTCAGCGTTCCAGGGATCAAGATTGCCTGCCCGGCAACCGCCTATGACGCAAAAGGATTGCTGAAGGCTGCTATTCGCGACGATAATCCGGTGCTTCTTTTCGAGCACAAACTCCTTTACGGGTCCAAGGGCGCGCGCACGGAGTCAGGAGCCGTAGATGCCTCAAGTGACATTCCCAACGAAGATTATGTGGTTCCGTTAGGCAAAGGCATTATGCGGAGGGAAGGGGACGACGTCACAATTATAGCAACTCTGCTCATGATGCACCGCGCCCTTCAGTCGGCGGAACGGCTCGCGCAAGAAGGCATCAGTGCCGAGGTCATTGACCCGCGCAGCCTGGTGCCCTTTGATTGGGACCTGGTGAATGCTTCGGTGATGAAGACCACGCGCGCGGTCATCGTGGAAGAAGGCCCGCGCCAGGGCGGGTGGGGCGCTGAAATCGCCGCCACCCTCTCCGATACCCTGAGTGATTACTTGACCGCACCGGTGAAGCGGGTCGCATCACCCAATACCCCCGTTCCGTTCTCCCCTCCCATGGAGAATTTTTACCGGCCGGATGCGGAGCGCATCGTAGCAACTGTGCGCAAGATCGTTGGTGTCACGTAAGCTTACATAAGAGGTCTCTCACCTGGCTTAGTAGGGGCGACCCTGTGGTCGCCCACGATGAAACAATCTAAAGGAGAAAGAGAACACGGCTGACGTTGATAACGTAAAAGAGACAAAGGAATTCTACCTGGATATTCCCGCCAACAACCAAGCGTTCTTCCTGAAGGGATCGGGAGCGCTGGACTGGGGAATGCAGAACCGGCTGGCGCGCATTTTCAGCCCCAGCAGCGGGCG
>DLMI01000010.1:2500-22744 GCA_002478145.1 Acidobacteria bacterium UBA7540
GCTGGTAGCACTGCGAGTTCGGAGGATGCTTAGGTCAACCAAACGGTATCCTCGAAAAGGTTTTCTATCCCGCAACGCACTTTTAGGACGTTACCACAACACCTTTCGCCGCGGCTTTCCAAGCCGGCCCGGCTTCACGAAGAGCTAAGCACGAGCCCGCCCGCCACCTCCGGCCTAAGACTCCGGTTCGGGTTTTTGCCCGAGCAAATAAAAAGTGCAGATTTCTCTTGACAAACGGGCCGCGTGCTACTACATATTGTGGTGTCGGCCTGGTTGGCCACAATTCTTGGCCGTCCACGGCAAATCTAAACGACACCCACACAGGAGGGGGAAGACATGCCAGCAAAGAAAAAGGCTAAGAAGAAGAGGTAACAACCGATCATCTCCAGGTTTCTTCCTTTCCCAGGCCCGCTTCCCCAAGCGGGCCTTGTTTTCTTCTAACACGACTTCAGCGAGCACTGCCAATGGCCAGCACACTTTCATCCTGCGCCCCAGGCCCCGAAGTATCTCGTTCCCTCTGTCACTCGAAGCGAAGAGTCTTGGCGTTTTCCCTCAGCACCTCGAGAATCCGCCCTCTTCGGGCCCCGCCGCGCAGCGGTGTCTGAAAGAAATACTGCCAGAAGCCGTGGTAGCATTTTCCCAGGACCCCGATAGGCCAGTTGGGCGCGGCTGGGACAATCCTGGCGCGAAACAGGAAATCAACGGGTTCGCTGGGACACGATTGGGTGTATACTCGGAGCCGCTGGAAGGCCAAAACGGAGATTTGTGTTAACGTGTCATCAGCAGCCATATTCTAACGCAGAAGGAGGTTCAAAAAACAATATGGTGCAATATATGATGTGGGTGATTGGTTGCCTGTTTGTCATCGCAGCGATAGCAGTGTATTTTCCGACGATTTACATTCGCAGGACCGACAAAATCTTGAAGATTCTCCAGCAGATTGAGGCCAATTCTCGCAAACCGTAAGGCCTAAGATAGAGTCCAAAGTGGTTGCGGTTCCTTCTTGTTCCACTTGGGCGAAGAGTTGTCGGCAAGCACAGGACGGCGCAAGCCCTCAGGTCTGCGGCCCGAGTGGCTGGTTTGTTCCCGCCAGGGGAGGGGCGCGGGGGCAATGGACTTATCCTGGCTCACAGGAAAGCCCGCCCGTAACGAACTTTACATCAATTCAAGTTTATTTCCCGCCGACCGCCTGCCGTTTTCCTCCTGACTCCCGAGTCCTGAGTTCTACACTTAAAATGACATGCCAGTACTTTTCTTCGGCAACCTGCTAACCCTTCGCACTCATTTCCCTAAACAATCGCCGAAACTCTTCTGAGGCCTTGCGTAGCTCCAACCAGTCGAAAAACAGATCCGGCGTTTCCAGCCAAATGCGGAACCATGTCGCGATCTCCTGTTTTTCCGCTCGCTTGTCCGAACTCACTCGCGGGTTCGCCGCCAAACTCCCGGCGCGCAACTTTCCCTTCTGAAGCAGAGAGCGGACCAGGCCCGTCCCGATCCGGTCCGAGGCCTCGCGGTATTCCCGGTAGACCTCGTCAAGTTTTCTGAGCGAAGCCTCCGCGCTTTCGAAGTCGTGGAATTGAAGTAGGTTGCGAAGACGGCTCGCATAAGGCTCCTCCATAGATGGAGCGGTGAAGCGGTCGTGGTACTCAACGATTTTCCCCGCCTCGCGTAGAACGCTGGCAATGTAAGACGGCGAAGTTCTGAGGTTTGATCCCAGCCGGCCGCGCAACTCATTCTCGAGGGCGCGGATTTCCTCGGCCCCGATTCGTTCGAGTGCCTTCGCCCGACAGTATTCAAGGATGATTTGCTTCTTGCTGGGTGTTCCTGGCACGTTTCTGCGCCTGGGCGGCGCGCGTGCTTGCTTCGCGGGCGGGTGACTTCGAATCTCCGCTGACCGTCTTCGGCTGGTTGCGAAGCAGCGCCGCCTTTTCCCTGCGATATCGTGACACGTTGCGTTGATGTTCGGCAAGAGTCCGGGCGAAGACGTGCCCGCCATGATTGTTGGCGACGAAATAGAGCGCGTCCCCGTCTGCCGGCTGAAATACCGCCCGGATTGAGGCTTCCCCCGGGTTCGCAATGGGCCCGGGTGGAAGTCCGGAGTGGCGGTAGGTGTTGTAGGGTGAATCGAATCCGAGGTCGCTTTGGGTAATAGGGCCTATCGGGCGATAGTCCAGTCGCGCCGCATAGGCCACCGTGGGATCGGACTGCAAGGGCATACCCCTTTCAAGCCTCCTCTCGAAGACCCCAGCGATGAGGGGACGTTCCGACGCCTCAGGTGTCTCCTTTTCGACGAGCGAGGCCAGGGTCATAACCTCATGCCAGCCGGCCGACGAAGGCCGCTCATTCGCTAACCTCGTGCCCACGATGCGGCGGAAGCGCGCCAGCATCGTGACGACAACGGTCGCGGCACTGACGCCGCGAGGGAACCGGTACGTGTCAGGAAAGAGATAACCCTCCAGCGAGGGCGCCCTGGGATCGAGATCGCGTATCGCCACCGTTTGCTGAGTGACTTCGAAGAACTGCACGGGATCGATGCCAAGCCGCAGATTGAGAATCCGCGCGATGTCAAAGCGGTCCGAGCCCTCGGGGATGACTACGGGATGAAGGAAAACATCACCCTGGACCAGTCTTCGGTAAACATCGAGGGGACGAAGCGGGCGGTCAAAGAGGTATTCACCGGCTCGCAATACGTGACGGGGACGACCAGCCCAGTAACGGGCCAAAAACGGCAGGCGATGCCTCAGCACTCCACGAGCAATCAGCAAATCCGCGACTTGGGAGGCCCGCGACCCGGGTTCAATGACGAGCAACATGTTCCCGGAGTATCCACGATAAGGCGAAAGCAAATCGGAAGCTAACCAAAGCAGCCCCGCCGCCGCTGCCCCAAAGACCAGGAGGAGAAGCCGCCATCTCATGGCGCCGCCCCGGCGTTACGGCTTCGCTCGTTGGAAAGGAAGTCCAGGTAGCTTTGCAGGAGAAGAGTCGCCGCCACGCGATCCACCGCTCGTTGGCGTTTGCCAAGGCTCAAACCCGTTTCGCGAAGAGCGCGGTTAGCTTCGACACTGGTCAATCGTTCGTCCCAGAGATCGACGGGGCAGTTCACTCGCCGGCGCAGCTTTTCCGCGAACTCCGCGGCGTGTCGAGACATCGTGGTCTCGCCTCCGCCGTGCCCGAGGGGATTTCCCACGATTACTCGCTCGGTTGAATATTCTTCCGTCAGTTCCTGGATCTTTTGCAGGTCATCCTCCAGGCGTGTGCGCTGAAGAGTCGTAAGCCCCTGGGCGGTGATGCCCAAAGCATCCGAAACCGCCATACCCATCCGCCTCATGCCAAAGTCGATTGCCAGTACTCGCACTGACGTGTCCCATCGCCTCAGGGCGACTGCGGCTCAGACCCAGATTTGGCCCCGGCCCGCGCGCCCTTGCTGATAATACACCTTATGGGCGGGAGTAGAGGTCGATGATTTCCTCGATGGCGTGTTGGCAAACGGCGCAGAACCCCGTTCCGGAAAGCATGATGCAGCGCTGCTGAGGCCTATAGTAGCCTTTAGTTTCATACATCGCGCCTTCGAACGCGCCCACCTTATTCGCGTAGGGCCCATCGGACAGGCAGTGCTCTTGTGTTTCGCGCGCTTGGCGCCGGAATTCGTCGATCTCGGCAACGGGGCGGCCTTCTGAGCGCATCTGCTGGATCCGGCTTTGCGAATCTCGAATACTGCTCTCGTAACAATCCTTCGGCCAGGGAGTGGGAATCGGCGTGTCGGGAGCCACGAGAGCCTTCCACTTCAGATGCTGGGGGTCGAGGAGGGCGGTAATGTTGGGCTGCCACGGCTCGAGGCGGGTGCTGGCAGGCGCATAAGCGACGTTCGCGTTGAAGTAGTACTCATCCCCAAGGTCCGCGAAGTGGTGTCCGAATTCATGAACGAACACGCGAATGGCGGACGGATAATCAATGCTGACCGTGGCGTAGAGCCCAAAGATGCCTCCGTTCCCATACTCCTTTGAGTTCATCACAATCCCCATCACGTCATAGGGGGCAAACGATGCCACGCTGCGAATAGCGCGATTATCGAACGACAGGGCGTAACGCTCGGTGCCGAAAACATCAAACTGCGAACCGAAAAGGGTGTTGCGGTGGACGCCCGCCGACGGATGCGATACACCCGAGTCAGGAGAAGGCGAGCAGATCGCCCAGACGTTGAAATCCTTGCGGCGCTCTTTGAAGGGCGAGAAGGTGAAGACACCTTCGGCGAGCCGGCGCACATCTTTCTCACATTTATCCAGCTCGGCCGCCGTATAGCCCTCACCCAGAAACAGCAAATCCAGCTTCAGCGCGGGATCGCCGTTTCTTTCTATGGCCAGCACGCGCCCCGGGGAGGCAGGCTTTGACGTGTCGATGTACTTATCATGGGGATCGATGTTTGTTGACCAGACCTCACGGAAAGTATTCTGCGCGTCGCGCTTTTTGACGACGATTTGAACCGGACCTTCCGGGGCGGGGAAGCGAAGGGACTCATGGAAAGTGCGGTTCGCCCTTTTCGCTTCTTCCGTAGTTACCCATTCGCCGTAGATGGATGAGAAACCGCGTGAGTACAACACGCGCTGGCTGCTGGGGTCCTTCACTTCGAAGTAGTACACGCCGCGGTTCGTGGTGTCGATGGGTTTCGAGGGATTCCCCGGCCAAGGTAGAGGTTCGATAACCACGCGGTCGACGCTGAACAACTCCTGGGTGGCGTTGCCGGTGTGGAAATAATCCAGGCGCATGGTCGGCGGGCTCCCGGCCAGTACGTCCAGCGCGCAAACAATGACGAGCGCTATTGCGATTGCAAGGTTCTTCAAACGCATACACACCTCATTAACTTCGTCGCCTGGGACTGAAGCTTGTACAATCTGTACGAAGGAGGTTGCCTATATGGCTCGACGGCTTAATGCCGGCCAGGTACTGGCGGCGTTCGCAGAGGCGGTTAACCGGGCAAACTTTGCGGGCGAACGCACCGTCATCCACCGTCACGGCAAGGATGTTGCCGCCGTCGTCTCGGTGGAAGATTTGAAGACGCTCGAGGCTCTTGAAGACCGGCTGGATTTAGAAGAGGCTCGGCGGATCATGAAGAAGCCAGGCCGCCTCATTCCCTGGGAAAAAGTAAAGTCGGAGCTGGGCCTTTAAGGCGTCTCCCTGATGCTCTTTTCCATTCAGTTTAGCCCGCGTGCGCAGCGGGATTTTTCCGCTCTTGACAGACCCGTCCAACAACGACTGCGGCGGCACACCGATCAACTGGCGGAAAATCCCTTCCCAGTCGGCGTCAAGAAGCTGCATGCCGAGGCGCCAGTCTATCGAATCCGTGTGAGCGATTATCGCGTCAGCTCACTGCGTCGATAGCTTCTAAGGGGACCTCAACCTCTTCCGTGCGCCGCCAGGCCAATTCGTAGCTTACCGCAACCTCATCACAACATGAATATTTGGGACAGCCCAGGCAGTCCTCAAAGACCTTAACCGGAAATCTCTCGCGCGGCACCATTTGGAAGCCCAGCTTTTCAAAGAAGGCCGGGACGACGGTCAGGGCGAATACCGTTTTCAGCCCGTAGCGTTCGGCTTCATCCAACAGCGCCTCCGTGAGCTTCCTCCCCACGCCCTTTGAGTTGAGCCGCTCATCAACGCACAGCGAACGCATCTCAGCGAGCTCCTGGTTGTAGAACTTGAGTGCGCCACACCCGAGAAGCTTTCCCTTCTCTTCTGCGACGGTGAATTCCCAAACGTCTTCGTAGAGATTCGTTAGAGGCCGCGGAAGCAAGATCCGTTTCAGCACGTAACGGCTAATCAGTTTGAAGAGTGCAGGCACATCCTGCAACTCAGCTTTTCGGATGTTCAAAGTTCCATTCCCTCCACTCCGGTAGGGGCGGACGGCGTCCGCCCTGGGGGCCGAGCGCCGCTCGGCCCTACCTCTGCAAAAGCAGAATCAACAGGGCCTTTTGGACATGCAGCCGGTTTTCCGCTTGATCGAAAACCACCGACCGTGCGGAATCAATGACCTCGTTGTTAACCTCATGACCTCGATGCGCCGGCAGGCAATGCATAAACACCGCCGCAGGGTCGGCCACCGCCATCAACTCTTCCGTGACGCGATAAGGCGCAAACACCTGCTCGCGCAGGTGCACGGCGTGCTCCTGGCCCATACTCGCCCAGACATCGGTGTATATCGCCCGAGCGCCTGCCACGGCCTCGAGCGGGTTGTTGAAAAGGTCCACTGTCGCCCCCATCGCTGCCGCCAGCGCCTTCGCCTCGGCGACGATTTCAGGTTTGGGCTCATAGCCCGGAGGTGTCGCCACGCGCACCGAGACGCCAAGTTTCGCGCCGGTGATCATCAAGGAATGGCACACATTGTTTCCGTCACCCACGAAGGCCAGTTTCAGCCCTGCAAGCGTGCCAAACTTCTCCCTCAGCGTGTAAAGATCGGCCAGCGCCTGGCAGGGATGAAAGAGGTCGGTGAGCGCGTTCACGACCGGAATCGAAGCGTTGTTCGCCAACTCCAACACCGACTCGTGCAAGAAGGTGCGCGCCACAATCCCATCGACCCAGCGCTCGAGATTGCGGGCAATGTCCTTGACGGCTTCGCGTTCACCCAGCCGCGGTTTAGCGTGATCCAGGTAAACACCAAAACCTCCCATGCTCGTCATCCCAACTTCAAAAGTGACGCGGGTGCGCAGGGATGGCTTCTCAAAGATGAGCGCCAGTTGCTTGCCCAAGAGCGCCTGCGCATAGGCCCCGGGCGAAGCCTTGACGCGTTCCGCCAGCTCGAAGATCAGGCGCAGGTCGCGGGGCGAAAGGTCACGATCGGCAAGCAGATCGCTCACACTCAGCTTCTCTTGTTTTTCGACGACACTCAGGCCCGGCGTCATGCGCTCACCCCCTTGCTAGCCGCCGCTGGCGTAAGGGCTGCCAGAATCGGCCTTAAGACCTTAATAAATTCATCCACGTGGCGTCGCTCGACGATCAGCGGCGGAAGGAAGCGCAGCACTTTCTCCTGAGTGCAGTTCAAAATCGCTCCCGCCTCGAGCGCCTGCCGGACCACACCCCTACCTGGAACGAGGAGTTCGGCCGCCAGCATCAAGCCGTCGCCGCGGACTTCCTGAATCACCGCGAATTCGTCGCGGAGTTCCTCGAGTTGGGCCCGGAAGTAAGCGCCGACTGCGCGAACGTGCTCGAGAAACCCGGGGCGTTCGAGAATCTCGAGAACTTTCAGGGCCAGGCGGCATTGGAGTGGCCCGCCGCCAAACGTTGTGCCATGCATGCCGGGAGAGAAAGCCTGCGCCACTTCTTCACGAGCCAGGATGGCTGCCAGGGGCAGACCCGCCGCCAAGGGCTTGGCAACCACCACAATATCCGGCTGTAGTCCAAACTTCGTGAATGCAAAGAATCGCCCGGTGCGTCCCAGCCCGCACTGGATTTCGTCACAAATCAACAGGGCATGGTGCGTTCGGCAGAGTTCTTCAGCAGCCTTGAGGAATTCCTCGCTGAGCTCCACGACGCCGCCCTCACCCTGGATCACCTCCAGCAGCAGCGCCGCCACTCGCGGTGTGAAGCTTTCCCGTAAGTGGCCGGCGTCATTCAGCCGGACGAACCGGACGCCCGGAACCAGGGGCCCAAACGGCTTGCGGTACTTTTCAGGCCAGGTCGCGGAGAGCGCCCCAAACGTTCTTCCATGGAAAGAGTTTTCAAGCGCCAGGATTTCGTCCCGCAGGAAGGGTTCCTGATGCTGGCGAGCGTAGGCGCGGACCAGCTTAAGCGCCCCTTCAATGGCTTCCGTGCCGGAGTTGGCGAAGAAGGCCCGATCAAGCCCGGCCAGGGAAGTGAGTTTCTTCGCGAGTGGCGCTTGATAAGGGTGGTAAAGCAAATTGGAAACGTGCAGGAGCGTCTCGGCTTCGTCCCGTAGAACGGCGAGGACTTCCGGGTGCGCGTAGCCGAGAGAATTCACGGCCAGCCCGCCCAGGAAATCGAGGTACTTCCTGCCTCGATCGTCGTAGAGATAGCAGCCCTCGCCCCGCACCGCCAAGATCGGCAAACGGTCGTACGTGGGGATCAAGAATTGTTTCTCAAGCTGTGCAATCTCGTCGAAGTTCATGCGTTTTTCACAATCCTGGTCCCACCATGCTGCCCATTCTCAATGGCTCGGAGCAGCGCATGTGGCCCGTCCGCGGAGAGGATGTCAACTTCTCCAACCTGCTTGCGGAGCAGGCGTGAGCACGCAAGGAGTTTTGGAATCATCCCGTCACGCACGATGCCTTTCCTGATCAGGCTGGATATCTCACCCAACTTCACCAGCGGCAGCAAGCGCCGCTCGGCGTCCCAGACTCCACCCGATTCGGTGAGGTAGAGGAGCCGGTCCGCCTGGAGAGCCACGGCGAGGGCCGCCGCCAAGTCATCGGCGTTGATGTTCAGGAATTCTCCCCGCGACCCGAGCCCCAGGCTGGCCACCACGGGGACAAGGCCTTCCCGCAAGGCCATCTCGAGGACGCTGGTCCGGATCTTGTGGGGCCGCCCGACGTAACCCAGGTCTTTCTTCTGGCCGTTGGACCCCAAAGATATTTTCTTTGCGTAGACCAGCCCCGCGTCGCCGCCACAGATGCCCAGCGCCGGCTGGCCGAGCGCTGCGAACTCTGCCACCCACTGCTTATTCACGATGCCCGCGAGAACCATCAGAGCAACATCGCGCGTGGCAGCGTCCGTCACGCGCATTCCCTGGTGGAATTCCGTGGCGATGCCCAGACGGTCCAGAGTCCGGGTGAGCGTTTTCCCACCGCCGTGGACCACCACCACGGCGTGGCCGGCGCGCCGCAGTTCCACAATTTGCCGGGCCAGCCTCCTCCGTCCCTTTGGATCCTCCGCCACCTGTCCACCGATTTTTACCACCAGCTTCATACCAGCCCCAGTTCCTGCGGGAATCCGAACATGAGATTCATATTCTGGACCGCCTGGCCCGCCGCGCCCTTGCCGAGGTTGTCCAAGGCGGAGACAACAATCAGGCGTCGGGTAGCCTCGTCGAGCGCGAAACCAAGGTCCGCAAATTGCGTATGGGCTACCGCCTGGATTTCAGGCAGCGATCCACCTTCATAAACGCGGACCAGGGGAGAAGGCTCGTAAAACTGCCTGAAGAGGGAAACCACCTGATCGAGGGTCCGCTGCCCGTTGAGGCGGACGTAAACCGTGCTGAGAATGCCGCGCGTGATAGGCAACAAGTGGGGGGTGAAGATGAAATCCTTCTCCCCGAGGTCCAGCGCCTGGAGCATTTCCGGGACGTGCCGATGACTGAAAACACCGTAAGCCCGGCAATTCTCGTTGACCTCCGGGAAGTGAAGTTTCCCGCTGGGGGCCCGGCCGGCGCCACTGGCGCCTGATTTCGAATCAGAAATGATGCCGGCAGAGACATCCACCCACCCGGAGCGGAGGAGGGGGGCCAGGGCAAGAATCACGGAGGTCGCGTAACAGCCGGGATTCGAGACCAATTTGGACTGCGCAATCGCCCCCTGGTCGAGCTCCGGCAGGCCATAGACCGCGTCGGCAAGAGCCTCGGAGGTGCGGTGCTCAAAGCCGTACCAGCGCGGGTACGCGCCAGTATCCTTGAGCCGGAAAGCCCCGCTTAAGTCGATGACGCGCAACCCTGAGTCCAGCAGCCTCGGGACGATTTCGTGCGAAGTCTCGTGCGGCGTGGCGAGAAAGATGACGTCCACCTCCGAGGCAGCCACGGTCTCCAGCAGCTCCGAGCCAGCCAAACTCTCCAGGTTAAGGGGCAGGCAGGGAACTGAGAACCGTCCGCGCAGCGTCGGGTGGGCCTGCTCGATGGGGAAGGGCCTTTTCCCGTCGAGATCCGATGAGATCAGCCGTACCACGCTGGCGTTAGGATGCCGCGCGAGGAGCGTCAGCAGCTCGCGCCCTACGTAACCGCTGGCGCCCAGCACCGCGGCGCGGACGGCCGGCAGGGGCTTCGCCGCCGGCAATGACCGGCCGGTAATTTCAGGTTTTGTCGCCGTGCCCAACGTCTTCCGAACCCCACACTCAGGAAATAGAATATTTATGCATTCAATGCATAAACATACATTTTATACCGCAGCGGTTCATGGCCTGTCAAGATAAAACGCTCTCCCCTGGCAAGACGCGAACCGTAGTTTTGACTTGCCATTTTTCCTGGGGCGGTGCCCCATAGGCGTTAACCTAACGGCTAGACGCGCCCGAAAGCCCGCCTGGGCGGGCGGTCCCGCGACGCAGGATGGCCCACGGTCCCGCATGGCGGGACGGGAAAAAAGGGAACTACGATGACTTCTTAAGCCCCGGCAGGGGCGACATAATCGCGACGGGGCGAGTGGAATCCTTATGTCGCCCGCCGCGGCGGGCTCACGCTCCACTCTACGCTGCGCGATCCCATCCCGCCATGCGGGACCGTGGGCCACATTATTGCGCCGCTAACGCGGCTGTGGATGAAGCCTACCTTCGTGTCAACGCTTCCTGGATTCATTTCTCTTGGCCGGAGCGCCATCGCTGGTATTTCGCCGTCTGACAGGCTAGAATCGCGGGTGGGAGCGCCTTTCATGCCTGAGACCAAACCTGAGATTACGCGCGAGAGTTCCGGCGCGACCATCAGTGCCCAGATCATCGCCATCGCTGTGCTTTTCGGATGCATCTACTACGCCAGCTCGATTATCATCACCTTGATTTTCTCCATTCTGATCGCCTCGGTGCTCGCGCCGGGCGCGGGCTTCCTGGAACGGCTGCGTCTGCCGCGCTGGTTAAGTTCGTTGATCATGGTGCTGCTCATGCTGACGGTCGGTTACCTGGTGGTCTATGTGATTTACGGCCGAGCCTTGGACTTCATGGACAACGCCCCCAAGCTGGCGGCCAAGCTCAAGCAAATCACCGCTCACCTGCAGGTGACCGCCCAGAACTTTCAACAGAGTACCCGCACCATCATTCCCTCCAGCGCCGACAGCTACCTGCCCACCGTCCGGCTCCAGCAGGAATCTCCCTGGGTGCAGTTTCTGCTGCGCGGCATCGGCTCGGTTTATGCTTTCATGATCACGGTCATGTTCATCCCCTTCCTGGTTTTTTTCATGTTGAACTCCAAGGACCGATTGTGGGCGGCCACTTTGAACCTCTTTCCCCGTGACAAGCGCCAGCAGGCAGAGGATGTTATTCACAATATCGGCAGCATGCTTCGGCAGTTCACGCTTGGAAACCTGCTGGTGGCTCTGATCTCAGCGGTTCCCATCTGCTTGGTCTTTGCCATCCTCCACCTTCAATACGCCCTCGTGTTGGGGCTCCTCGCGGCGTTTTTGAGCCTCATTCCTTACATCGGAGTGGCACTGGCGCTCGTCCCCCCTTTGATGGTCGCGCTCCTGCAATACGACTCGGTTAACCCTTTTCTCATTCTCGCCGCTACGGTCACCGCCGTACATTTCCTTGCGGCCAATTTATTGACTCCGAAACTTGTAGGACACCGTTTGAACCTGAATGCGCTGGCGGTCACCATCGCCATGATGTTCTGGGCCTGGTTGTGGGGTGGGTTTGGGCTGGTCCTGGCAGTGCCGATCACGGCAGCGATCAAAGCCGTATGCGACAATGTTGACCGGCTCAAACCTTTTGGAGCGTGGATGGGGGAAGGATGACCTTAGTCGAGGAGTCGAGGGTCGAGAAGTCGAAAACTCCTTGACCCTCGACCCTCGACTTCTTGACTACTTGAATTGCGCGCGCAACTCGCGCACCCGCTCTTGGACGGACTCGCAATCCTGGAAGATACGGATTCCGGCAATGCCGGAAGCCCCCGCTTCGAGGCAAGGCCGGATGCGGTCCACGGTAATTCCCCCCAGAGCAAGGACCGGTATTCTTATTCGCGAGGTTATGTTCCGCAGCTTCTCCAAACCCAGTGGCGGACCGTACCCAAGCTTGGAAGGCGTTTCGAAGACCGGTCCCAGCACAAGGTAATCCGCCCCGCCTGATTCGGCTGCCATGGCCTCAGCCAGAGAATGGCAGGAGACCCCGATAACAAAAGCGCGTGGCACAAACCGGCGCACGACTTGCACGGGCATAGAGTGAGCCGCCAGATGCGCTCCATCTGCTCCGCCAGCCAAGGCCACGTCCACGCGGTCGTTCACGACCACGCGTGCACCTCCCATCCCCGGCTCCCTTGTTGCACTCAAAGCCTCTTCCACAAGGGTAATCAACTCCCGGCTCGTGAGATCTTTCTCTCGAACCTGCACAATGTCTACCCCCGCGCGTACCGTTTCACGGATAACAGCCGCGAGAGACATTGACCTCAACTGTCGCCGGTCTGTTATGTAGCAGAGTAGAGAATTCTTCATTCAGTTGAGTGCAAATCAGAAGTTCGGGAACGGTGGAGGAACCGCCAGATTTCATAAACCGCAAGCCAGATATCAGCCAGTCCGAGGCCCGAAACCGCTCCGCGGAGGAAATAGTTTCGAGAGATGCCTGAAATCAGGGGATAGTGATCAATGAAATAGTTCTTCCCCCAGAATGATGCCCAGGGGAGGATGAAGAGGAAGATCCCCAGTTCCGAACAAAATACGATATAAATTATGGTCAGTAATCTGCGCATGTCGGGTCAGGGATTTTAACCTCGGGCTGGACCTTGGGGGGGCCGCCGCGAGGATCCGTTCTGGAAGCCTTATGAGCCCTTCCGCTGAAATATGCGGATCTTCTCGGCGACATCGCGAAAATCAATGTTCTGGCCGTAAACCTCGGTGAACTTCTCCAACGCACGGCGCGCATCACCCGCCTGCTCATAGGCGACCCCAAGGTCATACTGGAGAGCCAGCAAGGCCTCTTCGTCAAGGCCGGGGGTTTCCAGCGCCCGGCAATACCACTTGACGGCAATGGGAGCCATGCCTTTGTCCATGAAGCAAATCGCCAGCAAGCTGCACGCCTGCAAGTAGTTTGGCGGGTGAGGTCTCTTTCCCGCGCTTTTCACCACCTTTTGAAATTCGCCAATGGCCTCGTCGAGGAGGTTCATCTCCCGAAAGGCCACTCCCAGGTTGTAATGGGTTTCCGGATCGTCCTCCTCGTCAGGTCCCATGGCGAGAGGTTCACCCATCTCCTCGAGCAACCCGCTAAGCGGCGAAGCCGGTGCCGGAGTCGGCGCTGTAGATATAGTCGTGGGCCCTGCTGTGGGCGCGGAAGGGGGCGCAGGTGGAGGAGAGAGCTCTGCCAGCTCGCCCATCGCAGACCCAAACGAGTCCGCTAAGTCGCCGAGCAGATCGGTCGTTGCTCCCATAGTCGCGCTAAGGGGCGCCGGCGTGGAAATTTCTTCCTCGCGGGGGGAAATGGGGGGCGCGGCGGCGGGTTGCGCCGCAGTCCTCGGCGCAGCATAACTGCTGGCCAGTTCCGACTGCTCAACCGATCCCTCGGCAGGCGGAGCAACAGCGGCCACGAATGTTGGTTTCAAGGTCTTTGCTGGCTGCTTCTCAGGGACTTCGGCCGCCATAGGACCCGTATGTGCCTCTACGAGAGCCCGGAGTTCGGCAATTCTTGGCTCGCTTGGCAGCGTTCTCTCCAACTCCTCGACTGCCTTTATCGCTTCCTCAAGAAAGCCATTCTCAAGATAGAAGTTGACCTCAATGCGGCTGTCCTCATAGTTGAATGAGGCCGCCTGTGCTTGAAAGGATTCCCAATCCTCCGAAAGGTCGATCTCTTGGAATTCAGAGGTCGGGCCAGGCGGGGGTGCCGGTGATGCCAGCCTCGAAAGGTCGATTGGCAACTCGAGAGGAGCCGGGGGCGGCAATGATTCCGGGCGCAGCGCCGGTGCGCGGACCGCTTGGAAGGGAATTGCCTCCGCGGCCAGAGCCTCTCGCCCGCCAGCCATTTGCGCATATCGCTTGGCGCCCTCAGTATCACCCTGCTGCGTACAAATCCTCACCAGTGCCTGGGCCGCCTGCTCAGCCCGTTCAGGCATGACCTTCCAGCACATCCCGACCAAGCGTCTGTGGATTTCGGGCTCGTCAGGATAAATTTCCAGAACCTTATCGAGCTCCGCAACCGCTTTTTTCACCAAATGGTAACGCGCGAGAAGCTCGCTGTTGTCAAGCGCCTGCTTCACCATCGCTTCTCGTTCGGCATCAGCCAAAGCAGAGGCCACCGGAGCGGCTAATCCCTCTTCTCGAGTAAGGTCGATTGCGGAGGACGGCAGACCTGCAACGAACGCTTTGCCGACTTCCCTGCCCCGCTTCGTGAGAGCCTGCTTCAGCAAGACCTTGTAATGTTCGTTCGCAGGTTCGCGACTTACGAGCCTTTGGAAAGCCTGCTCGGCCTTCTCGAATTGCCCGCACTGCACGTAGGCGTGGCCCAGTGCTTCCAGGATTTCCGTAAGCGCGTACTCCTCCTTGCGCTCATCGCAAATCCGATAAATCAGCTCGAGGGTGGGGAGGTGCTGGGGAGACTTGCTCCAGATCAGGCGCAACGACTCCATCAAAGAGCTTGTGTTCCCTTGCTTAATAAGCTCATCTGCCAACCCGGATAAAGCCCTAAGAGCCGTGTCGAATTGATCCACTCGCACGCACTTCGACACGAAGGAAGCAACCGGCGAGAAGTCCGTCGGGTTGGCACGAAAGAGGTCCGACACCGGCTTTTCCGCTTTCTCCAGTTGTTGAGTCGAAAGATAAGAATCAATCAGGAGTGACCGCCCGGTAGGATCGTCCTTTAATCCCGGAATGGCACTCAGAATCGCCTCGACTTCCTCCGGGTGCTTGGCCGCTAGTGCTTCGCGGGCCCTGAGCAAATGTATCTGGGGGTTGTCCGGATCTAATTCTTGTACCTTCTTCAAAGCGACCTGGGCAGCAGCCAGGTCTCCCCGGCGAAACGCAAGTTGCGCGGCTTCCAGGTAAACTTGCGTGGCTTCGTCCTTGCGTCCTATCTCCTCGCAAAACGCCGCCAAGCGGACCCTCGCCGGTGCGTTCTCGACATCCAACTGCACAACTTTGCGCAGGGTTTCAAGCACCTTGTCGATCTGCTTTTTCTTCTTGTAAAATTCGGCGACTTGGTAGTACAGTTCGCGGGCCTCGCGGGCCAGCCTCTGTGTCTGGTAGAGCTCAACGAGTTTCAGTAAGGGGTCTACCGAGTCCGGCTCAAGCTTGACGATCTTCCTATAAATGGCGGTCGCTTTGAGTATGAATCCATCCTGAACGTAAGCCTCGGCAAGCCTGTAGAACTGCTTTAGACCCTCTGAAACATTCCTATCACGGATGTAAAGGTCGCCAATCGTGTTGAGCAGGATTACATCGGAGGGGTCCTTCTCGAAGATGTCGAAGTATCGCCTAATAGCCTGATTGATCTTGCCCTGGATGACAAGTTTTTCCGCCTCTTGCAGCGCTTTGGCTTTGTTAAAAGCCATTTACACGCTCCGCGTCCCTGCACTAATAATAGACTATTGGGCTACCGTAACACACGCCCCAATTCAAGTCAACGAAGTCGCCCTTCGCCAACGGCATTGCCACGCGCTGAGTAAACCCTTGCCAGTCTTCGAGTTGCATGAAACACAAGGGTTGTTGCCTCCGTAACTTCAAGGCTGGCTCCCACCCTTTGCCGGCTTGCCATCTACAGACCGGCCCTTCAATCGACCAGTAGCCGTCTGCCCTGACTATGCGGATTCTCCACTAACCTTTTCTCATTTTTCCACGGGCAAATCAGCAAGGACACTCCACTCCTGCCAGGAGCCGTCGTACATGCGGATCCGCTCATATCCGAGCAGGCGCAAGGCAAAATAGAGGTCGGCGGCGCGTATCCCCATTTGGCAGTAAGTAACAACTTCCTGGCCGGGCGAAATCTGAGCGTCTGAGAAGAGCTTTTCGAGCGAAGGCGCATCCAAAAAGGTTTTGATCTCGCCGGAATCAATAACCCGCGTCCATTCGAGGTTGATGGCGCCCGGAATATGGCCCCCGCGTGGGCCCTGGATCCTCTCTCCCTTGAATTCCGCCACGGATCGGGCGTCCAGTAGCCTTACCTTGGGATCTTTCAGGTGCGCGTTCACCCACTCGGAGGTGGCGATGATGGCTGGGTTCGCCAGTGGTTTAAAGTCACCCGGTGCGATGCCGGGAGAATCTGTGGTAAGCGGAAGTCCTTCGCTTTGCCACTTCTTAAAGCCACCGTTCAAAACTTGCACATGTGAATGCCCGAAAAACTCGAGAACGTAAAATACGCGTGCCGCGAATCGGTTCCCTTGGTCATCATAGATCACAACCTGCGAGTTTGAGCTGATTCCCACCCCCCGAAAGAGTTGCTCAGCTCTTTCTGGAGGCAATGGGAAGCCGCGACGGTTCGCCTCCGGATCATGGGTTGTGAGAGCGGGAAGGCTCACCGCTCCAGGCAGATGTCCTAAGCGATATTCTTCCGGAGGGCGTGCGTCCACAAGACGCAATCGCGAGTTTGAGAGCAGTTTTCCAAGCTCCTGTGTTTCAATCAGGAGTTCCGGGCGGCGGTACGAAGAAACTTGACCCTGGGCCCCGCCACTGCTTAACAGTAGCACGGGTAAAAGCCACTCAGTTCCCCTCATTGAATCCCCCTCCTAGAATAGGCATGCTACTGAAATAACGCGAAGCAGACTCTTAAGCCGCCGGAGGCTTCGGGGCGGGGGCAGGAAGCGCCTGGGCTTTCACTTCCGATTGGAAGTCGACCTTCCTATGCGTCCCGTCGCAGAAGGGTTTACTCTCCGAATGGCCACAACGGCAAAGCCCAATCGAAGTTCGCCCACCCAAGTCGAATGCGTTACCCCCCGCGTCGTATATTGTGAATTCCCCTTCAATCCGCATTGAGCCGTTCTTGTTTACAGTGATCTTCACCAAGTGTTCCTCCACAAATTCAGGTTCGAATACCGCTTACAACTCGTTCGTGCGACCCGAGACTTTCTGCTTATCCGACAGGCGAGCCACTGCGGTGCGGTCAGGCAATGGCCCTGCGGGAAGGCCGGCGCGGGGGCAGAAGCGGACAGGAGCAGAGGCCCGGCGAACCCTCAAACCAAACGGCTTGAGCAGGACGAGAATCAGAATGCCGAAAAACACCAGCGAAATTCCGCCGTGCAGAGCCATGGATTCACGCCGCCGCAATTCCGCTCTTCCCGCGAGGAATGCCGTGGTCCGGAAATAGACTCTCAAATCCAGAATGACCAGGAGAGCCACCAGCAGCAACTTTGCCTGCAGCCAATGCTCACGCAAGTAATGAGGGTTTTCACCGATCATAATGATCCCCGAAATTACCATCACCGCGGCGCCGGGATGAGCCAGGCCCTTGAGCAGCTTCATCTCCAATCGCCCTAGCGTCGCTCGGGCTTCCGTGGAAGGCTCTTCCGAATGAATGGCCAGGACGTGCGTGACTACCAGTAAGCTGCCCAGCCAGAAAACCAGCCCTGTCAGGTGAAATACCAAAATCCAGGCTATCATGTCATCCCCCATGCAGAGTAGTTTCGACTATTTCTCCTCAACCCGCAACCTTGACTTTTGTTTGAGAAGCGACCAAACTACAGGCTGTAAAGGGGATAGCCATGCGCGAAGCAGTAATCATCGCCGCAGTCCGCACGCCCGTCGGGAAGTTTCAGGGCTCTCTTTCACCTTTTTCCGCCGTGGATTTGGGTGCGTGTGTGGTTCGGGAGGCGGTACGCCGGGCTGGAATCGAGCCCGCACAGGTGGACGAGATCATCATGGGCAATGTCCTCTCAGCCGGCTTGGGTCAAAATCCGGCACGACAGGCGGGCCTGAAAGGCGGGCTTCACCCGCGCGTAGCCGCCATGACCATCAACAAGGTCTGCGGGTCGGGTTTGAAGGCCGTGGCGTTGGCGGCACAATCTATCCAGACGGAAAACGCGGAAATCGTCGTGGCCGGCGGCATGGAGTCCATGACCAATTGCCCTTACCTTCTGCCGCAAATGCGCGCCGGAAGCCGCCTGGGGCATGCCAAGGTCCTGGACTCGATGATCACCGACGGCCTTTGGGATGCCTACGAGAACTTCCACATGGGGATGACTGCGGAGTTGGTGGCGGAGAAGTACAACATCTCCCGCGAACGCCAGGACCAATACGCAGTCGAGAGCCATCGGCGCGCTGTGGATGCCACCAAGAGCGGCCGTTTCAAGGATGAGATCGTCCCTGTCAGCATCCCGCAGAAGAAAGGTGAACCAGTCCAATTTGCCCTTGACGAATCCCCCCGGGCTGATACCTCGCTCGAAGCGTTGGCAAAGCTCCGGCCGGTCTTCAAGCCGGACGGCACAGTGACGGCAGCCAACGCTCCGGGAACCAACGACGGGGCGGCGGCGCTGGTCGTAACTTCGCTCGATAAGGCGCGCCAAATGGGCAAGCAGCCTTTGGCGCGCATCGTGGGTCAGGCGGTGAGCGGCGTGGAGCCCAAGTGGGTGATGATGGCCCCGGTCGACGCGGTTCGGATGCTCCTCAAAAAGGTTGACTGGAAGCTTGAAGACGTGGACCTGTTCGAGCTGAACGAGGCGTTCGCGGTTCAGGCCGTCGCGGTCATTGAGCAGTTAGGCCTCGACCCCGCCAAGACCAACGTGAATGGCGGCGCGGTGGCGCTGGGTCACCCCATCGGAGCCTCCGGCGCGCGTGTCCTCGTCACCTTGCTTTACGAGATGGGGCGACGCAACGCGAAGCGTGGGGTCGCGGCCCTCTGCCTCGGCGGCGGGAACGCGGTCGCATTGGCAGTTGAGTCCTTGCGTGAATGACTTACCGGGAGATCGAACGATTAGGGTTCGAAGTTCGAAGCTGGAAACTGGAAATTCGCACAATTGGTGGCACGGGCGTCGCGTCCGTGTCCACGGCCACGTTCTTAGAGGCGGACTTCCGGACTCGCCGGGGCAGGTCAGCCCCAAACATCAGGTTCGACAATTTTCACGGGCGAGAGAAGCTGCGAAATAATTCCGAGGGGGCCGGTTTTGCAGAGCGTAAGTTACTGAATAACCGTCCTGGGCATATGGCCTTCCTCAATTATTTCACGGCTTCAGACGCCCGTGCAGGTTGAGATACGGAGCATAAGTTGGAAACCAAAACTGTGGGTATACTGGGCGCCGGAACCATGGGCCATGGGATCGCCCAGGTGCTGGTCCGAAGCGGTTACACGGTATTTCTTCATGACCTTTCCCAGCAGTTCCTCGATTCAGGCGCTGGGAGAATCGCCAAGGGCCTAAACCGGGACGTCGAGAAGAATCGTCTGACAGCCGAAGAGCGCGAGAAGGCGCTCAGCCGCCTGAAGACCACGACGCGAGTCTCTGACCTCGGAGGGGCGGATTTCATCGTGGAGGCGGTGACAGAGAATCTTGAGGTGAAGGCAGGAGCGTTCCGGGCGATCGAACCCCACTGCGGGCAGGGAGTCATTTTCGCCTCTAACACATCTTCCATTTCCATCACACGCCTCGCGGCCGGGACGCAGCGCCCGGACCGCTTCATCGGCTTGCACTTTTTCAATCCTGTGCCGGTGATGAAGCTGGTGGAAGTCGTGCCGGGTCTCCAGACGTCGCCCGAAACTGCCGATAAAGCAGTGAGGCTTGCCGAGTCGGCAGGCAAGACGCCGGTGCGCGTGAACGACTACCCGGGGTTTATTTCCAATCGCCTCCTGATGCCGATGATCAACGAAGCGGTTTACTGCCTGATGGAAAGCGTTGCGGACGCGAAGGGGATCGATGATGTGATGAAGCTGGGAATGAACCACCCCATGGGACCGCTCGAGCTCGCCGACCTGATCGGCTTGGACGTTTGCCTGGACATCATGAAGGTCCTCTATGAGAGTTTCCGCGACTCCAAATACCGGCCCTGCCCCTTGCTCGAGAAGATGGTGAACGCCGGACGGCTGGGACGTAAGACAGGGCGAGGGTTCTATGAGTACCCTCAGGGTAAAGCGTGATTCGGGTGCAGCGCGTGACGGTGACGGAAGGCAGTACGGTTGAAATCATCCCAGAAAGAAGGATATCGACATGCCAGAGGAACGAACTGAAAAGCTCAAGGCCATTGATCTGGCGCTGACGCAGATTGAGAAGCAATTCGGCAAGGGTTCGATTATGCGCCTGGGGACCAAGGACGCGCTGGTTCCCGTGGAAGTGATCCCAACCGGCTCGATGTCCTTTGATGCGGCGCTGGGGGTGGGTGGGATGCCGCGGGGAAGGGTAGTCGAAATCTTCGGCCCGGAGTCGAGCGGCAAGACGACCATCGCGCTGCACGTGGTGGCGCAGGCACAACAACGCGGCGGGATGGCGGCGTT
>DLMI01000010.1:22816-59720 GCA_002478145.1 Acidobacteria bacterium UBA7540
GACGCCGAGCATGCCCTGGACGCACCCTATGCCAAGAGGTTGGGCGTGGACGTGGACAACCTGCTGGTCTCGCAGCCGGACTACGGCGAGCAGGCGCTGGAAATTGCCGAAGCGCTGGTTCGATCTAATGCGATTGACGTCATAGTGATTGATTCGGTCGCCGCCCTCGTCCCCAAGGCCGAACTGGACGGCGATATGGGCGACTCCTTGCCCGGCCTTCAGGCGCGGTTGATGTCGCAAGCCCTCAGGAAGCTCGCGGGCATCGTAGCCAAATCCAAAACCTGCCTGATTTTTATTAACCAGATCCGGGAAAGGATCGGCGTCATGTTCGGGAACCCGGAGACGACCACCGGCGGCCGGGCGCTGAAGTTCTATGCTACAATTCGCGTGGACATCCGCCGTATTGCCTCCATCAAGGATGGCGACCGCGCGGTCGGAAACCGGACCAAGGTAAAAATAGTAAAAAATAAAATTGCCGCTCCCTTCCGGGAGGCAGAATTTGATATTCTATATGGCGAGGGGATCTCCAGGGAGGGCGACCTGATCGATGTGGCCGCAGAGCGCAATATCCTGGAGAAGAGTGGGGCTTGGTTCTCTTACGCGGGTGAGCGCATCGGGCAGGGCCGTGAAAACGCCAGGCAATTCTTGCGAGACAACCCTGACCTGTGTAAGAAACTCGAGATGGAAGTGCGCAAGGCGCTCAACCTGCCGGTCCCACACGATGCGGCGGCGGGGGCGGAAAGCGCGGCAGCAGCAAAGGGTAAGAAGTAGCAATTTCGAAGTCTTTCCCCGTTGGCAGTCGCCAGCTCCGACGGGGAACGGAAGTCACCTCGACACGAACCAAGGAGGTTTTCATTACAATCTTGTCTAAGAGACTAGCCATTCTGGCCGTGGCCGTTTTTTGCCTACTCGGGACAGAGACCTACTTAGGGAGCGCGCAGAACTCCAGGACGCAACCATCGACGGTGCCCTCGAATGCGCCTTCCTCCCCTAAAAACTCTTCAACTTCGAAGCCGCATGCCACGAGAAAACGAAGCCCCCTACAAACAGTGTCTGCCAGCCGGAGACGTAGCCGGCGCCGGCTGCGCGGCAACGGTGCTTACCGAATCAGCTCGTTCGGTGACCCTGCGGCGGAGGACAACCCGGCGGGTGACGATCCCGCTGTCCGCCAAGCTGCCCTTGCGGCATTGGGAAACTGGAACGGAAGCATGGTGGTGGTGGATCCGAACAATGGGCGGGTTCTCTCCATCGTGAATCAAAAGCTGGCGCTCTCTAGTGGCTTTACACCTTGCTCGACCTTCAAGCCCGTGGTGGCGCTGGCCGCCCTGCGGGAAGGCATCATCACCCCAAACACGAAGCTCTATGTCGGGAGCCGCCTGCGGATGGACCTCACTGAAGCGCTGGCCCGGTCCAACAACGTATTCTTCTTGAAACTAGGTGAGATGTTGGGATTCCAGCGGCTGGCCCAATACGCTCATGAGTTCGCCCTTGGGGAAAAGACCGGCGATGACATCCCCGGTGAATCCGCCGGGCGATTTCCCGCCGCTGCCCCAAAGGAGGGCGGCGTGGGTTATCTGGCTTATTACGGGCGGGACATGGAAGTCACCCCACTTCAATGGGCCGCCGTTATCTCAGCCATCGCCAACGGGGGCACCCTTTACGAATTGCAGTATCCGCGCACCGCGGATGAACTTTCCCAATTCCAGCCCAGAGTCCGGCGCCAATTGGACGATCTGGCCCAGTACTTGCCCGAAATCAAGGCAGGCCTTGAGGGAGCGGTCCTCTACGGAACTGCCCGGCTGGCTTACGACCCCGAAATGCAGATCTACGGAAAAACCGGAACGTGCAGCGAAGACGGAGCGCGCCTGGGCTGGTTCATTTCATACGCCCAGGAGCAGCAACCAAGGTATGTGGCCGTCGTCCTTCTGCGCGGTGGACGCATGATGTTCGGTCCCCACGCCGCAGAAATCGCCGGGCGCTTCTACCGTGAAGTGCTCCATAAAGATCACCTCACCACACAAGCCAGCCGGTGAGTTTCACTGCTCAGGCAATCTCAGCCCTGAACGGAGACTTCGCGCAGGAGGATTCAGGATTCGGGATTCAGGATTCAGGAGCCAGAGGACAGAATCAGGAAGGAAGCGTCCAGCCTTCAGCTATCCCGCCGCGCCGGGTCAGCTTTGAATCTGCAAAGGCCCGGAATCCCACCGTCTTCACTGCCGGCTGGCTAACCCGCATTTCTCAGCACTGGTCTGGAAGGGCGGGGCTTCAGCCCCGCCGTTACAAGGCCTTCCTGATTATTCCAGTGTCCCGTGCCCCGCGCAGTCCGTCAGGCGACGGACTGCGCGGGGCGCGGGACGAACAGAGGGTGGGAGCCGTGATTTCGCCGGGGCTGAAGCCCCGACCTTCCGGCACCGCCCCTGAAGGCGTCCCGGCTTGGTGAGAAATCCGGGCTAATGCTTTCTGTCTTCTGCCTAATACCTACTGCTTTCTGCCTTCTGCCCAGGCCGCGCGGCGTCTCACACCTTCTCCAGGGCAATCTCCAAATCGCGAATGATGTCGTGCCAGTCCTCGAGGCCAAGGGAAATCCGGATGCCCTCGGGATGCATGCCGAAAGCGCGTTTCTGGTCGTCGGGCAGCGCTGAATGCGTCATCGAGAAGGGATGCTCGATCAGAGTCTTGATCTGCCCCAGGCTGACGGCCAGCGTGATGGAATAAGCGTGCTCGGCAAGGTAATCCACCAGCTTCTCAGCCTGGCTTTGTTTGGAGTCGCTTCCCTTAAGAACGAAATAGAGCATGCTGCCGGGAGCAAACTTTCCATCCGGGCTGAGCATTTGCCGATGAGCCAACGCCTTCTGCGGAAAGCACTCCGTGCCGGGATACAGGACGCTCGCCACTTTAGGATGCTTGCTGAGGAACTCCGCCACGCGCTGCGCCGTCTTCTGCATATTGGACATGCGAGTGGCCAGCGTGGGCAGGCCGTAAACCAGGATGCCCCAGGCGCTGCGCGGAGAAAGCACTCCCCCGAAATCCTTGCGGAAGAGCATGAGGTGGTTGTACCACTCCGCCGGGGCGATCACGGCTCCCCCCATGTCCGTTCCAAACCCGCCCAGTCCCTTGGTCAGGCTTTCCACAACGATGTCGGCTCCGAGTTTCAAAGGCCGCTGGCAGTGCGGCGTGGCGAAGGTGTTGTCCACGATCACCAGGACTCGCTCACGCTCCTCGCGGCTCACATTCACCTGGTCAGCGACGCGGCGTAGCGCTGTGATGTCAATCAATTCCATGGTGGGATTGGTCGGGGTCTCAAAGTAGAGGACGCGGGTGGCAGGTGTTACTTGATCGAAAAGGGATTCAGTCTTCAGGAAGTTGGTAAAGCGGACCTGCATGCCGAACCTGGGCAGCCAATTGGTCATCAGACTGTACGTGCAGCCGTATAAAACTTGATGCGCCAGAACTTCCTGCCCCTGGCGAAGCGCCGAACCCAGAACCCCGCTGATCGCCGCCATGCCGCTGGCAAATGTCACGCAGATGTCGCCGCCCTCGGCATAGGCCAGGTTTTCTTCCAGCATGGCCCGGGTGGGTTCGTCCAGCCGGTCGTAGATGTAGATCGGAATGTGGCCGCTCAACGCTTCGTCGGCGGAGGCAAATTGCACGAACCCCTTGGCGCCCCGCTCCAGAGAAGTCAGGCGGAAAGCCGTGGACTGGGAAACCGGCGGGACAACGTGGTGGTTGAAATCCCACTTCTTGCTGTCGAAGGCCCCGTGGATCATGTGAGTACGCAGACTGTAGTCCTCTTTCTTGCGATGATGTTTCCGAACTTCCATAGCACACCCCCTAACAGGTCTTTTGACATCGTGAAAATGGTAGCACGCCGGAGCGCTGTAGGGGTAGGGCTTGCCCTACCCTGGTCGATGAAGGAGATAACACACAGGGGACGGCAAGCCGTCCCCCTACTACTAGCCTTCAAGGATTCTCGCCAGTTCCGGAAGCGATGAGATTCTGGGGCACGCGGCGTCAGGGTAAGCTCCCACACCATCCATAAGGACACCCGTCAACCCCGCAAGCTGCGCGCCGCCTACGTCCGTCGCATAGGTGTCGCCCACAAACACGGCTTCCGAACCCTCCACGCCCGCGCGCTGAAGCGCCAGCTTGAAGATTCCCGGGTGTGGTTTTTGAATGCCTACGATAGCCGAATCCAAGATAGCCTGGAAATAGCGTGCCAGGCCCAAACGGATGAGTTGGCCTTCCAGAGTTCCGGTGGAATTTGAAATCACTCCCAGGAAGTAGCCCTGGGCCACAAGCCCTTCAAGAAAGGCAGGCGTATCGGGCATCACGCGGGACCAGAGCTGAAGGTTCTGGAAGCTTTTGACCAAGCGCTTAGTAAGCTCCCCCAGCTCGCTCTCCGCTACGCCGAGCCTTCTCGTGAACTCGTGCAAATACTCCGACCAATAGTAATAGTCAATTTGCTTTGGCAACTTACCGCGTCGGATCTGCGGCCACAGCCAATCATCCAGTTTTTGTTTGGCCACACGCTCCGCAGCGTAAAAGTCATCCGGCGTGGCCGAATGGCCATGTTCCTTCAAGTCCGCGATGAGATCCTCGAGTCGCGGGAACACCAGTGTGTTGCCTGCGTCCAGGAAGACGGCGCGTATTCGTCTGGGACTCATTTCAGCTCCTTAAGAGCCCAGCATTATAGCAGTCGTCAGTGGTCAGTTGTCAGTCGTTAGTGGCCAGTTAGTCGCCAGTAGTCGGTGCTCAGTCCTCAGGGCCTGCTTTACGACCTCCGGTCGGTGTCTGTTTGCTTGTCACTGGTCACTCATCACTCGTCACTGCTTTTTCTGCCTTGACCGGCTCTGCGCTTCTCCTTAAATTTAGAAGGATGCCGAAAAAACATGTCGTCCTAAGGGCAGTTGTCAGTTGTCAGTCGTCAGTTGTCAGTGGTCCGTTGTCCGCTGGAAGAAGGCGGCTAGGGAGCAGGGCAATTGCGGGTTTTGGGTTTTGCATTCTAGACTGCGCGGACCTGCTGCATGCTGCTTTCCGCACCGGGAATTCTGCTCTGCGTCTTTCTGCTCGTCACTCGCCACTCGTCACTTGTCACTGCTTTTTCGCCGCCGCGCTTTTGGGCCTGCTGCTGTTGTTGAATCCTGGTTCTCTGTGGCCCATCCAAGCGGCTCAAAAGCCGGCGCCCCAATCCGCTGCGCCGACGCAGACTGCCGAGAAGCCCTCTCCGGAGGCGCAGGAATCGCAGGCGCTTCAGGATGCGGTCCGCTCCTCCGAGGGCAATCCCCAGGTGCTTATCAAGAACCTGGAGGCTTTTCTCGAGCGCTTCCCCGCGAGTGCGCGACGCGAGGAGATCCTCCAGTTCATTTACAAATCCGCCCTTCGGGCCAACGATCCTCAAACCGCTATCAAGTATGGCGAAAAACTGCTGGAACTGAAGCCGGACGATCCCGCGCTTCTTTCTTCGCTGGTGGACCTCTTCGACCGGCAGGACGACGCTTCCAGCCGCGTCAAAGCCCTTCAATACGCGATGAAGTTCGTCGAGCGCGCGGAAAAGGAGGTCAATGAATCAGCCCCGTCTGCGGCGGGCAAGGACAAGTCCCCCGAATCGCCCAGCATCATGCTGGCCGCGGCCTACGTGATGCGCGGGAAGCTTTACGCCAAGTCCGGCGAGACGGACAAGGCCATGGCGGATTACGCAAAGAGCTATGCCGCCTATCCCTCGCAGCAGCTTGCGGAGCGGCTGGGTGACTTGGCGGCCAAGAAGAACGACCTTGAACGAGCCCTGAATGAGTATGCGACGGCGTTCGCCTTCCCCGGTCCCGGCCTTGACCCGTCGCACCGCGAGGAGGTCCGCCGGAAACTGGGCAGTTGTTACGTGGCGCTCCACCAATCCGAGAAAGGCCTGGGCGATATGGTCCTGGCCCGCTACGACGAGCTTGTACGCGCGCTCGCTCCGCGATTCCAGGACTCGCGCCAGCCCAACGCCAATCTTCTTGACCCCTTCGCTTATGTGCTCAAGCGCACCGACGGCTCGCCGCTGCGGCTCGCCGATTACCGCGGCAAAGTTCTGGTCCTGGAGTTCTGGGCCACCTGGTGCGGCCCTTGCCGGCTGGAGGGAAAGCTGCTCGAGCGCGTGGTGGAGAACTTCCGCAACGAGCCCGCCGCCGTGTTCCTGGCCGTGAACGTGGACGAGGACCGGGCCGGCGTGCCGGCATTCCTCAAGGAAGTGCAGTGGACTACCCAGGTGGCCTACGCCCAGGGACTCGACCGGCTCCTCGGCGTGCAGGCGCTCCCCACGCTGGTGATCTTCGATCGCAAGGGGCGCGTGGTCTTTCGCCAGGAAGGTTTGGTTTTAAGCAGCTTCGTCGAAACACTGGATAAGAAAGTGCGCGAAGCCCTGAGTGGACTGCCCCAGGCCGCATCCCGGTAGTGCCCTGTCACGCTCAATTCTTCGCCGTCGTCCGGCCTGGCTCCGCGTGATGGAGGAAGGTCCAAGGCAGTCCCGCCAGTGAGTGCGGCTCCGAAGAGCCCTCTCCCCCCCGCCTCCCTCAAATGCAGTACGCAGTAAGCAGTGGCGAGCATGCCAGCCGTCAGTAAAGGGGTAAGCTTCTCTAGTTAAGAAAGCTCTAATATATTGGAATGACACGACTTACTGCATGGTACCAGTACCCCTGTACTCTAGGAGCTTGCAAGCTGTTGTGATAGGAGCAGGGGTGTAGGGCGGTCCCTTTAGCTCTTCCGAAGGGGGCCTAGATCTGGCTGCGGCCGAGCAGGGAATTAGGTAATCGCTCGAGGCCAGCCGCGGAAGAAGAGGATGAACTTCAAATGGCTGATGCGATGTTCTCTCTGGCAGTCACTCTGGAAATTGTTTGGCACGTAGTGGGCTGGGGTCTGGCAATCGTCCTGGGCGCCGTGTTGGCCTGGGAATTGGTTGCCAGCCGGCAGCGCGCCAAGGCAGTGCGGAACATTCAAGACTGGTTGTCAAAAAGCCACACTTCGAATCGGAGTCGCCCGGATGCTTCTTCCCAAGCACCTGAACGGGTCGCAGAGACGAATTCGGACATCCTCAGCAGGATCACCCCGCCCGCGGTTCATCGCCAGGGATTCTGAATCCGTTCCGCTCAGCGTCAGGTAGCTTGGCCACGGTTGGCCACTCTCGAAACCTTCCGAATACACCCTTGCCTCCCTTTCAAAGCCAGGCATAGTTCACTCTGTAATTGGAAGGAAAGCTCAGTTGTGCAATACTCAAACACGGGTGTTCGGTGGTTGGGGAGGCGAGGCGATGAAATCCTCCGGATTTTTGGATCGGCGCACTGGCCCACGAATCCGCGTTGGCTTGCCCCTGCGGTTGCGATTTGGATGGAAGGACTCCGGGGAAGTAAAGGCCTCCACCATCGATATGTCCGAGCGTGGCTTGTGCGTGCGCCAGCACGCTCCGCTTCGCAGGGGAATGGAGGTCAAGGCCATTTTGGAAAGTACCCCAGACGACGTCAAGGTCTACCGCGTGGTGTGGGTGCGCGAGGCAGAATCCTCCGAGCGTGGTTTTGATATCGGTCTCGAACTGAAACTTTAAGCAACCGAGGGGGGAGTTAGAGCCGCGCAATTCCGCCTGTGGGGTCTTGTTCAATCCCTGTTAGACTGAATCCCACTACATGCGTCTGGCGTTCCCAGGCGTGATTATTTCTTAGCGTCGTCGAAGCTGAGCGTGATGACGGAGGGGTTCGTATTCACCGGCTTGGCGCTGATATCCACGGTTTGCCCCTTGTTTTTCGTAGTGTCGTTGAAGCTGAGTGTGATAACGGAGGGATACGGATTCACCAGCTTGGCGCTGATATCCAAGGTTTGCCCCTTGGCGACGGTGGCCTGCTCGAACCACTGGTCGCGGTCAGGCCGGGTGACCTCAATCGCATGCTTGCCCTGCGGAACTGTGATTTCTGCCGGTGTCCGCGCGACCAGGTGGCCATCCACAAAGACCGCGGCATCACTGGGGTCGGAAGCGAAGCGCAACGTTCCCCCGCCTTCGCCCGCCGCTTTTGCGAATGCGGCGCGGTTCTCCTTCATCACTTGCGCAGGGCTCTCATGAATCTGCGTCTTGAGCTTATCGGAAAGCTCGTCGGCGGCCTTCGACATCCTGCGGCTCAATGTATTGCCGAATCCCACAGCGCCCGCAGCCGACCTCGAAACGCCCATCGTGTACTCGCCGGCAGCCTGCGCCTTCACCAGCGGGACGCACAGCGCCGTCGCCAGCGCCGTGGTGGCTAGAGTGCGGAAAACGCGACCTGGAAAATTCTGCCTCATCAAGCGCCTCCCGGAAGGGTCTCCCCACTATTACCGTACACCTCGTCGTGGAAGTCAAGCGCTGCTTCGCAATGCTCCCGCGTGAACGAGTGTTCCGGCATGAACGCGGCGCAACAAACGCGCCGCTGCGGGTTGCCGATTGCCAGTTTGCCGTTGGACTCGAAAGCGCGAATCTGAGGAAGAACCGCGGACCCCATTTGGCACCTGGCACCCGACACCTGGAACCTGCTCTTCCGCACCTACCACATACGAGGCACTAACTACCTTTCCTTTCAACAACATTCCCGCTTTCGACGCGTAACTACCTTTATTTTGTGCAACATTCCGGCTTCTCTGCCGCCTGTGGAAAACCGACCCTTTGTTTTCATGGACATTCCAGCATTGCTCGTTCGATTTTCAACGTGACTGGTTCTTTCTTTCCCTGTCGGCGGTGACATCTTGTCCAGGGCTGCCATGCCTGCCAAGAGCCCTCTCCATCCCGCCTCCCTCAAATTCAGTAGGCAGAAAGCAGGGGTAGCGCAGGTCCCGCTCGGAGCTTGCCCCGGCCTGCCGGGGGACCTGCGGCACTTCAAAGGGAGTAAGCAGTCCGCGAACGCGAGGAGGAAGAAAGAAATTCGCCATTCACCATTCAGAATTCCCCTTATCGCCCGTCCCTGCTCTTCCATCTGCCGAATCCTGACTCCTGAATCCCGAATCCTGACTCCTGCTACAATGCTAGCCTATCCTGCCCCATTTGTCAAGAGGCATGCACACCCCGCACCACCCACGACGGCGAGTTTGTTCGGAGACTCACAACCCACGGCGAGTCAGGTCAATCCGTCAGGATGTGGAATGCCAGGGTAAGGGCCTGTCAGGAAATAACCGCAACAATTCCTGCGCTCTTTTTCGTTCTCGCAACCGAGATAACTCGGGGTACCCGCTTAATATCCTAAGAAACCATACTGCGGAGGTGGGGAGCAGCCGATAGTATTATTGATGCTGGAGCAATTCAAGCTGGGAAACTTCGAAGTCGCTCGCTGGACGGCAACTCTACCCATCTCGGGCAAGACGGAAACGATTGAGTGCGACCCGCTCCCTTTGCGCGCTGGTTCACCTCTGATACAATCTGGATTGATGGAAGCCACGCTCACTAAGGCGACTTTAACATTATGTTGCGGAGACTCCAGGGAAATGGACTGGATTCCGTCGGGGTCTGTCCACCTCGTCCTTACCTCCCCTCCCTATTGGACACTTAAAGAGTACCCCCGCCAAAAAAGCCAGCTTGGGATCATAGAAGATTATGAGGCTTTTCACGATGAGCTCGACAAAGTGTGGAAGCATGCTTTTCGAGTTCTAGTCCCTGGAGGTCGCCTCGTCTGTGTAGTGGGAGATGTTTGCCTCTCCCGTCGTCGCCACGGCAAGCACTCAGTAATGCCCCTGCACGCTGACATTGTAGTTAGGGCTCGGAAGATCGGCTTCGATAACCTAAGCCCTATTTTTTGGTACAAAATTGCCAACGCGAGCTACGAGGTTGAGAACGGTTCCAGCTTCCTTGGGAAGCCATACGAGCCGAACGCCATTATCAAGAACGATGTGGAATTTATCCTGATGCTTAGGAAGCCTGGGGGTTATCGTCAACCGACTGACGAGCAGCGCGAAGCTTCCAAGCTGACGAAGGAAGAATACCAAGAATGGTTCCGGCAGGTGTGGAATGGCCTGATGGGGGAATCTACAAGGTATCACCCCGCGCCGTATCCTGAAGAATTAGCTCACCGGCTGGTGAGGATGTTTTCCTTTGTTGGCGATACGGTTCTTGACCCCTTTATGGGCACAGGAACCACGCTGTTGGCCGCTGCCAAATGTGGCCGGAACAGTATTGGGGTTGAGATCGACCACTCCTACACGAAAATGGCAAAAGCAAGGCTGGAGAAGGAACTAAGTACGCTTTTCGATCAGGACGGGCCTTCCATTATCGTCCGCTGAATCGCCGTTCGTACAGACTTCCAATCCTTCCAACAAAACTCTCGTAATGGATGCTCTCTCCAGGCTGAGGGGCGAGCGATCCCGTCACGAGCTTTGCTGCCGACTCCCCATCGTAATCCACGACAATTACAGCGAGGGCCTCTGGCCGGTCGCTGGGATCTCGAGGCCCATTTCTCAGTGGGATTCTGCGGAAGATATTGATCGTGTCCGCTACGATCTTATCCATATCGAAATTTGGTCTCACCAATCCCTTGGCAAATTTGTCCGGGTTCTCATACTCCGGCGAGACGTTGACAACCACGATTGCGCCGGCGACGCACTCTCTTCGATGGTTGTGCATGTGGTTTGAATACGCGATGATGTCGCCGTACCTGTTCTTTCTGGCCTTTCCGTGAGCGGTCATGATCGTTTTGTTTTCTACTGAAACCCGCACAGAAATAAGGGGAAGTTTAAGCTTCTCGACAAGAACGAGATCGACGGTCCTGACGGCGCTGGCCGTATTAACCTCGGAGTTTTTCTTGGGCGTTAGGGCTTCAGACTGAATTGCCGTTCGAATCGCCGGGCATGAGGTAACAAGGTCGGCGACTACGAACTCCGATAGTGCGTTGGAGTTTTGCTGCGCTCTCGGATTAAAGCCGATGTTCTCGTTCATCCAGCGGACGTAGGATTCGGGGCTCGCATGGTTCGCGCATCTTACCACGTGGCGGGTCAACTGGGTAGAGCGGGCCCACGGTCAGGACTGCCCTGACCGTGGCTACCAGCTACCCGCTTATTCCTTCGTATGTGTCCTTTCCGAGAAACACTAAGACAGTCCGTAATGGGTCAAAACGCGAATTCGGCAACGAGCCTCCTGAGGTCTTCTGGTTGGGCCTGAACGTCCTCAGACCCGTAACGCAAGTAAATGACGCCACCAGTCATGTACACTGGTGCCTCACCGCGCGCGACGGAAATCTTGGCGATTGTCAGACCTCGCACGTCCTCGAAAACGACCTGGACAGGCGGAGTGGGCTTTATACGGCTTCGTACAAGCTGGCGGATTTTCCTTTCTAAGCGGTCCCGTTGTCCAAAGTCGAGCTCCAGCCCTTTCAGGTGACCCGCATCGTCGACCCCAATAAAGATCACACCATCGTTTGTGTTCGCGAACGCCGCTATTGACTTCAGCAGCTCATTGTCGACGCTGCCGGTCCTTGTTTCGTCGTCGGAAAGGCCCCGTTTAAACTCCACGCGCTGCCCCTCACCAGTTCGCTGGGCTTCCTCAAGTGTTGGCGATCGGATTCCCGCCAGAGCGAAGTAGCTCCGCAAGAATCGCCGACTGAGGGCGCGTGCCAAAACACTCACGCTCAGGAACGCGATGCAGCAAAGAGTCGCAAGCCACCAGAGACTTCCAATGTCGATGGACGAGGTTGCCAGAAGTCGTCCCTCCGTGTCCGTTTCGATAACGTAGAGTTTGCCGTCGTGGATACAAAACTGATAACCGGGGGCCGGTAGGCTCGTATCGTTAGGCAAGAGTGCGGGGAGCCAAGGCCCCCACACTTCAACATGGTTGGTGTTCGCATCGACAACTACGAATCCGTCAGCCGAAGGGCCAAGCCTTGACCCTCGGGCTGATGCTTTCTGCGTTGGAGGGTTCGCAGCGATCTCATCGGCCTCGCGCTTTAGGGTGGCGTCCACCGTGCCAATTTGCGACGGCAGCGTTTCTACTATTCTCCAAGGGGCCTTCACTGCGTAGCCTATAAGTATTTCGACGTTGTTTTCGCCCACATTCGCTTGCCGCGAGTACAAACGCCAGACTTCTCCGTCCGGCGTGTTATAAAGGGCGGGTTGCCGGAACTCCCTGATAAAGGCGGTATCAATATAATCGAGGGGTGCGAAATGGGCTGGGTTTTCTTCTGTCGAAATCGGGAAGGCGATAAAGTACAGTCTGTGCGTGTCAATCACATAGTCGGGTTGCTCTAATTCCCAGTCTCTTGTGAACCGGCTTGCGTCGCAAGTTTCGGCCGCGCAATTGATTTCAGACAGCGCGCGCAAATTGTTCCGTTTCCACCGTCGGACGGAAGGATAGGCTGACGCCATGTACACAAACACAGTCACAAGAGCTGCAACCGCCCCAATCGATAGAGAGAAGCGGAGAATCTTGCGGTCTACGTGGCGTCGGACAGAAAGGGGCTTTGCGGTACTTCTGGGGGCAGCATCGAGCGTTGGCACAAAGAACCTCTGCGAAATGCCAAATAGCATAGCATCTTCCCGGCCTCTCACGAAAGTGCCCGAATGCACCGGAGATTCGGAAGCGCGAATCTGAGGAAGAGCAGACCTCCCGCCAGGGCGGGACGGAGGTCTGCGCTACAACTACCCGACTTACAGCGTCATTTTAATTTCTGTTGGGCGATCCATTTGTTGGTGCGGGCTTCGAGCAGGTCGAGGGGCAGGGTTCCGCCGTTGAGCATCTCATCGTGGAAGGCGCGGAGGTCGAACTTAGTTCCTAGTTCTTTCCGGGCGCGATCGCGGAGTTCGCGGAACTTGAGCTGGCCAAGCTTGTAGCTGAGGGCCTGCGCGGGCCAGGCGATGTAGCGGTCGGTTTCGGATTGGATAGTGGGCTCGTCGACCGCACCCGACTTACGTAAGAAATCCACCACCTGATCGCGGGTCCAACCTTTGGAGTGGATTCCGGTGTCGACAACCAGCCGCACGGCGCGGAAGAGTTCGGACGAAAGTCGGCCGTAGTCCGAAACGGGGTCCTGATAGAAGCCAACCTCTTTGCCAAGCTGCTCGGCGTAAAGGGCCCAGCCTTCGATATAGGCGTTGAACCCGAGGCCATGGAGGCGGAACTTGGGCAGGCCGGTAAGCTGCTGCTGCACGGATAGCTGCATGTGGTGGCCTGGGACGCCTTCATGGTAGGCGATCGCCTCGTCGTCGATCAGTGAGCGCTCCGCGAAGTTGGAGGTGGCGACAACAACGCGGCCGGGACGCTTGCCGTCCGGCGTGCCGGTGACATAGTGGGTTGCAGCCGCAGACTGAAAGGCGGGGATAGCCTCGACAGTGACAGGTGACTTAGGAAGCAGGGTGAAGAGCTCGGGTAGTTTGGGCTCCATCTGGGCGATGTAGTGGCGAAAGTCGTCGAGAATCTGCTCCGCGGATGCTGGTATGTATTTGGGATTGGTTTTCAGGGAGGCGCGAAAAGAGGCGAGGTCAGCGAAACCCTCTCTTTTCGCGATGACGGTCATCTCGGCCTGGATGCGTTCGATTTCGCGGAGACCGAGTTGGTGGATCTCATCCGGCGTCATGTGTGTGGTTGTGCGGGCGTAAATGTCGTTCTGATAGCGCTTCTCGCCGTCGGGCAGAGAGGTAACGGCAAGGACAGTGCGGCCGTGCGGGGCATATTCCGTGCGAAGGAAGGTAGCGAAGCTCTTGTAGGCGGGTACGACATCGGTTCGAATGGCGTCCGTGATCTGCTGCGTAAGACGCTTCTGCTCTTCTGGGGAGATGCTGGCGGGAAACCTCTTCGTCGGAATGAGGAAGGGATCGGCATCTATGATGCCCTGGCACTGAACGGGGAGTTTCTCGAGGAGGAAACGCACGGGCATGAGGTTGTCCTTCATGCCGGCGCGGAGGACCTCCGTGGTCTCGCTGAGGACACGGGGGATCTGGTGAAGCCGGGCGATATAGTCTTCATAGTGCTTCACGGAGTCGAGGGGAACGGCGAGAGGCAGATCGGCGAGATTGGTGTGGATGCCGCCCTGCTGGTTGATCGGCATCTCGTATTCTTTCAGGTCGAAGTCGGCGATGCGCTGCTGGAGGACACGAACCAGGAGGTCGTGGGAGAGCTGATCCTGGTCGGCGAAGCCGTTGGTGGCTATGGCCTGAAGGCGGCTGAGGAAGGTCCGGTCGGTTTCGTGGCGCTGGGCGATGGCGGCGAGTGAGTTATCGTGGAGCTTATCGTTGTAGCGATAGTCGCCGAATGCGGTTGCGCGCTCGGGGAAGTTGCGGAGATCGGACTCGTACTGCTCGTCGAAGAGGGCGTTCTGCGCGGCGAGGCGATCAGCAACCGGTTCGAGGTCCTGGGCGCAGACGGAACCGGCTAGAGCGATGAGGAAAAAGAGGCCTAGGTAAAGTCGCATGAGTGTGATCGTAGCAGAGGTGAGGAGTTCGTTGCACGAAGAAATGGGTGTTCAGATCCAACAACTCCGTATCTGGAGAGCTACAGCGCTCGTCTCAAGACGTAAATCACCCAGGGAGGGATCTTGGTTTCGTTCACCCACGCGTAGGGCTCGTCACCTTTGGCCAGCGGCTTTAAGACTTGGATCGCTTGCAGACTCGCCTCTTTATAGACCGCCCGATACGATTCGTCGGTCCAGAGGATGTCTTCGACAGGCCTCCGATCTTGGTGGTCGGTAACGATGTTGAGCACCACATCACCGCTGCGAGCGGCGGCGTTTTCCGGGAAGTCTTTGGTGGTGAACGAAGCCCACTCATGCGTGTACATTTCTGGGGATGAGACGACGCTGACGAGGGTTCCGGCCGGACGCAGAAGGTTTCTGAGGTCGGAAAAAATCCGGACCTTCGCTGCACTCGGAACGTTGTCAAAGGTGAAAAGTGAAACGATCAGGTCAAAGGTTTCTGGCGCGAACTCGCTCAAATTGTCCCGAGGCACAATGCGGTAATCGCCCGCAGGATCCAGAGCGCGTGCGATACGCAGCATGTCCTCCGAGATGTCGACGCCAGTCACATTGAACCCAAGTTCCCGCAGGAAGCGCGTTGACCGGCCGGTGCCACAACCGAAATCAAGCGCCTTTGTACCGGTCACATGCTCTGACATGATCGCCGGAAGATCGCGGTAGGCGAGGTAATAGGTGTTGGCGAACTCGAGTGTGGCGTACGCGTCGGCACGACTGACATCCTCGTAGCAGTTGATGAAATCCATCCCCACTTCTCTTCTCATACTACTTTCAGGTCTGTCATGCTGAGTCCGCCGCGGCGGACGAAGCATCCCGGCATTTTTCCGGACTGTTTGAGCTTACAAATGCGGGGATTCTTCTCCCGCAGGGCGGGATCAGAATGACAGGCGGTGGCGTTCTCCTCTGCGTGGCTTGAACCGATCTGCAACACACCCTTTGATGAGAGAAGCGCCCACCGAATTCGCCAAGATGGTCTCAACTTTAAAGTTGTCTCCGCCGATAACCAGAACGAATGCTTTTGGCAAGTCAATATAAGTCAGCCCATGGAGAACTTCACCAGGAGTCTAGAAACGATTTTGACTCAAAGGCAATGGAACCCAGGGTGTCATTCTGCCGAACAGCCGAGTGAAAACGAATGTTCCCATTCGGCCATTTCGAAAGCGTGGTGGACCAAGCGTCGTGCAGCACAGCGACCGGTGATATCATCGCAGCTCGGCAACGCACCAATGGCGGACATGGTACCTTGCGAACTCGACTCACGATGAAGTTTGTGTGCATTGCACTTATCGCCTGGGCGGCGGTTTCCGGCGCGTATTCGCAAAGCGCTGACGGTCAGGCTCCGGTAATTTGGATTGCCATGGAGGGCCGTACCCAGCTCAAAAAAACTGCGCCGGGAACCACGCTGGAGGGCAAGCTCGCGCGCAGCGTTTATTGGCGGGGTACGGAGGTTTTTCCCAAGGGCAGCACGGTCCGGCTGGTGGTGGATCAGATCGAGTCGCGAAAGAAATCTTACGCGGTGGACGACCGGCCCTTTGTGATTCGCCTTTTTGCGCCCCGGCACGATGTAGTGGCGCGATTCCGGTCGGTGAACGTGTTGATGCCGGGAGGGGGTCAGGTTCCGCTGCGGGCGACGTTCATCGCCCTGACGCAACGCGCTGAGCTGAGGGCGGAAACAGAGAAGCCTGCGGCCAAGGGGGGGAAGGCGGCAGATGCAAGCGGGCCCGCACCGAAATCGAAGCAACAGGAACCTGTCCCTCCCTGGGTACTAACATTGCAAGTCGAGCCTGAGGGCACAACTTTTCCGGCGCTGGCTGAGGCGCGCGCAGGAAAGGACGCAGGCGCTCCGGCGGCCTGCCCGGAGCCTTGCACCATCGCCGACGGGACGCGGATGTCCCTGGTTCTGCTCGAGGGCCTCAGCGCGGCCAAGAACCATCAGGGCCAAACTTTCCAGGCCGTGTTGCTGGAGCCCGTGCGCGTGGGCGCCACCATCGCCATCCCCCAGGGCAGCATTCTGCAAGGGGTGTTAGCAAAGCGCGTCCCGCCCCGCCGCTTGTACCGCCCTGGCTCGCTGAACCTTCTGTTCACTCATTTGTCCTTGCCGAATGGCGCCGCCACCGCGATTGCCGCTTCCCCCGTGGCCGCGGAGGTGGACAGGGGAACCCACATGACAATGGATTCCGAGGGAAGAATCCACGCCCAAAATCCCGGCAAGGCAAGGTTTCTGCTGGATTTTGGTGTGACCGGGGGGATCTCCAAGGTCAGCGACGATACCACGCAATTGATCATTGAGGCGATCAGCTCAACCGCCACCGATGCTTCCACGGCCGGCGTGGCCAGGTTAGCGGCGATGGGCGCGACAGGAATCTTTCTCCTCACCCGCCACGGTCGCGACGTGATTTTGCCGCCCTACACGGAGATGGACGTCAGCTTGAGCCGCGCCGTGTCACTGGGAAGTGATTCACCGGCCACGGCATCTGCCAAGTAAATCGCGCTCCCGCCGGGGGCAATATTTAAAGGCCGGATTTCCGATTACGCACCTTCCCGGCGGCAGCTCATCTATGAGGAAGTTTCCACCCTCACGTTCTTTCCAAAAGGACTACCTGCTCCCTTGTGGTGTCAGGCTTCACCTCTTGATGAGAGAAGCGCCCACCGAATTCGCCAAGATCGACTTAACTTTGTAGTTGTTTCCGCCGATAACAAGAACGAATGCATGGGGTGACTCAATATAAGTCAGCCCATGGAGAACTTCACCCTGAGTCTAGAAACGACTTTGATTCAGAGGCAATGGAACCCAGGGTGTCATCCTGCCGAACAGCCGGGTGAAAAAGACTGTTCCTACGTGGCCAGTGGCGAAACACCGTGCCATGTCATGGAGCCGGTGACAATTGAAAAGGAACTTTCTATGCGATCTAGCAAATGGCTTGGTCTCATTCTGACCGCAGTATTCCTTCTCTTCTGCGGGTGTGGTGGCGGCCCTACTAGTGTTATCACTCCCCAGCCGCCCTCGGCACTCAGCTACACTACCGCCACGGCGGTCTACATCAAGGGGACGGCGATCACGCCGAACAGCCCCACCAGCACCGGCGGAGCGGTAACCTCATACAGTGTTAACCCGGCCCTTCCGGCAGGCTTGACCCTGAGCACCAGCACCGGTGTTATCAGCGGAACCCCCACCGCCGTCACCGCCACGGCCAGCTACACGGTTACGGCTTCCAACGCGACCGGCAGCACCACCGCAACCCTGACTATCACGGTGGAAGACGCGGCCCCGGCGGGCCTGGCCTACACTACCGGCACGGCGGTGTACACCGTGGGGACGCCGATCACGCCGAACAGCCCCACCAGCACCGGCGGAGCGGTAACCTCATACAGTGTTAACCCGGCCCTTCCGGCAGGCTTGACCCTGAGCACCAGCACCGGTGTTATCAGCGGAACCCCCGCCGCCGTCACCGCCACGGCCAGCTACACGGTTACGGCTTCCAACGCGACCGGCAGCACCACCGCAACCCTGACTATCACGGTGAATGTCACTCCGCTGAGCGCCGACAACATCAACCTGATCTTCGTGGTAAGCGAGGATTTGGCTTACCAAGACCAAGCTCTCGGGGACGTCAGTCCAAGCACGGCAAACCTCACCAACAAGGGTTTACAGCGGTCGCTCCTCCTGGCCCCGTTCCTGCAGGAGGTATTGGGGATGAACAATGTAACCGGCATCTACGCGCTCGAACCGATGACCCATTTGCAAACCACACCCACAGGCAATTACCCCGATATGGCGGCACTGGAGACCATTCAGCAGTTCGCCCTTCTCAACCAGATCAGTCTGCCCACTGCCAGTGATGGCCTGACCCAAGTTACCGCCAACAGCTACCCGCTCAATGCCTCGTATGCGTTGACGTTCGTCCCCCCCACCCCACCCCCCGAGATTGCTCCGCCGTTGCTATTCTGCGAGGCCTGCCAGGGTCTCGATTTCAACGACCAGAATGGCGACAACGAAACCCTCGTAACCGGCGTACTCGGTATCATCGCGGCACACGTCCCGGGCTTTTATGTCTTCTCGGCACCCTGGGAGACCACCAGCAGCCTGTTGGCAAATATCAGTACGCTCGAAGGTTATAACCTGACTCTTCCGGCGAGTTATCAGGGTCCGAACTATATCTATGCGATCTCGATTGCGCCGTCGGGAAGCGCTAGCCTGGTGACTTACAACAGCAATCTGAACCCGCCTTCCACCTACCCTGCGCTGCCTCCGGTGCCGCTGCTCAGCACATGCGCTGCGACACCTTTCAGGATCCCAACGACCGGAAGTATTCCGCCGCCACCGCCCGCGCAGGGATTCATCCCCAACACCAACGAAACAGTTTACTTCATGCGGCACGCAGAGGCGCATCCGACGAGCTCTTGGGACGACGGCAACTATGTCGGTGCGGGGCAATGGCGCGCGCTGGATCTTCCGAACGCACTGAGCGGCAAAATCAGCCCCACCCAGGTCTATTCGATCGACCCCGCTCAGGTTATCCCCGCGGGTCATTCCTACTGGTCGTATGTCAGGCCCTCATTGACCGTCGAACCCTATGTAATCGCCAATAACTTGCCCTTGAATCTGTTTGCGAGCGTCGAGATGTTTGCGCTGACCTCGCCCGCGCTAACTAATACTTTTTTCTTCACGGGGAACACATTCTCCGGTCAGACCGTGCTGCTGGCGTGGGAGCACGAGCACTTCCCACCGATGGTAAATGACCTGCTCAGGAGCTACCAGTACAGCACCCAAACGGCGCCCGCTTGGCCGGACGACGACTACGACACCATCTGGACGGTGACGCTTGACTCCGTGGGCAACCTGACGGTTGACAACGCGCTTTGCGAAGGCATCAACTCCGCCATGCTGCCAGCCACGGCTCCTCAACTTTAGTAACGGCCAAAAGGCAGATCATGAGCGGATTTCGACGATGCCTTCTTCAGGGGTGCAGATGCGCGTGCAATCATCAGCATGCGCAGCTCAAGTTCGGTCTACTTTTCTTAATCTGTGCCGACTGTTCTCTTTCGAAAGCCCCGATAGCTCGACCATCAAACAATATAAGGAGTCAATCTATGAACATGCATAACAGAAATTCCAGACCTTTCAGTTTGATCATTCTTTCTCTTTCTCTGACGGCGTTATTCCTTCTTTTCTGTGGGTGTGGTGGTGGCGGCCCCAGTGCTGTCTCCATTCAGCCGCCCTCGGGACTCAGCTACACTACGGCCACGGCGGTCTACACCGTGGGGACGCCGATCACGCCGAACAGCCCCACCAGCAGCGGCGGAGCGGTGACCTCGTACAGTGTGAGCCCGGCCCTTCCGGCAGGCTTGACCCTGAGCACCAGCACCGGTGTTATCAGCGGAACCCCCACGGCCGTCACCGCCACGGCCAGCTACGCGGTAACGGCTTCCAACACGGGCGGCAGCACCACGGCGACCCTGAGCATCACGGTGAATGTCGCGGCCCCGGTTGGCCTGGCCTACACTACCAGCACGGCGGTCTACACCGTGGGGACGCCGATCACGCCGAACAGCCCCACCAGCAGCGGCGGAGCGGTGACCTCGTACAGTGTTAACCCGGCCCTTCCGGCAGGCTTGACCCTGAGCACCAGCACCGGTGTTATCAGCGGAACCCCCACGGCCGTCACCGCCACGGCCAGCTACGCGGTAACGGCTTCCAACACGGGCGGCAGCACCACGGCGACCCTGACCATCACGGTAAATCCCACTGCCCTGAGCGCTAACAATATCAACCTGATCTTTGTGGTGAGCGAGGATTTGGCTTATCAAGCTTCCGGGGACGTCAATCCACTCACGGCCAACCTCACCAGTCAGGGTTTACAGCGGTCGCTCCTGATGGCCCCGTTCCTGCAACAGAACGTCTTGGGTGGTGAGAATGTAACCGGCATTTACGCACTCGAACCGATGACCCATTTGCAAACCACCACCACAGGCTATTACCCCGATATGGTAGCACTTGAGACCATCCAGCAGTTCGCTCTTCTCAACCACATCACTCTCTCCAGTGACGCTGTGGGCGGGACCTTCTATACCGGCAACAACTACCCGATCAATGCATCGTACGCGTTGGGATCCGTACCCATCGGAGTTGCTACGCCGTCGCTACCCTGCCCGGAGTGCCAGGGTCTCGACTTCGATGACCAGAATGGCGACAACGAAACCCTGGTAACCGGTATCGTCACGGCAAACGTCCCGGGCTTTTACGTCTTCTCGGCGCCTTGGGAGACCACCAGCAACCTGTTGGCAAATATCAATGAGCTTGAAAGCTATAACCTGACTCTGCCGGCGAGCCATCAGGGTCCCAACAATATTTATGCGATCTCGATTGCGCCGTCTGGAAGCGCCGACCTGGTCACCTATAACAGCAGCTTGAACCCGCCCTCCACCTACCCTGTGCTGCCCCCGCCCGCGTTGGTCAGCACTCCATGCATGCCGCCGACGCCGTCCAGCATCACCGTGACCGGCGGTATCGGTGGCGCCGTAATTCCTGCGGGAGCCAACACCAACGAAACCCTTTACATTGTTCGGCATGCAGAGGCGCATCCGCAGGGCTACTGGTCCGACAACAACTACGTTGGTGCAGGGCAATGGCGCGCGCTGGATCTTCCGAACGCGCTTCGCGGAAAGATTAGCCCTAACCAGGTTTGGTCGGGGGATGTCTCTCAATTTAGCCAAGGCACGGTCACCACCTCGGGCGATAACCAGTGGTCGGGTGTTGCGCCCGCTTTGACTGTCGAACCATACGCAATCGCCAATAACCTGCCCTATAATCTGGTAACGGGCTTCGAGTTGTCCGATCCGAACGCGGCCCAGCTAACCAGTAATTTTTTCTTCATCGGCGGCTTATTCTCCAATCAGAAAGTGCTGCTAGGGTGGTCGTACGTTCAAATCGCTCAGACAGTGACTGCACTGTTCTCAAGCTATTTCCCGCATGGGGGCGGCCCAACCGCGCCCGCTTGGTCGCCCACTGACTACGATACCGTCTGGACGGTGACGCTTGACGCCAATAGCAACTTGACAGTTGACTACTCGCAGTGTGAAGGAATCAACTCCGCCACACTGCCGGCTACGGCACCTCAGTTTTAGTAACGGTGCAAAGGCAGATCATGAGCGGATTTCGACGATGCCTTCTTCAGGAGTGGAGATGCGCGTGCAATCATCAGTATGCGCAGCTCAAGTTCGGTCTACTTTTCTTAATCTGTGCCGAATGTTCTCTTTCGAAAGCCCCGATAGCTCGACCATCAAACAATATAAGGAGTCAATCTATGAACATGCACAACAGGAATTCCAGACCTTTCAGTTTGATCATTCTTTCTCTTTCTCTGACGGCGTTATTCCTTCTTTTCTGTGGGTGCGGTGGCGGCAGCAGCCCCAGTCCTGTCGTTCAGCCGCCCTCCGGACTCAGCTACACTACGGCCACGGCGGACTACACCGTGGGGACGCCGATCACGCCGAACAGCCCCACCAGCAGCGGCGGAGCGGTGACCGCGTACAGTGTGAGCCCGGCCCTTCCGGCGGGCCTGAGCCTGAACACCAGCACGGGTGTCATCACGGGAACCCCCACCGCCGTGACCGCCACGGCCAGCTACACAGTAACGGCTTCCAACTCGGCCGGCAGCACCACCGCGTCCCTGAGCATCACGGTGAATGTCGCGGCCCCGGCGGGCCTGGCCTACACTACCGGTACGGCGGTCTACACCGTGGGGACGCCGATCACGCCGAACAGCCCCACCAGCAGCGGCGGAGCGGTGACCGCGTACAGTGTGAGCCCGGACCTTCCGGCGGGCCTGAGCCTGGACGACGACACGGGGATTATTACCGGAACCCCCACGGCCGTGACCGCCAAGGCCAGCTACACGGTAACGGCTTCCAACTTGACCGGCAGCACCACGGCGACCCTGACCATCACGGTGAATGCCGCGGCCGCGGGCGTCCAGTTCATCCCCAATATGAACCAATGGATTACGCCGCTGGCGCCCCAGGGCTCCCAGTTCCAACCGCTGGTCACCCCTTGGTTAGTAAACGGTAATCCCTGGTGGGCGGGGCAAGCGGTCTCGAGCGTGGTGAGTACGGATGGGAAGACTCTGTTTGTTCTGACCAGCGGGTACAACCGCATTTTCTACGCCAACTCCGTCTCAGCCATGGCCTTCGTGGCCGAGCCGCCCGTAGTAGGGCTCGCACCCGGCGCGTCCATAGCGGACAACGGGCTCCCAGCAGCAAACTCGCCGTCGAGTGAGTACGTGTTCATCTACGACATTTCGACGGACACGCCGGTCCAGAAGCAAATAGTGATGATCCCCAATGCCTACAACGGGATTGCCGTCGATCCATCCGGCGGGGCTTTTTACGTATCCAGCGGCATGGGTGACTACCCCTTTGGCAGCAACGGTAAGCCCAACCCCAGTAGCCCCCAATTTGACAATGTCCACGCCTTTACTCTGAGCGCCGACGGAACAACTTGGGCGCAGCAGCAAGAGCTTCTCTTGAACCACACCACGGGGGGCGTTGGCCTTCCCGTACCTAAAAGCGAACCATCACTCCAGATAAATAGCGTGGTTTACGCGCAGCCTTGCGCCGCTGGCGTGGCTATTTCCCAAGATGGCCAGACCATGGTGGTGGCGAATTATTACAACGACTCGATAACGGTGTTCACCGGAGGCTTGGGCAACTGGACGCCGCTGAGCACCCTTACGGCCGAGGAACCCGGGGGACTGTCTAACCCGGGGGAACTCGACCTGCGCCCCGGCAGGGCCGCTAGCTCGCCGCAGCCGGGCACGCCGGGCGGCGAATATCCGTTTTGGGTGGTTGTGGCGACGACGACTAACGCATCGACCCAGACAACGACCAATTGGGCGTATGTCTCAAGCCTTCGCGACCGCGAGATCGACGTAGTGAATCTGAGCGGGACACCGGCGGTAATAAAACGGATCCCAGTGAAAGGCCAACCGAACAAGATGACGCTTAACACGGCCCAGACGCGCCTGTATGTCGCCGAAGACGAGTCGGATACGGTTGACGTCATCGACACGAACCCGAACGACAGCACCACGTGGAACACCGTCCTCGAAACCATCCCTGTCATCGCTCCCCCGTCACTAGTGTCTACCACCTTTCCCACGCTGGCGAAATATACGGGCGCGAACACTAACAGCGTGACGCTCACGCCGGATGGGACGCAACTCTACGTGACCAATGGCAATCTGAACAGTATCGCCGTCGTGGCGCTGACTGGAACGGATAAGAACGACCAGGTCGTGGGTCTCATTCCCACCGGCTGGTACCCGAACTCCGTGAGCTTCAGCCCCGATGGCAGTTGGGTGTACGTGGTCAATGGGAAGTCGCCGACGGGCCCCAATCCCAATTGGTGCTATGTCTATGGCCCGCCGCTGTTCCCAAGTTGCGAGACCACGAACGAGTATAATCCCCAGTTGACCAAAGCCGGCTTACAGAGCTTCCCCACCGCCACCCTCGCGGCGCAGCTCCCGGCGCTGACGGCGCAGGTGCTCGCGAACAACCGGTTCTCCAGTACCGAGAGCGCCAGCGACGCCGCGGTCATGGCGGCCGTGCGTCAGGGCATCCAGCACGTTATCTTCATCATCAAGGAGAACCGGACTTACGACCAGGTTCTGGGCGACCTGCTGGTCGGCAATGGCGATACTCATTTGGTTCAGTGGGGAGATACGATCACGCCGAATCTGCATAACCTGGCGACAACCTTCGTCACGCTCGATAACATCATGGCCACCGCCGAAGTCAGCAATGACGGCTGGCCGTGGACCACTGGGGCTCGCGCCCCCGACGTGGTCGAACGCCAATACCCGGTGTCCTACGCGGGACGCGGCCTCAGCTTGGATAGCGAGGGTTTGAATCGCAGTGTGAACGTTGCGATTCCGTCCCTCGCCCAGCGCCAGGCCGCCGAACCCCTTACACCGGACGATCCGGATCTGTTACCGGGCCAGACCGACGTGGATGCGCCGGATGGACCGAACAATGAAGTGAATACCGGCTATTTGTGGGACTCCGCGCTGCGGATGGGTCTCACGGTTCGCAACTATGGCTTCTTCATTGACACGACCTGCTATAACGAGCCCACGTGCGCCATTCCCCTGGCGCACGACCCGGCCTCAACCCGCACGATCGTGGCCTCCCCCTCGAATGTTTCCCTCTTCCCGTACACCGATCGGTTCTTCCGCGGTTTCGACAACAACTTTCCGGATTATTACCGTTACACGGAGTGGGAGCGGGATTTCAATGCCAGCTACGCCAACGGTGGACTCCCTTCGTTGAGCCTCGTTCGCTTCATGCACGATCACACCGGAAACTTCGGTACCGCGATTGACCTCGTGGATACTCCGGAGACGCAGGAAGCCGATAACGACTATGCGGTCGGCTTGCTGGTTCAGAAGATCGCCAACAGCATCTACAAGAACAACACCCTGATCTTCGTCATTGAAGACGACGCCCAGGATGGCGCCGACCACGTCGATTCGCACCGCACCGTCGCGTTCGTGGCGGGCGCCTACGTGAAGCAAGGAGCGCTGGTCTCCACACCGTACAACACCCTCGACTTCCTGCGCACGATTGAAGAGGTTCTGGGCCTCCCGCAATTGAACCTGAACGACGCGCTCGCTAGGCCCATGGCCGACATCTTCAACACCACCCCGAGCGCGTGGAGCTTTACCGCCAAGCCCTCGGCATATCTCTACAACACAAGTCTGCCGCTGCCTCCCAAGGCGGCCAGCCTGATCGTGCCCAAGTCGACGCACGGCGCGCAATACTGGGCGCGGGTCACCAAGGGAATGGACTTCTCGGACGCAGATCGCGTCGATCCCGCGGTCTACAACCGCATTCTCTGGAAAGGGATGATGGGCGACCGGCCTTATCCCGCCGGGCCGACCGGACTGGACCTACGCAAGAACCGCGAGAAGCTCCTCGCGAGTTACCGGCGGTCTCTGAAGCAAGAAGCGGCGCAGAAACCGAAGACGGCCACGAACTGAGCGCGACAAGGCGGGCGGGCGCGGACGGGGTTGCCCCTCACAAAGCAGAATCCCCGGGCGAGCCCAGCCGAGCGCGCCCGCCTTGTCCCGGGGCCTGTCATACTACACTCGCCCTCATGTCTCGGTGAGTCTCACAGCGAGATGAGGGCGAGTCCGCTTTCGGGATCGACTTTCTTTTGTATGTGGGGCGGGCGATTCTTCGAGCAGGAGACTGGTCTTATTCGTCACGGTGCGCCTGCTGAAGCGGCCCAGATTTCCGCCCACTCGCAATGGTGGTGGTGTCCCAGTTCGCCTGTAGGGCCGCCTTGGGGCGGCCTGGCCGGTCCCGCCTTGCGGGACCGGCCCTGCGTCGCATATTAGGACACTGGCAGTCTTGAGATGCAAATCATCTAAGCGCCAAACTACTGGCGCGGAGGCAACATTGAGGGATTTTTTGCTGAGGACACCCGTCCGGCTGGGATCGAGACGCGACCAGACCAAGTTGATTGCGGTGAAATCTTCTTAGCGCTCGCAATCGTCCCCGTTAGTAGCGCTCCCCCTTGGGCCGGCAAGGAGCGGTGCAGCACTCCGTCTGAGGACTGTAAGCAAATGGAGCCTATATCGGCCCCCTCGCTGTTCTGTCCCTGTTTGATCTCATTGAGAGGAATGGTGTAAGTTCCGGATGCAGTGATGATATAGGATTCGTCGGCGGGTGTGGTGCAGGCCTTGTCGCCCCAAAGGTTCACCGCCACACCCGGAGTGAGCCGGAGCTTTACGATTACGCTATCATTTTGGAGCTCGAGTAGACCCGCCTCCGCCACTTGCAGGATCAGTGTGGTGGTAACGGTCCTGGTCCGCTGGGCGTAAAGCGGAGCAGCAACCCTCAGCAAGCCCACCAGCAGCAGCCCGACGAGTGTCCAGTTCGCGCCTTGTCCACGAGCGAAACTACGGAGCAGCCAAGCCGCCATGCCCGCCTTACTCCAGTCGCTGGATCGTATGCGTTGCATGGCCCTTCACCTCTCCACAAGGCCGCAAAATGGTCAAGTGGAATGGCCCGGCACCCCACCCTTTCTTCAGGCTGTCATGGCCAAACACGTTCGCTGGAGCTAGCGGCTGCCGCTGCGACCGCCACGCCCAGCATCGGCACCGCACCCACCGCAGCCCATTTTCTCCGGCGCGGCTTCAAATCCAACTGAAATACAATCGGCGCGCCGGGTCGAAACTTAAGGCTGGCGCCTGCCGGCCAGCGGGAGAAGCCAACTGGGTGCTCAGGCCCGGTCCGCTGCTTCCGAAAAAAGGAGGCTTCTTGGCATCTCCAGTACCGATGCTCGAGATGCCGAGAAGCTTCTCCTTTGGGATTAAGGGGGGAGTATCCCTCATTGCGAAGACTTCTGCAAGACCCCATTACTACTTCGTAATCACCCTCAAGACTCCCTCTCATCAGGGGCCGTCCGCCGAGTCATTTCCACCCAAACGCTTGGCCACAGTTGGTGAATCTCTTTGCGGTGCGCAAAGGTCGTCCGCCGGAGGGGTCTGTCTCACACCAGCTTCTGGAATTGGGAATCTGGGATTTAACTCGCGGTGGTAGGCAAGGCTGTGTGGGGATAGGGCGGAGTGTCTATAGTGTAAGTTCCTGACCTGGTGATGACATCAAAAAGTCCTGAAGCCCTCAAGGCTGTCTTCAGGGATTCAAGGCGAGACACTTTTGATCGTGGCTCTAGCGGCTACCGCCCCCACCGCGGGACCCACCACTGGACACGCCGCGGCCTGCGCCGCCACCCGCGCCCATATGGATCTGTTCCTTCAAGATCTCGTGGACAGGTTTCTCCTGCGGAGGCTTAAGCTTCAGCTCAAATCTGATCTCTGCCGCTGGCGGGTTAGCGCTCGAGGCCAACACCCGCACGCGGGCTGGCGAAGCGAGCAGATATCCATCGGGCAGCGTCTGCTCATCGAACACGACTTCGTATTCTCCCTCACGCAGGTTGTAGAAGGCGAAGCTGCCGTCCTGGTAGGGTGTGGTGTAACGGTTGGTGCCCGCCAGCCGGATCACCGCGTCCTCCAGCAGCGTGCCCGCCGGCGCCACAATTCTCCCGGTCAAATAGGTCAGGCGGACCACGGTGAAGTCGGCTCGCGCGATGGCGCGCGGCTCGACGCTCACGCGCGCCATGGTGGCCGGGCCCGGCTCGTAATCGGTAGGGAGTTGCTCCATGTCAAGTCCCACCTCGTAAGGGCCTTCAGGAACGGCGGAAAACTGATAGCGACCTGAGGCATCGGTGACGGCGGTACGGAAGTGAGCGAGGCTTACGGGAACGCCTGCCGCTGGGCGGCTCCCTTTTGAGGACTGCTCCATCACCAGACCCTGGACGCTTCCCACCAGCGGCGCGTGTGCCGCCGCGTACTGCTCGATGTCGCCCCCTCCCGGCAATTCTTTCCCCCAGTGGAAGTGCTTCGCCACGCGGGCGTAAACGCTCCACTGATTGAAGGCTGCAAGCTGGGTGTTCAGGCCCAGGTCGCTGTTGGGGAAAAGAAAGATGTTCTCCGCGTTCAGCGCCGTATTCAATTGATTGCGGAAGGCCTCAAATTGCAGGTTCCAGCCCCGGATGAGCGGCGTGCTCAGCCCCGCCACAGTGCTGTTGTAGGCATTGGTGCTGAAGATGCTCCGGTTCACCAGGTCGTTGCCCTTTTCGAAGTAGCCATAAGCCGAAACGCGCTTGATGTTGGCCTGGATCGAGCCGCGGAAGAAGAGCGTGTTACGGCTTTCCGTCGACTGCGAGTTTTGCATGCGGACGGCTCCGCCCAGCACCAGCCGCTTCCAGGTGAAAGTGTCTTCAACCTCCGTGAAGCGCTGCGCCATGGGCGAGAGGTTGGTGTTGAGCTTCATGTCGATCAAGGAGAACCGCAGGCTGTGACGCCGGAGGGGGCGGCTGAGGTTGAAGCTCAACTGGCGGTTGTTCGAGGCAATCTCAGCCGGCTGCGAAGGATCGTGCTCGGTCAAGCGCATAGTGGAAAGCGAGGCGTTGGCGCCGAACTTCCAGGGCAGGATAAAGGACGCTCCCGCCGTATACCCGGAGCTGTGGTAAGTGGGCAGGTCGGGGTTGCCCTCCAGGTTGTTCGAGTAGGCACTGGCGGAGCCGTAGAAATCCACCCGCTTGACTGGCCGGTAATGCCCTTCCACATCGGGCCCCTTCCGGTCGCCCACGAAGGTCCCCAGCAGCGGCAGGTAAGTGGTGCTCTGGCGAACGTAATTGGCCTTGAGGCTGAACTTGTCGTCCTCCCACGAGGGGCCCACCAGCAGCGACAACGGTTGTTGCCTCACCGGCACTGGCGCAGAGGAAGACTGTTCCCCGGCAGAGGTGAAGCTCGAAGCCGTCCCGTAGCCAGCTTCCGTATAGAACTTGAGGTGCTTGGTGAAGCTGTATAAGGACTGGAAGGTAAGGCTGTTCGAGTTCCGGTACTCGTGGCCGGGGAGGAAAAGGGTGGAGTCGTTGGTCAGCGCGTCGGGGTTGGTGGAGAGGTTAAGGTAACGCACGCCGAACTCCCAACGCTCCCCTACCTTCTGCTGCATGGAGGCCCCCAGCACCCGCTGCGGCAGTGTAATGCGGAAGGGAATCCGGGGTCCGCCGAGGAGCGTCTCCTCGCCCACGAAGAACTGGTAGCTGCGGCTTGTGCGCCGCATGGCGATTCGGAGGCCGCGCGCCGCGATCTCGGGCGTGTAGATATTGAGGAAAGGGTTCTCGACAAGGTTCGATGAAAAATGGAAGTCGCCGCCCATGAAGTCCCAATGCCAGCCCCAAATCGGCACCCTTTCGAGTCCCGCGTAGAGGTTGCCGGTGTGCAAACCGTTGCCGCCGTAGCCCTCGACGTTGGCGGTAAAAAGGCCAACACCCGGAATGAATTCACTGGTGTTCACGGCCGGACCTGTGGTTTCGGTCAGCGGCTGCCCGCTTCCAGCCAGATAGTAGCCTTGGAAGGCCACGTCGGCCTGCCCAGCGGTCTGAGCCCAAAGCGCGGGCGCAAGCAGCAACAGGGCGGCAAGCGCCATGGCGACCCGAATCGAATTGTCCTTCAGCCAATGCACCAAGGCTCCCTTTGGAGCGCGACAGGCGCCCGCTCACCTCTAGTCCCTCTCCTCTGTTCGGGGGACGGTAGGGCGGGGTTGAAGTCCCGCCGTTCCGCGCGAGTGAGGCCCACTGCGGTCCCTAGGCACTATTGCTGTGGATGTTGCGGCACGGGCCCCGGCTGGACTTCTGGCGCCTCCGGGGTAGGCTCCACCGACACGTCCAGGGAGCCTTCCTGGATTTCGCCCGTGCCGATATCGATCCGCACCCGCAACTTGTAATGCCCCGCCTCAAGATGCGTCTTGAGCGGGAAGAGGAAGCACTGGTCGCGCTGGCGCAAGACGGGGAGGGACGGGAAATCAGCCGTCTCCACCGCCTTGCCGTCCGCGTCCAGAACCTCGAGCTTGCCCGTGGGCCGGAAATACATTAGCCCGCTGTTCTCGAGTATCGCCACCGCTTGCCAGCCCGCTGGCTCGGACTCCTTCCCCGCTGGCAGCGGCTCGAGCTTGATTTCCTTCAGCCTGCCGTGAATGGGGGGAGAGCCGACGGTGACGTAGACAGCGGCGACAGCACGCACAGCCATGCGCATTCCCATGCCCGTCGCCTGCTCGGCGGTGGGAAGGGTAGTAAAGCCAGCGGCGCAGTTGTAGCTGCCTTCGGGCAGGTCCGCGGGGAGCCGTAGCGTGTAGCGGACCAGCAGGAATCCGCCCTTTTCTAGCTCGATCTCCATGGGGTTGAGGCTCAGCCATTTCTTGCAGGAGTAGGCAGCCTCCTGGGGCAGATCGCGCTCAAACTGCGGTGTGTCCCTGGCGTCGATATTGAAATCGAGCATCTCAGCACGGACTCGCACCTTCTCCCCCGATTCGGTACTCAGTTTGAGCGAGCCGGAGTACTGCTGCCCCGGCGCCATGCGCAACTCGACCCGCATGGGCGCCAGCCCTAGGCCTACCTGCGCCCAGACAGGCGCCGCTCCCCCGAGGGCTAACAGCCCAAGGAGAGTAATTACGGTTCGGTATATAGGTATTGAACGCCGATTGTACATGATGTACCTACCTGATAGCTCCAACTGTCCTGGAAGGTATAAGTCACGGAAAACTGCGCGAGAGTGTGATTCCCGCTGCCGGTAACCACCGTCGTACCATTCCCCGTGCTGCTTAAAGCAGCCGCAGCCGCGCAGGTGACGCCGGTTGCGCTTGAGCAAGCCACCGTCACTGAGCTAGCCGGAGGGTTGTTGCAGCCCGTAAAGGAGCTCGCGGTCGCTTGGGCATAGACGGTGAAGTGCGCGGGATTGTTCGTCACCGTGAATTGAACCTTGGTACTGCCGCTGTCACTCACGCTACCGCCCGGGTTAGTAGAGGTGGGAAAGGTGATGGAGGTCGGTGTCACCGAACCGTTGCTGACAGTGAGGGGAGTCGAGGCCTGCGCACTCTGCACTGATCGGCTAACCGGGGTGGGTCGGCGTGGTGCGGCGGCTTTTTGAGCCCACGCCGACCCTGCGGCAAATACGAGCGCTCCAGCAATGGTGAACATGATGAATTTGCGCATCCCGGCCTCCTTTCTGTAGTTGGGGCGGGCTATGCCCGTCCTCGGGAGCGCGAAGCGCTCCCCTACCCACGGCGTCATCAGCTACGCAGCGCTGATGGTGAACGTCGCGGTTGCGGTGTACGTCCCGGTCTTATACTTCGGGTCGTTAGTCAGGCTCCAGGCGACGGAGCCAGCGTCCCCACTCACTGCCACCGAGTGCGCATCAGCGCCGAAGGTCGCCACGCTCGTTTGGGCGCTGGTAGACGCAGTTAGGGCCGTGCTGCATGCCGTACCTGACGCGGTGGTGCAAGTATAGGTGAGGGCGTCCCCCGAGCTAGGTGGCGTACCGACGCTAGGACCGCCGGTGCCCGAGAAGTCCGTGGTGACCTCGAGCTGAATGGAGCCAGTTCCCGAGGTTTGGCTCGTCCGAATCTTGTAGGTGAAGTTGGTTGCGCCGGTGTATGGATTGAACGTCGTGCCGGTCGCGGCCAGGGTTGTGGTGGTAGTGGTAATCGTAATACTAGCCTCGTTCGACACGGTAAGCGAGAGTGTGGTTGTGCCAGTGGCCGTAACGGTTGCGGCGCCAGCCAGCGATGCGCTCAACAGCAGGACGACCGCCGCAAGTAAAGTTTTCTTCATGGTTTTGTCTCCTTTTTGGAAGTTTTCAGCTTGCGCTGATGGTTAAGGGTTGAAGTTAGCGGATAAGACCCGGTCTTATATTTCGGGTTATCCGTAAGAGTATAGCTAGCAAACTTTCTTGGCGAGCCGCTCCCGCACCGGACCGCTCCCGCTCTAGCAAACATCAAGAACCCGCGCATCCTCGTCTCCTGGTCTCCAGTGGATCACTTACGCGGCGCTGATGGTGAACGTCGCGGTTGCGGTGTACGATTTCGTCTCCTTTTTCAAAGTTCTCAAGTTGCACTGATAGTGAAGGTTAAAACTGACGAATAGGACCCGGTCTTGTAAGCCGGGTTATCCGTAAGAGTGAAACTGGTGCTCACAGTGTTCGGGACGGCTGAACTGCAATTTCCGCCACCGCCCGTACAGGTCCCAGCAGGAATCGACGTTACGACGGGGGTCTGTGTAGTAGTGCTCAGCGTCTGATTGCCGGAGCAGTTAGTGCCTAACGTCGCTCCGGAGCAGGTGTACGTCAGAGGGCCGCCACTGCTCCCGATCACGGGTCCGCCTTTGCCGGTCGGCGTGAACTCCGCCGCTTGCACCTGCACGCTGCCGCTGCCGGTGCTAGGGGTAGTGCGTATCCAGTAGGAAACGGTGATGCTGCTCGCGGAGGTGAAGTTCGAGAAGGCTGTGCCTGTGTGCGTGAGGCTGACGCTCGATGGTGACACGGTCACCTTCACCGCATTTTGCAGAGTGAGGTACAACGTCTGGACCTGTGCCTGAGAGCAAACCGGCGCGACCAGGAGCGCAACGACGGCCACTAAAGGCGCAAGGCGCGTTATGAACCGACAACCCATCTCGATCGGGCGCCTGACGCAGCTCATGCTTCCCAGGGCGGATGAATAGGTGGACCGTTCAGCGTATTCAATTCGAAGCTTGCCTTCGTGGGCGGCTGACGTGCCTTGCCCGCTCATCTCTTGCGCGCCGCATAAAGGAACAACCCCAGAGCTGCGTGCGCTGCTGCGCAAGAGCCTTTGAGCCCGCCGGGCATCACCTGTTAAGAAGTTCTGCATTTCTCCACAGCCCAAGTGTCATTGAGCTTGCACAGTCTCGATTAGAATTCTCTAAGAATTGCGCCGCAAGGCTACAAAAGTTCAGGGTTACGACTCTCCAAAACCCAAGCGTCATTGGGCTTGCACAGTCTTGATTAGAATTCTCTAAGAATTGCGGCGCAAGGCTACGAAAGTACTGGGTACGGCTACATCAATCCCCCCTACGGTATTTACTGCCTGGTGGCTGACATCTTCCTAAGAGCGGGCCGTGGGCGGGGTTGTCTGCGCGTCCGGGCGAATTGGCGCCAGCAGAAGCGCACCCAAGGCGACTAAAGGCGTAAGGCGCATTATCGGCCGGCCAACCCTCTCGAGCGAACGCCTGACGCAGCTCACGCTTCGCGGTCTTGATAAAGAGGCGTGCCGTGCCGCGTATGCGAATTGAAGCTCACCTTCATAAGCGGCTGAGGTGGCTTGTCCGCTCATCTCTTGCGCGCCGCATAAAGGAACAACCCCAGAGCTGAGTGCGCTGCCCGGCGAGCGTCTTGGAGCCCGCCGACCATCACCATGAACCACTGCCTTCACCAATGTCATAAAGCGTGCTTGCCCATGCACAGGCAGGATTAGAATTCTCTTATGCAGCCGGCAACGTTACCGAGGTACTGGTTTACAAGTCGCGCAGCCGCAAGGCCTGGCTGAAACCTCGAGACTGCCGCCTGTGCCTGGCGTGCTGCCTGCGCGACAGTTGAAGGTCGAACAAGCTTCGTCCCTGACCCGACTCGCAGTGGTTCCTGATGTCTCAGTATCCAGGCAGTGGCTCGCGGCCTCAGCACGGTGATCACAAAGGCCTCCTGCCTCGTTGGCGAAGAACGCAAAAGGAACGAGGACCGCCGGCCGTAGCTTATCTGGCGTGTTCGGCCAGACTCGCCCGGTGGAAGTACCTGGGTATTTCCGCCTTTAACCCGCAGGTCTCGGCGGAAGAGTCCAGAGCGAGATTCTTCGCTCCGCTCCGCTGCGCTCAGAATGACAGAATGGGAAACGAGTGCACGGATGTCACGCTGAGCAGCGCAACCGATCCGTCGAAAGCATGGGATTTACGCGCCGACGTCCTGGAGAGTCCATCGGCCTAGGGCGAACGAAGGATCTGCTTTAGAATTTTGCGCAGGAGGCGAACAAATTGGGGGTTAGCACTACAGCGGCACCACCTGACCGTCAAAGCGGAGCGCGTCCGGGGGCTGCCACCCTTCAGAAGCCTGCTTCGGTAATCGCTCGGGTATCCACCTTGGGTGCGTACTTGCGCACGACGGCGCCAATCTCGCTGGCCTTGCCGATGACCACGAAGACCAAGTTGTCACGCGGGAAGTATTGGTGAATCACGCGCTGGGCATCGGCCAGCGTCATGGCATCGATCTGGCCGTAGAGGTCGTTGATCTCGCGTTCGTCGAGGCCGTAAAACTCCAGTTGCGCCAGTTGCGAAGCGAGTTGGCCGGAGGTTTCGAGGGTGCGCGGCAACTGGCCCTTGAGGTAGTTTTTCGCGGAGTCCAGCGCTTCCTGGGTGACTCCCTTTTCGTGCAGGCTCTGGATGACCTCGAGGGCCATGTCCATGGCTTTCTCCGTGGTCGCGGTGCGGGTGTAAGTGGTAATAAGGAAGGGTCCGCGCGCCTTGTGCTGCTCAAAGCGAGAAAAGGCGCCGTAGGTCAGGCCGGATTTGATGCGCAGCTCACTGTTGAGCATGGAGGTGAAGCGCCCGCCGAACAAGGTATTCACCACCCGAATGTAAACCCGGTCAGGATTGGTGCGCGCGACGCCGATGTTTCCGATACAGAAGTAAGTTTGCGTGGCATCCGGTTTATCGACCAGGAGCAGTCTTTTGCCATTAATGTCCGCCTGCTCGGGGACGGAGATGGCCGGCGCCGGCTTTGGGGGCCAGGGCCCAAACTTCTGCAAGAGCATCTTTTCCACTTCGGAAGAATCAAAATCCCCCACCACGGCCAGGATTACGTTCCCCGGTGTGTAATAAGCCCGGTAGAACTTCACGATGGCGTCGCGGGTGATGGTGGGCAGCGACCTCTCGTCGCCGTTGCCGGGCCGCGCGTAAGGATGCGGCCCATAAACGTAGGCATTGAAGTAGAGCGGGAGGACGGCAAGAGCCTGATCCTTAGCGGCCTTGATGCCGTCCCGGCGCTGCTGGATGAGCTTCTCCACTTCCTCCTGCGGAAAGGTGGGATGGAGCAGCGCGTCGGCCAGCAGGTCCGCCCCGGTGCTGATATCCTTCTTCATAAATTCCGCTGAAATAGTGGCATACTCGGCCCCTACGCTGGTACTGAATTCGCCGCCGATGAAATCCAGCGCGGCAGAAAACTGATCGGCGCTGCGCGTCTGGGTGCCCTTGCGCAACAACTCCGCCGTGAGGGAGGCAACGCCTTCCTGCCCGGACGGGTCCGCAATCGGGCCGGCGTTGATGAGCGCCTGGAAGCTGACCAGCGGTACTTGGTGGCGCTCCATCAGCAGGAGTGTCATGCCATTGGGCAGTTTGAGCTTCTTGTATGGGGGTAACTTTAAGCCGCTGTTTTGCGCCAGCAACGCGCTGGTCGTTGTCGCGACCACAGTCATGGCCATCAGCAGCAATCGCTTCATCGGCTTTCTCCCGTCCTACGGTTTCGCCGCATTAGCTTTCGCGGGCTCGTTCTTCTCCGGCACCAGCGTCGCCACAGTGCGGTTGTTCTCGCTGAAATACTTCTGCGCCACGCGCCGTATATCTTCCTTCGTGACCTTGTTGTATTCTTCCGCCGCAGCGAAGAGTTTGTGGTAATCTCCCAGGAAAACCTCGTACGAGCCCAGGGTGTTGGCGCGTCCGTTGATGCTCTCCATTTGCCGGTAGAAGTCTGCCAGGGTAATGTTTTTGGCCTTCTGGAGTTCCTCATCGCTGAGGGGTTCGGCCTTCAGTTTCTCCAGTTCCTGGTAAACAGCCCTTTCCAGGGCCTGTAGGTCAACGCCCGCTTCGGGCTGTAGCGTCACCACGAACAAAGTGGGATCGAAGGAAAGATCGAACCCGCCGTCCACGGAAATCGCCAGCTGCTCCTTGTCCACCAAGCGCTCGTAGAGCCTCGAGCTCTGGCCCGAGAGGAGCACGGCCTGGAACAAATTGAGCGGGTAAAAATCCGGGCTGGCGCTTTCAGGAATGTGGTAAGCGATCATGAGCAGGGGAAGTTGCGCGAATTTTTTTACCACCAGGCGGCGCTCTCCAAGCTGTTCCGGCTCGCGCGTGGTGACCTTGGGCGGCGGGTCGTGGGAGGGAATGGACTCGAGGTCTTTTTCCGCCCGATCGAAGATTTCCTCCGCCGTGATATCGCCCACCACCACCATGGTGGCATTGCTGGGGGAATAGCCCATCTCGAAATGGCGCCGGAGGTCTTCCATCTTCCAGTTCTCGATGTCCACCATCCAGCCGATGACGGGCCAATGGTAAGGGTGAGCGATGAATGCCGTGGCCCAGAGTTGCTCGTCGAGAATGCCGAAATTACTGTTGTCCACGCTCGTGCGACGCTCGGAGGCCACCACGCCACGTTCAGAGGCGATCATCTTGGGGTCGAAGCTGAGATCGCGAATGCGGTCGCTTTCGAGATCAAAGATCTCTTCCAGCGCGGCGGGTGGAAACCAGTCCTGGTAAACGGTCACGTCGCGGCTGGTGTAGGCGTTGTTGGACCCCCCGGCCGCTTCCATCACCCGGTCAAATTCACCCGGGCCGTGTTTCTTGGCCCCGTTGAACATCATGTGCTCGAAAAAATGCGAAAGCCCCGTGGTCCCGGGCCTTTCGTTGCGCGACCCGACGCGGTAGAAGGTGTACAGGGCCACGTTCGGAATCGAGTGGTCCTCCTGCACCAGGATCTTCATCCCGTTCTTGAGGTTGTGGGTCTTTACCTCGAAAGTCTGCGCCGGGACTCGGGCGGCCCAGCCCCCCAGGCAGACGATGAGAAGGAATAGACGAACAGCTCTCCGGCTCATGCTCAGCGCTCCCTCTGCCATTTTCGCTACGCAGTCAGCCGCGGGAATCGTACTTAACGCACTTCCGTTTCGATTTCCCGCAGACCGATAATATACACTTGACCGCCCTCCGTATACAGGGGGTAACGCAGGTTTCAGGTGCCAGGGGTCAGGTGACAGGCGCTAGGAGCTGGGGGCTAGGCGCTAGTACTACTACGTTAAGT
>DLMI01000186.1 GCA_002478145.1 Acidobacteria bacterium UBA7540
GCCCGGTCGTACGCCAACAGCAGTGGGTCATTCGTGGCCACGAAGTCCTTCACGTACGATTTTACCAACGGAAACAGCTCGCTCTTCTCGATCCCTGAAACCAGCGACTGGCGCAATACTCGTTGCGCATAGGCGCGAAACAAAACCGCCACCCACAGACCCTCCGAGAGATCATAACCACTCTCCCGCGTGTATTGAACGTCCTCCGCATAAGCATTCTCCTTCACCCCGTCCGCAAAACGAACCGTGTAACCCCCGTCACTATGGGCTTGAATCATTCTCTCCAGCCCCTCCGCCTGAAACTCTGCCAAGGCCGCAATCACTGCGTGAAAATAACAACTTCCCAGCTTCCCCTGCCGAACCGCTTGGGGCTTCACACCTTGCGGCCCATAAAGATCCGCAGCCACACCCGGAAGGGGCAGCGCCATCGAGCACAGCAAAAGTGCCAGGCAGAGCCAGCGGAGATTTGCGCCAGGGCAGCGGGTTGAGCCTGTCGGAGGGCGGTAGCCTGCCATCACCTGGGAAAGATACAGGCAAGACCGTCGAGTCGTCAAACGGATTGTGAGACCGAAAAGCAGGATTCAGGAATCAGGAGTCAGCAGCCTTGATCCGCAGTTTACGAGAAATCAAGAAAGCTTCGCATGGGAACACATCAAGGAACCCGACCTTGTGTTTTCAATGAATTACGGCCGCAATGTGCAAGCTTGGCCTAGCCCGCTCTTCTAAACTTGACTATATTCCACTACTTTTGTTATAGATAGAGGTTAGGCATCTGGTGAGAAGACTCGCCGGGCCTTTGCTTTTTCGTTGGAACATACTGAACTGAAAAGGCTTAGTCGGGAAGGAAAAATGGTACTGCGGACTTCAAGAAAGGGAAGGGTTCGTCCTGCACACTCGCTGGACCATTCTGATCGTGCGCGATCCGCTAGAGCCGCCCATCCACAGGTGGCTTCAAGATCCTCCCGCGACTCGATAGCCAGCGCCATAGGTCAGACAGGAAATTCTCAAGCGACTGAACGCCGACGGTCTGAGGCTCTGTTTCAGGCGGCGGTCAGGAATTTCGAGCTCGGCGCACGCGCTTTCCAAAAACAGAATTATCAAAAAGCCAGGGAGATATTCGAAAAGCTGGCATCCAGCGGAGTAGCGGGGGTAGCGGAAAGAGCGCTCGTCCACTTGCGGTTGTGCGAGCGGAAACTCAGTCGCCCCAGCCCGCCACCGAGGAAGGCTGAGGATCTATACACCCTGGGGGTGGGAGCCTTGAACTCGCGGCGCCTTGATGATGCCATCGAGTACCTGAACAAAGCTCGGAAATCGGCGCCGAAACTCGAGCATATTTGTTATGCTTTGGCCGCTGCTTATTCGCTACGCGGAGATGCCGAAAGCGCTCTGCAGCACCTGAAAGAGGCCATCACTCTCCGGCGTGAGAATCGTATTCAGGCCAGGCGCGACGAAGACTTCCAAGCGCTGGCGAACGATGCCCGCTTTAAAGAGTTGGTTTTCGCCTCGAACCCTTAGCTTCGTCGCTTCTCAGCAGGACGTAAGGCCTCATTCAAGGGTCCCATGAAAGTCGTTGCCATTGGCGGCGGGACAGGTTTGTCCACCGTCTTACGGGGTCTGAAGCACCACCTCCGCGGGATCGCCTACCCAACCGGCCGCGAGGCCAGGATTTCCAGGCTGACCGCCGTCGTCACCGTTACTGACGAGGGCGGAAGCTCCGGGCGCCTGCGCCGCGACTTCCGCATCCTTCCGCCAGGGGACATTCGCAACTGCATGGTCGCACTGGCTGAAGACGAGAAGCTCCTCACGCAACTTTTCAATTACCGCTTTGTGAGCGGTCACGGCCTGCGAGGCCACAGCTTCGGCAACTTGTTTCTGGCTGCCCTCACGCACCTAACGCGCGACTTTGCGAAGGCCGTTCGGGTGTCGAGCGAAGTCCTGGCCATCCGGGGCGAGATTTTCCCTTCCACCCTTTCCGATGTTCGTTTGAAGGCGGAACAATCGAATGGCAACATCATCTACGGGGAGTCGCGCATCACCAAGACACGAATTCCCATCCAGCGCCTGCACATTGTTCCCAGCCGTTGCCGCCCCCTGCCGGAAACGCTCACCGCGCTCGAGCAAGCCGACCTCATCACCATCGGTCCGGGCTCTCTTTACACCTCACTGATACCCAACCTGCTGGTTCGCGGGATTCCGGAACAGATCGCACGCTCCAGGGCGCTGAAGGTTTATGTGTGCAACCTCATGACGCAGCCCGGCGAATCCCGCGGCTATTCCGCCGCCGACCACGTGCGCGCCCTGCATGAACATGCCGGCCGGAAGCTCTTTGATGTCGCGATCATGAATATGCGCCCGGTCTCTTCCTCCCTGCGTCGGCGATACGCCGCGGATCGCTCCGAACCAGTTGTGAATGACCTGGCAGAAGTGCGCGCGCTCGGCGTTGCGCCCGTGCTTGCGGACGTGCTCGTCGAAGATGGCGTTGCCCGTCACGATTCTCATCTTTTGGCAAAGCTCCTACTCATCTTAGCCGGCAAGCCGCGCTGACCGCGAGTGCTGTTATGCCGGTGTGGAGGGGATTTCCATCTTGCCCACTTGTCCCACTTTTTTGAAGTGTTCTGCGTCGGTGGCATCATTTTCCAATGTGTTTTCAAGGGGTTAGAAGAGCTCCACTGAACATATGGATAAGCACATAAGTGTGCCATTTTGACACACTTCGCGGTTCGCCTGCCTGATAGTAGGCTACATACTTAGCCTCTGGGCGCGCAAAAGACAACTGCGGAGATTCTTCGCCCCGACAAGTCGGGGATCGGAATCACAGGCGCTCCGCTCAGGGGTGGTGATGGGACGGGACGACGAAGATGATTGCCACCACGACGGCCACGAGCGCGGCCAGGAAAATCCAGACGCCCGGGTGGCCGAAGTTGAGCGTGTACCCGATCCCGAAGCGTTTTTCGACGAACAGTGCCGGATCGCTGCGGTTGATGTAGATCAGGCCCAGTTTCCAGTACTTGTCGGACGTGCGGTCGCCCACCGGCGCCACGCCCCCGGAGGCAGCCGCCGCAGAGCCGACCAGGCGTGTGCCGCCCTGGCCTACCCAAATCATCAGCGCCACAGTGACCACCGTGAAGGCCAGTGCGAAGACGAGCATCGGGATGAAGCCCGGCGGACCGGTCTGCTTGTGTGACAGGGGCAAAAGGCCAGTCCACATGAACACCAGTGCGATGAAATACTCGGTGGCAACGAGGATCGACACCACGACACGCCTGAAGCGGCGCTCGCCCTCCCCCGCCGCTCCGCCTACTCGGATGAGACGAGACCAGCGGAGCATGGCGTAGGCCGAGAACCCCATCAAGGCGCAGAGCACAGTCCCGATCAGCAGCGGGCTATAAACTCCGGCAAAACTGCGAGTGGCCCAGTTGTCCACCTGACCGTTGGCTCTCCAGTGAACCGGGAAGACCTCCGGGATCTGACCCCAGTGTAGGTGCAACCAGATTGCCGTCGCGGCCAATAGGGCGAAAGGAGGGAGCTGGAGCACCCATCCACCCGGCAAGCGCGCGTCGCGGGGCACAAGCGCCGCTTCCCGGACGGTCGCCGGCGCTGCGGCGTGCGGCAGCACCCGCCCCCGAGCCCGATAGTAAGCGAGGAAGACGCCCACGACCTGCAAGAATAGCCCGGTCAGCGTCACAGCCGTCAGGTAGCCGGGCTCGGGAATACGCATCCCGGCCAGAACGATGAGCAGGGCAAGAACGCCGAAGATCGTTACTTCCACCCGGTAGCGCTTGAGGATGGAGCAGCCCTCCGCCGAGTCGCGGAATTCGGGCGGGACGGTCACTGCAAAGTAGACGTCCGGGCGGGTCAGACGTGGCATCCAGTAAGACATGACCAGATAGAGCCCGATCACAAAGGCCATCACAAAGCTCGGTCCTAGGACCCATTGAGTACTCATCTTAGTTCTCCGTGCTGGGCATCAACCCAGCTCGCGATTTCGCCAATTCTCCTTCTTGGAGCTTCGCTGCCAGAACCGCCAGCTCGCCGCTCACCGCGCCAGAGGGCACGCCTTCGGCGAGCGCCTTGACCACCAACTCCTCCAGCCGTTTGCGGAACTCCGCTTCGGCGCGAGGCGTGGGCGCGGGCGCCGGCCGCTCAATCACTGTCGCGCCACGCCCGCGCCGCAGCTCCAGCCACCCTTCTTCGGCCAGTTGCCGATACGCCCCCGCCACCGTATTGTGATGGACACCGAGGTCCACGGCGAGTTGCCGGACCGAGGGGAGTTGGTCACCAGGCCGGAAACGACCAGCCAGGAGTGTGGCACGGAGACCTCGCACAATTTGCTCGGAAGCGGGCAAGAGGGAGGCCAAGTCGATCTGTAGCACGGGAAGCTCGTTAGGCATAGTACAATGTACATGTACAATGTACTATGCCGCCCCAGCTCTGTCAAGTCCTTTCTTTGGCTCTTGTCTTTTTCTTGGCCCCGCTCGACTTGCAGGTTTTGCTATCTCGGAGGGGTGGAACTGACCCCTTCCGCGGCCGCTGGAAAGACCCTGCACTGAAACTGGCCGGTAGTGGTACAGTTTGATGTAGAGGCGGCTTCACGCCGCCACTTGGCGAGGTGAACTCGCCGCGACAACGTCAAACTGTACCACTACCAACTGGCCGGTAGCGTCCTAAATCTGTGTTGCCGACCTAAAGTCTTAAATTCAATCGCCAATCAGACACCCGGATTGGACATTCCCGCATCGTATCTTAATTTGAAACAGATTCGCCCGAGGGGGTTCGAAAATGAGAAGCGAGCAAGAGGTGGCTATCCGTAGAAAGGCAGATTGGTTTGCGGTATACTCCCATGCCTCCGGCTTTTCTATCCCTCTGCGGGGGTTGAAAATGAGGCTATTCAACGTCTTTTCGTTCTACAAACTGGGAGCCTGTCTTGGTGCTCTGAGAGTAATAGGATCATTGGAAGGACCGGAAGCGCTCGAAGTGTTGATATCGGCAATGATGCAACTCGATAAACTTCGTCAAGAAGGAATCGTATCTCTGGAAGCTGTTCACCTCAAAGCCGATGGAATCAACACGCTCATCGTTGATGCGATGGAGCAAGTAAGCGGAGATGCCTTACGCGTCTCAGGGGAGCAAAGCGAGACGCTGAGCAAACGACTAAGCGAGTTCGAAACTATCCTGGAAGCCCAGATGCCTTTCGAACACACCTATACGATTGAACAGCTTCGTGGATTCATGATGCCCATTCTCGTAGACGGCGCAGACCAAAACTTTTCCGAGAAAACCATTAAGGCTATAGGCGAGGAAGTAAAAAGAGACATCCGCGAAGCGGGTGCTGATTCCGATGAAGGTGG
>DLMI01000165.1 GCA_002478145.1 Acidobacteria bacterium UBA7540
GAGCCTTGCATGGCTTTGGTTAGTCAAGGGCGGCAAGGCGTGGCGCTCATCATGGCCAACGATGCGGCCAAGGGTGAGGTGGCGGGTTCCACCGCGTTGATCGCGGTGCGCAGCGCGGGAAGCTACCGAATCCGAGCCTTGCGGCTGGCAGAGGCGGGGGTGGTTCTCGAGTACAGTCCCCCCAAGGCCGAGCGTCAGATCCTTGCTCAACTGCCTGTGCTTTTCCAGCGTGTGCCGGTGATCGCCGCTGGGAAATGAAGCTCCTCTTGCACCCACCCTTCCCTTTCGGGGGCGGACTTCCTAGCGATGACTCCATCGCAAGGAGGGTCTGCCCCCGAGCTTTTCTTGCTGCTTGCCGAGCCGTCCTTCCGGCGGCTTGGCGAAAAACGCCAGAGCGTGGTGAGAAATCTGGGCTGGTGCTTAGTTGTGGAAGTTAGCAACCTTATTTGTCGGGGGATGGAAGGGCGGGGCTTCAGCCCCGCCGCAGGGCTCAGGCGGGATTCGGGGGCTTTAGCCCCTGAAGCGACACGGCTTCAGGGCCTAAAGGCCCATTCAACTCTCCGCCCCGCGGCGGCGGGGCTGAAGCCCCGCCCTTCCGAGGGTGATAAATAATATCGGTTATTAATGCAACTAAGCACTAGTCTCGTTCCGACCCGCCACCCCCAAAAATCCCGCTCAGCATCGACGATCAGGGCTCGAAACCGATTCTCGGAATAACTGGTGAGAAAAGCGGGCTGGAATGAAGCCTGCTACGTAGGACGGCGCAGTTGGACACCCGCGGTTGTGACATAGTATTTCGCGATCATATTGGGTCGCTCCCACGCCGGCATCGATTCTGGCGATTTCAAATACTTCAGGAACTGCGCCAGAACCTGGGCGAAGTGCGCCTCGTGGCCGACTCGGTAGCGATCCGGAATGCTCACCCGCAACTCATCGCCTAAGACCTCGCATTCGGTACCGGGATAGGCGCCCTGTAGCCGCTCGATACGGCCTCGCAATGCCTGCAGGACCACGGCGTAGCGCTCAGGCCCGTTAGGCGCGACGTACAATTCGGGTCGGTAGTTCTCCTTGTCGGTCTGCCGTACCTCGATGCGGGCGTTGGTCCCCCGGTATACGGCATGATGAAAGTCCACGCCGGCTGGCGACTCGTAATCCCACAGTACATTCAGCCGCACATGGATGCCCCGAATCTTGTAATCAACCTGATTGTTGCAGTAATAGTCGAATCGGTCTCCCTGGACGTAAGGGGCCAGAACGGCGGGAAAACCCCCGCCCCCGGTAATCTGCCGAAATTGAGATGCCGTGATGGGGGTAGCCCACCGCTTGGCGCCTACTACCTTGATGTCTTCCCGATAATTGATGGCTTGATTTGGAAAAAGCGTCCACTGGACCAGATCCACCAGGTGGGTGCCGACATCGGTGAGGCCCTCCCCCTCCTCCTGGATGTCAAAGAAAGACAGCGGGCGCAGGCTCGGGAGCCCTGCGACAGTCTTCATGATGTGATGGACGCTTTCCATGAAGACGCCGGGCTTGTTATCCGAGGTCGGCACAATCGAGCCCAGGATCGCCGGGTCATTCACGAGTTCTCTCTGAACGATCGTGGTAATCTCGTACCGCTCGGTCATCATATCGTAGCCGACCAGGCCCTTATGATCGGCAACGTCCAGAGCGGACTCGAGAGCGTGAAGATCCTGACCCCGGATAATCCAAGGCTTGTCCGCTAATACATTCAAGCCCGCATCAAGAGACGCTTTGATCTTATCGATCTTGCCGCGATTGCGGCCGGCAAGCACCACGACATTGCCAGGCCGTGCGGAAAGCATCTCGTCGAGCGACCGAGGGCTGCAATGGACATCGAGTTCCCAGTTCGTCGGGTTGTCGGCTCTGGTGTTGAATTGTTCGATACGACTCAAGTGCGCCAGGAGGTCCGGGCCGAGAGGAGCGTAAATAGAAACGCGTTTCGCGATCCCTGGCAGCATCTCTTTTTGAACCAGCGCCGCGTGGAAGTGGGCGGGATCGAGCGTAATGATTCTAACCTCGGTTGAAGCTTCCATATGCTCGGCTATTCGCGAAGGGAGCCGCCCACGGCCAACTGCGGTCGGGGGTTGCGCCGCGGGCGGGGCGGAGGCTGTTGCGGAGCCCCCGAGCAGAGCGGTTATTCCTGCACTCTTCAAAAATTCCCGCCGGTCAATTTGCTCATCCCGCATTATCGGCCCGTTGTCAGTCTCCACCTCGGCGGTCGGGCGTGCAAACCCACCCCCGTGGCAGGCGTTTGCGTGGCGCAACGGCGTTTCGAGCGGAACCGCAACGGTGGTCGCGCGGACGTCGCGGATCTTCCGATTGTCCCCGTTCATGCCTGCTTCGATAGCACGTAGTCGGTGCCGTAGGGCGCGCGCTGCGGACGGGAAAGCAGGGCGTTCGCCTCCTCATCGTTGACGTAGCGTTCCGCCTGCGGGTCCCACTTGAGTTCGCGATTCAGTTTCATGGCCGCGTGGGCCAGCAGGCAGGCGGTACAGGAACGATGGCCGACTTCCGCCGGCGCCGCCGGCGGCTGGCGCGTCTTGATGCTGGTCAGCCAGTCCAGATGATGATCGTTCTTGGGGCTATGGTGCAGGTGGATTTCGTTGTCCTTGATGCCGGCCCGGAGCATCTTCAGGTCGCTCGCATCCAGCGCCGCGTTGCGGGACTTTACCGCGGCCGGATCGCTGGCGGTGACGGGCGCGCCGCGCGTGACCCAAATCCAGCCGTCTTCACCGATGAACTTGACGCCGGTCGGATACATCTCGCTGATATATACATCGGCGCCGTTGGCATATTTCGCCCGCACGTGAAACGGGCCATGAACGTCCCACAATCCCTTCTTGGGGAACTCAGCGCTGGCGACGATCTCCACCGGTCCGGTGTATTCGGTGTCCATGGCCCAGTGTGCCGTGTCGATGTGATGCGCACCCCAGCCGGTGATCATGCCGGCGCCGAACTGCTCGCAGCGCAGCCAGCCCGGGCGGTCGTAACGAACCTTTAAGGTCGCTGCCTGCGGGTGCACGCGTTTTTCCGTGTAGTAAACCATGGGGGTGGAGCCAAGCCACATGTCGTAGTTCAAGTTCGACGGCACGGGCATTTCCGGTTCCTCATCCCCAGAGGGATCCACCGGCAATCCAATCAGGACCTGTTGAACTTTGCCGATGCGGCCGTTGCGAACCAACTCGCAGGCATAGCGAAAGTTGTAGTCCGATCGTTGCTGGCTTCCCTGCTGGAAAATGCGGCCCGTCCGCTTCATCGTATCCGCCATCTGGCGGCCTTCCTTGATGGTCAACGAAGCGGGCTTTTGGAGATAGATGTCTTTGCCGGCCAACGCCGCTTCCATAGCGGGTTGCGCGTGCCAGTGATCGGGCGTGCTGATGCACACCGCATCGATGCTCTTGTCTTGGAGCATCTCGCGATAGTCGCCGTAGGTTTTGAGCTCCGCGTACTTCCCTGCTCCGAACTTCTTCGCGTAGGCCTGTTCGAGCAGGTTCTTCGCGTCGGCAATGCGGACCGTATCCAGGTCGCACACGGCCACATAGCGGGCCACATCGCTATTTCTAAGGATGCCCCTGAATTCGGAGTCCCGGGCGATGCGGCCGCAGCCGATCTGCGCCACCTGGATCATGTTATTCGGTGCGCTCCGGCCGAAAACGCGGGCCGGGACAATGGTGGGAAATCCGATGGCCGCGGCTGCGGTGAGCGAGCCTTTCAGGAATCGTCGTCGCGATGTCGTCTTTTCGAAATGCATGATCTCACCTCCAAACTTCAGTGACAAGTGAAGAGTGACGAGTGGCGAGCGTACACGGCTCGTCTCACTGGTCACTTGTCACTTTTCACTCGTCACTGTTCTCTTCACTTCCCTCCCATGGCCCAAAGAATTCCACCCAGGATCTGGTTGTATAGAAGGGGGTTGGAATAGTCCGCCTTATTGTGGCCGAGGGCAAGGTAATACTCCCGGCCACCGTCGAAATCATGATACCAGGAGAGTGGCAGAGAGTCGCCGAATCCTTCGTCGGGATGCTTCGCCTTATCGGGATCATCGAGTTTGGTACGATCGGTGACCAACAGCACGTGAATATCCGGGTTGAGGTGGTCGAGTAAGTAACACTCATCCTTCCATTCGAACGTGGCGGGCAATTTCCGGGTGGCCGGAAAATTCGCATCCTTTACCCGGACGAGAAACACCTGCTGGTGTGGGTGGCGCACGAACTTCCCACCCAGCACTGACCAGAAATACGGCCAGTCGCGCTCCGAGCCCGAGGCAGAGTGGATGCCCACAAAGCCCCCGCCGGACTCGATGTAATGCTTAAATGCGTTCCGCTGGGAGTCGTTCAAGAACGCTTCGTTATTGGTGTTCGCAAACACCAGAGCCTTGTACTGCTTCAGGGTTGAGTCCGCGAAGAAGAGCGGATCATCCGTCACATCCACCGCGAATCCGTTCTCCGCACCCATTTTCTTGATGGCTTCAACGCTCGATTGAATGTTGTCGTGAACGTAGCCTTTGCCGTTGCGTGTGTAAACCAGGATGTGCTTTTCCGTCAGCCCCGCACTCGATGAACTTCCCGAGAGCGATACGCGGAACTTCATGGTCAGAGGCACCTGGCTGTCCAGGCGGCGCAATTCCAGTCCGGGATATTCCACGCCGAGGAATCCGTAATGCCGCAAGCACCACCCGTTGGGCGCCCCGGGGTTGGAAGGATCTTCGGTGACGCGCGTGGTGGCCATCTTGCCACCAAAATTGCCGGTCAGCTCCGCCCAAGCCGCGGGGACGCGGTCGCTGTCGGGCGCGTCCTCCTGCGCTGCGGTGCGAATCTTGGTTTCGGCGCGCGGAGCGAAGCGGATTTCCAGCCCTCCGCCATAACCCTTATCGTGTTCGTGCGTGCCGCCGATCGCCACCTCCGCGCCCGCCGAATGCAGGGTGATGGTGATGTCGAGGTCGCGGCGTCCCTCCACGATGGAATGCGCGATGATCTCCACGTTCTCTTGCACCACCTTGCGATCGCCCACGTACCAGCCATCCTGAAACGCCAGCACCGCCTTGTCCTTGCCGGCTTCTTTGCGCTCCCACTTCTCGAATCGGTCGAGGATGCCCTTGATCGTCCAAAGGTCGTAAGTCTTGCCATCCACAACGACGACGGGCCACATCCAACTGATACCGCGGTGGTGGGGATGATCCTTGGGAAAATCATCGGTGACCACCACGCCGTTAGGCGCATATACGGGATGAAGATAGCAGCAGCGGGCGCGATCCGGCGCTGTGCCCTCTTTGAGCATGGTTCCGTAATTGTAGACAAACACCGGCGAGCCATCTTCCGTCAACTCGACCGACTTGGAGTTCAGGTCGTGGAACTGGAACTGTCCCACGGCCACGACCGGGGCGACCGCCAGCGCAAGTAAGGAAAAAATCAGAGTCTTCACGCTCTCACCTCTCTTCCTGTGAATCCGTCAGTCGCGGGGGGTGTTTGTGGAATAGTCCGGACGAGGCTGGCGTCCGTTTAGGTCCAACGGTACTGGAAAGGCCGTCCAACATCCCCGCTTGCTTCCGGCTCTGGCGCTTGAGGTGACTTGGAACCAACTAGCGAAGCCCTGTTTCGCACAAACCTGCCAGTTTCTCAAGGCCGAGCAAGGACCGTGCTTTGCGTTCGTCCAACTTTGCTGTTTTAGTTCCGGCGAGGCTCGGTTTAGGTTCGGCGTCGCCGGCAAAGAACTGCGATAGCCCCGTCCTTCTGGCCGTGGGAGCGGGGGAGGGCCCCCCAAGACTTGGAGAGGCCCCTTTCCCACCGGTTTTCTTCCTGCGTGATGCCTTGTTCTCAGAACACCATCTTGAGCGCAAACCGGATCTGCCGGTCGGCATTATCGTATCCTGTAATAGGTGCTACCGTCGAGCTGATGATGTCGTAACCGCCGTAACTGGTAACCGCCCCATTGGCGAATTTGGCGTTCGATACGGTTGCCCCGGGATTGGCAAAAATGGGCGTATTGGTAAGCCCGTAGGCCTCCGCCCGGAATTGCAGCTTAAAACGTTCGGTCAGGTCGAAGTCGCGAACCAGGCTGGCGTTTATGTTGAAGAGGCCCGGACCCCGCACAATATCCCTCCCGCTCGTGCCAAAGCGCACCGCCGTAACGGGTGCAAATGCCATGGGATCGAAGTAAGGTTCATTGGGCCCATGGCCTCCGAGGATGGCAACTTGGGGTTTGACTTGGTCGGCGGTTTGGGTGTTGCCGGGTGCATTGAGGGAGCTGCCGGAAGAAGTGACGCTGAACGGCGTGCCACTTTCGCGGCTCAGAACGGGGCTGAAGTTCCATCCCCCGAGAATCTTTGCGCCCACGCCCGTTGTCACCCAGTGCTGGCCCTTCCCGAACGGCGAATTATACACGGCGAAGAGTTGGAAATTGTGCGTTTGGTCGAAGCCGGCGAGCGCTTTGTTGCGGGCAAGGACCTGATAATAGGCCCAGGTCACGTTAGTGTTCGCCTCGGTGTCATCGTTGTCGATGGTTTTCGAGAAGGTATAGTTAACTCCCACCAGTGAGTTTGCCACCCGCCGCGTGAGCTGCGCCTGCAAAGCATTATAGCTCCCGCCCGAGAAGGGGCCATTGATGGTCATGGCGCTGGCATTCCCAAACTGGGCCCAAAGTGGAGCTCCGTGGCTGCCCCCGCCGGGGCCGGGCGCGTTCATATTGATAAACTCCGCCTCCCGAACCATGTGATTTCCGACATATCCGACCTGGGCGTTGAAATTATGGCCGAATTCGTGTTGCACCATGAAATCCCACGCCTCTTCGTAGCCGCGATTGTACTTGTTGGGATAGCCGTAAGTCCCCAGGTATGACGGCAGGGTGTACTTTCCCGCCGACAGGCTCGGGAAGGGAAAAGCAGGAATTCCCGCAGTCAGGCCGCCAGGGACGGTCGGGCCAACCCAGGTGCCCGTCGGGCCTGATGACGATCCGATATAGCCGCCGGGCGTGTAGGAATTGGCCCCGGGGATCTGCTGGGAAATGACCGCCGGGTAGACCCAGGCCATGTAATTCATGGCATAGGGGTCGCTGCTCATGCCATATCCTGTACGGAGGACGGTTTTTTCGGTCAACCGGTAGGCGATGCCCAGACGCGGTTCCAGTTGTCCGGGGCCGGTGGTCATATAAGCGTTGCTCGGGACTCCGCCGACTCCGCCCAAATAAGCGGTGTCAGTGAGCCAATTGAAATTGGCGGAGCCATAGTGACTTACGGTCGCGATGGGATAGTATTCCCAGCGGCCGCCGTAATTGATACTCAACTTCTTCGTGACCTGCCAGTTGTCCCGCGCGTAAGCGGCAAACTCCCACTCTCGGGTCGTGGAAGGATTCAGATAGACGTAATCCTTCCCCAAGCTTTGAGGCAGGCCCAGGAGGAAATCCGCCCACGAGTTGTATTCGCTCGTCGCGGGACCTCCCTTCAAGGACGTCACGCCTCCGGAGAAGGTGAATCCGCCCCGCACCCCATAATCAAGTTGGCCCTGGAAACGGTTCATGTCATAGCGGTCGATATCGCCGCCAAAACGGAAATTGTGGGCGCCTTTGATCCAACTCAAGTTCGCGGCAAAGGTGTACTGATTGTCGCGAAAGAGAAAGGGGTTGGAGACGGCCGAGTTACCCAGCGTGCTAAGACTGGTTAACTGGAAATTGGGAATGCCCCCTTGCAGCGGGTTGCTGCCACCCGTGCCGGTAATAATCGAACTGTAGTTAGTCCCGATGTCGGTATTGGTGGCAGAATAGCGTGGCCGCGTGTACCCCACATTGGCGTCTAACAACAAGCGAGGCGAAAATGTATACGTCCAGCCCACGGAGGCGTTCTGAGTCAACCCATACGCGTTGCCGGGTTGGGAAACGGAACCCAGAGCCGCCCCCCCGGCCTTGCCAAGCTGTTGGGGATCGAAGACATAAGTCGGCTCCGCGCTGTAGCGCGCAAAGAACATGCTCCTGTCGGAGGGAAGGTAGTTGATCTTGAGGTCCACGCTATCGCGGTGAAACAGCAGATCGCCGGCACTAAAAAAATTGGTCGCAGGCACATTGGGTGTGGGTCCGTAATTCGGTGCGGGGAGCAATGCTGCCAGTGACGCGGACGCCTCGCTGATTTCCCCCGGGGGGATTTTATTGTTCGGAAACGCAGTACGCCCTGTCCCATCAGCATTCCCGGTGGTGGGGTCGAAAATGCACCCTGCTACGGGCGTTGTATTGCAGTTAGTTCCGGCAGGTATGGCGGCCGAGAAATCCCCTGTAATCATGGCCGCCGAGGGAATGGAAGTTGTGGCGGTTCCCAGCTCGCTCAGCCGATAGCGTTCCCAATCGGCAAAGAAAAACAATTTGTTCTTCTTAATCGGCCCCCCCAGCGATATCCCAAACTGATTCAGGACGTACTTCGGAATCTGGGGGGTGTAGGTGAAAAAGTTCCGGGATTGCAGAGCGCTGATGGTGTTGTATTCGAAAGCGCTGCCATGAAGGGCGTTGGTCCCGGATTTAATCGTAACGTTGGTCACGGACCCGTTGGCATTCCCTTGTTCGGCGTCGAAGCCGGTGGTCACGATGTTCACGGCCTCGATCGCTTCCTCAGGCGGCACGTAAGCGATGAGGTTCTGTTCCCAATAATTGGTGTCGATCGAGCCGTCAATCAGGGTGATGTTAGCGGTGTCGGACCCGCCACTGATATGCAAGGCCAGCGACTGCGTGGGATTCCCTGCAAAGGAATGCGAGGTGAAAGGCGGCGCCGCTCCTGGCACCAGGACGTAAAGCGTCTGGAAGTTCCGGTCACTTCCCAAGGGAAGACTCGTAACCTGGGTGGTGCCGAGCTGGCTCTTGACATCGGTGCGGTCCGTCTGAAGGGCCTCAGCGGCGGCGGTCACCGTGATTTGCTGGTTCACACGCGCTACTTGCAGTTGGACGTCCGCCCGCCGTTCGGTGTTGGCATCCACGCGTAAGTTCTCTTGGACGACCGTGGCGAAACCCCCGGCCGAAATCGTGACGCGATATATGCCAGGTTGAAGATCATTGATCAAGTAAACTCCGCGGACGTCAGTAACGGCCTGTGTGACGATGCCCGTTCCAACGTTCGCAGCCTCGATTTTCGCTCCAGGAACCGGGGCATTGGACGCGTCAGTGACATTGCCGGTGAGCGAGCCGTAAAGCACCTGTGCCTTGGCAGTACCCGCGAATAGCAATAACACCATGCTGAGTAAAACAGCCCTAAGTTTCATTCCTTCTCGTGCCATGATATCCTCCTTCGCTTCAGTCAGATGATTGTTTCTTGAAATCAAGTCGCTGAGAGTAGCTCCGACCTCGATTCCATCGACCCCCGGCCCAGGCACGCAAGCGTACAGGCGAAACGCGCCGGACAGATTGAAGCCACTCACCGCCACGCGCGCTTCGTTTAAGACGTACTTTGTTGCAACCTCGCACTAAATCAGTACCTCCCCAACAATCCGGAATCACGATTTGTGAAAAAAGCTTCACCTAGTCCGCGCGCGTTTCAGGCGAAAAGCCGCGGGCGGAAGTGTTTTTGCAGAACGACAGCGATGGTGCCCCGGAGCCGAGGCTGCGTCGCGTCGTCGGCTGGTACGATGCGGGTGGTGGCGTGGGTGCGAGCGCACTCTCGAACCACACTCTGGACGAGCGGGCCGACGCGCTTCCAGGCCCGGGTCACCTCGCCCACGACGACGATAACCGACGGCGCCAGTCCGTTCACGAGCATCGCCATACCAAGACCCAAATAGCGGGCCATTACGTCTAGAACCTCGCCGGCCCTGCGGTCGCCGCGCTCTGCCAGCGATAGAATGTCAGTAAAGCTGGTCACGGGGTCTTGGGTAATCTCTTCCTCCGGCTTGCCGGACCGGCCCGGGTTCTGGCGGCCGTAATTCCGAATGGCCGCGGCGTTCGAGGCGTAGACCTCCCAGCACCCGCGGCCGCCGCACGTACATTTCGGCCCCTGCGGGTCCAGGCATACGTGGCCGAACTCGCCCGCCGCGCCGCTCGGTCCCCGCACCAGGTGGCCGTTGGCGACGATCCCCGTACCGATTCCTTCCGATACGGTGACGGCGATGAGATCGCTCATTCCCTCATGGGGCCCGGACCACACCTCCGCCAAAGCGCACGCGTTGGCCGCGTTTTCGATTTGCACCGGAAGACCCGTCGAGCTTTCCAGGGGTTTCTTCAAATCCACTTGTTGCCACCCGAGGTTTGGGGCGAAAACCAGCCGTTGCGCGAGATAATCCACGTACCCAGGCACGCTCACTCCGATCTCCTCGTAGGCCACATCGGCATGCTGGCGGATGAGGCGGCACACGTAGGAGCTCAGAACGCCAATGAACGTACTGGGATCACGCGACGTGGGAATGGATTCCTCCGCCCGGAAGCGGGTGTTCAGGTCCGCCAACACGATGCTGGTCAGGCGCGGCTCGATATTAATTCCGATGATCCCCGCGCGCTCGGTGTTGAGATAGAGAAACCGGGGCCGCCTCCCGCGGGGCAACTGCCCGACTCCGCCTTCCACGACCCAGCGCTCGTTGATCAACTGATCCACAATCAGTGAAACCGTGCTCCGCTGCAGCCCCGTCCGGCGCGCAAGATCGGCACGCGACAAGGGCTGGTTCGTGCGGATCATGTCCAAGACGCTGCTGCGGTTAATCTCCCGTGCGATTTCCGAACTGGCCACTCGCGCGATTCCTTCACCGGCGTCAGAATGGTGTGGCGCCTTTCCCTGCCACGGCCCTCACTGAGCGCCAGCCGTTTCGAACAAGTTGAGGCACCGGCCAGCCGCAACCGCGACGGCGCTTGCCGTCACACTACCTCGTGATGCTCAACCCTTGATTCGTCTGGCCGCGACCCGGCGCTGCACTTTGTTCGACATCCGAACTAAGCTTTTACGCCCAGAACCCAGAGCTTGTCAAGCGAAATCTAACAGGACTTTTCCCATGTTTTAGCCTTCCCAAACCAGCAGGAGTTCCAACTGCCGAGTTTTGCGCGCTGGACCGGATGTTTCGGGGCTGGTTTGAGAAAGAACCTTATGGATGCCATCGGCCAGGGCGTAGAAGCGGAAAGGTGGATAGCGAGTCACCTACCACGGGGCCGGTGCACCCGCCTCGCTCGGAGCGCTCGATAAAGACTCCACCGCGATCAACCCAAGACAACTGTGATGAGGTACCCGGAGGTCCGAAAACATCCTTGATTAGCGGGCTCGCAGATGCATGTCGGCGAAGGCCAGAAACTGGTCCCAATCGAACGCCGTGACCGCATGCTTGCCCTCTCGGATGTGAAAGGCGATGGTGTGCATGATGGGCTGATTGAGCGGTGGCATCTGATCCGTACCCAGGTCTTGCCCGCCGAGCAGGCGATACACCTGTCCCGCTGCCACGCAGGCGAGGAACTCACCTCTCGGATCGCCCCACCTGTCGTCTTCCGCGCCGGTGATGTATACAGGGCGTGGGGCAATCAAGGCGATCAGCTCGTGGGAATCGACCGGAAGCTGATCAACCCGGTTGGCGTATTTTAGGAGGTTGGCGCCGAACCAATACGGAAAAGCACCCGACATGCTATGGAGCGTTTCGCCGTAGTTGCGGCGCCACAGTGAGGCGCCTCCTCTTCCCGAACAACTCGAGAGCACCATCGCAAAACGCGTGTCCAGGGCGCCTGCCCAGAGCACCGTTTTGCCCAGGCGAGAATGGCCCATGATGGCCACACGCTTTGGATCAACGTCCTTGTTCTTCTCGAGGTAATCCATAGCGCGGCTCAAACCATAAGCCCACGCCCCGATCGCTCCCCCATCATCAAGTGTAGGCTCGGTTTGGCCCGGTTTGAAGAACAACGGGCGGATGCCGAGTTTATATCCACCTTGGAAGTCCGGCTCGAGGTCCTGATAGCAAACGCTGGCAAATCCGAAGCCGTGGGCCAGGATCTTCTCAACATCGAATTCTCTGTCACGCCCACGCGATTGTTCCGGGGCTTGCTGTTGCAGGTGCGTCTTCCAGTCCCAGATGGTCGCCAGCTTGATGCCAGAGTCGTCGAGCACGGATTGGTTGCCGAAGAAGTTGAGGGCGAGGATCACCGGAACGGGTTTTGGGGCATCGGCTGGAATGTAGATCAGAAGATCCTCGCGGGCCTTATCTTCTTCGGGTGAAAAGTAGATGGTCACCTGCTTGCGGATTGCCTTTCCCTCGAGCGCTTTGTTGTCGACATCGAAGACATTGAAGCGGATATCTTTCGGCGGCCTCGGACTGCGCCCGTAAACGTTGGTCTCAAAGAGCTCGAGAATCTCCGCGCGCCGGCGCTTCATCCACTCGCGCGTCGTAAGGACGGGCTTGCCGTTATTGAGGATGAGCGGGTCGGGAAGAGTGAACGTTCCGGCCTTTGACTCGTCGTAATTGGCCGAAGACGGCCCTTGTGCATTAGATGCGAGGCAAGAAGCCATCAATGCAAGCGCAGCACAACACGACCAGTTTCTTCTCATAGTTTCACCCGGAAGAACGTGAACGAGCTTGAACCCCTCGAGCGCACGGATCGGCGTGATTGGCGATGCGGGACACTCGAATTATGACTCCGCCACGTCGTCACCGGCGACTTTGGACGTGTTACGAACATCGGACTCGAAGGTTGAAGACTGAGCTCCCTCCAGCGAGTCCGATGACGCGTAGCGAGATTTGATCGTACAAGCCCCGAGTTCACTTGATCGAGGCATGCTAAAAGCCTGTTGCCAGCAAGCCCCCATCAACAGGAATAATGACACCTGTGACGAAGCTCGCACCTGGTGAGCACAGGTAAATGACCGGGGCGACCAGTTCGTCCAGTTCCCCCAGGCGTCCCAGAGGCGTCCGGGCAATCGCCTGTGCGCCTCTTTCGGTCCCCTCAAGAATTGGTTTGTTCAGGTCGGTCAAGAAGAAGCCTGGAGCGACCGCGTTGACCCGGATTCCGGCCCGAGCCCATTCAGAAGCCAGGCTGCGGGTCAATTGTCCGATGGCTGCTTTGCTGGCGGCGTAGGCTGCAGTTTCCGGAAAGGCGACGAAAGTGCTCAACGATGCAATATTCACAATGGACCCAGGCCGCTTATTCTGAAGGCGCCGCGCAAAATTCTGACACGCAAGGAAAGTACCCTTCACGTTTACATCGAACACTCGCTGCCAGTCTTGTTCGCGCATCTCCAAAGCGGGGACCTTCAAATGCGTGCCCGCGCTGTTCACAAGGATGTTTGCCTCTTCGCCGAATGAGTTGGCGGTCTCCTGAAAGGCTTGCTCAACTGAATCACGGTCAGTCACATCCATCGAAATGGGTAGCGCTCGGCCTCCGCGCTGCCGGATCTCCTGGGCTGCCGTCGCGAGTGGATCATAGCGTCTGCCCCACACGGCCACGCTGGCCCCCGCCTCTGCCAATCCCAAAGCTATCGCCCGTCCAATCCCGGTGCCGCCGCCAGTCACCACTGCAACGGATCCTCTGAGGTTAAATAGACGATCTACAGGATCACTCATGGTTCCCACACTTGATTCCTTTTCACGTGCTGCCGTGGGACTTGCTAAGAAGGATGCAGCTCCTACTCTGAATTGAATTCACTTACCGCCTCAGCCATAGCCAGGATATTGGCCTTCGGCATTCCACCGCCGACCCCACCACCCAGAGAAAGGATGATACCGTCTCTGCCCACCTTGTGCAGCAGGTTTAGCGCCGTCAGCTTGACAATTTGAGGTGTACCGCGCGTTCCGATCTCCAATGGGGCTATGTTCCCCATCAGGCAGATCTTGCCTGAGGTCCTCCTCCGAACTTCGTTAATTTCCAGTTTAGGAGTCCAGTTTAGTACGTCGAAGCCGACGTCGACCAAATCTTCTAGGAAGGGTTCGATATTCGCGTCGTTATGGTATACCTTGACCCAAGCTTTGGGAAAGCTGTCAAAAACTGGTCTCAAGTAAGGATGGCCGAACTCCAAGTAGTGCTTGCGTGAAAGAAAACCCACGATATCGTCGAGGATGAATATCCCTTCGACGCTGCCGCCGATAACTTCCGCCTGGGCTCGGAGCCAATTGATCGTGGCGTCGGTTGTGTAAGACATCAGCTTGTGTACACCGCCTGGGTTGTCGGTTATGTCCAGCATGAGCTGCGTCAGGCCACGCAGGAAGGCAGCCGAGCAAAGAGGCCCGCGAGCAGTCACCACGGGGATTATGTAGCCCGCCTCGAGAATGCGCGTCCTTTGCGCTTGGTATCGGTGGAGCGCCGCGGACATCAGGCCATCCGCAAAAGGGTCCACGGTCGGGAAATGATCCAAATCCTCCGGGCGGAATAGCATGGGCAATTGAGAGGGAGGTTGATCCTGCAAGAAGCGGATCTTGCAGCCTAAAGCGGAAGGTTCGATCGCCATGCCATATTCCACCCACCAAGAGGGAAACACGATGATCTCGGAGAACTCTTCCATGATCCTGAGGTTTGCGTGGAACCATACTTCCGGATCAAAGTAGTAGTCAACGTGCTTGATGCCCAGATATCCTGGGATCCAGGGACTGTCGATGATGAGAGAAATAGGTACGCGGTCGGCGCGCCGCGATTTTGCGACTTTCTTGAATAACTCCCATTGTTCGGGGCGCATCGTGCGACCTCACTTTCTAATTTGACGATAATTCCGGATTTTTCGCATTGCGGTGGGCAGGAACAGCCCCCATGCGATACCCGCGCCAGCTCTCAGGGCGACCCGCTGACTTTCGTGTTCTTTCCCGTCAGTCGTGGTTGAAATCCGGCTGCACATTGAACACGCCGAATTGTCGGTCCTCTTTCTCGCGGTGCGCAGCCATACCCCAGAGATACGCGATGCGATGTCCGGGGACGGAAACGTTCGGGTGATATCCGCCCGGCATCAGGACGGCGTCGCCCTCTCGCACCACGGTGACCAACTCAGGGTGCTCGAGGTCGTTGTAGACCAATTGAATGCCGTAGGCTGGCCGCGGCATGTCGAAGTAGACGTACATTTCCTCGAGCATCTCGGCGTGCTCATGCGGGGGCCAGCTCGTCCAGTTGCCGGGATCGGAGATAGTGAAGCCCAAAAGCAAGCGCCCTGCCTCAATGTTTCTCCCAAGGCAGATGCTGACCTGACGCACGTTTCCGGGCTTGCCGCTGGTGAACTTGAGCGCCGGATCCTTCGAGATCTCCGCATAGGGGAGGAAGCGCAACGGGTAGCGATTCTCCACGTCAGATGAAAATTCGGCGAAGTCCGCCTGCGCTGCGGTGCGGACCTCAATGGTGCTGCTGCGGGGTATGTAGATGGAGTCGTACTGAGCAAACCCGAAGCTTTCTCCGTCCACCTGAACCGTGCCGCTCCCAGAAAGGCAGACCAGGCCGGTCTCGTGGTCACCGTTGTTGAAAGACACCGACGGGGTGGAGCGGTTCAAGATAATGCGCCCGTAACAGAGATGTCGGCTCATGCTGTTGCTCGGCGTAACTGAAATATCGCGACCCAAGTGCCGGTTGGTATTTCGGAAGACCATCTTTTCCACGACGAGATGTTCCTGCATGTTCATGGCGTGCTCCTCCTCATTCTTCAAGCCAATCGCTTTCCTCCGATGAGTCCCTTCGTCGCTAGAAACTAATTTTGGGGATCCGATCATCTTCTGGGTCAGCCCACCTGGCGTTCGGAATCGTGGGCGTCCAGCCGGGCCTCAGTGGATCCTGGTCGTAAGGATAGGGGCCCAAGCGTTTGTAGGCGTCAGCGTACTTCACCAGTTTGTCGCGATCGAGTGTCACTCCCAGACCGGGGGAGTTCGGCACCGCCATCGAGCCCTGTTCGCACCGCATCTTTCCGCCCGCAATAATATCATCCTTCAAGTGATGATAATGAGCATCAACAGCAAAGGTCAAGTTGGGAATAACCGCACCCAGATGCAACATCGTCGCCAATTGGACTCCAAGCTCGCCCGAGGAGTGAACGGAAACACCGAACTGAAAAGTCTCGCAGATCGCCGCGGCCTTGATGCAGGGGCGAAGGCCTCCCCAGAAAGTTGTATCCAGAAGAATGATGTCCACGGCTGGATGGAGGATGTTGGCGGCCAGTTGCTCGAAATTGACCACCACGGTGTTGGTCGCAAGCGGCACCTGCAGTTTCTCTCGTGCCCTTCGCATTCCGTTCAGGCCGAAAACAGGATCTTCCAGGTAATCGTTGTTGAGGTCTTCAATCGCTCGGCCGAATTGGATGGCCTGCTCTGTAGACCACACGGCGTTTGGGTCAAACCTCAGCCGATCCCGGGGCAATGCGGCAGCGAGCGCGCGATAACACTCCAGGTCGTACTCCGGCGGAAAAACTCCGCCCTTCAGCTTATGCGTGGAGAAGCCCCATCGCTGCTTGAGTTCTCGTGCGTGCGCCACGAGCTGCTCAATGGTGCGAACTTCTCCAGTCGCATCGGCGGGGCTGGGATAACGGAAAAAGAGATAGGACGCAAACGGAACCCGGTCCCTCAAGCGGCCGCCGAGAATCTCGGAGACCGGAACTCTCCAAGACTGCCCCAAGATGTCGAGACATGCGAATTCAAGCGCAGCGACGATTTGCGTTCGATTGTTGTAGAGAGAAGCCGTTGGGTTACTGATAAGGAATCGTAGCTCTTCGAGCCGGGCCGGATCCCGGCCGACAAGATAAGGCTTTAGGCGGCGGAATGTTTCTTCACTCGACTCGCCGCCTCCTCCCATTTCGCCGAGGCCGACCAGCCCATCGTCCGTTTCGACCTCGACGATGGTTCGGACGAACCGCCCCCAATGGCAACCGTGGGCGTGCCTCAGCGGAGCTTCGAGGGGGACACTGACGGCTGTGGCGCGAACGTCTTTGATCTTCATTCAAATTCTTATTCAACAGCGGAACGGCAAACGTTCTGCGAAAGTCCCGACGACAAACCCCCGACCCGAGAACCTAAGGGAAAACTCATTTCACCTCAGCCGAACGGTCTCCCTCGTAGCGCATGATGTGGTAATACGCCTCGCAGCCGTCCCAAAAAACGGGTGGCGGCAGGGGAGACCGTGGGTCCTCAAGGTATTTCAAGAAGATGTGAACGAGCTCGTGGGTTCAGTAAACATTCATCGACCAGTCTCCTCGATACCAGTTCTTCCACTCGGCGTATTCTCCCTCCGCTCGGCGCTTGACTCGGTACGGAGTAAATCGGGGAGTCTATCATGTCGCTGAGTAACATGCAAAGAGCCGCCGTGTGCGCCAGCAGCTTCGGAATCCCCAT
>DLMI01000225.1 GCA_002478145.1 Acidobacteria bacterium UBA7540
GTTGAATAATCCGAATCGTGGTGGAATGCCAGCGGTTACCTGCCTCGCAGCGGCTTAGTACAAACGCCCTTCCACGCCCAAATCCGTTCACGCTGACGAACCCAGTTCCTCCAGTATTCCCAAACCAGGAACGGAGGTCCGGAAGGTCTCATAGTAGGCTGCACACGGGCCGGACCGCCTGAACCCCGATCAGCCTCCATTCCCCTAGATCCTAATAATTGAATCACATAACTGGACTGCGTGTGCCACAGGTGTGCCACGCGACATTGGCGGTGTTCATGGCCCGAAAGACCGCTAGACCATCGGCCGCGGCCCGTGCATTTGGCTGGAACGGGTTTATACCCGGGGATCGTCGCCCACATCATCGCTGAGTCCCTCGGTTACCCTATATTCCAGAGAACGCGAACCCGGCCCTACGGCCCTTCGCTAACTTTTTCTCGCAATGTCCTCGCGTGGAATGACTGAAACCTACTCCATGGAAACCAGATACCCGGTCCTTCCCGGGCAGTCCCAATATCCGTCTTTGGCTTTATGCTTACGTAGGGTGGAGTCATTCTTTGAGTGACGGAATTTCTTGCTACAGAAGGGGCACTCGAAGACATATGTCGAGCCATAGTGGCGCTTTTGGTACGAGGATCTTGTGCGGGGAGCGACCCCAGAGTAAGGCGCGCTCATCCGGATGGGTTGGGCGGCTTCCGGGGCGACTATCGGACCATAGGGGGTAAACTCAATGCGGTAGCGCGGCTGGAAGGAAGTATTCGTGGGCCGCACGTCTGCCATCATAGCCGTGTTGAATGCCTTGATATGGTCCGAGCCCTCCTCCCACCCGTAGAAGAGCAGATTTCCCGTTTGCGCTCTCCGCAGCGAATACGGCTCCACCCTTCGGTGCCTTCCGTTGTAGGTGAACTCAAGGAGCAGTCTGTTAGCTCCCGCGAATCTGATCGTCTCGAGCGGCGCTCCTCCGCCCCAATACTGGATGCTGGGAGGGGCGACAATCGTCTCGCCCGCCGCGATGGGCGCTTGGCGAAGGCCCATCACGGGCATTACCGCCATCGGCACATCGATCCACCTGAGTAAATCTGGCAGCCGCCCGAGCAAATCATCGAGCTTTGGAAGGGCGGGGAGTTGGTGGGCGAGCATGTTTTCCCACTCCGCCCGGAGTTCCGCGTCATTCTGGACGACCTCGAGGATGCGAGCGGTGGACGGGATTACAATTGCCTTTGCTGCGCATTTCCCGGCAAAGAGGTCCCGGACGTGCGAGAGGTCGAAGGCATCGGGTTTGTTTTCGAGCAGATAGACGACATCGTAGAGATCGCGGGGGCGCGCGCGCTCGTAAAGGGCGCGAGTCTTCTCGGCAAGGAGTTCGGGAAGGGAATACGCCGTCACGGCCGCGCCCTCAGGTAAATAGTCCGGGTATGGATGAAAGATGGGGCGGTGTTCCGCAAGGGCGAGAACAGGTTCATGCTTCGTTATGTCGAAAAGGACTCTCGCGACTTCCGGCGTATCCAGCGGGCCGCGGTAGTAGATAACGCCTTCGAAAGTGGTTCTCCCTTGCTTGTCTAACCGCGAACGGATTCTGACGCGGTCGAGAGGAAAAGTGATACCACTCATCTCGGAAGCCGACCGGGCAACCGATTGGAGGATTCCATGGAGCTCTTCTTCGGTGTAGGGGGCGTCCTGCAAAAGCGAAAAATCGAGATCCTCCGAGAAGCGGTAAGTCTCCAGATAGCACTTCTTGATGCAGGTGCCACCCTTGAAGATCCAGCGGGTCCCGGCGATGGCATGCGCCCCCAATGCGGCGAGTAACCAGCCGAGGACATAGTCCTTTTCGACGATGCCGACGCGTAGCTGCCACTCCGCTGCGCGGTCGAGAATGTCCTGTTTCGCTATCATGCTTCTTTGCTGATCGCAGCGTTAATCCACAGCCCCCATCGGCGAAGGAGCGTTCCTCGTCGCGATACTCTCGGGTCGAGCTTCACGATCCCCGCCGTCAGGTGATTCCGCGCCTCCTCTGCCAACGCCTTCTCCTCCGGCCACAATACCTCAGCGAGATACCCCAGGCGCTTCCACGTGGCGCCATTCGCGAATTCTCGCGCGACGTTTGCGAGCTTCCGGAAATCTCGCTCCGCGCTTCGCCCGTACTCCCGCATGATATCCGCGAGATGCCGGACTCCCCCGCAGAGTTCCGGGCGACGGAGTGCGTCGATGATAGTACGCTCCCGGTCAGAGATGGGCACACGCTCCCTCCCCCGCCATACGTTTATTGTCCCGGCGATCCGCGAGTGAGGGACCCTGAAAAGGCGGAACTCGTTCCCGAGAACATTGATTTTGGTCGTGCGGAAATTCTTCGCGGTCACGACAAGCGTTGACCGGAAGAGTTGCTCGGTAAGACCCCAGTGTTCCGCGGCGCTCCATCCGCCAATGTAACAGGGAGAAAACGCTTCACGGGCTAGAACCCAAGGGTCCTCCGAAATCGTCGGACGACCGGGCTGCGCCTCTAAGGGGAGGACGTAATAGAGGCCTCGACGTGCCCGAAGAAGCCATCCGCGGCGAGCAAGCGCACCGAGGCTCATCGCCGTCTTCCTCCGGGGGAGATCCATGACCGCCCCGGCGTTCGAAACTGTAAGAATCCCTCCTCGGGCGGCTCTTGCGAGTTTTGCTAAAAGGTCTCTCGTTGAGATAAAGCGCCTCTCCTCCGGTTTTGGAGTTGAATTTTCGCGTGTCATAGTATCGCAAATCTTAATACTACTGCACACGAATTATAGCGCACTCGGTGAAAGCCTGCAAACCTAAGGAAGACGATAACACCCCTGCGATCAGCAAGTTCTCCCATGGTCAGCCACGGTGCGGTGAGATATGGGGACGTGCTCCCCCAAGCTTTCTCGAAGAGTGTGAGTAACCGCGCTCATAGGCCGTCTGACCATCGATCAAGCTTCCCGTCTTTAATTCTCAATAATTGAATCACTTAGCGCGGCACCGTGCGCCAAATGTGTGCCGTGTATCACCGGAGGTGCACTCATGGCCCGCAAAGTTGGCCAGATCATCGGACGCGCCCCGCGCACTTGGCTGGTCCGGGTGTATGTGGGACGCGACGCCGAGAGCAAGAAACGGAAATACCTGAACAAAACAATCCATGGCGGGTTGCGCGACGCACAAACACACCTCAACCGAATGCTCAATGAGCGCGACTTGGGACGAAACCTCGATTCTTCAAAGCAAACTCTTAATCTGTATCTCGACCGCTGGCTCGAAGTCTGCGCCAAACCCAGGCTGCGAGCCAAGAGCTTTCAGGATTACGAGGGCTTGCTCCGTCGATACGTTCGACCTCAACTGGGAATGAAACCCCTGGCCTCCGTCCAGGCGTTCGATATTCAGAGTCTGTATCGCGAGTTGTTGGATCGGGGGTTGTCGGCACGATCGATCCGCTATACACATGCCGTACTGAGATCTGCGCTCAAACAGGCGGTCCGCTGGAAGCTCTTGTTGGCAAACTCTGCGGAGTTGGTGGATCTGCCGAGGCACACAAGGCACCGCGTTGGAGTTCTCACGGTCGAGCAAGCCAGGGCATTTATCACGGCGATCAAAGAGCATCCCTACGAGGCGCTCTTCGCACTGGCGATGACGACCGGGATGAGGCCCAGTGAATACCTCGCGCTCACTTGGGCGGACGTGGATCTGGGTCGTGGTACAGTCAGCGTTTCGCGGACTCTCGAGTGGAGAAAGGGCGGATGGCAGTTTGCCGACACCAAGCGGTCGCGGAGCCGTCGTGTGATCAGGCTTCAGGCTTGGGTAATCGCCTTGCTCGAAAAGCACAGGCAGAGCGTTGACGGGCGAAACGATAATAACCCCACGCGCAATCTTGTCTTTGTTGCGAAGCGTGGCGGGCCGATTCGAGAGTCAAAGTTTGTGCGCCGTTACTTCAAGCCGCTGCTTAGGAAGGCCGGTTTGCCTAACATCCGCCTTTACGACTTGCGGCACCTGGCCGCTACATTGGCATTGGCCGCAGGCGTGTCGCCGAAGGTCATCAGCGAGCAACTTGGACATTCAAGCGTCGCCTTCACACTCGATGTCTATTCTCACGTGCTGCCGCACATGCAGGATGCAGCCGCAGAAAAGGTGCAAGCATTGTTGGTCGACCCAACGACAACTGCGATGCCACGACAAGCGGCGGCGGACCGTACTCCGGTCACTGAGACTTCTAAGCAGTAGCACCCTTTCAAAACCCCAATAAAAGCTGATCTCCGCCGCACGTGTGTGCGACATATGTGCGCCTTTTAGGGCTGCAGGCGACCTTGCTCAGGTTGCGCTGGTGCCGTTTGCGGTCCCACTCGCGAACAGCACTGCTTCCAGTTGTGAAATCAACAGGGTTCGCTGCTTGGCTGAAAGGGTGTCGAGGTTGCGCTGCCTCCACCGAACTGCCGGGAGAGCGTGTGCGCCAGGGATATCGAGGAGCGGCCAATCCGGTTCGCCGCGCTCGAATGACAGGAGAAACCGCCGATGCACGTCCGGCATCTGTTGAACAATCGATGTGATCATCGCTTCCCTCGCGGTTATGAGTTCTTCGATCGAGACCGGAAGTGTAGTCATTCCGTCAAACCCACGCTGAAATTCATCTGCGATCGGCTTGTGGACCGGTGCCAGAATCTCTGCCATCGGGCGGTTGTGGCTCAAAAGATAAACAACGAAGGCACAGCGCAAGTCGTGATTGATCCCCTCGTTGGCTAAAAGGTCACGCACATCGAAGAGATCACGCGGATGCTGCCGGTCGAGCGCCGCGACAATTTTCCCGGCATAGAGATCAGCAAACGAGACAACACGGATTTCTGCAAACCCGAAGGCATCTTCAACTGAAGGCGATACAGCCCGGAGTTCGGGCTCATAAACACAGCCCCGCAAGACCGGCGTGACTTCGATTTCCACCTGGGCGCCTTCGTGGCGGACGAGCAGTTTGATGATGGCTTTTTCGGGTTTCGTTCCGATGGCAGTGGTCTGAACGCCGCTAAACGCGTCGCGGATGCGCACGGCGATCCGATTCATCGCGGCATCAATGGCCGCAAGGGACTCCTCCCGCGATGATAATGGCAGATAGGTCAGGTCGATATCGACGGAAACGCGTGGCATGTCGCGGACGAAAAGATTGATCGCAGTTCCGCCTTTGAGCGCAAAGCACTCCTCCGCCGCAACAAGCGGAAGGATGCGGATGAGGAGCGAGACTTGGCGTTGGTAGACCTCACTAACCGGCATCGAGATCCTTCGGCACGGTGATCTGAAAGACGGTGTTCAGTGCTCCTCCGCGCACGAGCAGCCGCTTTCCCTTACCGAGATCGATCGCCTCCTTGTTGAGGCGTCGCAACCACGCATGTTGGTGCCGGTCAGCAAAGAAGAAGAACAGGCGCTTCACTTTGACACTGCGGCAATCGAGGAGGAGTTTCTCAAGGCGGCGCGGGCTCAGATTCGCAAGACCTTCGATCAGCTTGTCGACCTGATGGAAGCTTTCGCGATTGGGCAATTCATCGAGGAGTTCCAGCACCGCTCGCTCGGGCGAGGAGAGGGTGAGCTTCCATGCCCATTGTCCCCACGCCTGGGTAACAAGATTGGCCGGTAGTGATTCGGTACTCGTCTGCGAGGTCGAAGCGGATCCGGGCTTGGAACTAGCCGGATCGGGGCTTTTGCGGAATAGCCGCTCGCTGTTGTGGTAGCGGAATTGTACTTCGAGGGCGAGCTTATCCACCCACGCCGGAGGACGTTTGGGTCCATACAGATGGACCTCCTTTGTCTCGTGCGCGAGGTAATGGGAGTATCCCTGTAGTTCCAGGGCGGTGCGCCCTCCAACCACGAGGTTCTTGGCGAGGAGGGTTTGGAGCGAGATGACGACCTGCTGCCAATTCAGGGAACCCCTCGTCCGGCGGAACACTTGCCGGGTTGGTTGCTCCAGCCAACCAGCGGAAACGTACTGGCTACGTAGAGATGAGGAATAACCGTGCTTGCCGAGCCAAGCGGCATCCGTGACCAGCCCTTCTGGCAGCAGATGTTCCAGTTGGTTTAACTTGTTCTCAGTTCGCGCAGCCATGCTAAGCAACTTATCATTTTCTTAAACCTTCGTCCAGTTCGAAAGTCAGGCCAGAGGCTCAGCCAAACTTAGCGAATCGGCAAGGCTTCAAACCAGAGAGCCTGAACGAACAGGCAGGCCGTTCTCGAAAAAGAGAGCCCGTTCGGTGGTCAATCACTCTACTGGCTGGAATCTGTGCAGGAAATCAACGGCGCGTAGTGCATTAGAAATCGCCGGGAAGATGGTCTGCCTTCTCGCTCTGGAGGAATTCGAGCCTGTCCCTGCTAGAAACTCAATCGACTACAAGAAGCCGCTTATTCACCGGGGGTGTCAATGCGTCGAGGGGGCTGCGGAGCGAGCGCGGGCTCCAGACTTGATGGCGGCGCGAATTTGGGGAAAGTCCGGTTACTAGTGGATCGGAGTCTTCGCGGATGTCGCTCGACTCGAGGTCGGCAAACATCAAGTCCGAGAACAATTCTTCAAGCCGCCCGCCGTTCGTAGCGGTGATGCAGTCCGCCGACTTCCGGCAGTTCAATGACTGACCCCAGCTCCGGCGGTTGAACCGGCCTGCTGTCCGGCGCATCTTTCTCCAGCGACAAGAGCGTGCGCGCCCCATGGTAATAAACGAAATACAATTTAAGAGTGCGCCGCAGAGACGATTCGTTGAACACGATGAGGTGGTCCAGACATTCCCGTCGGATGGATCCGATCAGGCGCTCCACATAGGGACTCTGCCATGGCGATCGTGGGGCCGTCAGGACTTCGCGAATCGCCATGCCTCGGACTCGTTGCCGGAAGACGTCGCCATAGACGCTATCGCGATCATGGAGCAGGTAGCGTGGGGCCGTGTCCCAAGGGAAGGCCTCAGCAATCTCTTGTGCCGTCCAATCCGAGGTGGGATGGGCGGTGACGTTGAATTGAATCACGCGGCGCCGATGATGGGCCAAAACCACAAAGACGAAGAGGATTGGAAAGTTCACCGTCGGCACCACGAAGAAATCGGTCGAGACCAATTGCTTCAGGTGACTGTCGAGGAACGTACGCCACGTCTGGGAGGGTGGTTTTCGGGGACGCTCCATGTACTTGGCGACGGTGGATTGAGAGAGTTCAAATCCGAGCTTCAGGAGTTCGCCATGGATGCGTGGTGCTCCCCAGAACGAATTCGCCAGGCTCATCTTCCGGATGAGGTCTCGAGCCTCACGAGACACTTCAGGCCTTCCAGGCCGACGGTGCCTACTCTTCCAGGTCCAATACAGGCGGAATCCCCGGCGATGCCAGGCAAGGACCGTTTCCGGCTTGACGATGATGAGCGGCGAACGCCAGCCGGACCACAGGTGCAGCAGCCATGCCCACAAGAGGCGGTCCAGCTCCGCGAGTCGAACGCGCCCACGCTGCGACCTTTGAAGCACGTTGATCTGGTGGCGGAGGGCAAGATTCTCCAACTGCAAGGCCGCGCGTGTTTGGAAGCAGGAGCGGAGGGTGCCAAGGAAGGAAAGAAATAGTGTAAACATTGGGAGCGGCAAGCATAGCAGCAGGAGCGAACTATACAGAACGTCATAAATA
>DLMI01000222.1 GCA_002478145.1 Acidobacteria bacterium UBA7540
TATTTCTGGGACAGCACACTAGCCAGGCGGCGCTAAACTAACCCGTGGCTTCCCTGGCCTCGGAGGACTGGCGCTGATGATGCATCAGGAGGAGCGCCAAACAAATGGAATGAATTTTGGTCTCCGGCGGTTCGGCCCGCGAAAGCACCACAAGAGGCACACGCGCGCCAACGATGATGCCGCCGGACTGGCCCCCGGCAAAATAGGTAATCGCCCGATACAGAATATTGGCCGCCTCGATGTCCGGAGCAATGAACACGTCCGTGGCCTCGACCACCGGACTCGCAATGGATTTGCGGTCTGCGGCAAAGTGGCTGAGAGGAACATCAAGGGCTAACGGGCCTTCCAGGTAAGCGCCCGAGATCTGCCCCCGCCGGTTCATCTGCACCAGCGCCGCAGCATCCACCGTTGCCGGCATGGCGGGATTGACGAATTCCAACGCCGCCAGCAAAACCACCTTGGGCTCTGCGATGCCCAGCGCGTGTGCCACCTCGATGGCGTTTCGACAGATTTCCGCCTTGTTTTCCAGCGCCGGGGCAATGTTGATGGCGCCGTCGCTCATGACCATCATCCGCGAAATTCGCGGCACTTGGAAAACAATGACCTGGCTCAGTTGTCTTCCGATTCGCAGGCCACGTTCTTTGTCGAGCGCGCCTCTTATCAAGTTGGCCGTCGTCACCTTGCCTTTCATCAGCAGATCGGCCTTGCCTTCCCTTACCAGGTCGATGGCCTGGCGGATGGATGCATCTTCCCCTGAGGTCGGGATCAGTGACTCGGAGCGCACTGTGTAGCCTACCTTGCGGGCAGCCTCTTCGATCTTGGCGGGTTTTCCAACCAGAGTCGGCAGCGCCAGTCCCAGCGGTTCCGCCTGCGCCAGACTTTCCAGCACGTCAGGGTCATGCGCCTCGATCACCGCGATTTTCGCAGGACCGAGCTTCCGCGCCCGCTCAATCAATTCCTCAAAGCTGCGGATCATTTGCCTGTCTCCCGGTTGAGGCGCGCCCGCCGGGGCGAGCGCCCCCTGTGTTGCTGAACTAATTTAGTGCCCCAAATTAGCATTTACAGGCCGAGTGCGCTCACCAGCCCCTGGCCTCTCCTCAAGGAGGAGGGGGTTAGTGAGCTGGCTACCCTCCTCAAGGAGGAGGGAAAGTCCCCTCCTTAGTAAGGAGGGGGTAGGGGGTAGTTGTTGTAAAGAATTAGCCGGGACGGCACACTAGCTCGCGGCTGCCGCCCCATTTTGCACTTGGCCGACAATGCTCTTGAATTCGTCCTCCGTGAGCAGGTCCTTCTTCTCGAACGACTTCTCCTTCACAAGGCGCACCATTTCCAGCATTTCCTCTTCACTGGCTTGCACCTTCAGCTTCTCGCACCACTCCTGGATGGAGGGCAGGCCGCTGTTCTTGCCGAGTACGACGGAAACCGGCGCCTGCCCCACAAGCTCGGGGGCAAACGGGACATATTCCAGCGGGCTCTTCTCCCGCGCTTTCCGGAGCCACCCGGCCACAATCCCTGACTCCACCTTATAGAGCATCTCGCCTACGATGGGGCGGTTCCCCGGTATTTTGACTTTCGCAAGCTCCAGCACATACCGCGAAACCTCGCACATCTTCTCCGTGCGAATGCCGAGCTTGACTCCATACAGGCACAACAGAGAGAGCACAACATCTTCCATGGGAACGTTGCCCGCCCGCTCGCCCAGGCCGGTCACGGTGGTATGCGCTACCGACGCTCCTCCCGCAAGGCCATAAATCGTGTTGGCCACTCCCAGCCCGAAGTCCTGATGACAGTGAATCTCCATCGGCTTCTTGAGTCGCTTGATCGCTTTCTTGACCATCATGTAGATTGCTTGCGGCGTGCACCCGCCCAAACTGTCGGCGAGCGTGAAGGCGTCCATGTGGCCTTCCTCGGCCACATGCTGCACCAGGTCCAGCAGTTTCTCCACCTCAGTGCGTGTCGAGTCGATGGTGAAAAAGACGGTATAGAGGCCAGCCTCTTTAGCGGCCAGCGTGGCCTCGATGGAGGATTTCACCGCGCGCTCCAGGGGCCATCCATAAGCATTCTTGATGATATGTTCGCTGGAAGGAATTTCGACAATTACACCTTTGCATCCACATGCCTTGGCTGCCGCTATGTCACTGACCAAGCAACGGGCGAAGCTAAAGATCTCCGCCTTCAAGCCGAGGTCGGCGATTTCGCACACCGCGCCCTGATCCTGCGGTGAGACCGCGGGCATTCCAGCCTCGATCCGGTGAACGCCCATAGCGTCCAACCGCTTGGCGATCTCTACCTTTTCTTCACGACGGAAAACCACGCCAGTCTGCTGTTCGCCGTCGCGCAAGGTCACATCATGGATCTTGATCTTGGGCGCAAACTTGAAGCCCTTCCTCGCTTCCGGCAAGTAACACCAGGGGCTTACAAACCATTTCTTCGTTTTCCAGGGTTGTGCCATAGCTACCTCCATTCATTATTAGGACCGGGATTTCCATTATCGAGTTTCTGTCCGACCGGTAACATACACCCGATCGCCCCTGAATGCAAAGTCCCCTATCGCGCCATCTAAAATGTAACCATGGGAGGAGTGATCGCGCCACTTAAGATGTAACCCAAGCCGGCGAGAAGGTCGAGGAGGGTTACGATGAGTCACAAGGCGCGAGGGGAGTATTTTCGGGCGATCTATGGGCAGTGGTTACCAAGAGTCTCGTCCATGTTGAATCAATTGATGTTGGCGCGGTTCCGCTGGTAAGCTCTCATTCCTATGTTCAGTCTGTTGGTTTCCGCCTTTATCGTCCTCTGTTCCTCTTTCCGGACGCGGGTCGCTTTGCAATTGGAGATCCTCGCTCTGCGCCACCAAATCAATGTGCTGCGGAGGTCGCAGCACGGGCGTGTTCACCTGAGGACAGCGGACCGCCTCTTCTGGAGGTGGCTTATGCACCTTTGGTCAGGTTGGCGCTGTGCCCTCGCCATGGTCAAGCCGGAAACGGTGATCGCCTGGCACCGCAAGGGATTCCGGCTGTATTGGACTTGGAAGAGTAGACGGGGTAGGCCGGGAAGACCTCAAGTGTCTCGTGAAGTTCGAGACCTCATCCGGAAGATGAGCTTGGCGAATCCGCTCTGGGGAGCACCGCGCATCCATGGCGAGCTCCTGAAGATTGGGATTCAACTATCTCAAGCCACCGTGGCCAAGTACATGGAGCGTCCCCGAAAACCACCTTCCCAGACGTGGCGTACGTTCCTCGACAGTCACCTGAAGCAACTGGTCTCCACGGATTTCTTCGTGGTGCCAACGGTGAACTTTCGTATCCTCTTCGTCTTTGTGGTTTTGGCCCATCATCGGCGCCGCGTGATTCATTTCAACGTCACCGCCCATCCCACCTCGGAATGGACGGCCCAACAAATCGCGCAGGCGTTCCCTTGGGACTCAGCCCCACGCTATCTGCTCCATGATCGCGACAGCATCTATGGCCAGGTCTTCCGACAAAGGGTCCGAGGGATGGCGATTCGAGAAGTCCTGACGGCCCCGCGATCGCCATGGCAGAGCCCCTATGTGGAGCGCCTGATCGGATCTTTTGTTGAGGACAACAAAAGATCCGTTTTGTGGCGATCCCCGTTATGTGGCGTTCGTCCAGACAACGCAGCGGCTGGAACGCTTTCGCGGGCTCGAACGCCACATAACTGATCGAGGGTCAGAGACTCCGTAAGAACGTCATGAGTCCCTTGTCTTCGGACCAATGCTTCGCTGCTTTTGTTGGTTTGGGTTCGCAGTGTGCGATGGCTTTCGCTTTCGTTTCCAGATCGACCCGGGCGTAGATGTTTGTTGTGTCAACGGAGACGTGGCCGAGCCAGTCGCGCACGGTGTTGATGTCCGCACCGCCTCGAAGAAGATGGGTTGCGGTCGAGCGCCGGATCGTATGCGGGCTCACCTCTTTTGTCGCCAAGGATGGCATCTCACACACAACCCTTTGAACGTAGCGTGTCACCAAATCATAAATGCCGAAGCGCGTGATGGGGCGACCGTACCGATTTAGGAAGACACGCTCTGCCGGTACCCTCTCCTTGATGGCGGCTGCCAGTTCGTTCACGGTCTGAGGCCAGAGGGGGCAGTGGCGTAGCTTGTTGCCCTTTCCACGTATTTTTACCCACGAAAGGTCGCGGCTGGGAACGTGGGCGAGGTTGAGGTCTCCCACAAGGACCTGTGCGGCTTCGTCGGCGCGCGCCCCGGTGTTGTAGAGGAACAAGAGAAGAAGATGATCGCGCTGCCCCTGCGCACTCTTGAGGTTGGGGGCCGCGAGGAGGGCATCTATTTCCGCCTTCTCCAGATAAACGCCGGGCGTCTGGGTGCATTTCTTGAACGGTATGACGCAGATTTCTTCGCACCAAGCGATATGTTCGGGGCTGTGCAGGGCCACGAAGCGGGCAAGGGAGTGGATGGCTGCCAGGCGCTGGTTCCGTGTCGAAATGGCGCAGCCCCGGCTCTCCTCCAGATCAAGAAGGAACATCCTCACCAAGTCGGCGGATAGGTGGAATACTTCCAGTTCATCAATCCTCTTGTGGGCCTTCCGAGCGACGAAAGGAATCAGCAGCGTAAGGGTGTCCCGGTAGCTTCGTTGCGTGCCTCGGGACAGATTCCGCTCCTTGATCAGGTGTTCGAGAAGGAAGCGGCGAACCCAGGGACCGAGCCGGCTGCTGTCAGTCATGGCTCACCTCCCCGAAAACATATTTGGCGAAGCGTTGGCTGGCCTCGTGTAACAGCTCTGGAGTCATCGTGAGGTAGAGTTGGGTGCTGGCGATGTCAACGTGACCCAAATAGGTTGACAACAGGGGCAGCAATCTCTGGACATCCTTGCCTGCTCGGTACCACGCGGTCAGCCGATGGACCGTCGCGGCGTGCCTCAGGTCGTGGAGTCGCGGCTGGCAGCGTTGGCCATCTTCGCGACGGACGCCGCTATGTGCCCGGAGCCGCTGGAAGGCACGCCGGAGAAGGCGGATGGGGATCCTCGCACCGAGCCTCGTCACGAAAAATGGGGCATGGTTGCTCTGGGAGTGCCCGTCCCATTTTCGCTGTTTTGCGTACTTGGTCATGGCGTCATTTAGGTCGCTTCCCAGAGGCACCAGCCGAGTCTTGTAGAATTTCGTGTCCCGAATAACGATCACCGCTTCTTGCAGATCGACATCCGCAAGATTCAATGAAAGAGCTTCGCTGACTCGTAGCCCGCCCCCATACAGGAGGAGCAATATCGCGCGAAATGTGTGAGGCTCCATCAGGATTCTCGTCTTATGTTTTTGATAGGACGCCGTGCCGTCGAGGAGGCGGCGCAACTCATCCCTGGAGTAGAGGTGAGGGACAAAGCGCGCCGGTGGTTTGGGGACGGTGGGGGGTAATGGCGATACGGAGAGATAACCGCGAGTGACCGCATAGCTGAAGAACCCACGCAACGTCCCATACTTCAAATGCCAGTAGCGGGTGATGGGCCCACGGCCGGCGAGAAACGCTGCCACCGGGTGTGGTTTCACAGAGTCGATCTCCGCGCTTTCTCCCATAAAACGGGAGAAGGTACGCAGGCGCCTCTCGTGGCTTTCAAAATCCTGGCCCAGGCTTTTCCGGAAGGTGACGTATTGAGCAATCAGTTGCGCGAGTTTCATAGCAAACCTCCCAGGCTGATGTTCGCAACTTCCCGAAGTCCGGTTAGGTTGACTTTCGCGTAGACGGCGGTGGTTTTTGGAAGGCGGTGGCCGAGATGATCGCCAATCTCCTTTAACGAGAACCCTTGCGCCAGCAGATGTGTAGCACTGGCGTGACGACTATGTCTCTCAAGACATAGTCGCCACTATGTGCCCTTCCTGACTAT
>DLMI01000201.1 GCA_002478145.1 Acidobacteria bacterium UBA7540
CGATTTGTCCTTCGCCTGCAATTTTCGTGGTCGGTCGAGACCGTGCCAAGCTCGGGTACTTCTGGAGGCACGCCTACCAGGTTGCCCGCTGCGGCCGTTATCAGGGCAGCGTCATCAATCCTGACAGTGGGTCTCCGGTCTACCTCGGTACAGAGGGCGAACGCCTCCTGGCGATGGACTTCAAGAAGGTGAAGCTCAGTGAAACGCTGGGCCAGGCGGAAGAAACAAATCATGCTCGCCGGCCGCTCTACAGTGCGCTTTGGCAGGCAGATGGCCAGAAGATCCGACGCTTTGCACCTGTCGACTTCATCGGTCGGTACATGGACAACTTTTTTGACTATGCGATTGCCGATGAGGTGCACGAGTTGAAGGGAGGAGACACGGCCCAGGGCAACGCCCTTGGGACGCTCGCCTCCTGTGCCCGCCACATCGCAGTACTCACCGGCACACTGCTGGGCGGTTACGCACTGGACTTGTTCAACATCCTATTTCGTCTGGAACCTTCCAGGATGCTGGAAGAGGGTTTCGAGCATGGGGAAGCAGGTGTTCGGGCCTTCACCGAGACGTATGGCCTACTGGAGAAGATCACAGTAATCGAGCCGGCTGATAACGCCTGTTCTGAAGCTCGGGTCACAACCCGGTCCCGCCACCGGCCGGGAGCGTCACCCCTGCTGTTCGGTCGCTTCCTGATGAGTCTTGGCGCCTTCGTGTCGCTGGAAGACATCTCCGACGCTCTCCCTCCTTACCGAGAGGAAGTGGTCAGCATCGAAATGGATCAGCCGCTGAAGAAAGCGTACGAGGATCTGGAAGAGGACATCAAGAAGGCACTCCGCGAGCATCGAGGCAACCAGTCAGTGATCAGCGTGGCGTTAAATGCTCTCCTTGCTTACCCTGACCGGCCCTTCGGCTTCGGGGATTTGATTGGGCGGGAATTCAATCCTGAAACCCAACGTCGCGAACCGTTCTTGATCGCAGCGACGCACGACCTGGATCAGAACCTCGCGTATGCCAAAGAACGGCAGCTGGTGGAGGAAGTGAAGGCCTCGCTTGAACGCGGGAGGAAGGTGCAGGTCTACGCGGTCTATACCCAGAAGCGCGACGTGACGCGCCGGCTGGAGAGCATCCTGGCAAAAGAAGGGATCCGTGTGGCTGTGCTAACCACGGAGGTTGCCCCGGAGCTGCGGGAGTCCTGGTACGAGCGTCAACTGCGCGCGGGCGTCCAGGTCGTGATTGCGCACCCGCGGTTGGTTCAGACGGGACTCGACCTTTGGTCCTTCCCCGACATTTTCTTCTACGAGACCGGCTACTCGATTTACACCCTGCGGCAGGCCAGCCGACGGTCGTGGAGGATCGGACAGCGGTCGAACGTCAACGTCAAGTTCTTCTATTACGCTGGCACTATGCAGGAAGCGTGTTTGCGGCTAATGGGGAAGAAGCTCCTGGTTTCTCTGGCGATGGAGGGGAAGTTTGCCAGCGACGGCCTGCAGGCGATCGACGAAGGCGATGACATTTTGATGGCAATGGCACGTGAGCTGGTAACCGAGAAAGGGATCGGAGAATCAGCGGACGCCGTTTGGAAAAGGCTCGTAGAAAAGCAAGCGGAAGTGTTCGGAGCGCGGCCGGTGGAGGCCCGCGAGCCGGAAATCGAAGCTGAACATCCTGTTCCGGACCTACCGGAAGTCATCACTCCACCCGTAGCACCAATCCCGGCAGTAGTGACGCAACTCCTGATGTTCGGTAGTTCACTCGAAAACCTGCCCAAGCGCAAAGCTTCACGGCGCACAATGGCTGCTACCATCCCGTCGAGCCAGCTGGGACTGTTTTGAATCATCCAAAATGAGGGGTAAACATCACCGAGGAGGGCTTCCTCCTTGCCATTTTCCGCGAGAGGTCGTCACCTTCCTGGCGCAGAGAATAGAAAAGGACCTAAAGCCCACGCGGAAGAAGTATAACAACGAAACGAAGTTCGTGATCAAGCAGACCTTCTGCGAGACCACACAGCATCCCACCCTAAACAACCCATGGGGTAAGCGAAGAAATGCGGAAATCTCCGGACGCACTGGGGAACCTCTACGACCATCGCCGGGTGATTAACCATAGGAAAAACTCCGATATCGGCTCGTCTCGAGTGCTAAGGGACGGTCTCGGGAAATGGGAGGTAAGGCGTGGTCTTATCTCGGTGTCTCTTGGCCCTTATCTTTGGCGCCTTCTTCTTTCGACCCTCAGGAAGGGGATGTTTGATCTTGTTCGTGGCCCAGCGTGTGATGATTTTTGCTGCGATTTCTTGTTGGCCGGATATCCCGGCGAGTGCAGTTCCGTGGGGAAAGCGCACATACCGGTCGTCCTTTAACTTTACTTCATAGTTGCCAGCACGCTTCTTAAAAGCGACAAGCCCTGCTTGCCTCAGGAATTCAAGGGCTCGCTTCACATCCTTGGCTGTAAGGGGAACTTCGATGTCGGGAAGAGCTGGCACCTGGTCGAGGCCATGAGCCGGAATGATCAGAGAACTGCTGACCCGTCCATTCGCCGCCATTTCAGCTCGCTGGTCCTCTGAAAGATAATGCTTTGCATAAACGGTCCACCATATCACTGCTGCATAGCTGTCGACAATTTGGTCGTTAGCTTTGTGAAATCTGTCTCGAACGAACTTGAAGTTATCAGCTTTCACTGGGTAGCCGCGGACTGAATTCATCGCTCTCCCGAAGGATGAAGGAGGACACCGGCCATTGCGGTCATCAGCGACCCTAGTGAAAAACATGCGGGTGCCTTCGGGCGCTACCTCAAGGCTATAGCGGAAAACAACCAACGGGAAAGGGATCTTCTCTCTTTCCCATTCGCCGAAGAGTTTGTCGAGGTTCGCCTCTCCAGGCAGGTTCTGATACCCGAGCAACACGCAGTGCGCTCGTTCGAATTTCTTCACACTATGGTCAGCTAGAAGACACCCCTCGCTTTTCCCATATTTTGTGATCTGGTCCACGTCAGCATTGTTCCAAGAGGACTTCAATTCTAGAAGGAAGCTGAAAGACGGCCTTTGCCAGATCACGCCATCGGGTGTGTATGGATCTACGTCGGAGCCGTGAAGCGAGACCATTGGCTTGAAATCGTATGCAACGGTTTCCTCTGAGATTTCCTTGACGTATTTGAGAACGAAAGCAAGCGCCGCGAGCGCATCCAGAGTCCGGTCTTGTGCAGCATACTCCTTATGCTTCTCTTGAAATAACTTATGGATTTGATCTTCGGCGCTTTCCGTTTCGGCCATATCGCTAAACGCGCCCCTCAAGCAGGTCGCGCAAGTGGTACTCGTGGGGCGCCTCTAGGGCAACTGCTGCCTCACGGAAAACTTCGGCGAGATTAGTGTGAAGACGGAGAAAAGACGCTGCCGAGGCTTCGCTCCGTCCGTGCAAGTAAATTGTTGAAGAGTCTGTGATGAAGACATCGAACTCACCGCCATCTTCATAGTTGGTGAGTGTGGCGTGAAAATAGGGATTTGCATGAATCAGTGCCATGGTCGTCCGGGGTAAGCGATTAAGAGCTTCCAATACGCTCCTGTAACCTGCTTGCTCTGTAAAGACGGGTTCCGGGAAACGCAAGCCCACGAAGCGTCCCTTTGCCTCCTCGAATGGCTTCACCGAGGCTACCATTTCATCGCTCAACTGCCCGAGGATGAGTTCAAGAAGTGGTCCCACTTCGCCTCTGTGATAGCTGATATAACCAATGCGACTGACGGTGAACTCGCAACTGGTTTCTGTCCCCGTTGGAGCCACCATTCGTGCAAGCTTGAGTACTCTCTGCTCATCTTCCAGTTTCGCGAAGAAAATCGCGGCATTCCCTGGCCTTAAGTTGATGTCTGCGCCGCCTTCATGTGGCCGGCTGGGGTACGAAACGCCTCTTACGACATTTGTCTGCTCAAAGGGACTGTGGGGATGCAAACGAACACAGGACTTTGCCAGCCGATGTCCTATGGGAAACAAGTGGGCCCTACCGCGTGCCCTCCCAAGCAACTTGTAAATGAACCTTAGCGCTCGGCGAGGTTTCACAAGCGAGAAGAAAAGGTACAGTTGGTGCTTGTGGAACGGAAGATGCCAGAAAATAGCTTCCGATTTCTTTCCTGTCCTGCCGATGAAAGTTACTTTACCCGCCAAGTCGGCCGCAGGAACAATTTGTGAATGAACGGCCTCCAAGTTAAGAGCTGCGGCTAAGTCCGCCTCAACAAGCGGGGAAAGCACAAACCAGAATGTCCCGGCAAAATAGGGGTCGGAAATTGCCCTTTCCTGAATCCAGTCGCGAAACTGTTCCATGCCGTGGTCCATTGATTTTCTGCCGCGCTTGAGAGTATAACGGATCCACCGCCTTTGCAAGCGGAGCAGGCATGTCGCGGGGTTGATCTACATGTCAAGCATTCGGTTCCAATCGAACGGAGTCAGGCCTCGCGATTGCCACAGGCCGGCCTCGGTCCCTTGATTCTCCTCTTTACAGCCTTCGAACTTCTCCCGGGAGCATCCTACTAAACCCCGCCAACCACACGCCTGCTGATCTGCGTACCGCGTCATTACTCTCCCCCTTTCCGGCTTGACTATCCCGGCCACTCTCCCTTTCCAACGCCTCTTCTTCTCGCGGGGACCGCGAGCTGGGGGAGACGTCTACGCGCGCGACCTTCCCGGTATGTGGTTCCACCATAAACAAAGTGAAGTGTGAAGTTTTTCCGTTCCCCCTCCAGAAGCGGCCCATGGCCAAGCGAAGGGGAAGGGATGAAGTCAACCAACTTTGGAAGGAGTCCTCAAATGCAAGCCCTATTTCCCCTAGGTCAGATCGTTGCCACGCCCGGCGCTCTGGAGACCTTGGCGCGGGCAAACCAGACGCCCAATGAGTTCCTGCTCCGCCACGTCTCTGGCGACTGGGGAGAGTTAGACGCGCATGACTTGGCCGAAAACATGTACAGCCTGAAGCACGGTTTCCGAGTGATGAGCAGTTATCGAACGAAGTCTGGCGACACGCTTTGGTTGATAACTGAAGCGGACCGAGCCAGCACGACTCTCCTTCTGCCCGAGGAGTATTGAGTCCACCAATTGGGTGTGATCGAGGCCCGTTCCGTAGCGGTAAAACTTCACACATTAGAAATGCTTTTACCTGTTTTAGGAGCAACAACGGCAACCACGGCGGAAAGGAGCACCTTCATCATGGCGTTCTTGTGCGCACATCTGGGTGACATACATTTGGAAGAGGATCACTACTTCGCCGACACCGCGCAGTGTCTGGAATGGTTTGTCGCAGATGCCATCCAGGCGAGCGTTGACCTCTTTGTGATCAACGGTGACCTCACGACCTACAAGGCCACGATTAAAGAACGGAACTTCTGGGTTGACAGGCTGGTCGAAATGGCCAACCACGCGCCCGTAATACTGGTGGCGGGAAATCACGGGGCGGAGCTGGAGGGCGATTTATATGTGTTTGGTCGGGCTAAGGGGAAGCACCCGATATACCTTTGCACTGAGCCGGAGTTCATTGAGCTGGGTGATGTAGCCGTCGCGGTCTTCCCGTATCCTCGCAAAGCTGTGATGGCTCGCAACGAGCAAAGTCTGGGTGAGACCTTCGCCCGGCAACTCGATGAGTTCAGCCGGCGCTTTGAGCAGCGGCCTGGATGCTACAAGCTTTTCTTTGGGCATTTCGGGGTGGCCGGCGCCAGGGTGAGCAGTGGTCAGCCGTTGGTCGGGCGATGCGCGGAGTATCCCCTTGATCCGTTACGTAGCTTGAAGGCGCAGTATGTCGGGCTCAGCCACGTTCACCTGCGGCAGCAGCTCGCCCCGCGCATTTGGTATGCCGGGTCCCTTTCCCGGTGTGATTACAGCGAGGTCGAAGACAAAGGCTACCACATGGTGACACTTCACGCTCCCGAGCTTCGCCTGGACTTGTCGGACCTGGACGTTGAGTTTAGGATATCGCCCACCCGCCGGATGATCGAGCTTCAAGCCGTATACGAGGACGGAGAGCTACGGCTACCCGACAACTTGGATCCACTCACCTTGAAAGACTCTCGGGTGAAAGTCGTGGTGACGGTCCCCAACGGACCTGACCACTTGCTAAGCCGCGACCAGCAGGAGAATCTCCGGGAGAAGCTATTGGCTGCCAACCCCGCCGAACTGAAGGTGAAGATTGAGCACGATGCGGACACTCCGGCAGAGCCTGCTCCTATCGCTGCCGCCCGCTCAGCGGAGGAGAAGCTTCGTGCCTACTGGGACATGAAAGGCACCCCGCCAGCCGACCGCCAGGAGCGGTTGCTTACCAAGCTGGCGGAAGTGGAGAAAGCAGTTCTCTTCAGTCGGGAAAGCTGAACACAATCATTCTTATCTGCCGTCAACTCTGTGGCTCGAAGCCCCCAGCAGCCCATTAACTCGGCCCGAAAAACAGCTCTACGGAGCGATAGGGCGCGATTCCGGGCCATCCCACAAGGCAAGGCGGCAATCTTGGGGACCCTGGGCAATCTGGCGACCTGCGCCGCCATTGGCGGTACGGCGGCTTTGGCAGGCCATCAAACGATTCTTGGTTTAGTCAGCGCGTGGCCAATCCCTTGGCGAAAGACAGGAAGAGACCCTGATCGGTCTCGGGGATGCGCAACAAAAGGGGCCTCAGCTTCAAGAGGAAGCGAGCCTCTGTTCCGGCCTTGCCGCCTTCTTGAGCAAGTTTTTCCAGAGTCTCTAGAGCTTTCAACCGGCGCGTGGTCGGCCCTTGTTCGCCGGAATAAAAAAGCTCATACAAGGGGACATCCAACGCCTCAGCAAGGCGTTGCAGAGTTTCAAGCGTGGGGACGGTGTGGCCGTTTTCCACGCGGGAGATGTAGCAACGCAATAGGCCCGTCCGGTGTTCTACATCGCCCTGAGACATTCCCTTCACTTCGCGGAGTAGGCGAAGGCGAGCGGCAATAGGCAGCATGTTTGTATCCCTTCTTGGGTTATCGCTGCATGGAACTTGTAGGTTGCATCGTACGCGAAGCGCCGTCGAGTTTCAAGCGTCATCCTGGAATACCGGAGGAGCACGGACGGGGCGCTCTCCCCTCAACCAAACTGGGAAACCACTGTGGGGGCCACACAGCGCGATTGTGAGGGCCTGTAGAAGGCAAGGCGAAAACTACCCGTATTTCTGGCAACCTATTCCATTCAAACCCGCATGAATATTGATACCGACGAACATCCGAAGATTCCTAAGTGGAGTTCAAAATGCGAATGTCCACTGATATATATCCACACTAACGTTGACTACTTCTGGGAGGTCTTACGATGAGACTGCATCACCTGCGATTGCGGGGAATTACCGAGGCATTCCCAAATGAAGTCTGCGTCGACTTCGAGACTCTGGGTGAGGGGCTAATCGCCATCGTGGGTGAGAACGGCGCCGGCAAGTCCACGCTGATCGGATCGGTCTTCGCGGCTCTGTTTCGCCAACTGCCCGGCCAGAAGCGCTCGCTCTATGACTTCACCACTCATCCCCAGCCCGAAATCGACCTCACTTTCAGTGTCAATGGCGCCTGCTACCGGTCGCTACTCAAGATCGATCCCAAGTCCCGCCAGATGGAGAGCTATCTGTTCAACGGGGATGGGAAACCGCTTACCAACGGCAAGAAGGAGCCCTTTGAGGAGCTTGTCCGCAAATGTGCTGGCACCCCCGACTTCTTTCTCAGCAGCATTTTCTCCAGCCAGAAGCGCACAGGGAACTTTCTCTCGCTGGACCGGAGCGAGCGGAAAGAGCTGTTCATCCGCGAGTTGCTCGGGTTGGACCGGCTGAGACTGATTGCGGCCGCGGCCAAAGACAAGGCCGACGAAGTGGCCAGGACCACGCTTGGCCTTGAAGGGCAGGCGCGGAGCCTGAAGGAGCTGGTGGAGGCCGGGGTTGAAGAACCCGCGGGGGTCGAGGCCCAGCTTGGGGAGGTGTCATCTCGTCTTGAGACCCTGGAAGCTGAGAAGCGTGTGGCCCAGCAACGGCTGCTGGAGCTTCAGGCAGCGGATGCCAGTCGGAAGCCGCTCCTGGCCGAGGTCGAGACTCTGAAACAGCGCCTACGCAAAACCGATGCTGAGGTCACAGAGACTAAACGCCAGATAGGGAGAGATGAGAGCCTTCTGACGGGAAAGAAGGACCTCGCCGATTTGACGCAACGAGGCGCGACACTTGCTACTCGCATCGAAGAGCTCCATCGACAGATCCGTGAGGTTCAGAGTCTGGAGGCATCCAATCGGGATACCGAGCGCACGGTCCAAACTCTGGATGCCGAACTTAGAGCGAACCTGGCCGAGCTTGAGCGCGTACGGGTGGAGCGTGAGGAGCTCGCGGTAGTACCCTGCCGGGGCGAGGGGGTGTACGCCTCGTGCCCGAAGATTCGACGCGCCGTTGAGGCAGGTCAGAAGATTCCCGCATTGGAGGGAGAGGTTGCCACACTCTCAATTGAAGTCGAGGTCCAGCGCAGTTCGCTTATTCAGATTGTCACCCCATCCTTTGAACTCACCCGGACACTCGAAGGCTGCGAACAAAACCGCAAGAAAATTGATCAGGAGCGGCAACGGTACGAGGAATTGCAAGCAGTGGAGGCGCGGAGAGACGAACGGGTCAAGGCTTTGGATCGCTTGGCTCAGGCCCGTGCGGAAGTCGGCGAGGAACTATCGAGGAAGGAATCCGCACTCTCTGCATTCGCTGATCTCGACGCGCGGGTGCAGGCTTCACGGCGAGAGATTGAAGACACGGACCGGCTTCTCATCTCATGCCGCGGTCAACGGGACAGCCTTATTGCCCGCCAAGCACAAATCAAACAGCGTCAGGAGCAGATGGAGGCGGCGCGGACTCGGTTGGCTCAGGTCGAGGTCGAACTCAGCACGGTGAGAAATGAATGCGAGGACTTCAATTATCTCGCCAAGGTCTTCGGTCCGGACGAGATCCAACTCTGCGAGATCCAGGCTGCCGGACCACAGGTCTCGATCTTGGTCAACTCTTTGCTTGAGGGGTGCTTCGACAACAAGTTCGAAATCCGCTTCAGGACACAGCGGCCCAAGGCGGACGGCAAGGGTATGGTAGACGATTTTGATGTTGAGGTCCGCAACAAGAACCTGGACCGCACTTGCCTCGTGGATGAGCTTTCGGGCGGCCAATTCGTGCTGGTCAACGAAGCTGTCAACCTGGGCATCGCCATCTACAACATGCGGCAGGGCGAAGGCATTCGTCACGAAACTCTGTTCCGGGACGAAACCGTGGGAGCTCTGGACACGACTAACGCTAAGGAGTACGTGCACATGCTGCGTCGAGCCATGGACCTGGGCGGCTTTCATCAAGTATTCTTCATATGCCATACACCACTTGTCTGGGAGCTCGCGGATCGCGTCCTTTCAGTCGCTGGTGGAAGCGTGGTCATGGGTGATCAGCAAGCAGATTCTGTTGAATGAGGCTGAGAGACTGCTGAACCTCGATCAGGTGTCGGCAATCACGTAGAAAC
>DLMI01000031.1 GCA_002478145.1 Acidobacteria bacterium UBA7540
TGGCCGGTTATGTCGGCAAACCGCAGATGTGGCGCCCACGTTGGCCTGCTGGTCCCTCCGGGATGTCGGCGCCACTCGCGCAAAAACGTCAGCCAGCATCGCTGCACACCACGTACCGCCTTCCTTTTCAACAGAATTCCCGCTTTAATGGGCTAAGTGCATTTGTTTTCATAGACATTCCCGCTTCTGCCCCAGTTTTCCACAGCGGTCCTTTGTTTTCAATAACATTCCCGCATTGCTCGTTCAATTTTAAATCTTCCACCGTTCCCACACTCTGCGAGTTATCGGGCGAAATGTGGCTGTCGGGGACCTCCTCGTTGTTCTCTATCCTCGCACCATCATCCCGGCCGGCAGGGGCGACCGGGCGGTCGGCAGCATCTTTCCGCAGCCTCAGCAGTATCCTCACTTTGCGGTCAATGGAGTGGTCCAGGGCGGCTTCCTGGCGCAGCATCATCCTCCACGTCTCCCCCTCCGGAGCAAGGCAGGCGTCCCGTTCTATCGCCGCTCTCTCCTCATTCGCCTTTTCCGCGTATTCGAATTCTTCGCGGACGCTGGCGATTTCCTCCTCCAGCAAACGCAGTAGTTCCTGGCGCTCGGGCTCGCCCGGCGGCTCGTAGTCGATGCCCATTTCGCGTCGATATTGCTTCTCTTCCTCGTCGGCTTGTTGCGCCTCGAGGCACATGGGGTCACCGAAATGGTGCAGCAGCCTGAAAATCTGCGCCTGTCGCCAGCCCGTCGTACCGCTGTAAAGAGATTCCAGTACGGCATACTGGCGGACCCGGAAGGTGCGTTCCTTCACCTCCTCCCGCACGAGTTCAAGGAAAGAAAGCGTCCTTCTCAGCGTCACGCCTCGATCCGTAGACTCCGATAAGCCCTCATCAAGCATCTCGTGCTGGGAGGCGTCGAAGGTGACGCGCGCCATCTCCTGCTGGCGGCGGTGTTGCCAGTCTTCGATCGCCTGCAAGGCGCGCCGCTTCAGGCCTGCTTGCGCCCGCTCGAGCCTTTCGCGGCGGCAGTAGAGCCAGGCAAGGTCGTCGATCTGCTTCTCCCAGAGCGCGTCGCCGGGAGTCAGGGCGCTCATGAGTTCCTGCTTCAAATTTTCGAATTCTTCCGGGTCTTCGCCCAGCGCCAGCATGGCTAGGCAGCGATTTTCGTCGCTGACGCGTCCGCCGTGCTTCAAGGCATTGAGCTTGGAGTTCTGCTTGGCGGCGGCGCTGCGTGGTCCGGTGGAATGCTCGGCATTGGCGCGCGCGGCGGCGAGCAACGCGGGCGTAAGTTGGGGTGATTTGCGTAAAGACATGGTTCCTCCTGGGACGGGGTGTTAGGATAGCGAGGAAAGGACTTCCCCGCGGGTTGGACTTTTCACATGAGTAGGCTACCACAGCGGGGACGCGCTGTCAACAGAAATCGTATCCACACGCCTAGCCCAGGACTTCTTCGATTGACTCATTGAGTCATTGTTCCATTGACTCATTGAAGGACCCTTGCCTCGTTTTTTCAATGAATCAATGGGTCAATCGCTGGGATGCCTTGCCTTATGAGTGCGCTATTAAAGTTCACCGGTAAACCGAGCCGATGAAGGGGGTGTACATGCCGCCCGCGCTTGACATGTGGTAGATTAGAGGCTGTGGGCAAGTATGAGGAACTTCAACTTCGGATCCTGCAGGGCAAGTCGGATGCGAACATCAATTTCGACGAGCTGCGCCACTTCCTCCAATGGTTGGGGTTTGAAGAGCGCACCCGCGGCAGCCACCACATTTTCAGGAGGCACGGCGTCAGGGAAGCTGATCAATTTACAGCGTGAGGGTAGCAAGGCCAAGGTTTATCAAGTGCGTCAGGTGCGCCAGGTGGTCGTGCGCTATGGGCTGGAAGGCGAAAAGGAGTAAACATGCACAAGTATGAGATTATCATCTATTGGAGCAACGAAGACCAGGTCTTTGTTGCCGAGGTCCCGGAATTGCCTGGTTGCTTGGCCCATGGCAACACTCAGGAAGCGGCGCTCGCACACGCCAGGGAAGCCATTCAATTGTGGATCGACACCGCCCGGGAATTCGGGGATTCCATTCCGGAACCGAAGGGCGAGCGTCTCATGCTGGCCTAGGTACACAAGTCCCCGGCGGACGACGTATGCGTGCATTGTGGCTTGTATGCGGCGCGGCGGGCACCAAAGGCCGCGGACCTCACGCAGCAGAGGTCTGCGCTACACTTGCTGTGCGCGTCCAGCCGAGGGTCGCATACATCCCGACAAAAACCGTCGGGCCGTATGCGCCACCCGCCCGCGGATTGACCGTCAAGCGTGATCAGCCAAGCAGGCGGTCGCATTCGGCGTGAGAGCCGATCCAGAACCAAACGACGGTTGAGCCTTCCATGACGCCGAGCGCGCGGTAACCCAGTCCAATCCGCACCGAATAGACGTTGCTCTCCTCATCCACTTTCTTGAAGCGCAGACTGGGGTGGCGTGGGTCGGTGCGGAACAGCCGGTAGGCGCGTTGTGCCTGCCGGCGGACGTCGTTGGGCAGTAAACCGAACGCCTCGCTGAACTCACGCGTGGTGCGCGACTGGATCACAGGATTTCGTCCAGCGGACGGGTTTTGCCCCGGCGATGGTCGTCGAGCGCCTTCTCGGCGAGTTTGCGCAGCTTGGCGGGATTCTTCCGGAGCGTCTTTCCCCAGGCTTCTTCATCCTCGAGCGTCTCGAGAATCTGGGAGGCGATGCCGTTTTGTTCGTCGTCTGAGAGCTTGCCCACCTTTCGGAGCACGTCTTCAAGTAACCGCGTCATACCCTCAGCCTAACAGACGGAACCGACGGACGCAAGCTGGTAACGGCTTCGGCGCCCTATTGGATAATCTCGCCTTTTGTTTCACGCGCGAAGGGCAGGATGAGCAGGCCCAAGACATAGATAACCGCGATGGAGCTGGCAGCGCGCGCAAAAGTTCCGAGGTGGACCACGAGATAGCCCGTCAAGAACGGCCCTGCGGCAGCAAAGATGCGGCCGGCGTTAAAGCAGAATCCGGCTCCTGTGGCTCGGATGCGCGTGGGGAAGATTTCCGGAAAGTAAACCGGAAATCCGCTGAAAATCCCGTTGGAGAAGAATCCCAGCAAGGGCAGTAGCCACATGGCTGTGGAGAAGGAGGTGGGTATCAGGAAGGTGACGGGAAGCGACAGCGCAGAACCCAGCATCAGCAGCAGGAACATGGCACGCCTGCCCCACCGCTCCGCGATCCAAGGGGCTGCCAGGTAACCCAGGATGGCTCCGGCGTTGAGGCTCATGACGGCGAAGCTGACTCTCCGGGCGGTGGAGATAGCATCGAGATGCTGCGGGCGAAGGAGTTCAGTAATGAGCGAGGGCGTCCAATTGGTGGCTCCCCAGAGGCCAAACACAGCCACAAAGGCCAGTGAAGTGCCGACCAACGTGTCGCGGCGGGTCTCAGGCAAAAAGAGTTCGACGATCGTCAAGCGTTGCGAGCCAGGGAGCTTTGCCTGAAGATGCTGGCTGGTCCAGCGTTCCGGCTCGTGCACCTTCAGGCGCAGGAGAACAGCCACCAGTGCAGGCATGATTCCCACGAAGAACATCACCCGCCAACTGTAGGAGGACAGCAAAAGGTTAATCCCCGCGGCGAGGAAGAAACCAAATCCCCACGCTGATTGGAGCAGGCCCGCCCCTTTCACGCGCAGGGATTCGGGCCAGACCTCCGCCACCAGAGTGGCGCCGGCGGCCCATTCGCCGCCCACGCCCAGGGCGGTCAGAAAGCGGTAGATTCCAAGTTCCCACCAAGTGTGCGAGAAACCCGCCAGCGCCGTGAAAACCGCATAAACCAGAATTGTTATGACCAGGGTTCGAGAACGCCCCAGGTAGTCTGCCAGAACCCCGAAGAGGATGCCTCCCAGCGCCCAGCCCACAATGAAGATGGAGAAGATGATCCCGCCATACCAGCCAATGTTCTGGGGCGAGCCGCGAGCCCCCAGCAGTTCTTTGAGCGCCGGCGTCATCACCTGGGCGTAAATCAGCGCGTCCATGGAATCGAAGACCCAACCAAGCCATGCCACCAGGAGGACCAGCCACTGATATCCTGTGAGTTGTTTCCACGGCGAGGCAGGTTTTCGCAGCGTTTCTGAGGGCCTGTGCCCTTCCGGAGAGGGATTCATTGGCGCCTTCCCCGCCCGCCAGAGACGGAGCAAAGGGTTTTAAGGGATGGAGAGCGCGCCGCGATGAAGCGCAGGCCGAAGCCCTGGAGAAAGACCTGGCCCGGCATTCCGACCACGCTCAATAGGATCACCAAGACTGCGCTCAGCAACACCAACGCGGCGAGCGCCAGGCTGATGGTGGGCAGGTTCCATACCCATGCGAGCCCCACCAGATGCAGCGCCAGGATCACGGTAGCCGCTACGATTATCGCACCGGAAAATACACCTACGAGTAATGGGACTAAAAAGAGGAGGACTGCGACGCTGACTCCTACGGAAAGCACAAAGCGCAACAAGATATAAACTGCGAATGAGGCCGGGTCATGGCGCATTTTCCGCCAAAGTTCTCCCCACGCAGAAGGTAATGGCAAACGCTCGGCGTACATCAGGGGAACCACCAAATCATCGGTGAGCATAATCAGGAGGGCTACAGCCAATCCGAGGAGGACGATCAAGGAAAGGATCAGTGCCAGAGACGCCGTGGCGAAAAGCTTGCCTGTGCCCGAGGTGGAAGCGGCCTGGAAAACGGGAAAGGCGACAATGACCATGAGTGAGAACGTGGTAGCGAGCGCCACCAGCGTTCCCACCAGCCACCAGAAATAGGATTGTCCCAGGGGACGGAGGGCGGACCACGCACTGCTTAGAGCCACCTCCATCTTGACCAGTGAATCCACCAGAACAAAGCGAAATACCGACCTCAGGTAGAGGAAACCGAGCCCCAGTGCGAGAGCGAACAGGATGACCAGGAAGATGAGGGAAGGGTGTTGCGCGACGTATTGCCGCGCGCCGGTCACCAGATCCGTCAGTCGAAAATCACTGGGCAGAGCGCTCAGGCTCCACTGGAATGCTGCGGTGGGTGTGCCGCCTCCCAGCAAGAGGCACAGCAGACTGAGCTTGGTCCACCTCCAAGCATCAAAAGGCCGAAACAAGAGCCGAAGAGTATCGTCGAGCGCCCAGGAAATCGCGCCCGCCGGCGAAATTGCCGTATTGGTGCTGCGGCCCTTAGTGGGGACATCCGAAATGGGCGTGAGCGGTGAGGGCTGGGAGTTCATCAGAAGTCAAAAGTCGAAAGTCAAAAGTCGAAAGTCGAAGGTCAAAAGTCTAGCACCTAAAACGCCCCCGCTTGAAGGTTTTCAAAGTCCAATTGGCAGCACGTGAGCACCGAAATGTCCCGCCTCGTTTTTCCTTAGGCGCGCGGGTGGAGGGCACCCTTGCCGAGCCGGGTCAGGGCACGGGAATGGAAACACGAAACGTCGTGCCGTGGTGGACTTCGCTTGAGAAATCGATGGATCCGTTGTGGAGCTGAAGGATTCGGAAAGCCATGGCGAGTCCAATTCCGCTGCCGCCGGGCTTCGTGGTGTAGAAGAGAGAAAAGATCTTCTGCCGCACCTCCGGCGGAATGCCCACACCCTGGTCGGAAACTTCGAGATTCAGGTGATGACCGTCTGTTTGCGGTTTAACTGTAAGTTGCCCTCCTGAGGGCATGGCTTGGCAACCGTTTAGAACCAGGTTCAGGAGCGCCTGTTTCATGAGGTCGCGGTCAACGTTAATAGTCGGAAGGGTTCCCTCGTGCTCAAAGACGAGCCGAACGTTATTCTGCAGCGCTTGCGGCTCGGCCAGCAGAAAGACTTCGCGGACCAGGCCTTCCACGGGGGTGGGGACCGGATGGATCTCGACCGGGCGGGTGAAATCGAGGAAGGTTTTCACCACTCGATCGAGCCGCCGGATCTCCTCGGAGAGTATCTCCAGATGCGGGCCAACCCTTTCACCTTGGTCGGTCAGTTTGGATTTCAGGATTTCGAGCTGGAGGACCATAGCGTTGAGCGGATTCTTCACCTCGTGCGCAACTCCGGAAGTGATCCGGCCGAGAGCCGCCAGCTTGGTTGTGATATCAATTTGATCCTCGATCTGAGCGCGTGTGGTGGCGTCGCGCAAGGTGACCAGGCATCCCATGGCCTCGCCCTGTTCACGGATGAATTGCACATTCACCGCAACGCGCGCCGGGGGTTCGCCGCCAAGCTCGAGGGTTCGCCAGGGCGTTGATTGCCGTGAGGCGAAGGCTTCCCGCAAGAGGTCATGGAGAGGGTTGTGGGCGGAGAACACCTCCAGCGCCTGGCGATGAACGATGGCTTCCGCCCTGCAACCCAGCAGACGGGCCGCGGCGGGTGTTGCCAGGACCAGCCGGTCCTGCCTCTCAAATAGCAGCAGGCCGTCGCTCAGCTTGGAGAAAAGCTGGTCAAGGTTCTCCTTCAATTGGACAAAGGCGGCTTTTTCGCCGCGCATCTGCTCGCCTAAGAGGTTCAATTTTGAGGAAAGCACGCCCCATTCGTCGGTCCTCTTTAGACTTACAGGCTCGGAATATTCGCCGCGCGCCAGCAGGTCAACACTTCGCGAAATGGTTGCGAGGGGACGCAAAAGGCGATAGGAGAGCAGACCGGCGGAGAGAGTCGTGAAGATGATGATGGCAAAGGAAAGGGTCAGGGCAGCGTGCAAATCCGGGGTGATCTGGTGGGCGAGGAAGAGTGTCGAGACGCCGACGCGTACGTCGCCGAAAGGCGTGTTTCCAATCTCGAGCGGCAGCACGACTTCGTACACCCTGGACGGACCGTAGATCACCCGGAGTTGCTTCAACAATCCGGCATGGAGCAGATCCTCAAACGGCACAGCCGGCGCCATCACTTGGCCGATTTCCCCTGGATCGTTGTGAACCATAACCTGGTGTCGGGTGTCCGTGATGGCGGCGTAGTAAATGGAAGGTGAATATCCGATCGCGGATTCCAGCAGTGAGGTCAACCCCGCATCGGCCGCAAGTCGAGCTTGCACGAAGCCACTTAGCGCCTGGAAATCGGAGGGGTTTGAACCCGCTGGCATTCGGGCCTGGGACAGGAGGGCACTGGCCTGATGGTAGATTTCGTTTGCCACATATTCCCCTCTGCTTTCAACCTCGCTCAGGGCCTGTCGGGTCAGATGAGAGAGGTAGAGCGTCGAGGTGGCCAGGACCATGAGCAAGACCAGGAGAGTTATGAGCGCGGTAAGCTTAATCTTCAGGCTGAGCCCCATATTCCTTCAGCTTGTTATGGAGAGTTTTCAGGCTGATGCCGAGCAGCTCTGCGGCACGCGTCTTATTTTTTTGCGTGGAGGCCAAGGTTTCGAAAATGAGGCGGCGTTCAGCCTCGGCGACCGTCATGCCAGGACGGAGCCGGAGCTCCGCGCCACCTTCCACCACGCCGGGATGGCCGAAGCCGCGAGGCAATTCATGGACGGTCAGGTGCCCGCCCGGACAAGTAACGAGCATGCGCTCCAAAACATTGCGGAGCTCGCGCACGTTCCCCGGCCAGTGGTGTCGGCGGAAGGCCTGTAGAACTTCACCGTCAACATCCTTCACCGCCCGGTTGTGTTTTCGGTTCAGGTCGTTGAGAAGGGCGGTCGTCAACTCCTCCAGATCTTCAGGGTGCTCGCGCAAAGGAGGCAAAACGATATGGACCACGTTGAGGCGGAAGTAGAGATCGCTGCGCAACTGGCCCTTGGCAACCGCTTCCTCCGGGACTTTGTTGGTGGCGGCCAGGACGCGCACATCCACGGAGATTTCCGATTTGCTTCCCAGCCGGCGCACCTTGGAGTCTTCGAGCACGCGGAGCAGTTTGGCCTGGGTGGCGGACGGCATTTCACCTATCTCATCGAGCAGCAGTGTGCCACCGTCGGCCAGCTCGAAGCAACCCACCCGGCGCTCGATGGCCCCGGTGAAAGCTCCCCTTTCGTGGCCGAAAACTTCACTTTCCATCAGGGTCTCCGGTATCGCCGCGCAATTCACGGCCACGAAAGGCTTGGCGCGCCGCGGGCTGAGCTCGTGAATCGTGCGGGCCACTAGCTCCTTGCCCGTGCCGCTCTCGCCGCTGATCAACACCGAAGCGCGGGAGGGCGCGACCATCGAGACCAGCGACGTCACTTCCTGCATACTCTTGGACCGCCCTACGATGTTGCCCAGGAATCCCAGGTCTCGCAGCCGCCGGTGGGCTGCCTCCAGTTGCCGCTCACTTTCATGGCGCTCCAGGCAAATTTGCAACTCAACCTGAAGCCGCTTGGTATCGAGCGGCTTCTCAAGAAAATTAAAGGCGCCCAGCTTCGTGGCTTCCACCGCTTCCTCGATCGTTCCCTGTCCGGTCAGCATGATGAAGTTCAAGTCGGAGTGGACTTCATGGACTTGCCGCAACAACTCCATGCCCGTCATGTGCGGCATCCGAAGATCCGAAATCACCACCGCAGGGTTGAAAGAAGAGACTCTTTCCATGGCTTCTGAACCGTCGCCAGCAGTTTCGGTTTCGTAACCCCAGGCGGAGAGAAGGTCAGCGAGCCCCTGCCGTTCATGGGCGTCGTCCTCAACGATCAAGATTCGCGCGTTTTTGGCCACAAGGTCCTCCGCTCCAACGCTATATTACAACTTATTCCTCTTTATCCGGTTTCGCAATCCCCCGGCCTAACCTTCTTCTTGTCTGGAAAGGTTTACATTTTTCGTAGCCATTACGTAGAGCTTCGTCCCCTGGCATTTCCCATCGACCGCTCAACCTCTGTGTTTACATTGAGATGCGGAAGTTTACTGTTTGGCAATAGGCGTGCTGTGAGCAGTTCAAGATTTGCCGGTCGCTGGCCGATAAAAGCCTCTGGAGGTGGCAGATCAATGGGCCGATGGATTGCCTGGACAGCCACACTGTTAGCTGGCGCTCTCTGCTTTTACCCTGGACTTAAGGTGCTGTGGTTCGGGCCTTGGGGAACCGGGCAAATGATTCAGCCCGGAACCGCCATCTCAGTCCGACTTCTCCGGCCTCTCACCTCCGCAAACGCCCAGCCTGGTCAGCCTTTTGCAGCGTACGTAGTCGCTGCGGAGGCCGTGAAAGGGAGTGCGCCTGTCCTCCCAGGCACACTAGTCGAAGGCACTTGTCTGGCGGTTCGAAGGGCGGCCGGTGAATCGCGTCCAGGCTATATCCGGCTGGTTCTCCAAGGCCTGAGAGATTCTGAGGGCCGATTCACACCGCTCGAGACCACTACTTTCAGCGAGTGGGGCGGCCCAGACCGCGATAGCCCCCGTGCCGTGGGCAATGGCGAGAAAGTCGGTTCCCGATTGTCCTTGCCCATTGCGGGGAACGCCTCTTCAAATCAACTCCTCGCCTCGGTGGACGCCCTCTTGCCGACGGAAGAAAACATCAAGTTCGTCGTGCTTAAACCCTCCCTAATTCCCCCAGGTTTTTGCCTGCCATAGGCGCCTGCGCGCGGCGTGGCGCTGAGGATTGTACTGCAAGGTCTTGTGACGAGGGTAGGCAGGCCACTGAACGGCGCGCTGCCGCTTGCACTCATTCCCTTTTGACTGTTCACGCCTACATGTGTATATTAGCCAGTTACTAGGTCTTCTCCTCGCGTGTGATGGGGAGTTAAACTGCTCTGGTGGTGTGGGCAGCTCACACGGAATGCCGGTGAGAGTCGTGGCAATCGCCGGACACCCATGCGGGCAGCCTTCCACAGGGTTTTCGAAGAGTGCATCAGACCCCGGAAGTCGCGAGCAGGGAGCAAATGGGAATTCCACAGCCAGCATCGCCTGTTTATTCCGATGAATATCAAGGCAACTACGCGGGTTTGAGTGGCGCCTCAGCACGAATGCAGAAGGTTTACGACCTCATCGCCAAAGTCGCCGTGAAGCGGGACCCCGTCCTGATCCTCGGGGAAAGCGGGACGGGAAAAGAACTGGTGGCGCGCGCGATTCACGTGAAAGGCCCATGGGGCGACCAGCCGTTCGTACCGATAGACTGTGGCGCGCTGACGCCGACCTTGATTGAGAGCGAAATGTTCGGCCACGTTCGCGGAGCTTTTACCGGGGCGACTCACGACCGGCAGGGCTTGCTGGCAGCCGCCGGCGAAGGGACTGTGTTTCTGGATGAAATTGTGGAGCTTCCTGTCGAGCTTCAATCGAAACTCTTGCGAGCTCTCCAAGAGCGTGAAATCAAGCCCCTGGGCAGCAACGAGCGGATACACGTGAAAGCGCGAATCGTCGCTGCCACGAACCAGGACCTTGAGGTCGCCATCAAGCGCGGCACTTTCCGAAAAGAACTGTATTTCCGGCTCAATGTTGTTTCCATCAAGTTGCCGCCACTCCGCGAGCGCCGAGAGGACATTCGCGGTTTGGTTCGATTTTTTCTCGACAAGCATAAAGCTGACCTGGGCGGCATCACGGGTGTTTCGGACGAGGTCATGGCGCGCCTGATGAGCTACGATTGGCCGGGCAACGTCAGGGAACTGGAGAACTGCATCCAACGCGCCCTGGCGCTGGGAAGTGCGCCTGAAATCCGAGTGGTAGATCTGCCCTCGAACCTCCTCTATTTAGTGGCCGAGCCGCGCCACGACCCACAGACGCTCGCGACTCTCCACGCGCTCGAGCAGCGAGCCATACTTCAGGCGCTCGAGGCGACCAAAGGCGACCGACTCCGTGCCGCGAAATTACTCGGTATTGGAAAGACAACCATCTACAGAAAATTGAAAGAATACGGGTTGGAAGATGTGGCGGACTCACCACCTTCCTGCTGACCCACTGAAAATTCATAGTTGACAGCCGCCCGCCAACAGCCGAACATCCATTCCTTGTGAGAGCAAGGCTACTGTCGGCAATAATCTGGTTGCTCACTGATGGCGACTATCGGACTGGATGCTACCTACACTGTCGAGCCCAAACCGTCGGGCATCGCAGTATATTCCCGTAAGCTGATCGAAGCCCTTGCCACGCTCGAGACTCCGCACCGGTTTTTGCTCTGCTATCGCCTGTCGCGGTTTGCCCGGCGCCGGGAGTTCTTGCGTCCTGCCTCGACGCCGGGTTCCAAGAAATCGCATTTCTCCGTAAGGCTGTTTCAACAGCCTTTAACCTTCTGGTTGCCCTGGCAGGCGGAATTGTTCCATAGCTTGGCGCAGCGCCCTCCGGCGTTTCGTTTCAGGAGGGAGATCGTCACCGTGTTTGACATTTTTCCTATTACCGGTCAGGAGTACTCGAGCGCAGACTTTCGGCGCAAGTTTTCCGGCTTGCTTCTCGAGGCCGTGGAGCGTGCCACACGCGTTATCACATCGTCGCGTTATACGGCCGAGCAATTACTTGCACACACGTCGGTCCCCGAAAACAAGCTTCGAATCATCCCCTTGGGGGTCGATCCGCCTTCGTTGACTTTGTCTCCAGGCGAGCGTCTGTTGGCTCGGGCAAGGCTGGTGGGAGAAGGCCACGAGATGATTCTGAGTGTGGGGGTCCTTCAGACCCGCAAGAATACGCTGAATGCACTGCGGGCTCTCGAGAAACTGCCGGGCCGCTATCGGCTGATTCTCGTGGGCGGAGACGGTTACGGTAGCGGAGCCATCCACGATTACATACGCCGCCAGGGGCTTGGACCGCGAGTGCAAGTGCGGGGATATGTGGCCCTGGAGGAATTGGAGTGCCTATATCAGTCGGCAAGCGTGCTGCTTTTCCCGTCACTGGAAGAGGGCTTTGGGATTCCCGTCCTGGAGGCCATGGCGAATGGCTTGCCGGTTGTAGCCTCCCGAACGGCTGCGCTTCCTGAAGCAGGCGGGGAAGCTGCCCTCTATGTTGATCCCCACGACCCTCAGGACATTGCGGATGAAGTCCTGCGCGCGGTCGAGGATCCTGAGCTGCGCCGGAGGATGATCCAGCAAGGATTGGAGCGGGCCCAGGAATTCTCCTGGCGGCGAGTAGCAGAGGCGACCCTCAAGGTCTACGACGAGGCGCTGTGTCTGTAGCTGGAACAAGTCAAAAGACAAATCCGGAAGAACAAATCAAAAGGCAAATCGCAAAACGCAAAAAGCCCCCCCTGTCATTCCGAGCGAAGCGAGGAATCTCGCTCTGATCTGTGGAGTAAGGACTCAGGGCCAGATTCCTCGCTTCGCTCGGAATGACACCCCAGAACGACTGCCCTCAAGGATGGCGTTCCTCGCTGTGGCTTTACGTTTTGCACTTTGCGTTTTGGCTTGTTCTTCGCTCCTGGTTGCGGCTACGCTCCGTTGTAGCACTAGTTCCAAAATCCTTCGCTTCTGGCGACGAATCTCCGCTCACGATCCCGTGCTGCTGTAGTTCTCCACCCCCTTGTTCCAAGCAAAAATGGCGAGCAGGAAGAAACCCACGGCCACCGCCGGCACGAGATAAAAGTAAGGAGCGAATACTCGCCGACCAAGGAAATGCGTTGTGGGGTAGAAAGAGGCAAAGGCGAAGGGGATGATCCAGCTCAGAAGGAACTGGAGGAAGACGTTGTAAATGGTCAGAGGATAGCGGCCGAAGGTGAGCATGTTGAAGACCGGCGGCACGATGCCCACACGGTCCTCGAACCAGAAAGATACAGAGGTGAGGATAAGAAACACGGCGAGATAAATCACCGCCCCACAGATAACCATCAACAAAAACCAGAAAGAATCCGCCACTTTCCAGGCCAGGTGCAAACGTCTGACACAGAGGGCGACCACCAGCGTTCCTGTCACAACTTCCTGCAACGATTCCAGCCGGAACTTTTCGAAGATGACCTGAAAGAGCGTATGCGCAGGCCGCAGCAGGATGCGGTCAAACCTGCCCTGGATAATGTAAAGGTCCCCGAACTCGTAAAGGTTCCAACTGATGACGTTGAACATTCCAAGAGGAATCAGTGAGAAGCCGTAGAGAAATAAGATTTCGTAAAACGACCAGTCCTGCAGCTTGGGAATCTTGGAGAAGAGCACCCACACAAAACCGAATCCCAGAACCGTAGCGGCCATGGAGGAGAAGAAGGCGATGAAGAAATCCGCCTTGTATGCCAACCGCACCTTGGCGTATTGGGCGAAGTACAGTAGGAATAGTCTGAAGTGCCTTTTCATCTTGTTGGCCCGTCTGATCCCTGCTCGCCCTGCAACTGACCCCTCACCCGGCCCGCGTCCCGATGAAGTGCATCGGGATCGCGGTCCACCCTCTCCCCTCGGGAGAGGGCAAGGTTTAGCCGTGACGCCACGCTACTCCCCAGCCCCTGACACCTGGCACCTGCTTTCCTCAGCCGCCCTGAATCGTGATCTTCCGGCTCGACCATCTCCACATGGCATCCCCGATGGCAAAGAGCAGGACCACCCAGACAAGTTGCAGGGCAAGCGATCCAAGGATCGCCCCGCCATTGATTTTCCCGAGGTAAAGCAACACCGGGATATAGCTGATGTACTGGAACGGCAGGAGCTTGAAAAGCTTTTGAAAGGCGTCCGGGAAAAAGGAAATCGGCAAAAGCAAACCGGAGAAGAGTTCCAGCAGAAAATACTTGGCGCGCAGCAGACCCAGAATAGACTTCAACCTCACCGCCAGCGTCCCGACAGCGAAATTGATGGCGGCCACGATGAAAAAGCTGAGCACCACGCTGGCGAGGAAGGCTATGAAGTGGTGCAGGCTCGCGGGCCGCCGCAAGGGGTATATGAGCATGAGCACCAACGCCGTGGGCAGGCTCAGCATCCCGGCGCGAAACAAGGACTCCCCGAATGCCTGGGCGACGTACATGAATTGAATGTTGACGGGCTTGATGAGGTCCATGGCCAGCTTGCCTTCGATGACCTGGTTGGCGATGTCCTGGTCAACATTGTTGAAGTAGAAAGAACGGATGATCCAACCCACCGCGATGTAAGTGAGGATATGGCTGAAGTCGAAGCCCTCAATCGTGGAACTGTGTTCGTAAATGGCTTTCCAGATGAAGTAATAGACAGTGACGTAGATGAAGTAGGTTACGATGCCCGTGTAGTAGCGCAAGCGGTAGGCGAGCGTGTTGACGAACCCCACGCGGATGAACTCCGCATAGACCCGCCCGAGGCGCTGTAGCGCTGGCATCCGCCGCTGCCACAGGGTGGGGGAATGGATGGCGCCGTCGCCTATCATCCCACCTCTCCACTCAGGTAGATCCGCTTCACGATGTCCTCAATAGGTTCTTCCTCAACAAAGATGTCCCGCACCTGGAGCTGGTTCACGAGGTTGCGGATGACCTCGGCGGTGGAGTGCTCGTCGCGGTCAAAGCGCATCAGGTAGGTGAGCTCGTCAACACGCTCACAGGCAATGCCGTTGCTCGTGATCTGCGACAGCCGCGCTATCTCGGAGCGGTCCTTCAAGAAGAATTTCACCTGATTGTATTTGGCCAAGCGCTTTTTCATCGTTCCCAGGTCGCCGTCAAAGAGGATGTGGCCCTTGTCGATGATGATGATTCGCTTGGAAAGCTCCTCGATGTCGGAAAGGTCATGAGTAGTCAGCAGGACCGTCGTCCCTTCGCTGCGATTGACCTCTTTTAGGAATTCCCGGATGCGGTCTTTGGCAACCACGTCCAGTCCAATCGTAGGCTCATCCAGGAAAAGCAGGGGCGGGTTGTGAAGCAGCGATGCCGCCAGGTCACAACGCATTCTCTCTCCCAGGCTGAGCTTTCGCACCGGGGTGTGAAGGTAATCTTTCAGGTTGAGAATCTCGCAGAAGAAGTCCAGCCGCCGGCGGTAGTCCTGCTCCTGCACTTCGTAGAGTTCTTTGAGGAGCTTGAAAGATTCGATGACCGCGATGTCCCACCAAAGCTGCGTGCGCTGGCCGAACACAACCCCGATGTGCTTCGTGTAACGCCGCCGGTCGCGGTACGGCACATAGCCGTTGGAAATCACCCGGCCGCTGCTGGGGACAAGAATCCCTGTCAACACCTTGATGGTGGTGGACTTCCCCGCGCCATTCGCCCCGATGTAGCCCACCATTTCCCCGGGATTGATGGCGAAGCTGATGTGGTCCACGGCGCGAACGGTCAGGTGTTCGCGCACAAAGAGGTTTTGGATCGCTCCCTTCACGCCTTCGCGGCGGCGGAAAGTGCTGAACTCCTTCGTGAGATCTTTTACTTCAATAATAGGCGGCATGACTGAGGGGATTTCTTCGCCCAGGTACTTGCGGGCCACATCCTCGCACCCCTCATTCTAACAGATGCTCAGCCTGGCCAGAACGCAACCACTGAATTGGTTGTGGGTCACCTTGATGTCGAAACGGCTTCACCCCGCACCCGAGTTCCCTGTCATGCTGAGCGTGCGTCGAAGCGTGCACTTTCGGTTGTATCCACAGCCTGTTAGGTTACCCGTGTCCATGACGGGTAAGATTCTAGATTGCGCGATACTTTTCCTTTACTCGGAAGGGCCTCGGGTGTATAACTGTTGCCATCCGGAAGGCGAAAACGGAGATTCCGGATTACTATATTCCCGGGGGGGGTGGCCATGAACGCTCTCTGCCCGCAGGTAAGACGCACAATCACTTGGCTGACTTGTCTGCTCTCTCTGCTTCTCGTCTGTCTCACTTTTTGTTTACTCTCGAGCTCCGGCGGGAGTTCCGTGGGAACTCTCACGCCGGGAACTCTCCCGTTGGTAACTCTCCCCCCTGGAGCTCCCCCTCAGCCCACGCCGTCGGACCCCTGGTATGGCACTGCGGGAAATGTCCTTGTCCGCGAAAACGATACCCCGCCCATCTACACTTGGATTGGCTTCAGCTCGCAGGCAAACTGGCAGCACTATCTGGATATATTCCAGCAAGCCAGCCAGATGGGATCGCTCGGGATATATATGGGAGGGCCGGTGATTGTAAACTCAACGAATCCGCTGGGTTTCTACTTCTACCCGAAGTACACCGATGCTGAAATTGTCGCTCCCGTTGTCCAATGGACGAGCGTGCTCATTATCGAAGGGGACTCGGCCTGCTATTCTCAGAACCCGGCGCCGGGCTTCATCTGGCTAGCCCCGGTAGACCCGATATACCCGCAAACTCTTTCGAACCAATCGTCGCCAGCAGCCGTGACGCAACCCAAACGAGGTCTGTCTCCGGGAATGGTCCCGTCCTGCGGAAAAACTCGACATTCGGGCATTTGAGGCCCCTTGAGGCTGTCATCCTGAGGAGTCCCGATCTGATCGGGACGACGAAGGATCTCGCATTGTAATACTCAGAGCGAGATTCCTCGCGCAGTTTACCCTGAACGGCCAGAGCGAGATTCCTCGCTTCGCTCGGAATGACAGTGAAGGGCTCGGAATGACAGCGTGGAGGGGTTTTTCCGCAGCCTCTGGAACTACAGCCGCTGAGTCCGTCGCCTGCTTGCTATGACACATTCAGTGTGAGAATCAGGCTGTGGCTCCGGGCCGTGGAACCGGAACCGGCTGTGCCCGTCACCGTTAGGAAGTAAGTGCCTGCGGGTGTCCCGGGGTTGTGGGAGCCACCGCCACCTCCACCACAGCCGGCAAGCCCCAGGGCCAGCAACAATCCTGCCGCGAGCGGCAGCAGGACTGTCCGCCGCCGACTTGGTCTGACTTCTCTCCACGCCCGCGCTGTCCAAGCGACACCGGCCAAAAACGCGGCAAGCATCAGCAGGGCTTGGGGCCCGGGTAAGCGCGGTCGGGGGGGAGGAAGAGTTCGCGGCGCGCTTGCCGAAGGGGCGGTGGTCGTGACGGTAACCGTAATATTGCTGCCGGAGGGCGCCGGGTTCGGGGAAACCGCGCAGGTCGACTCCGAGGGAGCTCCTGTACAGGTGAAGGTCACTGTCTGGTTGAATCCCCCTTCACTGCCCACACTAAAAGTATACGTCGCCGTCTGTCCCGGCGCGACGGTTGCCGTCGGGGGAATTCCGCCGGGAGTGGTGAGCGTAAAATCCTGGCCCGCGCCGCTCAGGCTCACTGTCTGCGTGCTGCCCGTCGTGTTGTTGCTGTTGTCGGTGATGATCAGGGTGCCGGTCAGGGTGCCGCCCGAGCTGGGCGTAAAGGTGACGTTGATGGTGCAGGAGCCGCCGGCGGCCACGCTGCTGCCGCAATTGTTAGTCTGGCTGAAGTCGCTGTAGTTATTACCGCTGATGCCGATGCTGCTGAGGGTGAGCGCGGTGTTGCCGGTGTTGCTAAACGCCACCGGCTGAGCGGCGCTGGTTGTGCCCACCCACTGACCGCCAAAGGTCAGGGTACCGGGCGAGAGGTCGGCCACCGGAGCTGTGGTGACGGCCGTCCCCGTCAAGCTCACGCTCTGCGGGCTGCCGGGGGCGTTGTCATTGATGGTCACCAAGCCGCTGCGCGTGCCGAGTCCCGTGGGCGTGAAGGTGACAAGGATGGTGCAGGTGGCTCCGGAGGCTACCGTGCCCCCGCTATAGGGGCAGGAAGTGCCCGCGGGGGCGAGGGCAAAGTCGCCGCTACTGGTAATGCTGGTGAGGTTCAGCGAACCCGTGCTGCTGTTGGTAAGCGTCACGCTTTGGGCAGGGCTGGTTGAGCCCACAGGCTCGCTCTTGAAGGCGAGGCTGACGGGGGAGAGCTGTACTCCCGTGGCGGCTGGAGCCGAGATTTTGGCGACAAACGCGTTGGTGGCTTCATTCCCTCCCAAGCTCGCCTGGAGCGGGTTGGCAGTGGGGAAGTTGCTAGAGGTAGCCTGCCCGGTCACGTAGAGGTTGCCGGAGGGATCCACGGCGATGTCGTTGCCGTAGTCAGAAACACCGCAGTACAGATAGTCGCAAGCGCTGCCGCCCAGATAGGTGGAAAAGACCAGGCTGAGGGCGGAACCGTTCCAGTTCAGTTCGGCGATAAACGCGTTGGTGGCACTGGACCCTGGTGGCGCACCCAAGCTCGCCTGGAGCGGGTTGGCAGTGGGGAAGTTGGTCGAAGTAGTGGCCCCAGTCACATAGGCGTTGCCGGAGGAATCCACAGCGATGCCGCTGCCGGAGTCATGCCCGCTGCCACCCAGATAGGTGGAATAGACCAGGGCCGAGCCCGCCGGGTTCAGTTCGGCCACGAACGCGTTCGGGAAACCTGCCAAGCTCGCCTGAAGCGGGTTGACGGTGGGGAAGTTGGTGGAGGTAGCCTGCCCGGTCACGTAGGCATTGCCGGAGGAATCCACGGCGATGCCGGAGGCCTCATCGTCAAAGTTGCCGCCCAGGTAGGTGGAATAGACCAAGCTGAGGGCGGAACCGTTCCAGTTCAGTTTGGCGACAAACGCGTTGGTGATACCGGTCCCTCCCAAGCTCGTCTGGAAAGCGCCTGGGGTGGTGGGGAAGTTGGTCGACTCAGTGATCCCGGTCACGTAGGCGTTGCCGGAGGAATCCACGGCGATGCCGTTGGCTCCATCCGCGGTGCTGCCGCCCAGGTAGGTGGAATAGACCAGGCTGAGGGCGGAACCGTTCCAGTTCAGTTTGGCCACGAAGGCGCTACCGGGCCGGCTCGCCTGGAGCGGGTTGGCAGTGGGAAAGTCGGGCGAACCAGTGGACCCGGACAGGTAGGTGTTGCCGGAGGAATCCACGGCGATGCCGGATGGGTAGTCTACAAGGCTGCCGCCCAGATAGGTGGAATAGACGAGGGCCGAGCCCGTCGCGTTCAGTTCGGCCACGAACGCGTTCACGACACCTGCCAGGCTTGCCTGGAGCGGGTAGGCAGTGGGGAAGTTGGTGGACTCAGTGTACCCGGTCACGTAGGCATTGCCGGAGGAATCCACAGCAATGCCGGAGCCGTGGTCAAAAAGGTTGCCGCCCAGGTAGGTGGAATAGACCAGGCTGAGGGCGGAACCGTTCCAGTTCATTTTGGCCACGAACGCGTTCATCTCGCAGGGGCTCACGCATCCGCCGCATGAGGCCTGGAGCGGGTAGGCAGTGGGGAAGTTGGTGGAATAAGCGACCCCGGTCACGTAGGCATTGCCGGAGGAATCCGCAGCGATGGCGTTGCCGGAGTCATAAAAGTTGCCGCCCAGATAGGTGGAATAAACAAGCACGGGGTCGATGACCAGCGGCTGGGTGTGGTCGTAAGGGCCCAGCGCGAACTGGACGCGATTCTGGGCGTCGAGAGTGAAGTGGCCCTCGCGGAATTGACGATAGACGATTCTCGATTGTCGATTGACGATTTTCGATTTTCGAATTTCGTCCTTTGCTCCTGGCTGCTCATCTTGGTAGACGACGGGCTTGTGGAAGCGCAACTCGCCGCCCTTGGTAGGGATCACCAAGTCGCCATCGCGGGCGATTTGGAGCGACCCATGGGCCGCCGAGTTTCGATTTTCGAGTTTCGAGTTTCGCTCTTGCCCCTGCGCCCCCACCCCCAGGGTAATGGCGCCCGGGTCCGCCCCCGGCGCCACCACAAAGTCATATTCCAGTTGTCCACCCTGGTTGCCGTAATAAACCAAGTCGATACCGGGATAGACGTTTCGGTACCTCACCTGGGCGTAAGTCGGCAGGTTGGTGAGCCACTTCTTGGGGTCGTTGCCGAGGAAGTAGTTGACCTTGCCAGGCAGCTCGTTGGTACCGGTGACGGCGGCATTTTGATTCGCATTGACGAGCTTCAGCCGCAACACAGAGTCCGTTGCCCGTCGTGCGTCGCCCTTTCTCCATTGCAACGCGCTCATGGCTCCAAAAGGCTTGGCTCTAGGTCCTGAATCCTGAATCCTGAATCCTGAATCCTGCAATTCAAGCACCGCCTCATCCCCGGTCAGGAACAAACCATAGCCCCGCCCATGCGAGAGGAACTTCACTCGCTCATCCGTCTGGCCTTGGTTGGCCTCAAAACTCAAAGGCAATTGGGCATAGGACACAGCAGGCTTTCCAGCCGGCACCGCGCCAGCAGCCGACCTCCGCAGTTGATGGCTAACTTGCCCACCCTGGAGGATATATCCCGCGCAGAAGCAGAGCATGAGAACGCATGATTTCCAGACAGTTTTTCGATGCTTCATGTACTACTCCTCAAGGGTAGCCGGCAGAGTGGCCCTGGAGATAGGCAGGAAGGTTCAAAATACAAGAAACTACAGGACCCAGCGGCCAAGAAGCCTGGCCCGAGGATGGAGGCGTCATGCGAGAAAGGAGACACATACACTCCCTCTCAACCGATTCGCTACGAACCGGCGACTAACTTGGTTATGCATACCACGGAATGAGAAGGCCGTCAAGCAAGCAGCGGGGCTGGTGGTGGGTCAATTTGATGCTGTAGCGGCGATCCCGCGTCTGCGGGATCGCCAAATGGCGGCGTAAAGCCGCCTCTACATCAAATTGACCCACTACCGTGGGGCTTTTCTTCTTGATTCCCGGTCTGAGATGATTCAGACTAGCAAACTCACAGTGAACAGAAATCTGGTGTATTGGAGCGTATTTCCTATGAGAAAGCATGGCGTTCAGGGTCTGCTCCTGGCTTTGTTCCTGGGTGTTGTCCAGGCGGTCGCTGGGCAGTCAAAGGTCCCCCGGCTGGACTTTACCGACCAGCGGCTCGACAACGGGCTGCGCGTGCTCATCGCGCCCGACCATAGCGCGCCGGTCTTTTCCATCGCGGTCACCTATAGGGTTGGCTCCCGCAATGAGCGCCCCGGCCGGACCGGGTTCGCTCACCTCTTCGAGCACATGATGTTCCAGGGCTCGGAGAACGTGGGCAAGGGCGAGCACTTTATCCTGGTTTTGAACAATGGCGGCGGAATGAACGGCACGACCAATGAAGACCGCACGAACTACTTCGAGGAACTGCCAAAAAACCAGTTGGATTTGGGCCTTTTCCTCGAGGCGGATCGTATGCGCTCCCTGGCGGTCAACGAGGCCAACCTGGACAATCAACGTAATGCCGTTCAGGAGGAGCGCCGGCTGGGAATCGATAACGAGCCCTATGGGAAGTCAGAGCTCGAGATTGATAACCTCTCCTACGACAACTTCGCCTACAAGCATTCCACCATCGGCTCCATGGCCGATCTCGACGCCGCCAGCGTGGATGACCTGAAGGACTTCTTTCGCACTCACTACGCTCCCAACAACGCCGTGCTGACCCTGGTTGGAGACCTGGACCCGCAGGAAACCTTGGCGAAAGTGAAGAAGTATTTTGCTGCCATCCCGTCGCAGCCACAGCCTCCGAAGGTTGACTTGGCGGAGCCTGAGCATTACGGTGAACGACGCGAGGTCGTCTATGACCCACTGGCCCGCCTCCCCCAGCTCCTGATCTCCTACCATACTCCTCCCGGAGACACACCAGACAACTTCGAGGTGCAGGTCCTGGCCAGCATCTTGGGCACCGGTCAAAGCTCGCGTTTCTATCAGCACCTGGTGAAGGAGAAGCAACTCGCGGTTTCTATCCAGGTGCAACCGGAGGCGCGAATCGGCCCCAGCCTGCTTTACATCACGGCCACGCCGCGCCCCGGCGTTAAGCCGGAAGACCTCGAGAAGGCCATCTACGACGAGATCGAAGCCGTGCAAAAGGACGGCGTAACCACCCAGGAGATTGAAAAGGCCCGAACTCAGTACTTGCGGAGTCAGATCCAAAGCCGCCAGTCATCGCTGTTTACGGCCATGCGGCTGGGTCAATACGCCGCCTATTTCGATGAGCCTGACCTGATTAATACCATCTTTGATAAATTCAACGCCGTTACCGCAGAGCAGGTCAAACAGGCTGCACAAAAATACTTGGTGACTTCGGGACGCGCGGTAGTGACTACGCTGCCCGCAAGTTCTCAGGCGAAATCGGCAGCAGGCCGATAGTAGGATGGTGAAAAACGTTTGCGGACACTGTCATTCCGAGCCCTTCACTGTCATTCCGAGCGAAGCGAGGAATCTCGCCCTGGCCGTTCAGGGTAAACTGCGCGAGGAATCTATCTCTGTAAACAGAGGACTTACGAGATTCCTCGCTTCGCTCGGAATGACAGGCCAGACGGGTTTTTCAGCGCCCCAGTAGAGGAGGAAGTTGATGAAGCGCATTGCATTGATTTTTTTCGTCACATTTTGCTTGGTGGACCTTGCCGGGACAACTGCCCGCGCGCAAGGCCCCGGGGGCGAGAAGGGAACAGCAGTCTCCGAGGTGCAGCGGCTCAACCGTGCTCCGGTGAGCAAGGAAGTCCTGCGCGTCAAGCTGCCGCGCCCGCGTGAAACGAAGCTCGCCAACGGTTTGACCGTCCTGGTGCTTGAACAACACAAGCTGCCGACCGTGGCCTTCACACTGTGGGTGAAAACCGGCGCTTTGGCCGACCCCAAGGGCTTGCCGGGACTGGCCAAAGCTACGGCGGAAATGCTCCGCGAGGGTACCACTCACCGCACCAGCGCCCAACTGGCTGCCGACGTTGATGGTCTGGGGGCAAGTCTCATGGCCTCGGCTGGATTCGGTGCTGACACCTCCACGGTCAGCGCTTCCGGCCTTTCGGAAAGTATGGATCGCCTCCTTGAACTGATGAGTGATGTGGTCCTGGATCCGACGTTTCCCGCCGACGAGTTTGCCAAATACCAGAAACGCCAACTGGCCCAGGTCGAGCAGGCGCGATCGCAGCCGGGCTTCCTGGCCCAGGAACGGTTCCACAAAGTGCTCTATGGTGACTTTGCCGCTTCCATTGTTTCAGCCACGCCCGAATCGATCAAGGCGATGACCACGGCGCAACTCAAGGATTTCCACGAGCGGTACTACGTCCCCAACAACGCCATGCTCGGCGTGGTCGGCGACGTCCAGTTTGACCAGGTCGTTGCACTGGTCCAGAAATCCTTCGGGGGCTGGAAAAGCCATCCCGTGGCCCCCCCGGACCTGGGAAAAATATCGCCACCTGCGCCCACTAAAATCACCCTCGTCGATCGTCCCGACTCCGTTCAAACCAACATTCTTGCCGGTGACTTTGCGGTGCGGCGCGCCGACCCGGATTACGTTCCTTTGACGGTCATGAACCGCGTGCTGGGGGGCGGACCCAGCGCGCGCCTGTTTCTGAATCTGCGCGAAAAGCATGGATACACTTACGGCGCTTATAGTTACTTCACTTCAGATATCTACCCGGGCGCTTGGAGGGCTTCCACAGAGGTCCGCAATGCTGTCACCGACGGATCGATGCATGAATTGATGGAAGAATTCAAGCGCATTCGCACGGAGAAGACGCCGGAGTCGGAACTCGACGAGGCTCGCCGCTCCATCGTCGCAGGGTTTGCGCTTTCGCTCGAGCAACCTGCCACTTTGCTCAACTTCTGGATGACGGCAAATTACTTCCGCTTGCCTCCAGACTACTGGGACCGCTATCCCGAGCAGGTTGCGAAAGTGAGCCCGGAAGCCGTCGAGCAGGCGGCGAAGAAATACGTCGATCTTGAACACTTGCAGTTTGTCTGTGTGGGCGATGGCAAGCAGATTAAGGATACCTTGAAAAAGTACGGCACCGTGGAAGTCTACGACGCGGACGGCAAGCGGCTCGAATAATTTTAGATTTTGGATTTTAGATTTTGGATTCTGATTTAGATTTTGAATAATCTTGAATCTTAGATTTTGAATCTTGGATTCTGATTTAGATTTTGAATAATTTTGAATCTTAGATTTTGAATTTTGGATTGCCCCCACTAACTGCTAGTAGGCAGTAACCAGTAGGCAGTAGGCAATTCAGAATTCATAATTCACAGTTGCCCCTACCACCTGTCCTTCCGCCCCGACCTACCTTCTTCGACCCTCGACCTTCGACTATCGACTTGTCTGGCCCGCTACTCCCCAATGACCTTGATCAGCACTCGCTTCCGCCGCTGGCCGTCGAACTCCGCATAATAAACCTGCTGCCAGGGACCGAAATCGAGTTTCCCGTTCGTCACCGGAACCACCACTTCGTGACCGATCAGGAGATTCTTCAGGTGAGCGTCGCCATTGGTCTCACCGGTGCGATGGTGGCGGTAATCGCGGCGGAAGGGCGCCAGCTTTTCCAGCCACTCCTCGATGTCTGCGATCAGCCCGCTTTCCGCGTCATTCACATACACCCCGGCAGTGATGTGCATGGCTGACACAAGAATCAGGCCTTCCTTGATTTGCGACTTCTTCAGTGCCTTCTCAACTTCGTCCGTGATGTTGATGAACTCCCGTTGCTTCTTGGTGTTGAACCAAAGGTATTCGGTGTAGGACTTCATGGTTAATCCTCGCAAGTTTTTGGAGGCGGTAGCGCAGAGTCTCGTATTCCAGAGACTCTGCGGCTTTTCCTTCAAATACGCGCCCGTTCGTCCGCCGGCAACAGTATACGATCAACGGCCAAAATGCGATTCGCGCTCACCGCCCCGCTCAGGAGCACCGTAGCGAGGAGCATAAAGCGGAAGGCACAACGCAGAACGCTGAGAGCGCATGTTCTTCATTCTGGCTCCTGACTTCTGACTCCTGACTTCTGCTTTTGCAATCCCAGGCGGCGCAAGCGGGAGATGAAGCAGAATTATACGCCCGATTCCATACCCACAAGCCGCAGAGTCTCTGGAGAACGAGACTCTGATGCGCTGCCCGCTGCCGTGCCCTGCAAGGGCACCATATAGTAGCCGGGGGCACCGCCCCCGGAAGACTAACCCCCAAGCCCACCGACCCTGAAAGGGTCGTATAGCTGCAGGCAGCGACGCCATGTAGCGTCGCGAGTTCGACCCTTTCAGGGTCCGACTGTGCGGGGCGGCCCGTTTCCGGGGGCGTCGCCCCCGGCTACTTTATCAATCCCCTTCGGGGATTCTGAGAATACCCATGCCACCTGTGTCCAGCAAGAAACCTGGGACCTGCCCAGCGTCGGCTGACGCAGAGCCAAGCTCTGCGTCTTTCCTCTGTGGTCAGCTCAGAACCGGCCAACGGACGGGGTCCGGCACTAAGCTGTTTTACCCCGCCTGCTCCCCTTCCGGCAAGCCCGTTTTGGCTCGCCAGCTTCGTGGGCCGCACTTCAGCAGGTGTCCGACCCCCTCACCCGGCCCGCCTCCCGATGAATTGCATCGGGACGGCGGGTCACCCTCTCCCCCAAGTGGGAGAGAGCTAATTCACTATTCATATTCACTATTCACAATTGCCGGACGCACAGCTTCTTGGCAAAACAAGCGAACTTGTGTACGCTCATCGGGATGCAACGGCTGGCTGGCGCAGAGCACAGCTCTGCGCTTCACCGTGCTATATTAGCGCTGGTCGCGCCCGCCCACAATCGCCATTTTGGGCGCGGACGGCGGGAACTCCAGATCAGCAGACACTATTGCCCCGCGAAGCCTTTTGAGGGTAATCGGCTCCGTCCGATTTCAGTGTTGTCCGTGCACCGGTCGCGGTAGGGACAGCGGTTACCCGCTGCCCCCCGCACAGACCCGTGCGGGCGCTACTAACGCACACGGTTCTTACCTCGGATGGTTGGCGTCGAGGCGCAAGCAAGCCTCGCGCACACGCTCCAGCCCACTTGGCCCACTCTCCCGGCGCGGTGTCCGGCGCGGGTTAGACTGTGGCGTGTTCTCCTTGGTCAACGGCCTTCCCTCCGCAACCTCCGCTGGCGGCTCCCCGCCCCTGTTCGGCTGCTTCGTCGGTACTATGCCGCTGTACGACTCCCCCTGGCCGTGCGCGAGGGACTTGCCGCTCATCACGTTCTCCCTCCGGCCCGCCGCGTTTTTCCCGACGGGCGGCCACGGGGTCTCCCGGTTCTCGCGC
>DLMI01000030.1 GCA_002478145.1 Acidobacteria bacterium UBA7540
GAGATGACTTCGATAAAAGAGAAACCTTTTTTCTGAAACGCCTCGCCGATGGAGCGCGAGAGCTGGCGTACGTGGAAGGTGGTCCAGCGTGCGACGTACACCGCGCCAGCGGCTTCGACCAAGTGCGGTAAGTTGAACGACGGCTCGAACACGCCGTAAGGATTGGTGGAGGTGGTCGAGTGATCGGGAGTGGTGGGCGCGGTTTGGCCGCCAGTCATGGCGTAGATCAGGTTGTTGACGCAGATGACCTTCAGATCGATGTTGCGGCGGGCGGCGTGAATCAGATGATTGCCGCCAATGGCTGAGAGGTCGCCGTCACCGGAGTAGACGACAACGTTGAGCTTTGGGTTGGCCAGTTTGAGGCCGGTGGCGAACGGGATGGCGCGGCCGTGCGTGGTATGGAAAGAATCCAGTTTGACGTAGCCGGCGACGCGGCCAGTGCAGCCGATGCCTGAGACCAGCGCCAGCGATCCCAAATCGATTTTTGAGTCGATGAGCGCACGGGCAAAAGAGTTCACCGTGGTGCCGATGCCGCATCCCGGGCACCAGATGTGAGGCATACGATCGGTGCGCAAGAAAGGCTCGACTGGGTTGACGGCAGGATTACCAATATCGATCAAGCTGTCTGACATCTGCTAGCCTCCACGATCACTTTGAGGATGTCTTCGGGTCTGTGAACGCCGCCGCCCGCGTGCGACACGGCGAACGTCTTCGCCTGACCGGCAGCAGCCCGCTCCACTTCCCGCACCATCTGGCCGAGATTCAGCTCGGGAACGACGAATGCTTTGACCTTGGCTGCAAGCTCTCGGATCTTTTTTTCTGGAAATGGCCATGCGGTGATCAGACGCAACTTGCCAACGCGCAGACCCTGTTCACGAGCTACCCCGATGGCTCGTTGCGCCACTCGGGAAGTAATTCCGTAGGAGACGACCACGACGTCGGCGCCGTCGAGCTGCTCTTCCTCGAACATGGCGATGCGGTCGGCGGCGTCGCGAATCTTGTTTTGCAAGCGCCGAACCAGCTTGTCCTGAACTTGCGGCGTCATGTTGGGGTAACCGTGTTCGTCGTGCGTCAAGCCAGTCACATGAAAGTTGTAGCCTTCGCCGGCGTGCGCCATTTCCGGGACTTGGTCGCCATTGGTGTCGTAGGGCAGGTAGTCCTCAACGGACTTGCGGGTATGCTTGCGCGGCACGACTTCGATTTGGTCGGCGGGAGGGATGACGACTTTCTCGGTCATGTGGCCGACGACTTCATCCATCATGAACATCACGGGCACGCGAAATTCCTCGGCCAGGTTGAAGGCTTTGATGGTGAGATCAAAACACTCCTGCGGAGAATTCGGGCAGAGCGCGATGATCTCGTAGTCGCCATGCGAGCCCCAGCGCGCCTGCATCATGTCGGCTTGCGCGGGGAGCGTGGGCAGGCCGGTGGATGGGCCGCCGCGTTGCACATCCACGAACACACAGGGCGTTTCGGTCATAGCGGCGTAGCCGATATGCTCCATCATCAAAGAGAATCCGGGACCGGAAGTGACGGTGAATGCCTTCGCTCCTCCCCATACAGCGCCTTGCAACGTGATGGATGCGGCGAGCTCGTCTTCCATCTGGATGAAGGTTCCTCCCACCTTAGGCACGCGAGAGGCGAAACGCTCCACAACTTCAGTGGAAGGAGTGATGGGATAGCCGGCCGCGAATCGTGCGCCAGCCGCAAGGGCTCCTTCACAGCAAGCGTGGTCGCCGTCGATGAAGTGTATGCCAGTGAGAACTCCGCGAGGATCGGCTTTCATTTTTTACCTTCCTTGGCGCCAGAGTTCTTGGTAGCAAAGATTGCGAAATCGGGGCAGTACATGCCGCACAAGTCACATCCGCTGCACTTCTCGGGATGAACCACATGCGGGGGATGGTAACCCTTGGAATTGAAAGCGGAAGAAAGAGCGAGCACGTGGGAGGGACAAAACTCCACACAGAAGCCGCAGGATTTGCAGTGCTCGACGACGATGGAAACGCGTCCTTTTGCCATGAGAACTCCACGCTGAAGCTGGTAGAACACCCACGAAAACCTTAGGTAATTATGCCTTGCGGGAAGATGGTTAAATGTGACAGTAGTCACAGATGTATGTGAAGAAGCGCACGTCAGGCGCATCCGGACAGAGAGAAACGTCACAGATTTTGTCGGAAGTCTTAGGCCGTCCTGGAGTATTATTTCGTCGTGCGGAGTGGCACCGTCGATTGTGTCTTTGATCACAGTAACGGGAGAACCGATGGAGTATGAATAAGTTGAGAGGAAATTGCGCTCATCTTCTTCTGCCACTCCTGGTAGCAAGAGGGTCGGCTTTCGGTTTCAGAGCACGCTTGGGCTTCAGTGAGAGCCCTCGGTCCTAAAGGAGAAATTGCGATGTCGCTGAGGAAAGTGATTTTGATGTTTACCGCCCTAGTCGTACTTACCTGCATGGTAGCGGCGCAGGATCAAACGCCGGACCAAAACAAAACAGTCATCCAGCATGTCCCGATCACGACCACGTCGCCGGTTTCCGGCAAAGAGATGTATACGGCGTACTGTGCGGTTTGCCATGGAACGGACGGCAAAGGCGGAGGGCCCGCGGCCAGCGCGCTGAAGATGCCTCCGACCGATCTTACCCAGCTGAGCAAGAACAACGGGGGAAAGTATCCCGCTCTGAAAGTCACTTCCACCATTCGCGGCACGGGCGATCTGCCCGCGCACGGATCCAGAGATATGCCGGTGTGGGGACAGTTATTCTGGAATATGAGTCGTGGACACGAGGGTGAAGTGCAGCAACGCGTGTCGAACCTTACCCATTACATCGAGACTCTGCAAGCGAAATAGGGCGTTCGCCAGAGTTGTGTAGACAGGCCCAAGAGTTGCGGGCACGAGCGGTGGTTCGTGCCCGTTTTTTCTCTGTTGAGCGGTAATTCTCCCATTCAGCTTTCGTTGCGCAACTGGCGTTTTAGCTGCCGCTATGAGGTCTCCAGGCCTCGCGGTTGGTGGCCGCTACATGCTGGATGCTCTTAACTGCCTTCATATACTGGGCCCGCTCGAAGGCTGAAGGATTGGGGCAGCGGATCTGGCTCATGCTGCCTTTCATGAGCTGGACAGATTCGTATTCGTGTTTTTCCATCCATTCCAGCAAACCCGATTCGATTTTCCGAAGATGGTCGATGCCGTTGCGTAACAGCACGGAGCAGAGCATCGTAACGTCGGCGCCGACCATCAGCAGCTTAACCACGTCCTCGGGACCATGAACGCCACTGGTCGCCGCCAGATTAGCGCGGATGCGACCGTAGAGGATACCGATCCAGGTCAGCGGAAGCCGCAACGCTTGTGGAGTGCTGAGCAGCACGTTCGGTTGGATTTCCAGTTCCTCGAGGTTGATGTCCGGTTGGTAGAAGCGATTGAATAGGACGAGCCCGTCCGCGCCTGCGTCATTCAGCCGTTTCGCCATATTGGCCATGTTGCTGAAAAAGGGGCTGACCTTTACCGCGACAGGGATTGTCACCGCTGATTTCACCGCTTTAAGTATGTCGATGTATTCCTGCTCGATTGCGAGGGAGCTAATGTCGGGATCGGCGGCGATCGAGTAGATGTTGCATTCCAAAGCGTCCGCGCCGGCCTGCTCAATGAGCTTGGCGTACTGCGTCCAGCCGCCGACAGTGGTGCCGTTGAGGCTGGCGATAATTGGCATCGACACTACTTGCTTGGCCCGACGGATGTGATTCAGATATCCCTCAGGTCCCAGGTGGAATTCATCGGGCTGCGGGAAAAAGCTGGACGCCTCTGCAAAACTGTCGGTCCCTTCGGCCAGATGGTATTCGAGCTCGAAGCTTTCTTGCCGCAACTGCTCTTCGAACAGCGAATACAACACAACTGCGGAGGCTCCCGCATCTTCGAGACGCTTAATGCCGTCGATTTCCTGGGATAGGGGTGAGGCTGAAGCCACCAAAGGAGTACGCAGCTGCAAACCTAGATAGTTAGTCTTGAGATCGATCATGATTGCTCCTGGCAAGCGAAGAGGTTGGAAACAACATCTCCGC
>DLMI01000122.1 GCA_002478145.1 Acidobacteria bacterium UBA7540
TATTTCTGGGACAGCACACTAGCTTGACAAGCGAGATCGCGTCTGATATAAAGCAGCGTGCGAATATCGAATATCGAATTGCGGCGCGTAGGAGCCATCGAGGGAGTGCGCATAATCGTGGCCTGGAGTGTTGTTCCCGGCTCGATTCTCCTGCTGTGGCCGGTGGGAGCCAGCGCGCAACTCGACCTGGCGGCAGTAGTCAAAGGAATCGTGACCGACCCCTCAGACGCACTCGTGCCCGACATTAGGATCACTTTCACGGCGGACCGCAACAAACGTAACGCCTCCGTCGACCTCGACAAAGGAGATGATGATGACGCGCCCTCCCTCTCGGAGAGATGTTATTCAGATCGGCGGATTGGGTTTAGCTGGACTCTTACTTCCCGGCGTAGGCTGCTCAGGTCAGCTGCGAGTTCAAGGAACAGTCCAAGCCAGGAAGCTGTCTTATCCGCCGAGCGAAATATTTTCCGGCCTCGAATGGCTGGCGCCAGCAATGAGATACCCTGGCACAAATTCCGACATGCATTGGTGGACGTGGGGAGCGGACGATGCGCTCTATGTCGTGGATGACGACGGCAACAATTTCGACTTCGCACCAGACTGGAAAAACTACTTGAGGGTAACGGGCAGCCCTCCGCACCACAAAGTTGTGGAGATTTCTCAGTTCCCGGGGCTAAAGCTGACGGGGCCGGAGTTTGGAAAGAATGGCAAGAGGCGTGTATTTAACGACGACGAAAATTCCAACCGGACCCGCTACGTCTGTGGGTCGCTAGCCGTCGGTAGCCGCCTCTACGTAGCGGTTTATGATTACAACAACGATGTGCGGGGCAAGTCTAGGGATTTTATTGATAGGATATCGCCGAATGCAGGCATCGTCGCTCTTATTTACTCCGATGATGGCGGAAAGACTTGGGAAAATATCCCATCTAAAGACCAGCCTAATGCGGAGAAGCCCTATTTTCTGGGTCAGCGTTTTGCTGGACTCCAGTTTGTTGGGTTCGGCCCCGGATACAGCGACTTGCCTCCCGATGTTGCTGGATACGTGTACGCGATTTCAAACGATGATAATTGGGCCAGCGGTGATCACGTATTCCTCGCGCGTGCACCACTGGATCAGGTGCTGAAGCGGCGAGCTTGGGAGTTTTACGCAGGTGAGGGCAAAGGACACAGAGCGACTAGGCCGGTGTGGGTCAGCGAGGAGGAGCGAGCGAAACCAATTCTGTCCGATCCTAAGCACGTCGGCCACCCGGATATGACTTATAACAAAACCCTAGGGCGCTACTTTCTCTCGGTCTTCAGTGATGGGGTGCCGCATTCGTTGGAGACCCCCTTTGATGTTGCCATGAAAACCTGGGATAAGCGGGCTGAGCTACAGATATACGAGGGCCCCTCGCCCTGGGGGCCCTGGAAGGTTGGGCTTAATGATCCGGCCTGGGAAGGGCCAAAGCACGTCCCGTATCTGCCCCACATTCCGTCGAAATGGTGGAGCGCGGACGGCTTGTCAGGGATACTGCTCTTCTCCGGCGACTACACGGACAACGGTCCCACGCCGCACGTATCGCAAGACTCCTATTATGGATTCATGACACGACCGTTCCGTCTAGTGCGGTCAGTTGCGAGAGAAAGGTAAATTCCCAGCGGGGAAGGTAAATCTTTTGGAAACATCCGTGGGAGCATTGACCGATTTAGGTCGATTATAGAGGTGCATTTGCCATCAGCAAAGCGAGGTGTGATCGGCGGATCTATCTATGGGTGGGGCATTACTAGTTCTCGTTGAACCGTTACACGGCGCACAGAGGGTTGTTGTACGTATCCCGCCGAACATGCTCGAGGAGAGCGAAGGTTCGACAGCTGATCTGTCCGCACGAGGAATTATTCGAGATGCATATTGGATGTACTGCATCTGAGTTGCGTACGAACTGTTGGTAGAAGAAGGCGGGTATAAGCTATGAGCGAAAATGGGCAACAACGGAAACTCCACCGAGTCCTGACGGACACAGAAATCGCCTCTATTCGCGAAAGTTCACTTGCAGTCCTGGAAGAGGTTGGCATTGTGATTCAACACCAGAGGGCTTTGTCTCTGCTGGCGGAGGCGGGCGCTTCTGTCGATCCGCATACGCATATCGTGAAGATTCCGGCATCGCTGGTGGAACGGGCCTTGCGTACAGCGCCTCCGGAGTTTTTGATTACAGGCCAGAATCCCTCGAAGGATCTGGTGATTGGCCACAATAGCCCACCGCGAGGGCGGCCTGGGATCTCACTCGACTGGATTGTTGACTACGGCGAGAAAAGGCGTCGCGAAGTCGCCGTCAAAGACCTGGAGGCTTGGGTCCGAGTGGCTGATGCCTTGCCGAATCTCTGCATGGTCTCGGCAGTATACCCATGGGATGTTCCTATAGAGACGCGTGACATCCTTGTGGCCGCAGCGATGTTCAGACTTTCCGACAAGCCCATTCTCATGGCCCCTTACTCAGGATGGAGTGTGAAGTGGATTGCCCAAATGCTTGCCGCGATAGGGGATCAGCGAGGACCTAGGATCGTCGCCTTCTGTTCGGCCAACAGTCCGCTCATTTTTTCAGAAAGCCAGATGGGCGTCTTGTTAGGGGCCGTTGAATGTGACTTCCCAGTGATGGTCAACTCGTCGGGGGTAACGGGCGCCACCGCGCCCGTTACACTGGCTGGAACGCTAGTGATCATGAATGCCGAAATCTTGGCGGGTATCGTCGTGGCTCAACTGGTCAGACCCGGGGCAGCAATTATGTACGCAGGCCACCCCGTCGTGTTGGACATGAGAACGGCCATCGCCTCAATGGGTTATACCGAAGTCGGGCTGCTGGCCACCGCCTTGGTGGAGCTGGGCAGGAGCTATAGCTTTCCCACCGCCAGCAACGGGCTCACGACGGACTCCCATGTCTGTGACGAACAGGCCGCGATTGAAAAGATGATGACTGGGTACATGCCGGTGTTGTGTGGTGCGGCCTTGAACGGAGGGGCGGGAAGTTTGGCGGCAGTGGGAACGGCCAGTCTGGAGCAACTCGTCATTGACGATGACATTTATGAACGTCTATTCCGATTCAGTGAAGGGATAAGCGTCAACAAGGACACCCTCGCCTTGGACGTGATCGCGGCGGTAGGCCCCAATCGGCAATTCCTCGAAGAGCCGCACACTCTGAAGTACTTGCGCAGAGAGTTTCGCCATTCCAAGCTCGCCAGCCGCCTGAATGCCGGGGTTTGGATTGACCGAGGCGGAAAGGACGCTGTCGATGTGGCCGCCGACCGAGTCAAGACGATCCTAAGTAGTTCGCCCGAACTGCGCTTGGATCCTCAGATCTTGGCTGAACTGAGCCACATCGTCGCCAGCGCAGAGCAAGAAAAACATAAGGCTGCGTAAATACTGGGTGATAGGTGAGAGTACTGGCGTGGCGGCAACGCGTGAGCCATTACTGGTAGGCGGGTTTAGAGGCGTATGTGTTCGGTGCCGTCGACATTACTGGCCACGACGCTGTTTTGCTGCGGATGAAGACCAGGAAGGTCACTTCGAAACCGGTGGACTGAGCCGGACAGCGTTGGACAAGGTGACATAAGGAGGATCAGATAGTGCAAGACAATTACCTCGGGTGGCTAGTGAAGAACACAAAAACCACTTGGTGGAACGACGGGGCCAACGCCGACGAACTGCGGAAGGCTATCGAAGACGGCGCGACGGGCGTAACCTCTAATCCTTTTCTTGTGAATCAAGCCGTAGAGAACACATCGAACCCCTGGTTCGACGAGGCTGAGAGGATGGCGGCGGCGGCCGCTGGCCCCACGGAGCGGGCTGAATCGCTCGTTCAGTTGGTGGTTACTAACGTGGCGCAGATGTTCTTGGAAAAGCATCGGTCCAGCAACGGGACGGATGGGTATGTCTGCGCCCAGGTGAACCCGCTGCGAGCGCACGACCGGGATGCAATGCAAGCGATGGCAAAGCGGTTCGGCGCATGGGCGCCGAATATAGCCGTCAAGTTACCCGCGTGCAGGGCCGGACTGGAGGTGCTTTCTGACTGTATTTCTGAGGGGATCACTGTCACAGCCACGGTGAGTTTCTCGGTTCCTCAAGTCATCGCCATCGCCGAGCACTACCGCCTGGGCATCAGGAAGGCTGAGGAAAAAGGGAAGAAGCCCGGGAAGTGCTTTGCCGTCATCATGATCGGGCGCGTTGATGATCACCTGAAGGAGGTTGCTCGCGACAATCGGCTTGATCTGAGCGACGAAGAGTTGAACCTTGGCGGGCTTGCAATTACCAAACGGGCGTTTTCGATCTATCAGTCCCGCGGCTACGAGGCGAGGCTTTTGGTAGCCGCCTTGCGTGGCGTGTACCACATGACCGAACTGGCCGGGGCCGACCTCACAATGTCAATACACCCGAAATACCAGGGGGCGTTAACTTCCAGCCATGTGGCATTCGAGGAAGGGATCCACAAGGAGATTCCTTGGAACACCATCGAACGGCTCCGTCGCATTCCGGACTTCGTGAAAGCTTACGATCCGGACGGCCTCAAGAGCGACGAGTTCTACTCCTACAGCCTCTTCCAGCGCACCTTGACGCAGTTTGTCGAGGCTGGCTGGGGCCGCCTGCAACAACATGCGGCCGGAAAGGCCAGGGCAATATGAAACTGAGCTGCTTGCCAGTTTCGTTCTTCAATGATATCCAGAGCGGCGTCATGAGCATCCACGACTGGGCCGTGATGGCCCGAGCCACGGGGCTTGATGCGATTGACCTCAGCATCGTCTTAATTCGCAATCACACCCCGGTATATTTGCGCAGGCTCAGAGACGACCTTGAGCGCGAGAATATGCCAGTGGTGATGATTGCGACCTATCCCGACTTTACTCATCCGGATCCCCAGCAGCGCAAACGGGAAGTCGAATACACTCGTCATGACATCGCCATCGCGTCTGAGCTTGGCGCGAAATACTTGCGGGTCACGGCTGGCCAGGTGCATCCGGAAACATCGCAATCACAGGGAATTGCCTGGGTTGTGGAAGATTTCAAAAGGATAGACGAAGTGGCCAGCGAATTCAGCGTGCAGCTTCTGTTTGAAAACCATTCCAAGCCGGGCGCCTGGTGTAACGCAGATTTCAGTCACCCCACGACCGTTTTCCAGGAAATCGCCGAAGCTCTGCAGGATACGAACATCGGAGTGAATTTCGACACTGCGAACACACTCGTTTACGGCGACGATCCAATCCCGGTGCTAAGGCGTGTTGTGAAACGGGTGGTGACGGTTCACGCCGCCGACACGGCGGTTCGAGGGCAGCTCAAGCCGGTGATGATCGGCACGGGGATCGTTCCGTTCAATGATATCTTTTTGGTGCTTCGGGAGAACGCTTTTGACGGGTGGATCTGTATCGAGGAAGCCAGCAACCTGGGCAAAGTGGGTGTCATCGGCGCCGTGAAGTTTGTAAAGTCCGCGTGGGAGCAGAGCGCGATGAGTTCAACTCAAGGGAAAAGTCGCATCTGATGGGGGAGTTGTTCATTACGTCCCCACAAGCATCCGCCCTGCTGACGTGACGAAAGCTCACGAAGTCGTCAAGAGGCAAGACACGTTTCTCATCGAGGCCGGAACGATCGGCCTCCTGCTCCTCTAAAGTGTTCGCGTGGCGGGAGCCCAGAAGCGTCAGTGTTTGCGATGTATAAATGATTTCCTGCTGCCACTGGCGATGAGATTTGCTTGAACAACCCGGATCATTGAAGACTTCAAAGGAGGGTGTATGAAGGCTCTAGGATTCATTGGACTCGGAATCATGGGAAAGCCCATGGCGGCGACCTTGATTCGCGCCGGACACCGGTTGTTTGTCTACGACATCAGATCTGAGCCTTTAGCAGAGTTGGCCACGCTAGGTGCAACGAGATGCCGTAGCTCGGCCGAGGTGGCCCGACAATCGGAAATCGTCATCACCATGCTGCCGAACTCACCTGAAGTAAGGGTAGCAGTTCTGGGCGAAAAGGGCGTGCTCGAGGGTGCGGCAGCAGGACTGATCCTGATTGACATGAGTTCAATTGCACCGCTGGCGTCGAAGGAAATTGCGGCCGAAACATGGAAAAAAGGCGTGCGGATGCTCGACGCCCCGGTGAGTGGAGGCGAACCAATGGCGAAGGACGGCACGCTTTCTATTATGGTGGGTGGAGACAAAGAGACCTTTGACCAGGTTGTCGACATCCTGCACCTCATGGGGAAGTCGGTGGTCTGGGTAGGCGAGATCGGGAGCGGCAACATGACGAAGCTGGCCAACCAAATTGTGGTTGCGCTCAATATTGTCGCCATTTCGGAGGCCTTCGTTCTGGCGACCAAGGCTGGTGTTGATTCCAGGGTCGTCTATCAAGCCATCCGCGGAGGGCTGGCTGGCAGTTCCGTGATGGATGCCAAGTCGCCTCTCATCTTTGATCGGAAGTTCGACCCGGGCTTCCGCATCGAGCTCCACTTGAAAGATCTTCTGAACGTCATGCAAACAGCTCACGAATTACGTGTCCCGCTGCCGTTCAGCGGCATGGCCGCAGAAGTCATGAGCGCATTGATAGTGGCCGGTAAAGGGAAACTCGACCATGGCGGCATCATACAGTGGTTTGAATCGCTGGCTGGCGTGCAAGTTTGATCTGCGAATGCGGTCAGCGTGGAGGCGGTTGCCATAAAGAGGACGCGCTACGCTCGGCCTGACCAAAAGCCTAGGAACTGGACGAGGCCGAGGGCGGGGATTTGTATTGAGTCGTCCCGAGAAAGGACGTGCGGGATGAGGACGAAACATTTCACAGAGGAGGCAATGTGAAGCTCGATCAAAGACGGGAAAAGTTGGTGAAACACACCTTCCTGGATTTCCAGCAGACGGCGGATTTCCTTCAGCATCCGCTAGTCCTGGAGCGAGCCCAGGGCGTGTATTATTGGGACCTCGAGGGGCGCCGATACTTTGATTCCATCGGAGGCATCTTCGTCGTGACACTCGGTCACGGCCACCCGCGAGTTCTGGAAGCGATGCGCAAACAGATGGAGCGGATGACCTTTGCGCCACCCCTGCACGGCGTCGCTGACGTGACGCTCGATTTTATCGAGAGACTCGGTTCCGTGACGCCTGGAAATCTGAAATACGTAAAACCGTTCAGCGGCGGGTCGGAATCAACCGAAGCCGCGATGAAATTTGTCCGGCAGTATTTCAAACAGACGGGACATCCCGGTAAGTACAAGTTCATCAGCCGGTACCAGAGCTACCACGGCAGCACGGGCGCAGCCATGGCCGCCAGCGGGACGGGGACTCGCAAGACGAAGTTCGAGCCCCAAATGCCTGGCTTCCTGAAGGTGTTCCCGCCAACCCACTACCGGCCATACTTCTCATCCTGGGAGGAATGCAATCGGTTCGCCGCGCATACGATAGAAGACGTCATTCTGGGTGAGGATCCGGAGACCGTGGCGGGCGTGATTGTGGAGCCCATTGGCAACACGGGCGGAATCATTACCCCCACTGCTGAGTACTTCCAAATCATCCGGGAAGCATGTGACCGTTACAACGTGATACTGATCTTTGATGAAGTGATCACCGGTCTCGGCAAGACCGGCCGGATGTTCGCAGCGCAGGCCTTCGGAGTCACCCCGGATATTATGTGCTGCGGAAAAGGATTGTCCAACGGTGCAATTCCGCTTGCTGCCATGGTCGCCCGCGACGACATGTCCGAAGCGTTTTGGGGAAGGCTACAAGACGACGTGCAATTCGCTCACGGTCAAACCTTTGCCGGGAACCCGTTGGCTTGCGCGGCGGGCACAGCCGTTATCGACGAGATTGTAGAAAAAAGGCTGGACGCGCGGGCCGCCGAGGTGGGCGCGCAGCTCGCAGCACGGCTCGAAGGACTGAAGAAATACGGGGTCGTGCGAGAGGTCCGCGGCAAAGGAATCCTGCTAGGCGTGGAACTGGTAAAGGATACGTACACGATGCAGCCGTTTCCCGAGCTGGGCACTACCTTGAAACGGGTCGCGCTCGAGAACGGTTTGATCATGCGAGTGGATCCGTCCTGGTTCGCGGTGGCACCCGCGCTCACAATCACGGGGCAGGAGATCGAAGAGATGTGCGCATTGATCGAAAAGAGCCTGGTACAAGCCCTTGAGGAAGTTACGCGCGCCCAGGGCGGGGAGACTGCAACGCTGGTGGCCTAGCCGTTACGCTCAGAATGGCGTTTTCGCCTGGATTTCCAGAATTGGGGGGTAGTTTCGGAACAATTACAGGACTTCGTATAAGTAGATTGACATCAAACCAAAAAGAGAGAGGGCATGTTCCGAAGAACGAGCGGATGAGGTGAGGTCGTTTGCTCCGCGAAAATAACTGGGCCGATTATTTTGAGCTTTCATACTTTTTCAACGTCAAAGATAGAGTTTTGATCCAATCGAAGGAGGTCATGGAATGGACGACCTCGCAGTGTTGGTGCAGATACAGGACCTCGCCTCGCGCTATAAGTTCACGCCCTGGGTGGGAGAGCGGGTGTTGGGAGAAACTGTGGCCGCTCACCTGGAGCAGCTGTTAACACTAATATAAGGAGCAATCGGAAGGATAATATATGGGAGATGAAAATACTCTGAGGGCCGGGTTTGAATTGAAACGGGCGGTCCAGATCGGCATTGTCGTTCGAGATCTTGAGCGCACAACTCAGTTATTGACTGGCCTGTTCGGAATCGGGCCATTCACTTTTGTTGAGGTCCCGAGTCGTCCGGGTTCCAAGTACTTCTACCGTGGGAAGGAAGAACCCATCAAAATGCGGATGGCTTTTGTTCAGGTCGGGGCACTGGAATTGGAACTCATACAGCTACTCGAAGGGGAGCATAACGCCTTTCGTGACTTCCTGGAAGCGCGGGGCGAAGGTATTCACCACGTTCTCTTCGAGGTGGATGACATTGATCAGGTCGTACAGAATCTTTCCGAGAATAAAGTGGAGGTCCTTCAAGCGGGGACTGGGATTCGGCCAGGCACGCGGTGGGCGCTCCTAGACACCCAGGATCTGCTTGGGTTCCTGCTGGAATTGCGTCATCGTGCGCCCGGATGTGACGGTACCTCCAACCCGAAAGATCATTAGTTCCGCCTTCCGGCACGCTGCCCGGTGAGTGTATCAAGTGGCCCCGGATTTGAGACCGGATGTATTCCAGTTCAGGAACCAAATAGGGGCTCAAAGTGGGGCAAGCGAGTCAACGAAAGAGAACAGCCGTCGTTGGCTGCGGAAAGGCGGTTGCGACCCACGCCTCGGCATGGCGTAGACTCCCGACCTCGGAGTTTGTAGCGGCTCGTGGCGTAGTACTCAAGCGCGCGAGAACCCTTGCTCCACAGTTCAACGGCCGCGCTTTTGGTGACCTGGACGAAATGCCAAAGAGAGAGCAGGTGAAAGTCTTGTCGATCTGCACGCTACACGCCCAACATGTTCCGTCCGACGAGACGGGCCGTCGAGGACTCCACGTGATCGTGGAGAAACCGCTGGCCGTGGCCATAGGGCAGCGCCAATCTTGGACCATCTGTGGTTTTCGCCGGGCGAGGGCCGCCGCTGCGAGGACCGTATCAGGAGATAGGTGGCAGTGTGAAATGCACATTCTCAGCGCGCCATTTTGCTAAGTAACGCAGATAAACTCAGGCTGACACAGACGGAATCGCCGCGACACAAACCTCAATCGCGGGTAACAGGGGCACATTACTTGGGGACGGCGGCGCGCCGCCCTTAGACGAACTCCTCTCCGTGGAAATCCAGGCTAGAGCAAAGTGGAACAGTGAGCAATAACTTGCACGATTTTCGAGGCCAATCACTACAATGAGGTAATTACATCATACCAAATGCACCGGTTCACAACACGATGTCAGAGGACACACTCAAAAGGCATCAGGCTTTCTGGAAGCACCAGCAAATGGACCGGCCCTCGTGGGGCGTCAGCATTGGCTTTTTTGCTAACGAGGCATATCCCCGGCTCATGGCAAAGATACCTTCAGGTCTCGTAAAGCCGGAGAATATTCTCGTCGACGGACTTCTCAAAGATTTCGATGAACGCTGGCAGGCACAGCAAGGTATCGGCGATTTTCCCTTCACGTGTTCGCCCTTTCCGAGCATTCCCTGGCTGGAGGCGATTGCCGGTTGCCCTATCATGGCCTCCCCCACGAGTTTCTGGGCAGAGCCTTGCCTGACTGATTTCCGGACTTGGCAGTGGAACGACCGCGTGCTGGAGAATCCGTGGGCACAAAAGCTTTTGGAGTTGATGCAGAGGTTGGTTCAGCATTCCTGTGCCGGCAACCTAATTATGAGCAGTTTCTTCGGGGAAAATGGGTAACACTTTTTTGTTCTGAGTGATGGTGATCACTCCGTTTCTTTGTAACCAAGTTTCTACCGCCAGACGCCGGGCGGTTTCGACTTGGCGTTGAGTGTGAACCGCCGAGACCTGGATAAGCGCCTTGGTCAGCTCGCTGATCCAATCGAAGATCTCCCTTCGCTTGCGGAGAGTATACGCCTTCAGGGCCGGCTTCGCATCGTGAAAGACCTTGCAGGCGATGTGCCCGTGGAGACAGTCACGGGAGCGATGGTTCAGCTCATGCGCGAGCACTTCCGCCCAGGCTTGCACTTCGGGGTCCGTGATCGGGCCGCTGGTGAGGATCTTCTCCCGCAACGGAGTTTTCAGTTCCCGCACCGCACGTTCCATCCCACCGTTGTAAGGCGGATAATGCGGCGGTGAGTTCAGCGGCAGAACCAGGTAACGGGCGAGCACCTCGTCGACCGCCTGTTGATTGAGATTGGAACCATTGTCGCGTTTGAGCACCAGCGGCGGTCCATGCTGCAAGAACAGTTGCTCCAAGTGAACCGCCACAGTTTCTCCCAACACCCGCTCCCCCACCCAGGGCGTGAACTTATAGCGTGAGGCAAGGTCCTGCACTTGATGTAGATACAGTCTGTGGTGGGCGAACCTCGCCAACTCCGCGTCATCCAGTGACCAGACCAGGCCGGAAATCTTCCAGGCGATGTGGCGTAATTCCGCCTGATGTTGGTGGGCCAGTTCCCACCGTACCGTTCTCGTCAGCGCCTGCAGATCGCGCCGGGAGATGTGATCGTGGTGCTGCCGGTACAGCTGGCCGACTCCATGGGTACGCTGGCGGCCATGCTTCAGGCAGTACAAGGCCACGCGCAACTCCTCCAGGTTCAAGGGAGCTACCTTTTTGGGACCTGGCTTGAAGAGGGCCGACTGGCCGCGCTCGAGGCGGTGTTGCCAACGCCGGAAGCTTGCATACGATACCCCCAGGGATTCACAGAGGCGTGGGTACGGCCAGCTCACTTGTCGCTTCAGTTGGGTCAGCGTGGTGACGATCATTTCGGCTACCTCATGCTTTTTTTTTATCTAGCTGCTCCAACCGCAGACGGATCCGTTCCGTCTGCTCCAGCACTTCCAGCTTCGCCTGCAACTCCTGAGTCTGGCGCTCGAGGGCCTGCTTCTCCGGGTCGAGGGGCAGCGGCGGGCGCCCCGGTTCCCGATCGCCCAGCGCCTCGACCATCGCCGCCAAGGCCCGCCGCTCCCACTTGTAATAGGTCTTGCGGGAGATGCCCAGTTGCCGGGCCGCTTCCTGGGCACTCAACAACCCGCTCCGCACCTGCATGATCAACTGCGCTCGCTGCCGGGCTAGGGCTTGCTGCTGAGCACTGGGTTTCGGATCGGTCATCGCAGCATCCTCCCACCACGCGGACTTGGTTTACTTGGTCGGCGGCGCCTTCGGCTCTTGCAGCTTGACCAGCCGCTTCTCCAGTTTGGCCATCCGCCCCTTCTGCTGCAAGGCTTGGCGCGCCAGCAACCGCTCCAGTTTCGGACTCAGCGCCGGTCCCGGTTCCAGGCGTGTTTGTGACTCCAGCGCCTTGAGCATCGCCGCTAGCGCCCGCTTCTCCCATGCGAACAGCACGGCCGGACTGATCGCTAGTTCCTGACAGACTTCCCCCGGCCGCCGGCGCTCGCTCCAGATCGACAGTACCGCTTGGGCTCGCTGCTGGGCATTGTAAGGCAGGGGTTCCTTCTTGGCTTTGATTTCGGTGGACATGAGCTCCTCCTTCTAGGTCGTAGATAACCTCTTGGTGAGGCCGTGGTTCCTCACCATCCACGAGCATCTTCACTTGTCCCTTCTCGGCACGAATGACCACCGATTGCTCGCCCATCCGCCCCACCATGTAGAAGGGACTGCGTGGTTGTCCTCGTAACGCCAACTCCAACACGTTGTCCTGAATGCCGCGCTCGATGACCTGGCGCAATTCCTGGGCAATGGCAAAGAAGCGATCCGCCGGACACAACCCCTCCAGGGACTGATGAGGCCGTCGATGGTTGTAGTGCTTCACCCACAGCCGAATCCGCTCGCTGGCTGACTCGAAGCTGTCGAACTGGGCGCGCTCCAGAAACTCCTCCCAGATGGTCTTCCAGAAGCGTTCGATCTTGCCCAGGGTCATGGGATGATGCGGTCGGCTCTTAATGTGGTGAACCCGATCCTTGCGCAACTCCGCCTCGAAACGGGTGGTCCCACGCCAGCTTGAGTACTGGCGTCCCTGATCGGAGAGCATCTCTTTGGGCACGCCGTACTCGGCCACCGCCCGGCGGTACACCTCTAAGACGTGCTCCGCCGTCTGGCTACGAAACACGTCCAGCCCTACTATGTAGCGGGAGTAGTCATCCAAAAAGCCGATGAGGTAGGCGTTCTTGCCTCCCAGCCGGAAGGTGAAGATATCGGTTTGCCACATCTGGTTGGGAGAAGAGCGCTCGAAGAAGCGTGGCCGGGGGGGATTGCGCTGGGGTTTGCGGCGAGGTTGCTTGAGCAACTGCTGCTCATGTAAGGTGCGGCGAACCGTCTCCTGGCTCACCGGCAGAAACAACATGCGCCGCAGGAACTGGCTGATTTTCTTGATTCCCAAGTCGGGATGGTGCCGCTTGAGTTCGACGACTTGCGCCTTCACCGCCGGCGCCACTTTCGGCCGCGGACGGTTCGGACGGCGGGGCTTCGACTGCAAGCCCACTTCACCCTGGGCCCGGTACAACCTCACCCACTTGGATAAAGTACTCTGGCCCACGCCCATTTCGTGGGCCACCTGCTGTACGGGGAAGCTTTCCTCCAAACATAACTGCACCGCTTTGCGCCGCACCTCAAAGGGATGAGCATGGGCGTGCGGACGAATTGTCCTTCGCGCCGCCCCCCTCGGGGGGCGGGTTCTCCTCCTCTTCCCTTGAACCTCGTTTATACCTTCCATAGGTAACACTCCTTTCGGTTCCTCCCGGGAACCACAGCTCTGGAGTGTTACCCCTTTTCCTCAAGAATTTCTGCTCATGATCTGGTCGTTAGCCCAGGGGAGCTGAGTGCCCCCCGAACCCCCTTGCGCCCAGCTAAACCACCATCATAGACACGGCGCACTCCCCATTAGAAGAAACTTCCCATAAGGCAGGTAATGGAGAGATCTCCATTACCTGCCGTAATCGACACTGCCCCAAGTGTCAGGCCCACGCTCGCGACCAGTGGCTAGGGGCGCGCCGCCGCGAACTTTTGCCTACTCCCTACGTCCATGTGGTCTTCACCCTTCCTCGGCGGCTCGCCCCGCTGGCTTTGCAGAACAAGAAGGTGATCTACGGTCTGTTGTTCCAGACCTGTGCTGAAACGCTGCTCGAAGTGGCGCGCGATCCCCGCCATCTCGGCGCTGAAATCGGCTTCTTCGGCGTGCTCCATAGTTGGAATCAGAAATTGGAGCATCATCCCCATGTCCATTGCGTGGTCCCGGCCGGCGGCCTCTCCCCCGATCACCAGCGCTGGATCCACCCCCGCTATCGCTTCTTCCTCCCCAGAAAGGTGCTGGCTCTTGTTTTCCGCGGCAAGTTTGTCGACGCTCTCAAGCGGGCCTTCGCCGACGGCCAACTCGGCTTCTATGGTGACTTAAAGCTTCTGGCAAAAGCGAAGACTTTCGCTTCCTTCCTCCGCCCCCTGTTCTGGCGGGACTGGGTGGTCTATTGCAAGCCGCCCTTCGGTGGCCCCGAATATGTTCTCCGTTATCTCGGCCGCTACACTCACCGCGTGGCCATCTCCAACCATCGTCTCGTCTCTTTGGTGGGTGACCAAGTCACCTTTCGCTGGCGAGACTCCGCGCACGCTAACCAGCAACGCCTCCTGACCCTGTCGGTGGAGGAGTTCTTGCGGCGCTTTCTCCTCCACGTGCTTCCCCGAGGATTCGTGCGCATCCGCCATTTCGGTTTTCTGGCGCACCGCTGTCGCGCCCGACTTCTACCCCTCTGTTTCCAGCTCCTGGGACGACCGACCAACTTGCCACCCGCCCCAGAACTGCCGCCAGAGGATGAAGAGGGCTCGTCGATCACGTTGCCTTCTACCTCCTCGTGGTCCTGTCCCCAGTGCGGCGGCCCCATGATTATTCTGGAACGACTAACCGCGGCGGAAATGTGCCTGCGTTCTCCACCGCCCGCCCTGACGAGGCTCGCATGAAATACACCATCCCAATTCGACCACACGGCGCCCGCTCACCACGCCCCCGCTCCCGTGTGCCTGATTACATGCCGGCAACCCATCCCTCCTCACCCTATCCCTTCACACCCTCTCCAAGGGATCTCGGGTTGACGGATAACACACGCTTTCGCACCCGCAGACAGCCATTCCACTTATCTCTCCACCCGCCCGCGGAGCCACTGACCCCCGTTCAAAACCCATAATTCGCCCGCGTCCGCCGCAAACACGGGCGGCTCCGTTCAAGTCGCTGTATCGAACGCGCGCCGGGCTCGATCCCAGCCACTCGGCTGATGGTCCAGTCGGCGCGCATCCGATACGCATTATAAAAGGGC
>DLMI01000056.1 GCA_002478145.1 Acidobacteria bacterium UBA7540
AGAGATTGGCCGGTTAAACGGCGTAAGGGTAGAAGTGCCTTGTGGCTACTCACGGTCTTGGCGAGAAATCTGAATCGGCGATTAGTCGCGAGTCACGGTGCGGTGTAGACCGGCGCAGTACGACCCAGGACCGACTCATTTACTTCGATGCTGTGGGCCGGAGCCCGCGCGGGTACCTCCAACTCCTACCACAAAGAATTTCAGTAATTCTGAGGACCCAATCTGTTTGACAGAACAGTCAAAACCACGAAGGAGGTCTAAGAAATGTTCGGACAATTGAAAGCCAGAACAATATTGAATCTAAGTAAGCTGCAAACAGTGGACGAAGCGGTTGCCAAACTGTTGCAATTTGCTGATTATCCTAACATCGTTCGTTGGTTCCAGTTTCCAACGGCCCTAGTGGTCTTTCTGGCCCATGGAGATGCGCCTGATTGCGGGGCCGTCTACATCTATGATCGGAAGCGCTGTACCTGGCTTTGGGTGGATTTCGATGACCACAACTATGGCGGTTACAGCCCATCGCAGTTCGATGTGCTGGTCAACCAATGCCAATTCCTCGAACTCGTGGAATCTCCTCGCTTGCTTGAATCGCCCGTCCAATGGTTTGTGACGCCCGGCCAAAGGCCCACCGTGCTGGGAAGACTCCCGGCTTGAGCCGTTTCGCAAAGATCGAATACTCCACAACCCCCACTGGTCTGTAACTCATTGAAAACACATAACCGCTCTGACTGCCAGCAGGCCCATTTGACGAAAAATATTTCTCGTTTTATTTCCAAAGAGTATGGACTTGTGGCGGCCACCGGGTTTCACGGAGGAGAAGATGCAGCGGCTTCGTCTGAAAGCGCCGGCTGACGTGGTGGAGGACTACTTCCGCCTCTTCGTGAACCGGCGGGCGTACACCCTCCAGTCCGACCGGCCGCACCCGGAAAGCGGTCGGCACTACTATTACCGGCCCACAAACAAGACGACCGGCGAAGGCCTCCACCTGACCTCAGACACGATCCGGCGCCACATCGAGGGCGAAATCACCATCGGCCTCTATGCCATCAACCCCGCCACGCAGCGGTGCAAGTGGGTTGCCATTGACGCGGATTACAAGGGCGCCATGGAGGATCTCGTCAAGCTCCAGTACTACCTGGGCCAAGACCAGGTCCTGGCGGCCTTGGAGATGAGCCAGCGGGGCGGGCATTTGTGGATTTTCTTAGAAACACCACTCCTGGCCCGAGACTGCCGTATCTACGTCCACGACCTGGCATCGCGGCTTGGCGTGCCGGTAAAGGGAAACGGATTGGCTGAAGGAATCGAAATCTTCCCCAAGCACGATGAACTGGGGCCGGGCGAATTTGGGAACGCCATCCGAGGGCCGCTGGGGATTCATCGTGGGGCCAGCCGCCGGTTCTGGTTCTACGGAGCTGAATACGACTTGGGAAAGCAGATGGCCTACCTGAAGCAATTGAAGAAGGTCAGTGAAGAGGAGATGAGGCGCTTCGTCGCAGGTAAAACACTGCCTGCCGAGGCGGTCCGCCCCACGCGCAGCGCCGAAATCACAGCCCCGCGCGGAGGCTCCGGGCGTTCGGAATTCCGCATTCTCGAGCACGTTGGGAAGATCCGCAAAGTCGGCCGGAATTACGTCACTCGTTGCCCTTCTTGTGCGGAGGCGGGACATGACCGTAGCGGTGACAACCTGGCAATTCGGATCGACGATCCGCGATTTTACAAGTGCTGGGCGGGTTGCACGAAGGAGATGATCCGCGAGGCACTTGGTTGCCCAATCCGAACGCGGCAGTCTGACTCGTTATGACACCGATGGGATTTGATATGGAGGCGAAGGAATGAAAGGTGGAGGTCAAAGCGGGTTATCCAGGGGTCTCAGACTGCCCGGGCGCATCCGAAGGGAGTTACAACAGGTTGGGATCTTTGCTCGTGGGGAAGTTGGTTTGGAGCACCAGCATCTCGCGCGGCGCTACGTGATCCGGGGGGTGGAATCGGGCGGCGCTATTAGGGAGATGGGTCACTACGTCACCTTCTCCGGCGACGACGGCGAACCTTTGGCGTACCTCCATCCCATTGATGCCATCGGCGTGAATGGTGTTCATGCCGTGGTGGTCGCTCCCGCCTTGGTGCGGGTAGAAATGCTGCGGACGGGACGCACCTACGAGATCCTCATCACGGGCTACCGCATTGGCGAAGCTGAAAACGGCCGTCGCCCGCCCCTGGAGAGTCAGGTTCTGTTCCGGGGAGTGCATGGCTACTTGGCCCTCGAACTCTGGGGGAAGGACAAGGAAAGCAGGGGGGCGGTGGTCCCAGCCTTCTACTCACGCGGAGGAGAACTTATTGAAGTGCCCGCGAAGTTCCGAGCGGTAACACAAGCCGTTACGAATGCCGTGAATTGTTGTCCATGTTCGCACTGTCATTACCTGGTAGCCGCACCCGCTATCCCTTCAGTCAAAGTACTCCCGGAGGGACAGGCATGACACCCATCGGAGATATCGAAATTGAAATCGTTTTCCGGATTGCGGTACGCGGGCGAACGGGTGATCTTGCGCGCCTACTGGAGGCAATCAGTAACGCAGAAGCGGTTGCAATCGGAATCGTCGAGAAGCTTACCGCTGCGGAAGAGCAGTGCCAAAAGGGTGTAACAACAACAGTGGGAGGTTTTTCTGAATGAGAGTCGGGACCAAGAGTGTGATTTTTGGAGTGCACGCGACCCTGGTCCACCCGTTCTTCGTTGCCTACGCTTGGTCCCGGCTATTCGGGTTCCCTTGGGATCCCAGGCTGTGGGTCGCCTTCCTTGTTCATGATTTGGGCTACATCTGCAAAGCCAATATGGAGAGCAGTGAGGGACAGCAACATGTTGTCTTGGGAGGCCGGATCATGGGCTGGCTTTTCGGTCCGGAATGGCGGGACTTTACGCTGTGCCATTCGCGACATTGGGCGGAGAGAGTTGGTAAGAAGTACTCGAAGCTATGCCTGGCGGACAAGCTTGCCTTCGTTCTGACTCCCGCATGGCTTTATCTCCCCATGGCACGGTTGAGTGGCGAGCTTTATGAGTACATGCGTGTATCGGGCGAACGGCAGTTAGGTGGCAGGGTCAATAACTTTGAGCTGAGCTTGATCAAATCACGTAACCCGCAGGTATGGTTGGAAGGGCTCAAGCTCTATACGCGGCGCTGGATCGAGCAACACCGAGATGGTTTTCGAGACCGGTCGGCCTCAGTACGCCCGCAACGCGTTCAAGAGCAGGTCGTTGGAAGCCAGAGTTGAACATAGAGATCCGGGCCGGCGGAGGCGCCTCGCCAAAATTGCAGGCGTAGTGAGCTTCCATAACGAGAGGGCGCCAGTATTAGCGCAACTTGGAGTAGGTTGAGAGGCCTCTATGGCTGAGATCGAGGAAGTTGTGGCAGCGCAGCCCGTCCGAAGGCGCCTGCCGGACGAGCGTAAAGCGATAGTCCATCACTTCAACGTAGGCGGATACGAAGGGTATTTGACGATCGGGTTTTACGAGGACGGGAGGCCCGGGGAGATTTTCATCACCACAGCGAAAGAAGGGTCAACCGTATCCGGCCTTATGGATTGTTTTGCGACCGCCGTGTCGCTCGCCCTGCAATACGGCGTGCCGCTCAAAGTGCTTTGCGACAAGTTCAGCCACACGCGGTTCGAACCAAGCGGATGGTCAGGAAACCCGGAAATTGGATACGCCAAGTCCTTTATGGACTACATATTCAGATATTTAAGGCTCAGGTTTCTCCCGCCTAATTCTCCTCCCCCAACGGGCGCCGAAGACGAAGCCAAGGCTTTGGCGCCCGTCTCCCTTTTGGGAGATGGATCGAGCACGGACCAGAGGGATGCGCCGGTCTGTAAGGGATGCGGAGCCATTATGAGCCCCAGCGGACTAAGCTACCGCTGCCCGAATTGCGGAGGAACAAGCGGCGTTTAGTAGCTACGATTCCGGTACCCGGCGTATCAGATGCGACATGAAAGCGGACCGCTAACTGGGCGCAAAACTGGATGAGGAAGACCGCCAAAGTCGCGAGGGCATTGATTCTAATAGGCATCTCAGTCGCCGGTGCGGTTGAGATCGAGCGCTACTGTGCTCGTGCAGCGGTCCGTGCCGTGGTAGCCGGATTCAATGGGAAACGAGCCTTTAATGACCTGTGCCAACTCGTACAATTGGGGCCACGACCGGCGGGCTCGGAAAACTTGGAGCGCGCGCGGGCATACATAGAGCGCCAGCTATCCGTAGCCGGTGCGGAGATTCGGGAAGATCCCTTTGTGGCCACGACGCCAATGGGCAAGATCCCCATGACCAACGTGATAGGTGTAATTCATGGAGAGAACCCGACCGTTGTCATTCTCGCCGGCCACTACGACACTGCCGCGATCAACGGCGTGCGGTTCGTGGGAGCGAACGATGGCGGGTCTAGTGCCGCGTTCCTTTTGGAAATGGCCCGAGTTCTGAGTAACCGGAAGAACACGTTCACCTACTGGATCGTGTTTTTCGATGGCGAGGAAGCTCTCAAGCAGTGGTCAGCCAGCGACAGTCTATACGGCAGCCGGCACCTGGCCGAAAAACTGTTCCGCGAAGGAAACTTGGGTCAGATCAAAGCCTTGATTCTAGTGGACATGGCAGCTGACCGGCATTTGAACATCCTGCGCGAGTCGAACTCGACGCCGTGGTTAAGCGAATTGGTGTTCAAGACTGCGTGCACACTGGATTACCAAAAGTCCTTCAGTGGGGGCACATTTCCTGTCGAGGATGATCATCTGCCTTTCCGTGCGTACTGTGAAGTCAT
>DLMI01000028.1:0-3120 GCA_002478145.1 Acidobacteria bacterium UBA7540
TCCGAAAGCTGTTGGCAAAATGACGAATTTCGCCGGCGTTTTGTTGGACAACGCTGAGCGGCAGCGCGTCCGACTTGCAGCGTAATTCCACCAATGCTGGGACCAGAGGCAGCATCAACATCAGGCCGACCACAAAGACCAGAGCGGCCACCGCGAGATAGGGATTCACAGGACCTTTCGAAAACGCTCGGTTTTATCCCAGTGGAATTCAGCCCCGGTCACAAGATCACTGACTTGCGACACAGCGGCGCGAGAGGCCGAGAAGATACTCACCGCAAATCCCAGAATGAGGAATGGCAGCAGGCAGATTCGTTTGCACGTCCCGTCCAGTCGAGAGGCCGCAGCGATTTCGAAGAATGCGGCCAGATTGCCTAGAGCGGCATAAGCCGTTAGGGAGAGCAGTGCTATGACGCCATGCAGTGGAGCGACACCTTGGTAGAACACTCCGAGCGCCAGCGCCCAGCCGACCAGCGTGACGGGCGCCATCACATACACCCCTAGCAAAAGTGTCCCGTCAATGCGCTCCCGCAGCGTGGCACGATGTTTCCCCAGCAACAAGCGCAGACTGTAGGTCACCATGGCTTGGTTATGGCCTTTCGCCCAGCGCATGATTTGCTTGATGCGAACCGGCCAATTTTCGGGGACTTCCTCGTAGCACTCGGAGCGATTCTGATAGGCCGTTTTCCAACCGTTCAGCAAGAGGCGATAGGTCAAGTCGGTGTCTTCGGTCAGCGAATTCTCGTTCCAGCCCCCAATCTCCCGCAGGGCGCTCAACCTCACTCCCGCAACGGTGCCCCCATGTTGAGGTACGAGGCGGAGGTTCATCCGCGCCTGCTGATCTACCTGGTATCCCCCCGAGCGTTCCAGATCTAACAGACGCGTCAGCAGATTCGTGCCGGCATTCAGCGGCACCACCCGGCCCATGACGCCACCAACTTCCAGATCAAAGAATGGCGCCACGAGCTGCTTAATGAGTCCCGCACCCGGGATATAGTCCGCATCGAAAATAAGGATGACTTCGGTGTCCACCAATTCCATTGCATCTTTTAGTGCTGCCGCCTTCCCGCCCTTGCCTGCGGTGCGATGGAACGGACGAATGCGACCGGGAAACTCTTCCACAAACTGGTCGATAATCTCGCGGGTACGGTCTGTGGAACGGTCATTGACTGGAACCACCAGCATCTTGTCTTCCGGATATTTCACCGTCATCAAGGCGCTGAGAACGTTGGCGATGACCTTCTCCTCGTTGTGGGCCGCCACGAGCACGGTGACGGGCGGCCAGTCGGCCGTGTCAATGTCGATATAAGGATGTCTTTGGAAACCAAAAAGGCGGTTCAGCGTGAAAAAGTAGTGGCGGCCGGTATAGATGCAGATGACGAAAACAATGGCGTAGAGAACATAAATCATTTCGCACAACCAAAACCGGAACGTGGGTTCGGCATGGTCACGCCTTACCTGCTGCTGCTTTGTTTGCACTTTCTTGAGAGTCGCTCTTCCGGCGACGAGGAACTGGCCTGGGAGCCAGCTTGAATTGCTTGTCGGCCGCTAAGAGTGGACTCTTCTTCTCATGCCAGCGGGCGACGGCCTCCACAATCCTTTCCGAACTGTGACCGTCTCCGTAAGGATTCTCGCCCTCGGACATGTCCTGATACGCAAGTGCATCGTTGAGCAGATGACTGGTCTCGTTGACGATTGCGTCGCGTGACATGCCGATGATTTTGGCCATGCCAAACTGCGCGGCTTCCGGACGCTCCGTAAGCTTACGGAGTACCAGAACCGGCTTGCCAAAAGTGGGCGCTTCCTCCTGAATGCCACCCGAATCAGTTAACACCAGAAAACAACGTCGCAACAGGCTAACGAACGTGATGTAGTCGAGCGGTTCGGTCAGATGGATTCGATCTGTGTTCTGCAGCAGTGAATTCACGGTGCTACGCACATTGGGATTCATGTGCACGGGATAGATGATCCGAATGTCGGGATGCTGCTTGACCAGATCCTTAAGCGCCATGCACATATGTTCCTGGTCCGCTCCCCAGGATTCCCGCCGGTGAGAAGTGACCAGAACCAGGCGGCAGTTGTCGTCCGGGATGTTAGCGAGAGGAGTGTTTTCCCAAGAATACGGCAGCACGCTGAGTGCGCGCAGGGTATCAATCACGGTATTGCCTGTGACTACAATTTTCTCTGCGGATACGCCTTCGACCAACAGGTTCTCTCGTGCCAAAGCAGTGGGCGCAAAATGAATCTCTGCCAGCACCGAAGCCAGCCGCCTGTTGGCTTCTTCCGGGAATGGGTCGTAAAGGTTGTGACTGCGCAGGCCTGCTTCAATGTGACCCACGGGAATCTTGCAGTAGTAAGCCGCGAGCGCCGAGGCAAAAGCAGTGGTGGTATCGCCCTGCACCAGCACCATGTTGGGTTCAAAGCGCTGACACGCGTTCTCTACTGTGTCCAATACGCGCCCCGTCAGGGAGTTGAGCGTCTGATTCGGACGCATTACCGCCAGATCGAAGTCGGGCTTGATCTTGAAAAATTGCAGGGCACTGTCGAGCATCGTCCGATGCTGACCGGTATGAACCACCGCGGTTTCGAATTCTTCTGGCCGCTGGCGCAATGCGTGAATCACGAGCGCTAATTTAATTGCTTCTGGCCTCGTGCCGAGGACCGCGATAATGCGGCACTTCATGAAGATCGCCTGCCGTTTCTAGTAGCTTAGGATTCACCATCCAAGCCTTTTAGGAACTGGTTCCGGCAGGGACTTCGCGGAGGGGATTGACCTTCCACTGATGATTCCCAATTCTGTATCGCGTAGGTCCGCTCAGTAAAGTTACCGAAGTCACTCGGCGGTCGCCAGCACGAAGAGGCGATACCACGGGCCCAAGCTCTGGACAGAGTCCTTCGCGTGGAGGCTGCGACCGAGAGGCACCTCAATCACGCAATCGACCGACTGGAGCGCTTGTAACGGTAGGACCTGTTTCCCAGAAGAGCGCTTCATCATCGCGCAGGTATGGCCAGCATCCACACCATCAGTCCAAAAAGGATCATAGCCGCCAACAGAGTAACCAGGGTGTGGAGAGGGTGAAAATGGAAATACGGATTCCGGTTTAGACGATGTCCGCCGAGCAT
>DLMI01000028.1:3321-4254 GCA_002478145.1 Acidobacteria bacterium UBA7540
GGGTGGGGGCCATTCTAGCCCGAGGGGGAAGGTCCCTCTTGCAACATGGAGTGTCGGGCGTAGCCCACGACCCGGCCAATGAGTAAAATCGCGATCTTTCAACAGTTATCCGACTTAAGTGTGCTCCGAACGGGGAAATGAACCGACCTTTGTTTAGGGTTTGGTTGGAGCATGCCACTCTGCTGTGCATTTGGTCAAGGATGTGGCACAGTCAGTGCGCGGAGCCATGGCTGGCCAGCCGCAGTCAGAATGAGGTGCGTTGTGTCGGCTTGGCAATGACGCAACCGGCTCTTAATCTTAGTGGATGGTGCGCCCCAACTATAATCCTCGCGTCAGCTTCACTTCCCGCAAGAAATCATAGACCGCGGACGGCGGCAGAGTCTTGAGCGCGCTTCTATGCAGTTTCCGGAACCTGGTCACAAGACTGGAGGCATACTCCATTCCGACACGGTCGCAATTTGCCTTGAACACTTTGCGCAACGTCGCGCCATTTGCCAGGTTTGGTCGCCCATACTTGATCCGAATCGGCCATCGTCGCAACACCTCTGGTGGGAGATGCGCCAGTGACGACGGATTTGCAGCCGCCATAACCGTGACATTGTCATAGAATCGCTTCATGCCTTGCGTCCCAATCTTGAAATTCTCATAGTGACGCGGGTCAAAGGTCATGTCATCGATGTAGAGCACGGTCCTCCATGGTCCCTCGGCCATGCGTTGTGCATACTCCCTGATCTGACCGAGGTAGTCCGAAGAGATCAGGACGAGCTTCAAACCATCGATCTCACGAACGAGTGCCTGCAGTGAGAGTGTCTTGCCCACACCGCCCTCACCTTCGAGGAGAGTGAATGGCATATGACCCCCCTTAACGAACGCGGTGAGCAGCGTCCGAAGTCGAGCCACATTCTTCTCCTGATCGATGACTTGATCGCTCTT
>DLMI01000028.1:4370-5332 GCA_002478145.1 Acidobacteria bacterium UBA7540
ACCTCGTACTTGGTAAGCGGGTCTTGGTTCAACTGATGCATGAACACTACTACATGACCGAGTTCAGCGCCCCAGTCGGGCGAGACAGCCAGTCTCTGGTACAGCTTAGTTTCGGCGCTTCCGTCAGCGTAGCGGAGCGTCAGGATCTGTTCTCGTTGCGAGTCTTCGAGATCGGCCATCTCTCGCATCTCGCTGATGAAATCCGATACGACGCCGGCGTCGGTGCAGGCAATCCGCCGAGGCGGGATCCCGCAATAAGTAGGTACCCGGATAGGATGCCTGGAGAGTACCTCGTGTATATCGACCAGCAAGGTCTGATAATTCCTGAAGATCCCTTCGATATCCGTCTGGTATATCCGCTGGAGCGACCGCAAAAAATCTTCTGCATACGCCTTTAACTCCACCCCGGCGCGATCCAGTGACTCTTTCGAGAGAAATGGATGCTTCACAAGCGTCTGGCTGGCCAGTTGACGGAGAAAGATATCTTGATATGAAGACCGCAGGACCAGCGGCGTCTTCCCGGTGTAGGTGAAAATCAGGACCTGCTGCTGTTCGAGATACAGGCTAATTGCATCCGCCGCTAGCTGAGACTCACGTTCCCCTTCGCCAAATACGACTCTGAACGCGGGCTCAACCTTCTCGTACAGCCTCTCCAGTGCCTCCACGCTACCATTATCCTGAGCATCTCTGATGCTTCTCGACAGAGATTTAAGTTCGTCCTCGAGCCGCAACATCGCCCTCGAGAACGGCATCGGGTCAAGCCCTTTGTGGTTCCAGGCCACCGGGCTGTACGTAATGATGTTATTGAGCGAAAGAGTGAACTTCCAAGTATCCCGCAAGAGATCATTTATGCGGATGCCAAAACCGCTAAGGACGTCTGCCAGGTCCCTCATAAAGGTCGTCCTCTATGTCCGATTGTACTCGCCGATGTTGACGGGGTGAGGGACTCGTCTGACGTCACC
>DLMI01000028.1:5540-7661 GCA_002478145.1 Acidobacteria bacterium UBA7540
AGCCTCCGGGATAGCTTTCAGATGAGGCCCTTGCGGACTCTCAGAAGGAAATCCTCAGCATCAGCACGCGCCTTCTCCATGGTCCTCGGGTTGTTGCCCTGTTCGATTGCCATCTCATGAAGCACAAGTTCCACTGCGACCTTTGGTTTGTATCCACGCTTTATGAGCACTCGGGCACGCTCTGCGAAGAGGGTGCCTGCATCCCGTTTTGTTACTTCCTTGGCGTCAGAAAAGCCGCCTTCGGCCTCACACTTGTGCTCGCGGAACTTCACGGCGGCTAGGCGGTCGTAAGCAGCCATAGCCTCTTCTCCACTAAGCAGCGTTGGAACGGGAAATCTCCATCGACAATTCGAGCAGGCCCATCCTTTTGCGTCGCCCTCGACCCGGAACAACGAGCGCTCCATATCCGCAACCTCAACGAATTACCGCTATGAACACTGCCATGATATAGCGCAACCGTCGTCGGGAACCATTGCGACGGTTAAAGAGACGGGTGGAGCAAGGGATTCAAAGCACAGCGTCCCGGGTTGCGGGCGAGAAAACCGAAGTTGTGTCTATTCCATTAGTTAGGCCGCGGCCATCTCGAGCGACGAATCTTGCCCACAAATTTGGGCCCGTTTTCCTCTGATTGGCAGGGTAGGTGGGCCGAACCTTGACGGCCACGATTCTGTCGAGCCGCGTATCCAGGGCACGAATCCCGAGATCGACTTGCGGAGGCTTTCGGTTGTCACGTGTCGCGGTGTTTGGCTTCTGCTCCGCCGGCCAGCCACCAACTTTCGATTTCCTCAAGGCTGCGTCCTTTAGTTTCCGGAACTGCCAGCCTCACAAACAGGACCGCCGCAATACAGATTGCCGCGTAAAGCAGGAAGGCACCGGGCGCGGTCAACACTCGCACCAACGAGAGAAAAGTGAGCGTAACGAGGAGGGTCCCGCACCAGAGAAACAGGGTTGCGATCGACATGGCGCGTCCCCGCACCCGGTTCGGGCAGATTTCCGACATCAACACCCACGTTCCCGTGCCGATGCCAATGGCGAAGCAAGCGACATAGCCCAAGACCAAGAGCAAAACCGCGAGGGCTGGGGCCTGGAAATGAATCGATGCAGCTATCCCCACCAGGGAACCCGCCATGCCGGCGAATGCAGACGTCATCAATGGCTTGCGGCCAACGCGGTCGATCAGGTACATCCCGAGGATTGTGGCCACGAAGTTGATGACCCCGATCATGACGTTGGCCCACAGCGCCGTGCTGGCAGTCTGGTTCGGCACATGCTCCAGGAAAACCAGGGAGCCGTAATAAATAATTGTGTTGATACCGGTGAACTGACTAAACAGCGCGATCAGCACGGCGACTACAAGCGGCTTTCGAAAGGCCGGATCGAGCACGTTCCCGCTCTCCTCTGCGACCGCGGAATGGATGGCGAGAATTTCGACCCGAGCGGTATCCCGGCCTTTGATGCGGGACAGGATATGTTCGGCCTCGGTTTCTCGGCCCATTTGCACGAGCCAACGCGGGCTTTCAGGAACGGAGAGCAACGTCAACAGGAAAAATGCCGACGGCACGGCTGCCGAGGCAAACATCCACCGCCAGTTCGCCGGGCCCGCTCCGGTGAGACCGTAGTTCACGCTATAGGACAGCAGAATGCCTGTGACGATCGCCAACTGGTTGACGCTCACCAGCAGTCCCCGGATGCGGGCCGGAGAAATCTCTGCGATATAGAGCGGCGAAAGCGTGGAAGCCAGCCCGATCGCGAGGCCGCCAACCATGCGCGCGACCACGAACTCTGTGATATTGCGGGGTAGCGCCGCTCCGATCGACGAAACTGTAAACAGCGCCGCTGCCGCCAGTAGCGACTTCTTCCTGCCGAAGCGGTCGCTGGTGAAGGCCGCCAGGCTCGCCCCGAAAACGCATCCCAGAAGCAGACTGCTGGCACCGAACTCGGTTTGTGAATCGCTCAGCGCAAACTGGCGCTTCAGGAAAACAATGGCGCCGTTGATGACGGCCGTATCGAAACCGAACAACAAACCGCCGATCGCGGCAACTGCAGCGGGCAGATACAAGTAACGTACCAATCCCCCCTGTGCGCGCACGGATTCCTGTGTATTGGTCGGGTTCATCTCGG
>DLMI01000118.1:0-36011 GCA_002478145.1 Acidobacteria bacterium UBA7540
AGGGCGGGGCTTCAGCCCCGCCGAAATCGCGGCTCCCACCCTCTGCTGGTCCCGTGCCCCGCGCAGTCCGTCGACTGACGGACTGCGCGGGGCACGGGACACAGGAATAATGAGGAAGGCCTTGTAACGGCGGGGCTGAAGCCCCGCCCTTCCAGACCCGTGGTGAGAAATGCGGGTTAGTTCATAGCCCACTGCTGATTGAGGACGGTCGATTGGAAAAAGACGGGAATTCGGAGCTCGAAACTGGAAATTCGTCTCAGCGACTCGGCGTCGAGTCTCGATTTTCGAGTTTCGGTTCTTCGGCAATAAGCAATCACCGATTGAAAATGGGCAATTGACGGAGGAAGATGTGTACACACCCAATGACCAACGGTATGAGACCATGCAGTATCGGCGCTGCGGCAGGAGCGGTCTGCTCTTGCCCGCTATTTCCCTCGGACTTTGGCACAACTTCGGTGGAGTCGATGTCTTCGAGAACAGCCGGGCGATGCTTCGCCGGGCATTTGACCTGGGCATTACCCATTTTGATCTTGCCAACAACTATGGGCCGCCACCCGGTTCTGCGGAAGAGAACTTCGGGCGCGTTCTGAGGGCTGATTTCGCCGGCTTTCGGGATGAGATGATCATCAGTACGAAGGCCGGCTGGGAGATGTGGCCGGGACCTTACGGCGACTGGGGATCGAGAAAGTACCTCCTTGCCAGCCTGGACCAGAGCCTCCAGCGCATGGGACTCGATTACGTCGACATCTTCTACTCCCACCGGCCCGATCCTCAGACTCCGATCGAAGAGACGATGGCTGCCCTCGACCAGGCAGTTCGACGCGGGAAGGCGCTGTATGTCGGCGTCTCCAGCTACAACGTCCAGCAGACGGCGGAGGCGGTGAGAATCCTGCGCGAGCTGGGCCCCCCCTGCCTCATTCACCAACCAAGGTACTCCATGTTCCAGAGAACCATCGAAGGCGGCTTGCTTGACCTGCTCGGAACTGAAGGCGTGGGATGCATTGCCTTCTGTCCGCTCGCGCAGGGGCTGTTGACGAATCGCTATCTGAATGGGATTCCCAGCGACTCGCGGGCTTCCAAGCCACATGGATTTCTGAAGAGGAAGGACATCGAGGAACGCCGGCTCGACCAGGTGCGCGCCTTAGAGCAACTGGCCCGCCAGCGCGGGCAGACGGTCGCGCAGATGGCGCTGGCCTGGGTCCTGAGGGACGACCGCATGACCAGCGCGCTGATCGGAGCCAGCCGGACCGAGCAGATCGAGCAGAACGTCTCCGCACTCGCGAACTTGAAGTTCTCAGCCGAGGAACTGCGGAGGATTGACGAGATACTTGCCCAGCAGACTGCATGAAGAGCCAGCGTCCTCGTTCAACCGCAGTTCCGGCTGATGGGGGCTGCTCGCTCGTCACCCATTCTTCTGGGCGCCGCAGGAACCCGTTCCGAGCCGTTCTGGCTGAGTCAGGGAGTTTCCAAGCCCCTGGGCGAGCAACGCCGTTGAAAACCTATTCCACCTCAACCACCCCGCTAACCATGGCCTGGTGGCGAGCCGCAGAGGTTCGCCGCAGTTCTTCCGAGCGCGCCAACGCTTTGTTCGCGAGCTCGACCTTCCCGAGTTTGCGGTAAGCCACGTATAACTGGTAATGCATGTCTCCGTAAAAATCGAAGGGCGCAGCCCTTTCCAGCTCGGGGACTGCCCTGGCATCCTGTCCCAGGCGCACGTACGCGGTCCCCAGCAAGTTACTTGCTTCAGCCATGTCCGGCTGATAGCGCAGGGCCTTCTGTAAATACGGGACGGCCTTTTCGGTTTCATGCTTTCCCACGTACAAGCGCCCCAGCAGGCACAGGGTCCGCGCGCGGGAGGAATCGAGCCCCAGGCTTTTTTCTAGTTCCGCCTGTGCCTCGTCGTAGGATTTTTTCTTAAGATAGATTTCTCCCAGCGCCTCATGAAGCTCCGCCTCGTCGGGCTTCAAGAGCATGGCGAGTTGATACTCCTTGATGGCGTCGTTTGACGCCTCACGGGCGCTATAGGCCTCTGCGCGTAGCTGGTGCGCACGCCAGGACTCGGGGAACTTCTCCTCCAATCGGTCATAACACTCGCCGCCCAGCGCCTGGTAGGTTCGTGCGAGCCAGTAGCTGGCCTCCACGTTCCCCTTGTCAATCGCCAGCAGTCCAGCCAACGTGTCAGCCGCGTGAGCGTACTGCTGCAACGTGAACTGGGTCTTTCCCAGCAACAATAGTTCCGGGCGAGACACGGGCTTGCGGGATTCCAGCCAATGCGCGCAGCCGGCATATCGGCGGGCGCGACAAGGGTTCTGACCTGCGCCCACACCGGCGACGCCGTCCCCTGCCTTTTGCCACGCCAGGAAGTCCTTTTGGAAGGTTCTCCATCGATCGTCTGCCTGAGCGGTTTCTCCCGCAATCTGGTAGAGTCCTGCCAGTAGAAAATGCTTGGCGGCTCCGTCTGGGACGGCTTGAAGGTCCGCCACCAGAGCTTTGGCGGCGTCTTGAGAAAGTTCGACCGTGGCGAATCCTCGTTGCAGGGCCAAAAACTCGGGAGAGATTTCCCATACTTTCTCGACAGCGTCCAGGGCCGCCGCTGCCTGGCCCCTCACAAGCTGCGTTTCCGCCAAGCCGAGCCACGCCGGTTCATTCTTGCGGTCAAGCTCGAGCTCGAGGCGGAATTCAGCCTCAGCTTTTTCCGGCTTGCCCGCGTGCGAATAGGCCTGCCCCATGGAGGTGTGGAGACCGGGCTGCTTGGGGTCACCCGCGAGCGAGTGCATGTATTCTTCCGCTGCGTCGTTCCAACGGTCACGTTGGGCCAGCATATCGCCGAGAAAGCGATTGCCCCAAGGCGAGCCACGATACACCTCTGCTCCTCGGAACGCCATATGGGCGGCTAGATTCACATAATCATGGCCCAGGCTGAACCACGCGTCCGCCTTGTCGGGATTCTGGCTGGCAAGTTCACGGTACTCATCCGCAGCCTGTCGGAAGTCTTCCCTGGACACATAACACATGGCCAACGCCCGGCGCCCTTCCAGGTTGGAGGGCTCCAAACGCAATGCCCGCTGGAGAACCGGGATGCCTTTTTCCGGCTCGCCCAGCTTGAGGTAGTCAATCCCCAGGATAAGTGTTGGCCCTGCCAGGTCGGGCCTCTGACGGAGGGCTGTGGACAAGTTGCTCGCAGCCAGGTTGTATTCGCTGAGGCTGTGGTAAGCGAGGCCAAGGTTGACACGCGCCTCGACCAAGCCTGGATCCAGAGCCAGCACCTTCTTGAATTCTTCGGTGGCGCGCACGAGCTCCCCCTGTTTTAGCGCCTGCTCCCCAGCGCGAAAGTGGGCAGCCACCTGTTCTTCAACCGTTTGACAAGTTGCGGGACGCTGGGCAATAGGCCAGAAGGCGAGGAGGAAGACAAGGGTTGCGGGATTCAACCACCACGAGGCGTGGAAGAAAAGGGAATCTTCGTTGCAGGAACACTGAAGCGCGGTGAAATAACGTCTATTTTCCAAATCTCTGCGCCTCCTTGTCTCTGCGGCAGGCTTTCCCGGTGTCCCGTAGGGGCGGTTCGCGAACCGCCCCTACAACGCCATTAGCGTATTATTTCACAACACCTACTGTTTGTCCTGCTGCGACAGGCGCTCGTAAGCTCGCTGATAGGGGGGGATCTTGGGATCGAGTTCGTAAGCGGCGCGATATTCCTGCAAGGCAGCTTGGCGGTCACCTTTCTTCTCGAGCGCCACGCCGAGGTTGTAATGCGCGAGGTGGTTGCCGGGGTTCAGTCGCAGCGCCTCGCGGTACTCCGCAATTGCACCGTCACGATCACCTTTTTGTCCGAGCATGGCGCCGAGGTATACGTGAACCGTCTCGTCCTTCGGGTCCAAGCGCAGCGCTTCGCGTTCCTCGGAGATAGCACCATCCCAATCGCCCTTATTCCCTAGCGCCAATCCGAGGTTTAAGTGTGCAATTTCGTCATTCGGATTCAAGCGCAGAGTTTCGCGGTACTCCGCCATCGCCGCATCGAGGTCGCCCTTCCGCGCCAGCCCAAGGCCGAGGTTGCGGTGCGCCTCTGCGCTCTCCGGGGCCAAGCGCACGGCCTCGCGCTCCTCTGCCATCTCGCCATCCCAGTCGCCTTTGTGTCCAAGCAACACGCCAAGATTGTAATGCGCCATCTCGTCTTTGGGGTCCAAGCGCAGCGCCTCACGATATTCCGTGATCGCTCCGTCAAAGTCACCCTTGTCCTTTAGCGCCGCGCCGAGGTTGACGTGCGTCAATTCGTTTTGGGGATTGAGGCGCAGCGCTTCTCGAAACTCCTTGATTGCTGCATCCCCATCGCCCTTGGAGGCGAGCGCTACGCCCAGGGCGAAGTGAGCATTCACATCGTTGGGGTTGATTTCCAAAGACTTCTCAAACTCCGCTTTGGCCTCGTCGATGCGGCTTTTGCTGGCCAGGGCAAGACCCAGGTGGTAGTGGAGGTCCGCGGAGTCGGAGTCATATTGCAAGCCCCTCTCGAAAGCGAGAATCGCACTTTCCGACCGTCCTGCCACCAGCAGGGCGCGGCCGAGGTTGAAGTAAACCTTGAGGAACTCGGGGTCCAGCTCCAGCGCTTTCTCAAACTCGGGGATCGCTTCCGCCGGCCGGCCCCCGCGTGTGAGAGCGGTGCCCAGGTTGTTGTGCATCCGGGCATCATCGGGATTGTTCGCAAGGAGTTCTTTCCACCCGACGATGGCCGCATCGATCCGGCCCTGGTTTTCCAGTTCCGCCACGCGGTCGATTTCCTTGTACATGTCGACGGCGGGCGTGCCGATGGCCATGAGGCCGTCTTGCGGAATGTTCACAAACTCCGGAATATTCACGGCGCGATTCGCCGCGGTCGAGTTGTCGATCAGGATCGCGGGGCTGTCGTTGCCCTCCGCATCGAGGTGCGTCAGAAACATCTGCGTGTAGGGCGAACGGCTTTTCGAGGAGAAAACCAGCCAACGGCCGTTGGGCGAGAAGCTGTGCCAGGAGTTCATCAAGGAAGTATTGCAGCGCATCCGCCGCGCCACGCCGCCGGCCGCGGGCACAATATAGAGCTGGCTGTCGGGGCGCATCAACTGCGCGTTGCGGCACTTCACAAAGACGATCCAGCGGCCATCGGGCGAAACCTTGGGAAAGCTATTGCTCATGCCGTTGTGGGAAGCGCCCGCGATCGGCGCCGGCGGGCCGCCTTTGCCGTCGTTGAAGGGGATCCGGTAGAGGTCGTACTGGATTTGGGGCTCCTCCGGGTCGTTGGCATGCTCGGGCATCTTATTGCCTGGGGGGTAGGGGTCCTTCGCTTCCGCCCGGACAAAGACCACGTATTTGCCGTCGGGACTCCAGACGGCGTTGGTTTGCACGTAGCGCGGATCATCCGCCCCGGGCAAGGGCTGCTTTCGGCCCGTGGCGCGGTTGTACCACGCGACGATACTGCGCGTCGGGTAGAACACCTGGAGGAAGCGGTAGTCCTTGAAATTCACGGTGAAGTAGCCATTGGAAAGTTCTTTTGTCTGCCCCCGGTAATTGGTCAAGACGTACCTGCCGTCCGGCGAGACCTGGGACATGAAACCGATTCGGGAAGTCGAAGCCCTCTCATCCCGCAGGGAACTCCACGAGATCACGTCCTGATTGCGGATGGACATTTCCGGTTTGACGGGAACGATCGCGTAGAGCCCCTTGTTGTTGGCAGGGCCGTCGAGATCCATCCCCATGGTTTTCCCGTCGAGGGAAAACGAATGGCAATTGGCGCAGGTGGGCATCTCCCTCAGAACGACGCGGCTCTCGGGTTTTCCGATGTCGCGCAGCCGCCACTGGACCAAGTGGAGCGCATCGGGAGCCAAGGGCTTGATGATCCCCTTTTCCGTTTCGGAAGGCATCAGGGGCACGTCGCGATAAAAGATGGGCGCCCCGACGGGGTCCTTCGAGGTGCGGATTGTCACGCGGCCGCTCGACACCGCGTGCTGGGCGTCTTCCCGGCTGAACCCGCGGATGGTCACAATCGCTCGACCCGCCACGGAGTGTTTCTTGATCGCCTCCCAGGCCCCCGCTTCGGGAATCCAGGTGTGCGCCTCGGCCTGCTCCGGCGTGAGCTTGGGCAATTCATTCGTTGGAGATACGCACCGCTGGTCAATCTCGCCTATGGCCAGTCGCTCACCGGCAGATTGGAAGTGCATTTCAGCCGAGCCATCGGCGAACGCGATGTCGATCCGCCAGCGAGTGGCATTCTCCGCGGCGTCGCGCCAGATGAAAGTTGGCGGGGTAATTTCGGGAGGAAAAATCGAACCGTCCAGAGGATAGTCAATGGTGATCGAGGCCAAGTGCGCCGCCGAAGCATCTTGCCCGCTCTTCGGTTGCGCCGCCGCGCGTTCGCCGAGCATCGACGCGGCCGCGACGATTGCGCCCAGGATGAGCAGGGTGACACCGTCCCTAGAAGCATGGAACGAGAGCTGAAAGGGCTGGTTTTGTTTCTCACCCACTGGGTGTGTAGCTCCAAGGCGTCTTCACCGCGTTTAGACCCGCATAGACACAGATGACGGATAACGTCTGAAAGTTTGCTTGCAAGGTTCAAAACGGAAGCAGGGGTCGAAAACAATGGGGCGAACGACCCATCCCGGCACTCAATACCGGGATAGATCGCTCGCCCCTAAAGATCGGTCCAAAGCCTCAGCTAGAAAGTAGGGGCGGTTCGGGAACCGCCCCTACTTTTGCCAACTTGAGATCTAGAAAGTGAACCTCAAACCGAACTGGATAAGGCGTGGCAAGTTGTACTGCGAACTGACCACGCCAAAGGTGCCGCCCTGCGCGGCTGCTGTGCAGCAGCTCGTGTTAGGCGCGGCGAACTGCGGGTGGTTGAAGAAGTTGAAGAACTCCGCGCGGAACTCGAGACCCAGCTTTTCATCGGGACCGAACCTCGTGTTCTTAAAGAGCGCAAAGTCCATGTTCTTTTCCCCATCCTGGCGCAGATCCGGCTCCGTGCGGGAATCGTTACCCCGAGTGAGGGTGGTCGTGTTGGTGAATGCCGAGGTATTGAACCATTCGGTCAGCCGGTCGGCAGTGGATCCGCTGGTGAGACTTTCGCTGCCAGTTCGCGTCACCCGACAGCCGCCAGATTCAGGGATGCCGGCATTGCAAAGAGCGTTGCTGCCTCCTCCGATGTTTAGCGGGAAGCCACTCTGGAGCGTAAGGATGCCATCGATCCCCCAGCCTCCGACGAGCTTATCGGCAACCGGGGAGAGGCTGTTGCCGTACTTCCTGCCCTTACCAACGGGCAAATCCAACACATAGCCGAGTACGAAGCGCTGGGGAACATCAAACCCATCCAGGCTTCTCTCGTTGTGAAGGTTATAAGCGTTAATATCACCCCAGCCGGGTGAGGCGTCTCCCAGCCAGTTGATTTCATTGTTGGTATCGCTAATGAGTTTGGAAATCGTGTAGCTGGCAAGGAGCGTCCCGCCGTGGGAGAAACGCTTTTCAATCTTCATCTGGAAGGAGTGGTAGATTGAATCGCGGTCGTCGGGTTCGGCCAGGGAGACATCGGAGTACTGGGGATAAGGCAACAACAACTGTGCCGCGCTTACCGTCTTACCTGTCAAATTCCCCTGAACCAGCCCATAGAACGGATTGGGAACCGAAGCCGTAAGTTGTCCAACCGTATAGCCCGCCGATCCGCCCGGGAGATCCGCGTCGGGCAACTGGTCGACGTCCTGGCTATGCATGGGCAAGTGCGTACCCTTCGACCCGGCATAGGCCACGTCGAGCAAGGTGCCATCGGGAAGCTCGCGCTGGATGTTGAAGTTCCACTCTTGTGAGTAAGCGGGGGGATTAGTGGCATATGGCGCACTGGGCCCGTTTGCCTGTTGGTTAATCCATGCCTGGTCGCGCCCCGGGGGCAGAGTAATCCCAGTGGGGAAGGGGGCGCTGAAGGTATTGAGCGGGACGACCCCTGCGTTATTCACGGTGGTCAGCCATGGCGTGCTGTAAGTGTTTATGAACAAGTTGTGGGGAGCTGTATTCCATGCGATATCGTTAGGCAGGTAGAAGATCCCATACCCTGTCCTGATGATCGTCTTATTGGTCAGCCGATAGGCGAGGCCGATCCGGGGGTTGAACTCTTTCGTGGGCATATTCTCGTCGGTGCGACCCGGATTTCCCGAAGCATCCACCAGAGCAAAGGCCCCCTTTAGCCCGCTACTAATGGTTACTCCATTGTTGGTGATACCCGCCAAAGGACTGGTGGCATTAGGTTCCCAATCAACTAGCCGGTTGAAGCGCTCCGTCCAATTCCCCTGTAAATCGTAGCGAAGTCCCAAATTCAGAGTCAGCTTCCTGGTGGCTTGCAACGTGTCGCCAATGTACATGGCGTTATAGAAAATTTGGTTGGCCATTTGCGAAGGCGTTACCACGTCACTGCCGTTGTTGGAATTGGAGCCATACCCGAGCAGGAAGGAAGCAAACCCGTTCCCCGTGGAAATCGCGGAAGCTAACGGATTCGCAGACGTCATGTTGCGGTCGAACGCGTACATGCCGGTGGGTTGATTGGTTTGGTAATAGTTGTTGCGCAAGAGCCGGAATTCATAGCCCATCTTGAAGGTATTGCGCCCCTTGATTTTGGTGAGGCTGGGGGTGAAGCTCCAAGTGTCGTCACCGGCGCCAATCTCGCTCCCCGTTCCCGCCGAGCAAAAACCACCACCATAGAACTGATCGCCTGGGGTCTGCGATACGCAGGCTATCGGGAGGGGAGTGGAGTTGAAAGCATATGTGCCCCATGCCCCGCCGAGCGAGGACATATTATATCCCGCGGTGAGCGGAGTGCGCACGTAATCGTAACGCGTGTAGCCAAGGTGCAAGTCCAGGATCGTGGTGGGCGAGAATGTAACGGTGTCGCCCAGAGCGATTTGTTTGGTATGGACGGTTTCGGTGCACCGGTCGGTACAGATATCTTTAAAGGGGCTGTCCGGGAGGTTGAGCAGCTTATAATACGTGAATCGAGCCATAAATCTCTGCTTGTCGCTAACGTTCCAGTCGACCTTCTCGTTTAACTGGTCGGTGTCGCCCCCGGTGCCATAAGACTTTGTGAAGTTGTTGGTGAGCGCAGAGCTCGTAGGCGCAGGGAAGTAACCCGCAAGGACTTTAGAGGCCGAGTTAATTTGGCTCGCGGCAATGACGTTGGGGATGCCGCTGCCGCCGGGCTCGAGGCCAACTTGCGTTCGGCAGGTCCCCCCGGAAGCGGTACAGTTGGTGCTGGTCGTTGGGTCATAAATGGCGGGCAAGGCGGAGAAGTCACCGCTCAACATCGCAGCGGTGGGGACGGTTGAGGTGAGGGCTGCGGACGATCGTACGCGGTAGCCCTCATAGCTCGAGAAGAAGAATAACTTGTCGGTGACAGCTTTCCCGCCGAGGTTGGCGCCAAACTGGTTCTGGGTCCAGGGACCCACAGGGGCTCCCGCCTCGTTGAGGAAAAAGCTGTTGGCGTCCAGCACCTTGTTGCGGAGGAATTCGTAGGCGGCGCCGTGGAAGGAGTTAGTGCCCGACTTGGTCGTGAGGTTGATGATCCCGCCGGCAAAACGGCCAAAATCGGGTCCCATGTTGTTCGTCTGCACTTTGAATTCCTGGATGGCATCCTGCGTCGGGATCAGGGTGATGACGTTCAGGTAGGAGCCATTGGTCGGAACACCATCCACAAATATCGCGTTTTGACCGGCTTGGCTTCCACCTATTTGGAAGTCGCTAGACGCAAAGGGGTTAGAGCCGACGGGGTTGCTCATCGAGGAGTTGCCCCCCGATGGCGGGCCCTGCGGCTGGATGCCCGGTGAGAGCTGCGCCAAGGAGAGAACGTTGCGGCCGTTCAAGGGCATTTCGGTAACTGTACGCGATTCCACCACTTCCCCCAAGTCGGAAGTCTGAGCCTGGAGCAAAGGTGTCGCCGCCGTGACCTCGATGGTTTGCGTTACGGCCCCGACTTCCATCGCGACGTCGATTCTGAGCCCGCTTCCGACCTCCACGAGGATGGGCTCACGTTTGAAGTGCTTGAAGCCGGCTTTTTCCGCCTCGAGCCGATAGTTGCCCGGAAAAAGGTTGACGAACGTGTAGGACCCCGCCGCATCCGACCCCACGATGCGCTTATCCGAGGTCCCAATATTGGTCAGTGTAACTGTCGCGCCGGGAACCGCCGCTCCGCTTGAGTCCAGAACGGTTCCGGCAAGGGTTCCATATACGGTCTGGCCCCAGCCCGCTCGAGGCCAGAGCGCCAGAAGAAAAACAACCGTTATTGACAAGAACTTAACTCTTCCAAGGTATTGCATTTTAGCGCTCCTATTAGCCGAATTTTGTTAATTCCTGACTTCTAAGTCGTAGTGCGAATGGCGCGTCCACTGACAGGCGACCGACGGCAGTAAGGTCTGGCTGTAGTTGTAGTTTAGCGCCGCCGTCCGCGACCCGTGGTGCAACGCGCCCTGATTATTCGTGTTTTTCGGGTTATTCCAGGGAGGGCTGTTCAACCAGCGCTCCGAGACATGATAAGTAGCGTTGGGACCGTTACTGAGAACAAGCAAAACGGCAAGTGCCCGCAGTCCATTGAACGAGCGTTTGCTCTCTCGTCGCTTGTTCCTGCTCGTTAACCTGCTTCGAAAGGTGCTGAACGAGCCCTCGACTCGCCGTTGCCAGTGTCGGCAACGCATATTATCCTCGTGACCGAAGGCCCGACGCTAACGAGAAACGCCCTGTGCCGGTTCCATGCCACAGCCGGCAGAGTGCGCAAGGTACCCGCTGCCTCGCCAGCTTAAGGGCCAGACAGCGGCAGTTTGAATCACAGCATTGATGGGCCGAGCATTGACTGCATCGCTCCTAGCAACATCCAGCTAACCCTTAAACGCAGCCTGCTTCTGCACCCACGTGCACCTGCGTGCACAGCGACTCTTACTAGAAGATGAGCAGTAACGCAAGGTTAAACCTGTTAGTTTTCATGAAAATTTCAGTTACTTGACGCAAGTCGTCTATGGTCAATGACCTATAAGCATTGGTGTAACCTAACTTGCGCCGCTACTGTTCGGGTTTCGCGAAGTTAACCTTGTTAGTTCTCATGAGAAGCTCAGTTATTTAATGTAAGTCTTGGCTGCTCAATTATATACGAGCATTGGTGTAAACCAAGCTGCGCCCTTGCGGTTCGGGTTTTGCGTTCTGTTACAATTCCGCGCCTAGAGCTATCGCATGTCGACCCCGGTGTCAGGACAGCAAGAGAAAGATGCACTTGAGGCCGTTTTGGCCTCGGGAATCTTCGCAAGGGCTCCCGGACAAGCGAAGCTGCTAGGAGCCTGTCGGGGATAAGAGTTCTTCGACGAAGGATCAACAACTTACAGGCATAGGCATGTCGCTAAGTTGTTGATTCTATATACGGCCAAATCTATCTCCGACAGGCTCCTAGAGTACATCACCTCGCATGACGAGTGCGCTGATCGGAGCCAGCCGGACCGAGCAGATTGAGCAGAACGTCTCCGCACTCGCGAACTTGAAGTTCTCAGCCGAGGAACTGCGGAGGATTGACGAGATACTTGCCCCGCAGACTGCATGAAGAGCCAGCGTCCTCGTTCAACCGCAGTTCCGGCTGAGGGGAGCTGCTCGCTCGTCACCTATTCTTCTGGGCGCTGCAGGAACCCGTTCCGAGCTGTTCTTGCTAAGTCAGGGTGTTTCCAAGCCTCTCGGCGAGCGACGCCGTATTCCACCTCAACGACCCAGCTAAACTACACCCCGACGGCCCGGCGCAGTCCGCATTCGTGGTATACTCGGTCAGAGCGGAACGCCAGAAATGCAAATCCGGGCGGAATCCGTGACCCGACCTTGCGAGTCGAGCATTGCCGCTAGCTCGGTCCCTCAGGCGTTCATGAGGATGTCCGGTGTAAAGGGCGAGAGATTGACGGTCTGGGGTGCGCTGAAGGAGCCATTTTCGAGGGTGCTACCCAAAACCTGCTTACAACTACCCAGATTCCAAGGCGCCTGGAGGCGTGGCCGCGGCAACGTCGAAAGAAATCCCGGCATCCGCAGTGATTTCGCGAAGTCCGTGCTGGCTCTGCTGGTATGTGCCGCGTGCTTAGGGGCTTCTACTAACCCTGGAGCCGTGGCCGAGGCCAGCACGGGCCTTGCGCTGGCGCGCCAGGGAAAGTACGAACTTGCCATTCCGCATTACCGGGCGGCCATCGCCCTGGATCCTCTTCTGCCCGGCATTTACCTGGATCTCGGCTTGGCCTACTTTAAGCTGGACAAGCTCCCCGAAGCCGCTTCCGCATTCGAACAGGCCATAAAAGCCGACCCCAGCAGCTTTCAGGCTCGAGTGTTGCTTGGGATGAGCTATTACGGCAGCCGCCGATTCGATGCCGCCGCGGCCCAACTTAAAGTTGCGGTCGCGCAGCAGCCCGACAACACGGAATTGCGATACAAGCTGGCCCAAAGCTACTTATGGTCAAAACAATATCAGGGCGCGATCGATGAGTTCCGGCTTCTGCTGACCAAGAACCCGGATTCCGCGCCCGTTCACATGCTGTTGGGCGAAGTGCTCGATGCGGCAAACCAGGAAGACCAGGCAACGGCGGAGTTTGAAGCTGCGGTGAAAGCCTCGCCGCGCGAGCCCGAGGTTCACTTCGGTCTCGCCTACCTCTATTGGAAGCGGAAGCGTTACCAAGACGCCTGCCGCGAATTTCAGGCAGAATTGGCTAATCAACCCCAGGACACCCAGGCCTTGGCATACTTGGGCGACTCAGAAATGCATGCGGGAAACCAAAAAGAAGCCGAGGAACATCTGCGGCGGGCGTTGAAGTTGGATCCGAATTTTCGGCTCGCGCATCTGGATCTTGGCATCCTTCTGGCGAGCAGGAACGACTCCACCGGAGCCGAACGTCATTTTCGTGAGGCGATCCGCATCGATCCATCGAAGCCAGACGCGCATTACCATTTGGGCAGGCTTTGGAATTCTTTGGGCCGCAAACAGGAAGCAGATTCCGAGTTCGCCAAGGTGAAGGAGCTGGCGAAAGAAGAGCAGCAGGAGCCGCTCCTCAAGGTATCAGGACGGGGGAGTAAGCCGTCGCCATGAATAGAGCATCGTTTGTGTGGCGCGGAAAGAACGTCCCAATAAAGTCCATTGCGGCGTCGCCGATTCTCTGGACGGTAGCGGTTTTGTTGGCTGCCGTTTGGGTAGCCGCTTCCAGCCGAGATACCGAGACCTCCATCCACTTCGTTTATCGGCCGATCGACTTCAAGCTCGACAGTTGTGAGACGCCGGAGCGCCATGCGCCGGAAACCATGGCCGGTGGGGTGGCTGTTTTCGACTATAACAACGACGGCTATCTGGATGTTTTCTTCACCAACGGAGCCGATATTCGGACGTTGAAAAAGACCTCTCCAAAGTACTCCGACCGCCTCTTCGAAAACGACGGGAAAGGCAACTTCAAAGATGTCACCGAAAAGGCCGGTCTCGCGGGTGTAGGCTTCGACAACGCCGTCGCGATCGGCGATTACGATAACGACGGTTACGAAGACATCTTCGTGGGCGGCGTTCATGGCAACCGGCTATACCATAACAACGGCGACGGCACGTTCACGGATGTCACGGCGAAGGCGGGGCTGAACAAGCCGGACAGCCAATATGGCCCGTTGTGGTGTGTCGGTGCGGCCTGGGTGGATGTAAACAACGACGGGCTTTTGGACCTTTTTGTGGTCAACTATCTCGCTTGGGACATCAACACCGAACGCACCTGCGAGGCGGCGCCGGGCCAGTTCGACTACTGCCATCCGAAATTCTATAAGCCCACCCCAAATCAGTTATTCCTAAACAATGGCGACGGCACCTTCCGGGATGTTTCGGCAGAATCGGGAATCCGCGCCCATCCCGGAAAGGGCATGGGGGTGGGGATCGCGGATTACGACCTGGATGGTTTGATGGATATTTTCGTGACCAACGACAAGATGTATAACTCGTTCTTTCATAACAAGGGCGGCGCGAAATTCGAGGAGATCGCTTTCCAGGCCGGCTTGGCGCTCGCCGCGAACGGAGAGTTCATTTCAGGGATGGGGGTAGACTTTCGCGACATCGATAACGATGGTTATCCCGACATCGCTTTCGCAGCGCTCGATAAGGAGACCTTCCCGTTATTCCGGAACCTGGGGACGGGCAGTTTTGAGGACATCACGGAACGCAGCGGGCTGGCTTGGCTCAGCCTGCCGATGGCAGGTTATTCGCCCACGATCGCGGATTTTGACAACGATGGATGGAAGGACATCTTTGTCACGCGCGGGCACGTTCAGTCGCTTGGGTATGCGTCGAGAGTGCAAGTGGCACAGCCTAACACCGTGTTTCGGAACCAGGGCGGGACGACATTTCAGGCCCTCACTGCGCAGGCAGGTCTGACTGCGCAACCCCCCAGCCGGCATCGGGGCTCGGCGATAGGCGACCTGAACGGGGACGGGCGTCTGGACGTCGTGGTCAGCGCCATCAACGCGCCTGCCGAGGTTTGGATCAACGACAGCCCGGGGGGCAATCACTGGCTGGAGTTCAAGCTGGAGGGCACGAAGAGCAATCGCGATGGCATCGGAGCCCGAATCAAGGTGGTGGCCGGAGGGACCACTCAATACAATCACGTCTCTTTCGCCGCCGGGTATGCCTCTTCCAGTGCCGGACCCACTCACTTCGGCTTGGGCGCGAACAAGTCGGCAGATCGTGTGGAAATCCGCTGGCCTTCAGGTATCACCCAAGAACTCACGAACGTACCCGCTGATCAGATTGTCAAGGTGAAAGAGCCGCCCAGGTAGCCGGGGACGACCCGGTTCATTCACGAAAAAAAACCGGCCAGCAGTCTGGCTAATGAGGCTACTGGCCGGACAAAAGAGTTAAGTTAACGTCTTGCCGTACTAACTAACCCTTGGAGCGCTCATTAGAACTTGAGCTTGAGGGCGAATTGGAAGATCCGCGGGTCCCAAACCACATTGATCTGGCCGAAGGTATTTGATGGGTAGCTATTGACGAAGGTATTGAACTCCGTGTGATTGAACGTGTTGTCTGAATGAAGCCTCCGGCTAAACTTTCGATCTTCTTGCCGCAGCGATTTACATTCGGTATTATGCTAGGGAGGTCTGAGATGCCTGTCAATGCCCAGTTTGCGCCTACTGATGGTCAATTTGCGCCACAACGGGAAACACGTCGGCAGGCATATTTAATGCCGTGGAGCATTGAGGGTTGGCCCGATATGGGAACGTAAAATGCTAAACTTGCGACACCCCCGGCGTACGGGTTACAGGGCATGAAAAAGAAGCTCCCAAAATCCCACATTCCGCAAGTGGCCCTTCTCCTTGAGACATCCACTGAGTATGGCCGCGGGCTCCTCCGAGGAATCATCCGCTACTCGCGGCTGCACGGGTTCTGGTCGCTTTATATTGCTCCCGGCCACCTCAAGCAGATCTTGCCGAAAGCAGGAGCTTGGCACGGAGATGGCATAATCGCAAGGATCCGCTCGTCGAGGACCGAGCAAATCCTCCGCGCCAGCGGGGTGCCCTTTGTTGCTTCTGACCTCTCTGAATCTTCCCCTCCGAAGGAGGAGGGTTTTTGCGGAGAAATCCGCACCGACGGTGAGTCGATTGCGCGCATGGCGGCCACGCACTTAGCCGATCGTGGACTGCGCCATTTCGCTTTTTGTGGATTCTCCCAATGTCAATGGTCGGCCTCCAGGGAGAAGACATTTGTGGAATTTCTGAAGGGAAGGGGCTTCTCGTGTTCCGCTCACCGTGTGGAATCTGCCGGATGGCTGCAACGCACCCACTGGATTGAAGCCTGGGAGCACGAGCAGCCGATTATGACCCGCTGGCTGCAAGTGCTTCCAAAGCCGGTAGGCATCATGGCTTGCAATGACGTTTGCGGTCGCGAGGTGCTGCAAGCTTGCGCCACCGCAGGGCTAAGCGTGCCGGATGATGTTGCCGTGGTGGGCGTGGACAATGACGACATGATGTGTGAGTTATCGAACCCTCCCTTGTCAAGCGTGGCGCTCGATATCGAGAAGGCAGGGTACGCGGCTGCACGGATCCTTGATGATCTGATGCGCGGTCGGCGAGCCCGTAACCGCATCGTGTATGTAGAGCCAACTCACGTGGCGGCGCGCCGCTCCACTGATTTCATCGCCCAAGATGATCCGGTCCTGGCTACAGCGCTACGAATGATGCGTGACCATTCGCGGCTGGGGATTGGAGTGCCCGAGGTGGTAGAACGCGTGGGCGTCCCCCGGCGGACGCTCGAACGTCGGTTCGCCCGTGCTGTCGGCAGGTCCATTCTCGGGGAGATTACGCGCAATCGGATCGAGCATGCCAAACGATTGCTGCTTGAAACTGATCTGCCATGTTTCAATGTTGGGCCTGCGGCGGGGTTCGGGAGCGTTAAGTCGTTCACCCGTACCTTTAGGCAAGCTGTCCGCTGTCCGCCGGAACGCTTTCGGACTCTTTCCAGGGCTGCCGAGCCGGGTGGTAAGCGCTTCAACTAGCCCCAGAATAAGAACTCCCCGAGCTTCTTCACCAGCCTCGAGGCTCGCGCAGGCGATGGGGCGCGCTGCGGCAAATCAAACGCTGCGAAAGTTGAAACGTGCTTTAGCCATCGGAGTGCCCAGCACCTCGACTTGGTTAAGGTTGCGAGTGCCCACGCCCAGTTGTTCCGCCAGCCGCAACGTGCTATCAGAAGTTTCAAACGGAGGAGTGCCGCGGTCCGCCATGGGGTCGAATCCCATGAGCGCCATGCCTACCGCATCTGTGGCCACGCAGTTCGTTCCCGCGATCAGCAGGCGGGGTTGGACGTGGCGCCGTCCCTCGCTCCAGGGACCTTCGCCACCGCTCATGGAGTGGATTCCATCGATGATTGCCAGATGGATGGGCCGTGCTGCCACCAGGTCCGCCACCACTCGAGGCACGCTGTACCCGGGATCTTTCGGGGCATTGGGATTAACCGGCGGGGGCGCGCTCTTCGGAGGCAACCGATTCATCGCATGGAAAGGCCCGCGGCCGCCCCGCGGAAAAAGACCCGGCTCATCCTCGGGAGCGCCGTCCCCGTAAATCGTGCAGGGAGTGATGCCGAAGCAGTTCTTCATCGAAAGGGTGATGCCGGCGGTAGTGTGCTCTTTCAGTTTGGCCAGCGATACGAAGACGTCGCAGTCTTCATAGGAGTGGTTAAGATCGTAGCCCTTGAACATCAAGCCGCCACCCGGAACCCAGAAGCGCGAATACTTCTTGCCGCTTCCCAGGTAGTTCGTGTTCTCAAATTCCACCCGCGGCGCCGCGCTCAGGAAGTCTCGCGGTTCCCAGTTGGCCTGGAGCATGAATTCTTCCAGCGGCTCGGTCGTTTCCATGGGGCTCTCCAGCAGGCGAACGCGATGCGCTCCCGCCTTGGCAAGCAGATGAACCGTTGCCCCGATGACCTGAGGATGAACCCAGTGGGTGATTCCCGGCGGCGTGTACCCCAACCGATCGGTGGCGCCTCCGGTCAGGTTGAGCTTTATAGCGACGGTTTTTCCTCGAACCAGTCCCTCCAGTCCCCCTAACTGGTCGAACATGTTCCCAAGCGCGCCGACCACTTCCGGGCCATACTCGTGACACGTCCCCACCGCTACTCGGCTTGCCGGAACAGCACGAGCCAAGAACATTGTGGGACGAGCCAGCCACGCGCCGGCCGTTGCACCCATCGCGGCAATGAACTTCCTTCGGGAACAAGCTGTTGTCATCATAGGTTTGAACCCTCAAACTCGAGTGCGCAATAAACAGAGATGGGGGGAAGTCCGAAATCTGTCCCCGGCGCCGCAGCGACGCCTTGGACGGTGAGAGCATCCTTTGTGCCAAGCCTCCAGAGCCGTGCCGGCCCGGCCCGAGTATTCATCCAGAGTGTGACGGAATCGGCCGGCTGCGAGGAGTAATTCAGCACTTGAACGAGTCGTTTTCTGTGGCCGGGATCAATACTCGAATGGCAGTTGGTCGACGCCGGGTTGTAAAGGCGCACGAGATCGTTGCGGCGACTCACCAGCAGATGAGTATCCACAGCCACCTGATAAGGGTCCTGGAACTCTTCTTCTGCCACTGCAATTTGCCCCTTGCCGAGATTATACATCTTATATTGAAGCGAGGGGTCTTTTCTGGTTGGCTTCACCTCCGGAGGGCCCCAGTAGGCAGAAGCAATCACCAATCCCCCTTGCCGGGCAAAGGCGAGCAACTTCGAATGTTGTTCCGCGCGGGGCGCTTCTTTGTCGAGCCAGAGTATCGCCTTCAAGCCTTTCGTGGGCGTCGGCAGCGACCTCGATCTCTCGAGGATCTGGAATTGAACTTGGCGGCGGTTGAGAAGGTTCAACACTTCGCCGCTCAAGAACGCGTTCTCGCCACGAAAATCAGAAATGACCCCGAGGATGCCTTGCGATTTGAATGCCTCCCATTCCCCGTGACTTTCGAAGAAAGCGAGCGCTTCGCACATCTTTTCCCAAACGCCCTTTGCTTGGGAATTCCCTTTCGGGAGTGCGGCCCGAAGCTTATCGTCCAAGGAGATGATCCACCGGCTCCCATACGCCCGGCTGTCTGCGATGGCCAAGTCATAGTCGGCAGGGTGCGGGACATTTGAAGAGTCCGTAGGATCGAAGTCCAGCCACAGGGTTTTTCCTGGCGCCAACTCGCCAGCCAGTAGCGAAAACCAGGCGTTCGAATTCACCCAAGGGATACCCGTTGGGCCGGCGATGGCGGTATCTCCTTTCATGGTCTCGAGACTCAATCCAGGCCAAACGTTTTCCTTCGAGCTGAAGATGGTTGAAGCTGTTTCCCATGCGACCTTGTCGCGTGGGAATTGCAGAATGGCCGGGAGGTCAAAGGATTGGCCGGATGTATCCCCGAGCATTACTGCCGAAAGCCCGGCCGCGCGGGCAGCCGCGACGGCGGCCCCTGAACCCTCCTTCGCGGCGACCTTTCCCACAAAGCTGATCTCAAGCCGGCGACCTGCTTCGAGGAGGGGCTTCAAGGCCCGCTGCTGAGCTGAATCCTCGGGCTCTCCATAAGCCCAGTCCACAATGAGGCAGTTGATGGGTGTTCCCTTGAGCAATTCCAGGGTGGAGGGTTGCCCCCAAGTCTCGAGCGTCTCCTTGAGGTCAGCATTGATACTCTGTGACTTGTTTCGGCGTGCGATTTCCAAAGGCCCGCACGGCCACTTCATCGGCACCCATTTCGAATCCAGATTCATTCGCAGTCTCCTACAACGATTCCTGCAATTCCAGGGCCCTCACAATTCCACCGTAGGGGCGGTTCGCGAACCGCCCCTACCCCGCTACCGGAACGAGAGCCACAGGACCACCGTGCACAGAAAGAGTACACCGGCCCATTTACGGTAATCACCTAATCCCCTGCCGGGGGCAGTGAATTCCCGCCACACGTTACGCGTCGCTTTGCTGGGGTCCGCGGGCTGACTGACCAGGCTGATGGCAATCATCGCCGCCGCAGCAATGATCCACACCACCAGTGTACGGTGCATGAAAGAGTGCAACAGAGGGTGGGACAGCACCGGCAACTTCCAGCCCAGCACTTGGTCGAGAAAAAAGACCAGCCCCACTGAAAACCCCACCACCACTCCTCCGATAGCTCCCTTCGTGTTGCCCCTCTTCCACATCAAACCGGTGAAAATAACCGCAGACATGGGCACGGAAAGGTAGGCCGAGATGAATTGCAGGTAGTACCAGATGGTCACCGAAAGGCCGACCAGCGGAGCAGCCAGGACACCCAGAGCCGCCATGAGCACTGTTACCCAACGGCCAATCACCACTTGTTGGCGTTCCGGGGTGGCTGGCCGAAACCGAAGCACAAAATCCCGCACCACCAGCGTGGCGCTGGAGTTGTAGCAGGCGCTCATGGAGGACATCAGGATGGCAATCAGGCCCGCCAGAACCAGCCCGCGCAGACCTACGGGCAAGAGACCCTGGACCAGCTTGGGATAAGCCCCGTCATAGCGCGGCAGCGCCGGGTAAAGAACTCGAGCGATCAACCCAGGGAGCACCAGAATGAAGGGAACTATGAGCTTCAGGAAGCCCGCAAAAATCGCCCCCCGCTGGCCGTCCGGAAGAGTGCGAGCACCCAAGACACGTTGCACGTTGGTCTGGTCCATACACCAGTAGAACATCCCCGCCAGTAAATTGGCGACGAGGAAACCTGTGATGGGGAAGTCGTTATTGAGAGGCTTGACCATCTGAATCGCGGTGTGAGGCACGTGGCTGACCAGGCCAGATACGCCCCCCACGGCCCTCAGCCCGAGGATGGTCAGCAAGGCGCTGCTCAGGATGAGCCATGTCCCTTGGACCATGTCCGCGTAAACCACCGCGCGCAATCCGCCTTTCATCGTGTAAAGGGCCGTGAAGGCCGACATGATCACCATCACCAGGGTCTGGTTCCATCCAAACAACACCACGAACAGGAGTGATCCCGCCCAGAGGTCAATGGCGTTCTTGGTGAGCACATTGATCACCAGCAAGTTGGCGGAAAGGAAAGCGCGCAGGCTCCAGCCAAAGCGGCGCTCGAGAAATTCCGGGATGGTGAAGATCTTTTCACGAAGATAAAGGGGCGCGAAAATCGTGGCGAGGATGATGAGGTCCCACGCGCCCACCCATTCATACCCTCCGGCGACCATTCCGATGCGATAACCGTCTCCAGCCAGCCCCAGGACATGCTCTGCAGAGATGTTGGAGGCAAAAAGCGACATGCCGATGAATGGCCAGCGAAGGTCGCGGCCCGCGAGAAAATATTCGCTACCCGAGCTGCTCTTACTCGCCGCCCGCGTCACTGCGTACACAACCAGCGCCAGGCTGGCGAAAATCGTAATCGCGTCAATGTAGGACAGCACGATGAATGCGAGTTTACACCCCATCGTCCCTGAACTCATAGAAGCTGTGACAGAATTCCGCTTCTCACCACAGAGGCACAGCGCGGCCTGCGGCCGCAACCCAAATCTCAGATTTCAAATTCCAGAAGCGGCGGTGAGAACGATTCCTCCGAAGGAAAATCTTTGCGCGCTGCAAAGAAATTCACCAACAGTATTGCAGAGGCGGCGCCGAGCGCCTTTCAATTGACTTGCGGGCTGCCATAACTTAGACTCGCAGCGTCACACAGCACGTCGATCCCATAAACACAGGTGAAGATGTTATGCGACCCACGGCTCGAAGGGATTTCCTCAAAGGGTTAGCGGCGGCGATCCCCGCCTCAGCGGTTCTCTCGACCTACCGGGCAATGGCTGCGCCCCTGCGCAAGAAGGTGAAGATCACCGACGTGAAGGCCATGTTCGTCCACGTAAACACCGATTCGAACCTGGTGAAGATTGAAACTGACAGCGGCATCACGGGAATCGGCGAAGCCTACTGGGGGCGCGGAGTGAAAGATGTGATCCTGGGCTACCTGCGCCAACTCGTGGTGGGCGAGGACCCGCTGGACATTGAGCCGCTCTACACCAAAATGCTTCGCTTCACAGGCGGGGCTGGTGCACAGGCGGGAGTGACGGTGACGGCGATCAGCGGAGTGGAAATCGCCTTGTGGGACCTGGCAGGGAAGATCCTGGAAGTTCCCGTGTGCAAGCTGCTGGGCGGCCAATACCGCGACGGCGTGCGGGCCTATTGGACGCGCTCGCCCCAGGACATGCTGGACCCGGCTTCCTGCCGCGAGTTTGCGGCCGCGCTCAAGAGCCACCCCTACGGCATCACCGCAGTCAAGTCGGATGCCGATTCCTTCCCCGCGAAGTACGACCCACAGTTCCGCGAGCCCGGTCACGAACCGTACAGCAGCCACCTGACGCCCAAGGACCTGGCGCGGATTGCCAGGGGCTTTGCCAACCTGCGCGAGGCACTCGGGGAGGACGTTGACATCGCCGTTCATTGCCACTGGGAGTTCGACTGGATCGACGCGCTGGAGTTGGCGCGGGCCGTCGAGCCCATCAAACCGATGTGGCTGGAAGATCCCATGCCGCCGGATTACTCGGAGTCCTGGAGCAAGCTGACCGCGGAATCTCCCGTACCGATCCTGACCGGAGAAAATCTTTACAAGCGTCAAGGCTTTAAGCCCTTCATTTTGAACCAGGGTTGCCACCTTATTCAGATCGATATCCCCAAGGCGGGCGGACTGCTGGAGTCAAAGAAGATTGCCGACTTGGCGGAGCTCTTCGAGCTTCCCGTCTGCGCTCACATCGCTTCCAGCCCGCTGGGGGCGTTGGCATCCGCACACTGCGCGGCAGCGATCCGGGACTTCCGCGCCCAGGAATTTTCGCCCGGCGCCCTGTCCACCGAAGCCTGGGAGAAATTCGTCATCTATGACGGCCCGGTGATTAAGGACGGGAAGTACAGGATTTTAGACAAGCCGGGGCTGGGTGTGGAACTCAACGAAGACTGCGTCCGCGGGCACTTGATGCCCGGGGAGAAGTGGTGGGGGTAAGAGGCAAGTTCGTCGACCCTCTTCTGCCTCCTGAATACTGACTCCTGAATCCTGCTCTTCCCCACCTACGACCTACCACCTACGTCCTTTCTTTTCAACAACATTCCCGCTTTCAACGCGTAACTACCTTTGTTTTCTACAACATTCCCGCTTTCGTCCCGCCCGTGGAAGACCGGTCCTTTGTTTTCATAGACATTCCCGCATAGTTCGCCGAATTTTGAAGAATCTCTTTCTTTCATTTCCACACCGGAACCGACATCCTGTCCAAAGGAAGCCTGGGGGTTTTCCCTCTTTTTGTGCTCCTCGGAGCGCTCTCGAAGCTGGATTTGGGCGTCGGATGTCGCATTGAAAGAAACCTGCTCCCCTCCTACTTCGAGTACGCGCCAAGCCACGATGTACTATCCTAGCCTACTCCTTCACGCGTGTCAAGGGACATTGAGTCCGCTCCGGTATGCCGCAGGAAGCCTCTCCTTAATGTGGTGAAGGGGGTCAACCCGCTTTCCATCGCCCTGGCTGATGATGGCGCGTGCGGGCATTCTTATCCCTTTGTCGTCATTGACGGCGACGGAGATATGATTCTGGAAACGGAGGAGGACAGGCTCTCGAAGCGCACGCTGATCTCTCCGTAGTTGCGGCGGAAGGCCCGGTCAACGTCCTGGGCCACCACGATGTTCTCGCCTTTCGGATAAACCCGCCGAAAAGCTTTAAGGTTGGCTGCCTCGAAGGCATCCGCAGACCATTTGCATTCAAGCGCCAGGGGTTCCTGCCGGCGCGTGGGCAAAACAAAATCCACTTCATGCCCTCGCTTATCCCTCCAGTAGAAGATCTGGCGACTCTGCAACTGCGCCATGATTTCATTCAACACGAAGTGCTCCCACATATCTCCCAGGTCCTGCTGGCGCAGCTCCTGCCAGCCACGATGGTAACAGACGAAGCCGGTGTCAAAGGCATAGACCTTGGGTACGGCCACGATTTCGGTCGGGCGGTGGCTGCTGAAGGGGCGGATCACGTGGGCGGCGAAAGTGGCCTCCAGAACCTTCAGATAGTTAGCGATGGTGGTGCGGCTCACTTCGCACGGGCACGTAAAGCGAGTAGCCTCAAACACGCCTCCGCTTTGCGCTACCAGCAACTCCGCGAATTTCTGAAGGGAGCTGCGGCTTTCCAACCGGAAGAGTTCCTGGATGTCCTTGGCCCAATAAGCATCCAGCCATTCTTGAAAGTCACGTTCCGGAAGTTCGCCGGCCAGGAAGAAGGGTGGCAAACCGCCGCGCAGGAAGCGGTGACGGAGGTCAGGGCGATTGAAATCTCCCAAGTCCGCCAGGCTCATCGGAGTCAGCCAAAGGTCCCGCTTGCGCCCGCTTAGCGTGTCCTGGAATTTGGCGGAAGCGCCCAGCGTCGAAGAACCCGTAGCCAGGACTCGGATGTTGGGATAGTGGTCTGCCGCAATCTTCAGCAGCTCGGAGGGGTTGGGGAGACGGTGGATTTCATCCAGTACAATCCGGCGGCCGCGCAGGCCGTCCAGGAAGCCCTGGGGGTCTTCCATCATCCGCCGCACCCGCGGAAGCTCGCAGTCGAAATACTCCGTGTTGGGCAGGGTCTGGCTGAGGCAGGTTTTCCCCACGCGCCGCACCCCGGCCAACCAGGCCACCGACCGCTCCCGCCAAGCCCGTTCAACGAGTTGTAACCAAAAGTGTCTCTGTACCATATGCAGCTATACTTGCATATAGTGTCACCAAATGCAACCACCTCGTCTTTTGGTATAATGCCGAATCAGGCTCCGCTAGCCCGGATTTCTCACCACGTTCGGACGCTCTTAGTGGCTGCCGGAAGGGCGGGGCTTCAGCCCCGCCGGAATCGCCGCTCCCGCCCTCTGTTGGTCCCGTGCCCCGCGCAGTCCGTCGGCTGACGGGCTGCGCGGGGCACGGGACACAGGAATAATCAGGAAGGCCCTGTAACGGCGGGGCTGAAGCCCCGCCCTTCCAGACCCGTGGGGAGAAGTGCGGGCTAGGCTCTCAAACCGAGTTGCTTGGCGACGCGCTTGATTTGGGCAATGAACTCGGCGCCAGCCCGCCATTGTGTGATGACGATGAAGCGGGGGAGGATCAGCTACTCCCGTCTGTAGTGCGCGGTCAGTTGTCAGTCGTCAGTTATCAGTATTCAGTAAAAACCCCGCCATGATTGGTCCTTGATCGATGTACGCTGAGCGCTCACCGCTGATAGCTAACGCCTCTCACCTGACAACTGACGACTGACAACTGATACCTGAGATTTGTGATGAGTGAATGGTGAATTATGAATTCTCGCTGATGAACAGAAATCGGGCCAAAGCGAGTTTGCCCCCAATCGACAACAAAAAGGCGCGGACCTGAACCCCAGGTCCGCGCTCCGCTTGCTACCTATGGATTCGGAAATAGCGGCATTTGCGCCTCAGAGGGCATTCACAGCATCTGGGGGAAGAACGAGTGCAAATAAGCGCACCTAGATCCAAAACTGCCCAGTTATATCCCTCGGGGTGTTCCGGGTCCACGGCCCGTTGGGCCAACTCTTGTAGGAATGGATCATTCCGGATGTCGACAAGGAGCCTTGGCCTAAAAAACCGTTCGAGAACTCGGACCATATTAACGTCCAGCAAGGGTTTCGGCCTACCATGGCAGAAGAGCTCAATTGAATTTGCGATGTACTGCCCAACGTTTGGCAATGCGTCAATCTCTTCCCGAACGCTTGGAAATAGGCCTTTCCGGGCCTCCATCACGATTGCCAGTCGTCTGAGCGATTTCGCCCTTTGGTTCCAAAGTCCCAATGGTCGAAGCGAGTCCCGCAATTCACGTAATGTCGCGCGCGCCAGCTTTGGCCAGGACGGGAAAGACCTGAAGAAACTCGGGTATAAGGTGTTTACTGTCTCGGCTCGCGTTCGTTGAAGGAGTATCTCGGCGACAACCCTCTTGTAGTTCGAAGCTGAGCCTTTACGCCAGACGAATTCGCGGCCGGCACGAACGGACCAACGCTGCACGGCACGGCGAAACCACTCGACGAGTTTCGGATTGGGCAATTGTTCGTGCAATCCCGCGTCTAGCCCTTAGGCCTCTCCTCAAATAGCTGTCATGGTTAAGAGTCGTTTTCTCCGAATGTATCGGTCGCTTGTCTGATTAGAAATAAATGGACCGGGGGACTACTCCTCGGTGGGTTATTCTGTCATCCGAGCCTGCAAGTGATTTTTGAAGACCTGAACGAGACGTGCCAGTTCGCTGTGAACAGGCCTTACGTTGGTCTCACCGCCTTCACCAAGCATGAAAAACTTTCCGCTGGCCTGGGCTGCCTCAACGATGTCAAAGTCCATCTCCTTTCTGAGGGCGACCTGGACAGAAAGGCAATGAGGGTTTCCCTTAACCATGAGCTGCTCGCGTCCCTGCCAGTCAAAGAACTCCGACTGTGAGATTCGTATCTTAGTGTTGACCGTCACAAGGGGGCGAACCGATTGATTTCTTTCGATCCTGTAGAAGGGCTGTCTAGGCCAAGGGTCGGGAGAGAGTTTGACCTCTTCGTCCTCCACTATGTACCCAACCGCCAAGTCCGATTGTTCCGACGGAGTCTTGAAGTCAATCCTCCCCGCCTTCCACAACGGGTATCTCCCGAATGGGACTCTGACCTCCGTAAATACGTCAAGCTGCGGAAAATCCTCGCACAGTTTGATTACAAGGTGCAGCAAATAATCCTGCATAAGCGCGCCTGGCAGGTTACGCGCCAGATTTTGGTCAATCCTATACTGCCTCTTGTGTGGTGGGTCGCCGAGCCAGTTGTATTGGGCGACGAAGATATCAAATGCTCGCTGCGGATCAGCTCCGGCGAAGATGTCGTACGCTCGCGCAGTCTTCTCAAGCTTTCGACCAAGCTCTCGGCGCGCCGTAGCGCGTTCGGTCTTAAACTGATCAATGTATTCGCGAAGAAATTTCATCGAGGATTAAGGCTGCCAAGCGCCCTCAGAAGGGAGACTCCAATTCCTTTGGCAAGAAGCGGAGGAACTGCGTTGCCAACCTGGCTGTATTGAGGGAGCTCTACAGCACGCTTCTTGTTCCCCTTTCCTCCGCCTCCTGTAGCTCTGGGCCCCAGGAATACAAATGTGTCATCAAATGATTGAAGCCTGGCCATCTCCCTTACGGTGAGGATACGGTGTTGTTTGTAATGTATGAGGTCGTCCGGTAACGTAGTGACTGTATACGAAGGCCTGTCCGGTCTCAGTCGTACGCACCATTTCTTGGACGACCTAAGGTGACGGGCCCACAGGCCTTCAGGAATTGAGTCGAGCCCCTTGCCTTGCTCGATCATTGCGAACCTGGCGATTACCTCGGGAGTGTGGTAAGCGGCTTCATGGTTTTCAAGGTGATTGCTTGGGTTCTCAATTCCCAACATTGCAAAGAGCCTGCCCTGTCTGCTTTCTCGTTGATACTCAGTCGCTGGTGGAAACATCGGGCTGTAACTACCGTTGCTCTCCCAAGATCGAAGGAAAGCGAGGTCCGAGATGGCCTGCCTGACAGTCACGTGCTTGGCGCGTCGCGTAGCTATAACATCAGAAATAGGAGGGGTGCCTTCACGATTTCCGAAGAAGAGGATCCGCTCCCTTAACTGAGGAACTCCAAAATCTGCCGCATTCACTTTTACCGGCCCCGTAATGTGGTACGGCGTCGGGCTCATTCGGGAGACCTCGCTCATTATGCGCTCTACGGCTTCACCCCCGTACATCGTTACGAAACCTGGCACATTCTCCATGACGAAGTACTTTGGCTTTAGGAATTCGATTGTTCTCAGATACGGAAGGAAAAGATCATTTCTTGGATCTTGTCTATTACGCTTGCCAAAGACAGAGAAGCCTTGGCATGGGGGTCCCCCGACGACAACGTCAACAGCCTTGCCTCCGGTGATCTTCGTTATCCCGTCGGCGAGAGTCTCCGCAAAGTGGGGGGCTCGAATATCCTCAACGAGGAACACGTAATCCAACCCCAATTGTTCCTTAAATCGATGCTCGTGCGTAAGACGGGCTGTTGCATTGATATCGCTTGCTCCGACCAATGTGAAGCGATGTTCGTCTAACGTGGCCAGCAGGAGGCCTTCACAGAATCCCCCCGCGCCGGCGAACAGATCGACGAACGTGTACCTCCCCATCCCGATCTTCGTGTTCCGCTCTCTCACTACCTTAGTGAGCGTGGGTTGCATCAAGCCAGATTGTATCAGAGTTGAACCAGCCCGCAAAGGAAGCAAGTCGCACCCAATCGCTTCCCTCTTGCTCGGCATGGGGATGATCGCCATCGAGGGGGAGGCTCCCGAGTATCCTAACTCCAATTGCCCCAGCATCGATAATAATATCGGTTGTCCCCGACTTCAGCAAGAGAGTCTTTCAAGCGATAAAACCCCACTACCTACGATCCGCTGGCTGGCGCGGACCCTCTTCTTGGGGATCTGCGATTTCCTGAAGGGACTTGTGGAAGCTCACGCCTCAATCCAGTCAGCTTGCAAAACGGCACGCTGCCGGAGAGAATACCCGCGACGATGCCGTGCCAGAGGAGAGTCCCTTCGGGAGATCGCAGACGCTAAAAAGCGACCGTCTGCGCCAGCCCGCCATATCCGCCGGGGTTCAGGCGGGAATTTCGGCGAGCGGATGAATGCGCCGGACATGGATTTGGTTCTCGCGCTTGCGGGTTTGGGCGATGTCGTAGGAGGCTTGCATTCGCAGGAGCGTGTCCATCTTGACTCCAAAGGCTTTTTCAATGCGCAGCGCCATGTTTCCGGAAAGGCTGGCCTTGCCGTTGAGCAAGCTCGACAGAGTAGGCCGGGAAACCTGAAGCGCCGCTGCTGCCGCTGTTACCGACAGGCCCGCGGACTCGATAATCTCCGTCCGAATGAAATCTCCCGGATGGGGCGGGTTCTTCATGGGCATGGCGTTTGCTTCCTCCGTCCTAATGATAGTCTTGTAAATTCACGTCGCAGATTTCGCGCTCCGCACTGTCGATGCAAAACGTCAAACGCCGGTTGCGGGTGACGCTGAGGCTCCAGGTACCCTTGCGGTCGCCGGTCAGCGTGTGCACTTTCCAGGCCGGGAGCGAACGCAATTCCTCGGGGTCTTGCATGTCATCGAGAAATGCCAGCATCTTGCGGAGCTTATCCACCGTTTCGGGGGAAACCCCTTTCGAGCTATCTTCCTCGTAGAGCCTTTTCACGCCCTTGTGGGTGAAGTTCCGTATTTTCACCGGATCAACTGTAGCCTGTAGCCTGACACATGTCAATACGATACTGCCGGAGAGATTAAGAAATTTCGGGCCTTCGGCTCAACGTCTGGGTAAAAGGAAGCGTAGCGCGGACCTCTGCGGTCTGAGGTCCGCGGCATCTCACACCCGCCTGCGCTCGCCCCCAGGTTTGAAGACATAAGAACAGTGACAAGTGGCAAGTGACGAGTGACGAGAAAGACAGTCCGAAGCGCGAGATTTTAAGAGCAGGGACTGGGGTCTGGGGGCTCGGGATTGGGGGCGGGTAGCAAGGCAGCGCGGACTTTTGCGGTGGGGGGTACGGGACAAATCGAGCAGGTCAACCCGTCGGCTGACGGACTCCCTCCCGCCGCGGCGGGTTTTGTAACTCTGCGGCTCTTCGCACAAAGGCCAGAAGAAGCCGCAGACTTAAAGGACAAGTCTGCGCTACCACGACAGAAATGACTCGAGGTTGCTGCCCGGTCGTACCCGCCCGCTACCTACTTGTTTCCTGCTGCTTGTGGTGTCGAGGCCAGGCGGTTTAGCAATTCGCCGAGCTTCTTCACCTCCTCGCCGTAGCCTGTCCAATCGCCTTGGCGTTGCAACTGCAAGGCGCGTTGGTAGTGTTGGTTGGCTTCGCGGATGAGCGCTTGGGTATCGAGCGCCGGGGCGCCAGGCGCCTTGGTGGGTGCTTGCGCGGCCGGTCCCGCAGGCGGAGGGAGGGCGGCGCTGGTGGTCACCGTGCCACCGAAGATCCGGCTCAGCGCCGCGTCGAGCGTCTCCTCCATCACCACGTGGTCTGAGTAGGCCACGATCACACGCTTCAATTGCGGCAGACCGCCTCCGGCCTCAGCGGCGAGGTAGAGAGGTTCAACGTAGAGGACCGAATTCAAAACCGGGACGACGAGCAAGGTGCCGCGGATCACCGTTGAGCCGCCCTGCCCCCAGAGCGTGAGTGCCTGGGAGATACCAGGGTCCTGGTCGATTCGCGATTCGATCTGCTGCGGCCCGTACACGAGCTTCTGCTTGGGGAAGGTGAAGACCAGCACCTTGCCGTAGTCGGGGTAATCGCACCGGGCCGCCATCCAGGCAATCATGTTGTCTTTGCGCGCGGGAGTGAACGGCACCATCAGGATGAATTCCTCCCGTACGCCCACTTCCGCCAGCTTCATGATGGTGAAGTAGGGGCTCATCGGCGCGGCGGCGCCACGCGCGGCGCTTTGCGCAACCCGCCACAGGTCTTCCTTGTTGTAGAAGACTCTCGGGTCCATCATGTGGAACAGCGCGTACTTGCCGGCCTGGATGGAAAAGAACTCTTCCGGATAGCGGATGTGCGCGCGCAGATCCTCGGGCATGGCCGAAAGCGGTTCGAAAACTCCCGGGAAAATACTGTTGTAAGCCTGGATGAGCGGGTCGGAGGCGTCGCTGATGTAGAAGCGCACTTGCCCGCTGTAAGCATTGATGGTCGCCTTGACGGCATTGCGCATGTAATTGCCTACTCCCTCCGCGGGCTCTGAGTAAGGGTACATCTCGGAGGTGGTGTAGCCATCCAGAATCCAATAAAGCGACCCATCGCTCGCGACGACCAGGTAGGGGTCGTGGTCGTAAGCAACAAAAGGCGTGAGCCGCTGCGCGCGATCCAGAACCCGCCGGTAGATCATCAACCGGCTTGTGGGCTGGATATCGCCTGAAAACAGGACGTTCTTTTCGCCGAAGGCCAGCGCGAACAGGAGCCTTCGCCAGAAGTTCTCAACCGGGATTCCACCCGCACCCTGGTAGTTCGTAACATAGACGTTCTGGTCTCCCTGGGGGTAATCGAACTCCTGCGCCCGGGTTCTCACGAAGCAGTAGTCGTTCCCGAGCTCGCCGTAATAGATCTCAGGCCGGGTGATCCGGATGGACATGGTGGAGACCGGAGGGATGTTCTTGATGAATAGTACCGGCAGGCCTTCATTGGTGAATTCATTCACCGGCCCGAGGCAAAGGCCGTAGCCGTGGGTGTATGCCAGGTGCTCGTTGATCCAGCTCCGGCCCGGCAGGCTGGCGGCAGAAAGCTCGCGCGGCGAGAGCGAGACCTGGCGGTAAATCCCGTTAATCCAATAGCGGTCGTTATCAACGTGCTGGAAGTCGTAGTAAGTGCGGATCTCCTGGAGCTGGGCGAAGGTGGTCAACAGCGGCTTGTGGTCCCACATGCGGACGTTGCGGAAGGTCGCCTCATTCTTGCGGATGTCATCCAAGCTCAAGTCTTCGACGGCGGAGAATTCGCGCTCCTCGAAACGATCCAGCGCATACGCCTGGCGGGTGAATTTGATGGCGTTGGCGATGTAGTTGCGTTCCCGGTCAATTTCGTTGGGGGCCACGATGAAGCGCTGGACGATCTCGGGATAGATCGACCCGCCGAGCACTGCCACGGCCACCAGAAGACCCACAGAATAGAGCGCCGGCCGCACACGCCCCCACTTCGCCCCCACCAGAAATGCAGCGGCCGTCAACAGGCAAAGGAAGAGTTCCGCTCTTAGAACCGGCAGCGTGGCGTGCACATCCGCGTACCCAGCGCCATAGATGAGCCCGCGCGGGGAATAAAGCAAGCCGTACATGGCCAGCCGAACTCGATAGGCGAAGACAACAAAGAGCACCGCCACCAGCGCCATCAGGTGCGCGCGCGCCGCCCCCATCACTTTTGGCCCACGCGGCGTGACCCATATCCCGCCCTCCACAAGATAGAGGAACACGGCGCTTAAAAGACACACAATGACCGCCGCCAGCGCGAGGTAATAGAGGAACCAGTTGAAGGGCAGGCGAAAGAGATAGAAACCCAAATCGATGCCAAACAGCGGGTCCTGCTGGCCGAGGGTTTGCGGGTGCTTAGCCATCAGATACTCCAGCCAGTGGGACATGCCCCATTGGCCGATCACGTATCCAATCAGCAGAACGCCAGCCCAGATGAGCCAGCGGAAAGTCATACCGAAGCGGTCGAGCGCCGAAAACTCGATGACCTCACCGTTGACCCGATAGCCATGCCGGTGGGCGAGCCTGCGGGCAATCAGCAGGTTCAATGCGGTCACGATCATGAAACCCACTCCGACCAGGCCGCTCAATTCAATCTGGGTTACGAGGATCGTCCGAAAGATGACCCGAAAGCCTTCCTGCTTGAACCAGAGCCAATCCACCAACAGGTCAACACCGTTGGTGAAGAGGGGCAGAACAATGAGGAAAAACAAGACAAGCGCGAGGATTATTCGTGGTGTGCGATTTTTGGGCATGATGTAGCTCCGGAGGTATCTTTACACACCGCCCGAGGCGTGTCAAAAAGCTCTCGAGCGGGCGTAGAGAAGCGAAGATTGGCAGGCTCCCGCCTGATCACACTTGTGCTTAGTTGCATTAATAACCGATATTATTTATCACGCTGGGAAGGGCGGGGCTTTAGCCCCGCCGCCTCGGGGCGGAAGTTGAATGGGCCTTTAGGCCCTGAAGCCGCGTCGCTTCAGGGGCTAAAGCCCCCAAATCTCGCCTGAGCCGTGCGGCGGGGCTAAAGCCCCGCCCTTCCATCCCCCGACAAATAAGGTCGCGAACTTCTACAGTTAAGCACTAGAAGGCCACGGACTCTGTCCGGTCCGCGCGGTAGCGCTGGCGCTACGCGAGCAATCGTGAATAGTCACCACCGCTGGTGCACGAGTTCGCGGATTTTGCTGTCGTAAACTTCGCGCACTTTGGCCATTTGCGCTTTGCTCAGCGGGGCCAGATCGCTGGCGCGGACGTTATCCTCAACCTGCGCGACACGCTTGGCTCCCGGGATTGCGCAGGTGACAGCGTCAAACATCAGGGTCCATCGCAGGGCCAGTTGAGCCATCGAGGCACCCGGCGGAACAAGGCTTTTGAGAATCTCCACAGCCTCCAGCCCGATTTCATAATCCACGCCAGAGAAAGTCTCACCCCGGTCGAACGCTTCTCCCTGGCGATTGAAGCTGCGGTGGTCATCCTTGGCGAAAGCGGTGTGGTGGGTCATCCGTCCCGACAGAAGCCCGCTCGCCAGCGGCACACGCGCCAGGATACCCACGCGCCGCCGCTTGGCCTCCGGGAAAAACAGTTCCGCAGGGCGCTGCCGAAACATATTGAAGATGATTTGAATGGTCTGCACGCCGGGATATTCGATGGCTTTCAGCGCCTCTTCCACGGTCTCCACGCTCACGCCGTAATAGCGGAGCTTGCCAGCCTGGACCAAGTCGTCGAGGATGCCGAAAACCTCCGGCCGGTAGAGCACGACTGTCGGCGGACAGTGCAATTGCAGAAGGTCGATGCAATCCGTCTCGAGATTCTTCAGGCTGTCCTCAACGAAGTGGGTAAGGTTCGCCTTGTTGTATCCATCTGGCGTGTGCGGGGAGAGCCGGCGGCCGGCCTTGGTGGCGACGTATAAGGTCTCTTTCCGTTCTTTGCGCAGCCGCGCCACCAACCGCTCACTGCGGCCCATCCCGTAAACGTCTGCGGTGTCGATAAAGTTGACACCAAGGTCGATGGCGCAGTGCAGGGCGGCGAGGGATTCTTTATCGTCAACCTCTCCCCAGTCCGCTCCAATCGCCCACGCTCCAAAGCTGATTTCCGAGACTTTCCAGCCCGTACGTCCGAGTTCGCGATAGTGCATTTGAGTTTGCTCCTAATTGCTGGCCACTACTCTAGCAGGATACTGGAAAACCTTTCTGATCGCTGTCATTCCGAGCCCATCGCCGTCATCCTGATCCCGCAGTCGCGGGAGAAGGATCTCGCTCTGCCCGCTCAGGGTAAACTCCGCGAGGAATCTCACCCTGGAAACAAAGGACCTGAAAGATTCCTCTCCCGCAGGGCGGGATCGGAATGACAGGCTAGCGGGTTTCTCAGCATCCTGCTAGCTCGCCCACCCCTTGGCCCGCCCCACCGCGCGTCGCCAGCCCTCGCAAAGCTCCTCGCGGCGGGACGTTTCCATGCCAGGTTGGAAGCGTCGTTCTATTTTCAACTGAGTTTTCAACTCCAATTCGCTCCGCCAGAATCCGGTCGCCAAGCCAGCCAGGTACGCGGCCCCGAGCGCCGTCGTCTCCGTCGTTGCCGGCCGCTCGACGGGAACCCCAAGAATGTCAGCCTGAAACTGGCAGAGGAAATCGTTGCGCGCGGCTCCACCGTCCACGCGTAACATTTCCGGCTTGATTCCGGAATCCCGCGTCATGGCATCAACCACCTCGCGCGTCTGATAGGCGATGGATTCAAGCGCCGCGCGAATCAGGTGCTTTCGGTTGGCACCACGAGTCAGTCCCACGATGGTGCCCCGTGCATACGCATCCCAGTGGGGCGCCCCCAGCCCTACGAATGCGGGGACAAAATAAACGCCATGAGTGTCCGGCACCGAGCGGGCGATTTCCTCCGTCTCGGAGGCCTCTCGAATCAGTCCCATTTCGTCACGAAGCCATTGGATGGCGGCGCCGGCAATGAACACGCTGCCCTCCAGCGCGTATGTTATCTCGCTATTCCTTCCCCAGGCGATAGTTGCAAGCAGCCCCGCCTGGGAGCGGGGAATGGTGGGGCCAGTGTTCATCAGCAGGAAGCAGCCTGTGCCGTAAGTATTCTTGACGGCGCCGGGCGTGAAGCACTGGTGGCCAAACAGTGATGCCTGCTGGTCGCCAGCCACGCCGGCAATCGGAACCCTGGATCCGAACCAATCGGTCTCTCCGAAAATTTCACTTGAAGACTTTACCGAGGGAAGCAATGACTCCGGAACGCGAAAGTAGCTGAGGATCTCCTTGTCCCAGGCCAGCGTGGCAATGTTGAAAAGCAGTGTGCGCGAGGCGTTAGAGACATCCGTCGAGTGGATCTTGCCGCCCGTGAGGCGCCAGATCAGCCAGGAATCAATGGTCCCGCAGGCGAGGTCGCCTCGCTCCGCCCGTTCACGAGCACCGGGAACATTTTCCAGCAGCCAGGCAATCTTGGTCCCGGAAAAATAAGCGTCGGTCACCAGGCCGGTTCTTTCTCGAATGACCTTATCGAAGCCTTCTTGCCGGATGCGGTCGCACAAAGCGGCAGTGCGGCGGCACTGCCAGACGATGGCAGGATGGATAGGCTTGCCGGTGGCCCGGTCCCAGAGGACCACGGTTTCGCGCTGGTTCGTAATGCCGATTGCGGCAAGGTCCTCCGCATTTGCTTGAGCCTCCGCCAGAGCAGCTTTCGCGACCTCCAACTGCGATTGCCAGATTTCCTCGGCATCGTGCTCGACCCAGCCGGCGCGGGGATAATGCTGCTTGAATTCCCGACTGGCTGAGGCGCACACCGCGCCGTTGCGGTCAAACAACATGGCGCGCGAACTCGTTGTGCCCTGGTCGAGGGCTAAGACGTACCTTGGCATCTCAATCCTTCCGCATCGGAGCCGTCTAGCTTACTTGAATTGAACGCAGAAAGACAAATGCAGTTTGCCGCGTCGTAGTCGGCTCCTTGTTTACCCACGCCGCCGGAAGGGTTCGGCGAGTGTAACCCAGCAGCTTGAACTATTTATCCAAGAATGCGATACTAGCCCCGTCCACGTTTGGGCGAACTACGGTGGGACTGAAACCTAATCTTCAGGATAAGCGTCTTAGGAAGGGCAGGCTCACCGCTTGGGTGAGCGGCTTGATTCCTAAGCGAGACAGGAGCTTGTATGGCAGATAAGACCCCAGGCCCCGGGCACGCGATGTTCGGTTTGAACGAGCCGGCCCAAAGCGACGCACCGGCTGCCGCACCCGGCGCCCCCCAAGTTGTGTATGTGCAGGCGTCGCCCCCCGTGCCAGCGCCTTCGACCGGCGGCAGCACGATGCGCTGGCTGGTAGGCGCGCTGCTGGCGCTTTCGGTGATTAATCTCATTTTGGTGCTCTATTCCCGGAGCGATCTTAAGACTATCGTCTCGAAGCAGTCTGACCAGTTGGATCTGCTCACCCGGCGCATGGACACCAGCGACGAGCGTTACGCTCAATTGCGCGGCCAGTTCCAAGTGACGTCGGAGAAACTGGGCCTGACCGAGCAGGAACTCGCGCGCGCGCACGCCCTGGCGTCAGATATCCAAAAGAAGCAGCAACAGGCTGTTCAGCAACTGAACGACGCCATTTCCAAAAAGGCCAGCGCCGATGAAGTGAATAAGGTCCAGGCGGATGCCAATTCCAAGATCGGCGGGCTTTCCACCGACTTGGCAGGCACGAGGAAGGATTTGGAGAGTACCAAGTCCGAATTCGCCAATGCGCTTTCGGGAACCAAGGGCGAACTGAGCGGCGCTATCGCGCGCACGCATGATGAGCTGGTCGCACTGGCCCACAGGACTGACAGGGACTATTT
>DLMI01000118.1:36145-122832 GCA_002478145.1 Acidobacteria bacterium UBA7540
AAGACGGACACCAAGCGGAACGTCTTCACCGTCAACCTTGTGTTTGACGACAAGCCTCATATGCATAGGGACAAAGCCATGGACGAGCCGGTGTACTTCTACGTGCGGGGGGCTTCGAGCGCCCTCGAGCTGGTGGTGAATAAGCTGGGCAAGGATTCCATCGCCGGTTATGTCAGCACGCCAAAGGGGTTCTTCCCCAGTGCGACAAACGTACTGGCTGCGCGCCCCGGAGCGTGAGCCATCGCGAACGAGGGTTGACCTTCGACCGCCAACACTGATTGCCTCTCAAGCTCGCGTCTCGCCTTATAGAGGCGCGAGCTTCTTGTTTTTCCAGCCGTCAGCTTCTTCTCACGCCGCGAAGATTTCTCACTCTTTCTGATCTGATGTGGAGGGGATTTCCATTTGCCCCACGCGTCTCACTTTTTTGAAGAGTTCTGCGCTAGCGACATGCTTTTCCCTGTGTTTTCAATGACTTAGAAGAGTGCCGAGGGATACAAGGGCAAGTCCATGAGTCTAGCATTTTGACACACTCCGCGGCTCGCCCATTTAATGATACGCTACATGCATAGCCCAGTCTAGCCAGACGCAAAAGACAACTGCGAAGATTCTTCATCCCGACAAGTCGGGGCTCAGAATGACAAGCGTTTGGAAAAGCGGTCAGTGAGGACACAGAAAGTCTCGTTTTGGCTGGGGCTCCGCCGCCGTGCTGGTTCGCATGCCGGTTGATGAGCCTGATGTCTGATGGATCATGCACAGACCTCGCGTTCGCTGCTAGAATGACGCCTTGACCTGTATGCGAAGAACTCAATGATCCAAGGGGGCCTTATGTTTGCATTTCACGGCGTGGATTACATGGAGATTGACGCGCTCTTCAACGACCAGGAAAAGCTGGTGCGACAAACGGTGCGCGAATTTGTGGACAATGAAATCATACCTAACATCGAGGAGTGGAACCGGGAGGGGAAATTTCCCCAGCACCTCGTACCCTTAATGGCGGGGCTGGGGTTTTACGGCGCAAACTTGGAAGGTTACGGCTGCGCGGGGATGTCCAACGTGGAGTATGGGCTGATCATGCAGGAACTCGAGCGGGGAGACAGCGGCTTGCGCAGCTTCGTCTCCGTGCAGGGCGCGCTGGTGATGTATCCCATCAAGGAATACGGCTCCGAGGAGCAAAAGCAGCGCTGGCTGCCGGCGCTCCAGGAAGGCAGGGCCATCGGATGCTTCGGCCTGACGGAACCCGACTTCGGCTCGAACCCCGGCGGCATGAGGACACGCGCCGTAAAGGATGGTGACCGCTACATCCTGAATGGCGAGAAGGCCTGGATTACCTCCGGTACAATTGCAGACGTGGCGGTGGTGTGGGCGCGCACGGACGAAGGTGTCCGCGGCTTCCTGGTGGAGAAAGGCACGCCGGGCTACACCGCGAAAGACATTAAAGGGAAATGGTCGCTACGCGCTTCAGTGACCTCCAGCCTGTCACTCCAGGACGTTCGTGTGCCCGCCTCGAACATGCTTCCCAAGGCGCAGGGGCTGAGAGCGGCGCTGAGCTGCTTGACCCAGGCGCGCTACGGCATCGGATGGGGGGCGATCGGGGCAGCGATGGCCTGTTATAACGAGGCTTTGGAGTACGCGAAGATACGAAAGCAGTTTGACGACAAGCCCATCGCTTCTCACCAGCTCATTCAGGCGAAGTTCGCCGATATGATCACCGAAATCACCAAGGCGCAGTTGCTGGCCTTACAGGTGGGACGGCTGAAAGATCAAGGGCGCGCCGATTTCGCGCATGTCTCCATGCTCAAGCGCAATAACGTTAAGATGGCGCTGGAGGTGGCCCGAGCGGGACGCGACATCCTGGGCGCCAATGGCGTCGCCGATGAATATCCCATCTTCCGCCACATGTGCAACCTGGAATCGGTCTTCACCTACGAGGGCACGCACAACATCCACACGCTCATCATCGGTGAGCGGGTGACCGGCATGCCTGCCTATAAATAGGAGTGGGGCTTGTCCCGCGCTTGAGCCTCCGGCAGGACTCTGCTAATCTTCTTTTCAGGTATCTGGGCCGAAAGAGAGTTTCAGAAAGAAGGTGGTGAAGGCGAAAGCGATGACGTTACAGCACACGATTAAGGCCGTTGTTCGTCAAGGTGAACAGTCGGGTTACGTTGCCGAGTGTCTGGAGATCCCGGTGGTGACGCAAGGTCAAACTCTCGACGAAGTCACGCGCAATCTGCGCGAGGCGGTGGAACTGCACCTGGAGGGAGAAGACCTGGCAGAGCTGGGTTTGGCACCCTCACCCAGTATTCTCGTCACCTTCGAATTGGAGGCGCACCCTGCCACGGCTTAGACGGCTCTCCGGCCAGGCGGTCGTTGCCATCTTGAGCAAGTTTGGGTTTGAGATCGCCTCACAGCGCGGAAGCCATATCAAACTGCGCCGCATGGGCCCCGGTGGCCGGCGGGAGACGCTGACCATCCCCAACCACCCCGAACTTGACACAGGAACCTGCCGAGCTATTCTGCGTCAGGCGTCGCGCTTTGTCCCCAACGCAGAACTTGTGCCGTTTTTCTACAGCGAGTGATCACAGATTCACGACCTTCATCGCCCCTTCCGGGTAGCGTTCCCCGGCCGTTACTCCCTTGGGCGCAACCTCGTTGATCCGCGCAAGGTCTTGGGGTGAGAGCTTTAACTGCAACGCCGCAATGTTTTCCTCCAAATGCGCCCTCCGCGTCGTGCCGGGGATGGGCACAATATCCTCGCCCTGGGCCAGCACCCAGGCCAAAGCCAACTGCGACGCTTTGCAACCTTTTTCCGAAGCGATTTGCTCGACCCGGTAGACAAGGTCCAGATTGCGTCTGAAGTTCTCGCCCTGGAAGCGGGGATGTCTGCTACGAAAATCCTCGGGCGCAAAGTCTTCTACGCTCTTGAAACGGCCCGTCAAAAACCCACGACCGAGCGGGCTGTAAGCGACAAAGGCGATTCCAAGTTCCCGGCAGGTGGAAAGAATCTCGTCCTCGGGATCGCGGCTCCAGAGTGAATACTCCGTTTGCAAAGCGGTGATGGGGTGGGTGCGGTGCGCGCGGCGAAGGGTTGCCGGAGCGGCCTCGGAAAGCCCCAAGCACCTTACCTTGCCCTCTTCGACCAGCCGCGCCATGGCCCCCACGGTTTCCTCGATCGGGACGTTGGCATCGACGCGGTGTTGATAATAGAGGTCAATGGTCTCAATGTTCAGGCGCCTCAAGCTGGCTTCGCAGGCGCTGCGCACGTACTCGGGCCGGCCGTTGATTCCCAGGAAGCTACCCTCTGGCCCCCGCACGTTGCCGAACTTGGTGGCAAGAACAATATCATTCCGCCGACCCCTGATGGCTTTCCCGACCAGTTCCTCGTTGTGACCCGTGCCGTACATGTCGGCGGTATCCAGGAAATTCACACCCAGGTCAACCGCGAGATGAATGGTTGCAACAGACTCCTCTTCGTTTCGTGGCCCGTAGAACTCCGACATGCCCATGCATCCGAGGCCGATGGCAGAGACGGTGAAAGAACTGTTATCCAGTTTCCTATAACGCATTCAGATCCTCTCCTGGAGAGCGTTCAGATTGGCCGCACAAACTGAGAATATCATCCAGGGCGGGTCTCACTCAACCGTTCCCTGACCGGGGGTGTTGGTAGCAGGAGGGGATTAAGGGGTGGTGGCTCGACCACCCCCGGCCCCTCCTGAGCCAGGAGGGGAGTTGCCGCCTTAGGCCGGACCCACGAAGTTCTTGCATCTGCACCGCGCCGGACGTAAGCTTCGGGAACTTGCAAGGCTGTGATTGCGTATGCTCTGGTAGAGACGAGTCAAGGAGAGTCTTATGAGTACAAGCCCCCAACCCCCGCGTCCCCCCGTTCCGCCGCAACCCCCACGGTCGGGCAGCAACATTGTTGCGATTGCCCTGTTGGTCCTGGCACTGATTGTCCTGGTCAGTGGAATCGCTGTTTGGACCGGCTTAAGGTTTCTTTCCCACAACCTCCGAATGCAAGTTGAGGAGAGGGGGGGCCGCAACAAGGAAGTTTCCATCAATACGCCGGTCGGATCAATTGAAGTTCATCATGATGTCACCGAGGACAGCTTGGGTTTGCCCATCTACCCCGGCGCAACGCGGGTGAAAGACAAGGACTCAGCAGCAGTAAACCTCGGTTTTGGAGGCGAGGCGAGCGTGCAAGTACTGGCCGCGAAATTCGAAACTTCGGACTCATTGGAGAGAGTCAAGGCCTTTTACAAAGAGCATCTGGGAACTGAAGTCACTAAATTCACCGACCAGGGTTTGGAAGGAAAAACCACATTCGAGATCAAGACCCACAACCTGGAAAAGGTCGTGGCCTTAGAAGGCGGAGGGAGTCGGACGCTAATCCAATTGGTCCGGGTATCTTTCGGCAAGAACGAGAGCAACTGACAAAGGCAGTTCACAGTCGAAAAGACAGTCAACAGTCGACAGTCCGCTGAATCTGCGATCGTCGCAAGAAAAATCCGTACAGTCTGATATAGTGATAAAGCTACGCGCCCAAACAGCCTGCGATATCACTCGTCAGGCGGCACACGCTGGCCGGGAGCGGAGCCTCTTCGGCAGTGGTGGGCGAGATGTACAAGTAACCCTCTTTGTCATTTGCGCGTCCAAGTAAAGGGGGAATAAACCGGGAGACTCAGCAGGTAAGTTCCTGGCACAGGTCCCGAGCTGGGAGACGATAAGCAAAGATGATCAGCCGAAATCGGTGGACGCCGACCTTTGCCCTTGGTGCGATGGGAATCGGCGCGCTATTGTTAGCTTTCCCGTTGCTGGCACAGCAGCAAAACCCTGCGTCCGCGGATACGTCTTCACAAGGCCAGTCCAAGACGGGGGCGAAAAGTGGGGACAATAAGGACCCCGGGATGCAGGAACAGAAGAGCCCAACAAATGACCGCCTTTTCTTTGTCTTGCCAAACTATCTGACGGTGGAGAATGCCAAAAAGATCCCGCCGCTCACGACGGGGCAGAAATTCAAGCTGGTGGCCCTGGGAACGTTCGACCCCATCGAGTACCCGTACGTAGGCGTTCTCGCCCTCATCGATCAGGCTGAAAATACTGATCCCAGCTTCAGACAGGGTTTTGTTGGCTATGCAAAGCGCTACGGGGCCGCCTTCGCCGACACCACAATCGAGAACTTCATGGTGGGCGCCGTCTTCCCATCACTGCTCCACCAAGATCCTCGCTACTACCAGTCGGGTAAAGGGGGGTTCTTTCACCGTGCTGGTTACGCTGCATTGCGGGTCTTTATCACTCGCAGCGACTCCGGGAAGAAACAATTCAACTACTCCGAGTTGGCAGGCAGTGCAGTTGCGGCAGCACTCTCCAACACCTACCATCCGCCTGCGGACCGGAATGCCCTAAACAGCGCCAACATCTGGATGACGCAGATATGGGGAGATGCGGTGTCCTTTGAATTGAAGGAATTCTGGCCCGATATTCGTCGCAAACTTCACAAGAAGCAGCAGGCTCAACCATGATGGTCTGTCGTCGTGTGCGCTGATCCTCCCCGAACCAGAACTCACCTTCGCGAAGCTAGTGGTTAAGAGGTTTTTCCCCACCTACCACCTACCACATACCGATCACAATGGCATGCCAATAGCTTTTTCCAGCAACCTCCCAATCTGGTATCATCTTTTTCACTGGGGCATTGAAAGCGGATAAGGAGGCGTTATGGAGTTTGAGCATCGCGTCGCGATTGTAACGGGTGGCACAGGCGCATTAGGAAGTTCCGTGGCTTTGGACCTGCTACGGTCCGGCGCCCGCGTCGCGGTTACGTACCGTTCCGACAAAGAGTGGGCCGCACTGGAAGGCCGGACAGGCGAACACCGTGGGAATCTCACCGGCGCGAAAGTGGATCTGATCCAGGCCCCTGAAGTCGAACGCCTGGTGGCAGATGTCTTGTCGAAGTGGCAGCGCGTCGATCACCTCGTGGCCGTGGCGGGTGGCTTCGCGGCCGGCAAGAGCTTCGAGACCGATGACAAGACCTGGGACCACATGTTCAACCTGAACCTCCGCTCCCTCATTTTCTGTTTACGTCCCATCGTCCCGGTCATGATTCGTCAAAACTTCGGCAGAATCGTGACCGTCTCGAGCGGGTCAATCCTGCGCGGAGGCGGCGCCGGCATTGCTGCCTATGCCGTTTCCAAAGGGGCGGTTCGCCAGCTCAGCGAAATCCTTGCAGACGAACTCAAGGCGTACGACATCCACGTTCACTGCATCCTGCCGGGAACAATGGATACTGAGGCCAATCGCCTCGCCATGCCCAAGGCGGATTTCTCCAAATGGGTGAAGACCGAGGAGGTGGCGCGCCTTGTCCACTTTCTCCTCAGCGACGACTCCCGCGCGGTGCGCTCCGTCGTTGTGCCCGTGCTCGGGTAAACCAGCCAGGATTCAGGAGTCAGGGGAGAGCAAGCAATAAGCAGCAAGCGTAGCGCAGGTCCCGCTGGCCGTTCCCCCCTTTTCTCTTCAGTTGGCAAATAAACTTGACGCTCGCGGCTAACCGTTTTACACTGGCATAGTCTAACTATGTCAGGAGGTGGTCGCTTGCACCAGGATGAGATTCCGCCCGGAACGCTCTATCTGCTGATTCTCAGAACCCTCGCCCGCGGAGGTGAAATGCACGGCTACGAGATCGCCAACTCCATCCAGCAGATTTCCGAGGATGTGCTACGAGTTGAGGAAGGGTCGTTGTACCCGGCGTTGCAGAGGATGCTGATCAAAGGCTGGGTGACGGCGAAGTGGGGCACGACCGCCGGGAATCGCCGCGCCCGCTACTACCGGCTCACGGCGGCGGGCCGGAAGCAGTTGGAGGCCGAGGTCTCGCAATTTGATCGCGTGATGCAAGCCATCACCCGCGTCATTCAGACGGCCTGAGGGGAAGACTGCCATGAACTGGTTCATTGAACTCGGAAGACGGCTCTCGATGCTGTTTCGCCGCAGTCAATTCGACCGCGACCTGGAAGAAGAGATGCGCCTGCACCGCGAGCTGAGGGAGCAGGAACAGATCGAAGCGGGCGTTGCGCCTGAAGAAGCGCGGTATGCGGCGCGCCGGAGATTCGGGAACGACCTTGTGTTGAGAGAGGAGAGTCGCGAGATGTGGGGATGGAACTGGCTTGAGCACTTTGTGCAGGACATCCGTTTCGGTCTGCGGATGTTGGCCCGTAATCCGGGTTTCACCACCGTCGCGGTTCTGACCCTGGCGCTGGGCATCGGCGCGAACACGGCCATCTTCAGCGTGGTGAATGCCGTTTTGCTGAAACCGTTGCCTTATGCCGACCCTGATCGTCTGGCGGTCATCTGGGTGACGGAACCCAGCGCGCCGGGCGGACTGTTTCCCGACACCGGCCCGGACTTTCGGGACTGGAAGGCGATGAACCATAGTTTTGAGGGTATGTCCGCCATCACCATCGCCGGGGCCACGCTCACCGGTTCCGGCGAGCCGCGGCAACTCCGTGGCCTTACAGTTTCGCCCAACACGTTTCAGCTTCTCGGTGCGCAGCCGCAGCTCGGCCGGAGCTTCGCGCCGGACGAGGGCCCAACCGGCCACAATCACGTGGTCATCTTGAGCTACGGACTGTGGCAGAGCGCCTTCGGAGGCCAGAAGAACATCGTGGGAAGCAAAGTCACACTGGATGGCGAGGGCTACGACGTGGTGGGCGTCATGCCCAAGGATCTGAGGTTCCCGAGCCTGTGGGGGCGCAATCCCCAATTTTGGACGCCCATAACCATGGACGCGCCGAAATGGAAAACCCAGCGCATGAACCATTGGTTCTGGGTGCTGGCGCGCATGAAGAAGGGCGTCACGCTCAAGCAGGCCGCCGCCGAGATGGTAACGATCTCCGCACAGCTCGCCCAGCAGTATCCACAGACGAACACGGGCGTGAGCGCGCGGGTCAAGAGCCTGCACGAGCAGCTTACCGGCGACGTCAGTGAAGTTCTGTGGGTGCTTTTCGCCGCAGTGGGATTCCTGCTGCTGATTGCCTGCGCGAATGTCGCCAACCTGCTGCTCACCAAATCCGTGGGTCGACAGCGGGAGATTGCTATTCGACTCGCTGTCGGCGCAGGCGCCCGGCGCCTGGTGCGCCAACTGCTCACCGAGAGCGTGGTGCTGTTTCTGTTGGGCGGAGTCGCGGGCTTGGCCGTGGGCATGGCCGCCCTGCGCCTTCTCCTCCGCGCGGCGCCCACCGGCTACATCCCCGAGGTGATTTCGGTGCACCTTGATTCCCGCGTCTTTGGTTTCACTTTCCTCGTTGCGTTCGTCACCGGGACTCTCGCCGGGCTCATTCCCGCGCTGCATGCAACCCGCGTGAGCTTCAGTGAAATGCTCAAGGAGAGCGGTTCTGCCGTGGCGGCGTCTCACGGGCTCGCGCGCGGCTTGCTCACGGTCGGAGAGATCGCCATCGCCCTCGTCATGCTGGTCGGCGCGGGGCTTGCCACTCGGAGCTTGGTACGCTTGCTGGGCGTCCAGCTCGGCTTTGATCCACGCCAGGTGGTGGCGGGACGGATTTCCCTGCCGGATTCGCGCTATCCGAAAGAACCCCAGCAGAAGGCGTTCTTCCGGAACCTGCTCGACCGCGTTCAGGCCTTGCCGGGAGTTGTCTCCGCCGGGGCGGCCTCGGAACTGCCGCTCGAGGGAGGCAGCAACGGAGCTGTAGTCATCGAAGGCCAGCCGGCGCCCAAGGATATATGGTCCAGTCCCCTGGTGGAGTCGTGTACCGTCACACCCAACTACTTCCGGACCATGCGTATTCCGCTGCTCGGCGGACGCGACGTGGCTGAGACGGACACGCCCGAAGCCCCGCTCGTCGCCGTCATCAACGAGACCATGGCGCATCGCTTCTGGCCCCACCAGGACGCCGTGGGCAAGCGGTTCAAGCAGAACTACCCTGACTCCAAGTGGATCACGGTTATTGGCGTCGTAGGCGATGTCAGGGAATTCGGCTTGGCCGAGCCAGCCATTCCCGAAGCCTATTATCCCGAGTCGCAAAGTACGTCCTCTGAATTGGTTCTGGTGGTGCGTACCGCCAGTGACCCGCAAGCGCAGGTGGCCGCCATCCGCAACGCGGTGCATGGCTTGGACAAAGGCTTGCCGTGGTATGGCGTCCAGACCCTGTCGGAAATGGTTTCGGACTCCTCGCGCGAGAAGCGCTTTGTGGCCCTGCTGCTGGCGCTGTTTGCAGCCGTGGCGCTGGCGCTCGCTTCGGTGGGCATTTACGGGGTTGTGTCTTACTCTGTCTCCCAGCGCACGCGGGAGATCGGCATCCGCATGGCGTTCGGCGCCGAGGTCCGCAACGTTCTGGGCATGGTGCTGAGGGAAGGATTGCGCCTGGTTATCGCCGGCGTGGCCGTGGGATTGTTGGGGGCTTGGGCCCTTTCCCGTTACCTCACCAGCATTCTCTACGCCGTGCGCGCCACTGATCTCGCGACTTACATTTTGGCGGCGCTACTGATGACTGCCGTCGCGCTCGTGGCCGCCCTCGTTCCCGCCCGGCGCGCGACCAAGGTCGATCCCATGGTGGCGCTGCGCTACGAGTAAAGCGGTGGCTAGTGGCTAGTGGCGGTCAGCCGTCAGCCAAGGCGTAGCTGAAAGCTGAGAGCTGACCGCTGACAGCTTGGGAGGTGAACATGTTGGCTGAACTCGGCAGACGGCTCTTGATGCTGCTTCGTCGCAGGTAATTCGATGCTGACTTAGAAGAAGAGATGCGCTTGCACCGCGAGCTGAGGGAGCAGGAGCAGATACCCGCTCCGATTTCGGATTGAAACTTGGGGCTGAGGCAGCTATAATGAGTGCTTGTGCGTTAGCACTCAAGGAGTTCCATGAAGAACGCTATTCACCCCAATTATCATGCAGTGACCGTAACGTGCGCGTGCGGATACACCTTCAAGACGCGCTCCACCTATAAGAGCGACGTGTTGCACCTGGAAATCTGTTCCCATTGCCACCCGTTCTTCACCGGGAAACAGAAGATAATGGACAGCGCGGGCCGCGTCGAGCGGTTCCAGCGCAAGTATGCGGACTTCAGGAAGGCCGCTGCTGCGCTCAGCGAGGGGAAATCGCCGGCGCCGAGCAAGTAGGAAACGAGGCGCCAGGCGTCAGGTTTCAGATGGCGTAACACCTGGTTCCAGTCACGGCGATGGATATTTTGGGGCATCTGAAACCTGACACCTGATGCCTGATCCTTATATCACCAAACCAAAAGTTTACGTCGTGGGCCGCCAGACCGTGGTGCGCGAGGAGTTGGCGCGTTTTCTCCAGGACGAGGGCTTGGCGTTCACCACCGACGCGCAAGCCGCTGCCGAAGTGCTGACTGAAATCGCCGGGCGCACCTGCTACATGTCTTTCGGCAAAGGGCGGAAATCCAACCAGGAATACGTTGAGAACATCCTGAGTTCAAAACACGGCAGCGTGCTCGAACACGCCGTCTGGTGCCTGCTGATTACCGGCGTTAGCCGCGCTCTGACCCACGAGTTGGTCCGCCACCGGGCAGGTTTCAGCTACTCACAGCTCTCACAGCGGTACGTGGACGAGAGCGACGCCCGCTACGTGGTTCCCCCGCTTTACCAGGAAAGCGAAGAGTTGCGCCAGAAATGGCAGCAGACCATCGAGACGCTCCGCAAGGTCTACGTCGAGCTAGCGGACGCTACCGCGCAATACGTTCAGCAGAAGCACCCGGAGATGGCCCCGCGCGACCGCCGCAAGTGGGCTCGTCAGGCGGCACGTTCTATCCTTCCCAACGCCTGTGAAACCAAAATCTTCGTCACCGGCAACAGCCGCTCCTGGCGGCACTTCTTGGAACTTCGCGGTAGCCCGCACGCCGACACTGAAATCCGCCTGTTGGCCGTGGAAGTTTGCCGCGTCCTCAAGCAAGAAAGTCCCAATATCTTCCATGACATTGAAATCGTCGCTGAGTCCGACGGCATGCCCGCCCTCCGCGCCATTCACTCCAAGGTATAAATTACTTGCCGCCCAGAACCTCCTCCAGCGCGGGCTGGCGCAGAGCGGAGCTGTGCGGTCCGCAGGCAGGACTGAATCAGGCGAGCCGATCACTCTCAAGAAGCTTGCCGCGGCGACACGTGGTGCTGGTCAGGAGTGGCAGCCGTCCGCGCGCGAAATGGCGTTTGTGGGTGGGCGTGACCAGCGCTAATGTGGTACGCTGAAGCGGAGAACTGTGCTCTGCGCCAGCCAGCGCGCAAAATCGGTCATGACGGAATTACCCCCTAAACCCCGTGCTGAGTCGGAGCCCTCGATAGAGTTCAGGGTTTCGTGCTTCTTGGACGCCCACAAGGAGGGCCGGCGCAACCCTGACTCTAGCGTCCAGAATCTTTCGAACCTCTATGAGACGCTGAGTGAGAAGGACCGCAAGCGTTTCTATGAGTTGCTTGTGAGCGCCTACGAGCGCGAGCCCTTCTCGGGGGGAGCAGCGGCAAATTACACGGTGAGCATTCCTAGCGTCATTCTCCGCGCAATCATAGTGTTCGGCCCGGTGGCCGACTTCTTCCCACGAATGTTAGACCACCTCCTGAGCCTGAAGCCGGAAGGCATGGAAGAGTGGGCCAAGGCCGTTTTTCCTGTCTTCCAGTTCAATTTATATCATTCAGCAGTGAGGTTCGACGACACGACACTCGATCTCATAAAAGGGTTTCATGGCAGGCTGAGTAAGTTAGGCGGGCAGGGCCAAGCGTTCCCGCCACAACTCATCGCGGCTGCCAAAGAATTGGAGAGAGTGGTCGCGGGTATCGAACTGCAGAAACTCGAGAATGCGACGCGGGGAAGGGAGCCGCTTGCGGGAAGAAGCATGAACAAAAAGAAACTTGATAATAGGCCGTTGGACATGACGACGATCTCTGGAGGCCAATACGCTTGGTCACAAATAGAAAGAGAGTATGGCGTTCCCAAGAGGACGCTCGGAAAGCGAATTTCCTTTGTCAAAGATGGGTTCAAGAGAAAGGTGATATTCCGCGACATAGAGCAGGCATATCTGCTCGCTAATTACGGTTTCCATAAACCCGCAGTTATCTTGGCCGGGGGCGTCATTGAAGAACTGCTGCGACTTTACCTTGCCCACGAGAAGGTCAAGCCCGACAAAGACAATTTGGAATCGTACATAAAAGCCTGTGAGACAAGCGGCCTCATTAAAGGTGCCATCCCCAAACTTGCCGATTCTGTCCGCCTTTTTCGCAACATTGTTCACTTGGCAAGGGAGATTTCATCAAGGGAAAGCATCTCCAGAGCGAAAGCGAAGGGTGCTGTCTCCTCTGTGTTCACAATAGCGAATGAACTTGCCACCTGACAGGCGAACAGCGGCTAGCGCCGGTCAGTGCTCTCGTGACTGTGGGCTTTTCCTTCGATGACGAACCCACGGTCAATTCCAAAAACCAATTGGCCGTGGCGGCCTCCGGGTCACACAACCTCAGACGCGGTTCGAGCCGTAATCTCTGCGCTTTTAGCTTCTCACCCTGCGCAACTCGATCACCAATCTTAAGGCGTCGTTGACGGCTCTTTCACTGCGAAAGGCCTTTCGGACGTCGGGGTCCAAGAGAACGAGGTTTGTACCCGCGTGGTAGCGCTTCGCGTACTTGCCGCGTGCCCCTCCCTTGAGCAATTGGCCGAGATCATATTCGGGGCGTAACTCGTCGTTTATACTATTCTTGCGTGTTTTCATAGGCTCTTTTTTCTCTTGCGGTCAGGGTTCGAGCACTGATGATCCGAATCCGGTCACCGCGCTCGGCGTGAGCGACCATCAGCAGCCGCCCCAAGTTCGACAACCCCACCGTAATGTAGCGATGCTCGCCGGCGGAGTGGGCGGGGTCAGCGGCTGTGGTGCTGAGGAAATCGCCAAAGACGGCAGCGGCCTCAAAGAATGAAACCCTGTGCTTGCGCAGATTCTCGGCGGCTTTGTTGGCATCCCACTCGAACTCCACAAATCTATTGTAGCGAATTCAACCTGCTTTTGCAGAATTGTCGCGACCGACCCCGACCATAATCCTGTTTTCGTGCCCGTGGCCACGACCGTGACCCGGGGCGAGCCGGGGCTGGCTGCCCGTGTGACAAGGGAAAACTTCCTGCGGCGGATCGGAGCGGACTCCATGTCCCTTGACACGCGTGAGAGAGTAGGCTAGTATAGTCAATCGTGACTTGGCACGTACTCAAAGTAGGAGGGGAGCACGTTTCTTTGGATGCGGCATCCGACGCCCAAATCCAGCTTCGAGAGTGCTCCGAGCAGCACAAAAAGGGGGGAAAATTCCCAGGATCTATTCGGACACAATGTCTGTTCCGGTGTCGAAATGAAAGAAAGAGATTCTTCAAAACTCGACGAACGACGCGGGAATGTCCATGAAAACAAAGGACCGCTGTGGAAAACTCGGCAGCAAAGCGGGAATGATACAGAAAACAAAGGGAGTTACGCGTTGAAAGCGGGAATGTTGTTGAAAAGAAAGGGGTAGGTGGTAGATGGTAGGTGGGGCAGAAAGCAGGGTAGCGGACCTGTTTTTTAGGTCTGCGGCTTTTCATTCAACAAACTGCGGACGTACAAATCAGGTCCACGCTACTGCCCCCATTCTGCAAAGGTCGAACGAGTCTATGAAGAGCGATAACAAGTGCGCGCTGGTTGGAATTGATGTGGGAACAAGTGGAGTGCGCGGTGTTGCAGTGAGTCCCGCGGGCGAGCTTTTGGCGGAAGCGGAGGAGAAAATTCGGCAGGACCACCGCGCCGCCGGGGGAATCCACGAGCAAGACCCTGGTGAATGGTGGGAAGCTCTGTGCTCAGTAGGGCAGGACATTGTCAAAAGCCTGAAGGATAAATCCGGTGATGTGGAGCTTCGAGGAGTGGCGGTCACGTCCACTTCGGGGTCTCTTGTCGTGGCGGATGCGGAAGGTCGTGCCTTGCGCCCGGCCATTCTTTACGACGATGGCCGGGGAGTGGAGATTGCGGAGGAACTGAACCAACAAGGCGGCGTCCGGAGCATCCCTCTGGGGCCATCCTTTTCGCTTGTGAAGGCTGCCTGGGTCCGGCAGCAGGAGCCTGAGTTGTGGGAGCGCACTCGCTACATCCTGCATCCGGCGGATTGGCTGTCGGGAAAGCTCACCGGCGAGTTTGGGATTTCGGATTTCACCAACGCCTTGAAACTCGGCTACGACCCGGAGAGCCGTTCGTGGATTGGAACGGTTCGTGCCGCGGGCTTGCCCAACGACCGCCTGCCTGTAGTTCGCCGCCCCACAGAGCAAATCGGACGGGTGAGCAGCGTGGCCGCTGCCGCGACAGGCTTGCCGGTGCGAACGCCCGTCCTGGCAGGCGCAACCGACGGGATGGCGAGTGTGATCGCCTCGGGAGCCAGCCGGCGCGGCGATGCCAACACAACCCTGGGAACCACCCTTGTCTGGAAAGTGCTCCACGACGGGAAGCCCACGGCGCGCAGCGGCATTTACTTTCACCTGCATCCTGGGGGGTTGTGGGTCCCCGGAGCGGCAAGCAACACCGGGCTGGGAAGCATCAGAACGGCCGGCGACGCAGCCTCGATTGGGGAAATGGACCGGCTGGCTGCCCACTATTTTCCAACCTCTGTGGTCTGCTACATGCTATCGGGTCAAGGCGAGAGGTTTCCCTTTGCAAACCCGAAAGCCAGGTCGTTTGTGGAAGGGAATCCGCGTGACGCTGGCGAGTCTTACGCGGCGCAATTACAGTCCATCGCTTTCGTGGAGCGCTGGGGCTACGAAATTCTCGAGGGATGCGGCGTGAAAGTCGGGGACAAGGTCTTTTCAACGGGGGCTGCTGCGGAGAGCCCTGTCTTATCGCAGTTGCGCGCGAACGTTCTGGGCAGTACCGTTGTCCAGTCTCGATATCCCACCGCGGCCTTCGGGGCAGCGATTCTGGCGGCCACCGGCGCCGTATTCTCTGGGAACATTTTTGACGCTATACAATCCATGACCAGCATCTTGGAAAGCCATGATCCGTCAGGAGACTTGGTCCCTGCCTTTGATGAAATCTACAGGTCATTTCGGGAGGCGTGCGCGCGACGAGGTTACGGTAGGCAGTAAGCAGCAGGCAGCCTCCCGCTGTCATTCCGAGCGCAGCGAGGAATCTCGCTCTGCGCCCTGACGGATCGCGAGCTCAAGCCGGTGGAGGTCGTGGGGAAGAAAGAATCATAGCGAGATTCCTCGCTCCGCTCGGAATGACACTGCCCCGTGAGGTTCCTGGAAGACAACTGACCGCTGATAGCTTCACTTCGAGGTCGGTGTTACCATGGCCTGCCGGAGGGCGTGATGATTAGTCAAGGCTGGTTTCGCATAGGGAGGCGGCATGTTGTTCTAGCGCTGCTGCTCGGAGCGCTCGTCCTTGCCGCCTGTCACGGACAGGCGCAGGACTGGAAAGACGCCGACAAGTTAGGGACGCTGTTGAATTGGAAGCCGGGGAGCGTGGTGGCTGAAATCGGAGCGGGCGACGGCGGCCTGACGCTAGCTGCCGCCGAGCGCGTGGGGCCAACGGGCCGCGTTTACACCACGGAACTGGACCCGAAGGAACTGGCCAAATTGGAGTCTCTGGCTGCCGCTCAGAAGGTGCATAACATCATCGTGATAAAAGCGGGAGAAGCCAAAACAAATCTTCCGCGCGAGTGCTGTGATTCCATCTTCATGCGGCAGGTTTACCATCACCTCACACAGCCGGCGCAAGAGGACGCCAGCCTTTTCCAATCGCTCAAGCCAGGCGGCCTCCTTGCCGTCATCGATTTACCGCCTCCGGAGGGAACCAAGCCGCCAAAGGGCGTGCCGAAAAACCGGGGCGGGCACGGCATGCCAAAGCAACTGCTGGTCGATGAACTCAGTGCCGCAGGATTTCAGGCGCTGACAATACCCACCTACTGGCATGGCGAGGATTATTGCGTCGTTTTCCGAAAGCCGGATTAGGGAACAGGGAATAGGGAACAGGGAACAGGGAACAGGGAACAGAGCATCCGCACTCCCTCGGCGACTGGCACCTGAAACCTCGCACCTGGAACCCGGCATCTGAAATGGCCCCTGAAACGTGGCCCCCGACGCCTGAAACCTGACACCCGACACCTGGCTCCTGACACCTTTTCCTATTCCCTGTTCCCTATTCCCTGGTAATTATGCATAATCTCGTGCTTGCGCGCACGGATGTTTTGATCCGCATTCCCGGGCCAAGGTAGGACCATGACAGACGCATCAGCTACCCACGCACCAGTTTCCGGCCGCATCGCCTCCATCGACGCGCTTCGCGGCTTCGACATGCTGTGGATTACCGGCGGCGACGAAGTGATCCACAGCTTGCATAAATTGATTCACCATCCTTTGATGGACGCGCTGGACCGGCAATTCCAACACGCGGCATGGCAGGGCTTCCGTTTCTATGATTTGATCTTCCCGCTTTTTCTCTTTATCGTCGGCGTTGTGCTGCCCTTCTCTCTCACGCGGCGCCTCGAAGCCGGAGCGAACCGGGTCGAGATCTATAAGCATCTGGTCCGCCGGCTGGTCCTGCTGTTCTTTTTGGGCCTGGTTTACAATGGCCTCTTGGATTTCAGGTTTCACGAGCTTCGCATTCCTGGGGTTCTTCAGCGTATCGCAGTGTGCTATTTCATTGCGGCGCTGGTGATGATGAACACCCGCGTGCGTGGCCAGGCCGCGGTGGCGGGCGGGCTGCTGGTGGTTTACTGGCTGGTGATGAAGCTGGTGCCGGTTCCGGGCATCGGGGCCGGCGTTCTAACCCCATCCGGCAACCTCTCGGCGTTTATCGACCAGCACCTCTTGCCACGCCCCTTCTGCTGCTATGTCTTCGGTGACAACGAAGGAATTCTCTCCACGATTCCGGCTGTTTCCACATGCCTGATGGGCGCGCTGGCCGGCCACTGGCTGCGCTCCAGTCGGCCTGCAGCGCGTAAGGCGCTCGGGCTGGCCTTGGCGGGCGTTGCCAGTCTGGTCCTGGGTCTGGTCTGGGGTCATTGGTTTCCCATCATCAAGAACATCTGGACCAGCTCGTATGTCCTGTTCGCCGGCGGGTGGAGCCTGCTGCTGCTCGCCCTCTTCTACTGGATCATCGATGTTCGCGGCTACCGGCGCTGGGCTTTCTTTTTCACCGTCATTGGCCTGAACCCCATTACCATTTACGTGCTTCGCAGCCAGTTTGATTTTGGAAGAGTCGCAAATATATTCGTCCGGGGCTTCATCGACTACCTCGGGCCTTACAAGCCCGTCTTCTGGGACCTCAGCGTTCTGGCTGTCGGGTGGCTGTTCCTGTGGTTTCTATATCGCCGGAAGATATTCCTTAAGGTGTGACAGCGCGGCTGTTGCCTGCAACCGAAGAAGGATTTCATCCCGCGCCTGCGGGACCACAGAGGCCACGGAGAAGAGACGCATTGAGATATTTCTGGCCCTCTCCCCCTTGGGGGAGAGGGTGGCCCGCGCCGGCGCTTTCTTCAGCCGACGCGGGACGGGTGAGGGGGTCAAGACGGCGGCTGGCGCTCTGTGGTGACTTTCGAGATTTATGTCCAACTTTCAAGTGTGCGTTTACTGCGGTTCAAGCCGCAACTGCGATCCCGTTTATCTCGATGCTGCTGCGCGCCTGGGGCGTGAGCTGGCGAGAAACGGCGCCACCATCATCTACGGCGGTGGGGCGGTTGGGTCAATGGGTGCTCTCGCCGAAGGCGCGCTCGCCGAGGGCGGCAAAGTCATCGGCATCATTCCCGGTTTCATGAATGAGCTGAATTGGGGGCACAAGGGCATTACCGAATTGCGCGTCGTGCGCGATATACACGAGCGCAAGCGGCTCATGATCCAGGATGCGAATGCGGTGGTCGCTTTGCCCGGCGGCTCAGGAACTCTTGACGAGCTTTTGGAGGCCGTCTCGCTCAAGCGCCTTGCCCTTTTCCTCGGCCCTATCGTTGTTCTGAATACCCAGTCGTATTTCGCGAATCTGCTCCTGGTGCTCGAGAGTTGCATTACCGAGCGCTTCATGGACCCTCGGCACAAATCTATGTGGTCGGTGGTGAATGAGCCGACGGAGGTGCTGCCTGCCATCCACTCCGCCCCGCCCTGGGATCCCAAGAGCCTCAGCTTCGCCCAGATCTGACAGGTTGCTGTAGTCGTGTCATTTGGAATATCATCCCAAACGAAACGCCAGTCATTCCCGTCCCGCCACGGCGGGAGGAATCCAGTCCGTGGATAGCGCGTTTCCGAAGGTTTGCGGAGTGGATTCCTCCCGCCGTGGCGGGACGGGAATGACTGCGGCCTGGAGCGCCCGTGTTTCGCAAATGACACCACTACCCAGGTTGCTGAAAACTTGACATAGTTTTACGCGGATGGCACCATGAGTGCTTGCGGCTGGGCTGTTTTCGCCTTGGAACACGGGCGCCTGCCCCGTGCTCGTTGGGGTCTTGCCCGTGAATGGGGAAGCCAAGGCGCAAGCACATGGACGGGATCCCGGCGGGCCGCGGCAGGCTGCGCCTGCTGCGACCTGGAGGTGCTGGCCCGAGTAGTTCTCCTAATACCAGGCGTGCCGAAGTGGCGGAATTGGCAGACGCGCTACATTCAGGGTGTAGTGCCCGTCAGGGCGTGGAGGTTCGAGTCCTCTCTTCGGCACCAGACGATCCATCAAACTCTCGCAGGGTTGCCATCCACTGCTTAGCATACGGAATCCTGTATTTCGCTTGTGCCCATAACGCTTCGCCCTCTCGGCGCATCTAAGTCCTTTGTTTTCCTAGCAACTGGGCATGTGTTACGCATGCCGCACGTCGACTTCCAGAGACCCGAGTCGGCCATAGTTTGATTGTCTAACCGCCCGGGATTTCAACTTGGCCCCAAAAAAGCAAGTACTCCCGGCGGAGCGTGAGATTACCCATGGGCCTCGTTGAATAGTCCGGGCGTCATCCGGGCGACAGTGACGAGGTAGCCGCTCCTGGCGCGGGAGCGTGGATTGAAACAAGGAGGGCAAGGAGCCTGTGATGAATCGCCGAACCTTTTTTTCGAGTGGGATATTAGGTGCTATTGCTGTCGGGGCGTCTCCCATACACGCTTTGGGCAGGAAGGAGGAGATTTCATCATCCGCACCGCCGAAGATCCTGAACTACAACCCTGCAATGAAGTATCGCCCTATGGGCAATACGGGCATTCTTGTGTCGGAGATCAGCTTGGGTGGACTGGTCATGGCGGAGTCGGTGCACCGCTACGCCATCGAACATGGGGTCAACCTTGTCCATGTCGCGTGGGACTACCTGGGCGGACAGTCGATCAAGACGCTGGGCGCAGGGCTAAAGTCAGTGCGCGATAAGATTTACATTGCCTTAAAGGATGATTACCCAAGCATCGACGAGGCGCTTAAAGTCCTCAACACGGACCACGTGGATTTCTTGATGTTCAACCGGCACTTCGCCTTTTCGGCTACTGATGCGAGGATTGCTGAGACCTTTGAGAAACTAAAGAACCAGGGGAAAGTCAGGTTCGCCGGTTTGACTACGCATGGAATGGTCAAGGATACGACGGCGGCGGGCATCCGTTCCGGCTTTTACAACGTCGTCATGCCGGTTCTGAACCAGCCCAACCTCGAAGCCATGGCTGAGGAGCTTCGCTTGGCGCGGCAGAGGGGAGTCGGCGTGATGGCGATGAAATCGATGAAAGGGCTCAAAGGCATCGATTTGGAAGTCGCCTATTTGAAGAAAATCCTGAGCAATCCGGCAGTCACTACGGTTACCAAAGGCATTGGTTCTTTCGATATGTTTGAGGCCTACGTACAGGCGCTGAATGAGCCGCTCACCAGCGCCGAGGATCGAGCCCTTTACCGGTATGCGCAGGTGAACCGCTCCAGCAATTGCATGCTATGCGACGACTGCAAGCAGGCCTGTCCGCTTGGGGTCGAAGTCTCCACCGTATTGCGTTGCAAGGACTACTACTACGAACAAATGAAGGATGTGCAGACCGCGCTCAGCACTTATCGCGATATTCCGCTCGAGAAGGTTGGAAGCGGAGCTTGCCGCTTCTGCAAGAAGTGCGAGTCGGCGTGCCCCAATGGGATTCCGATCGTCGAGCGGCTCATGGCAGCGCGCGAGCTGTTTTCCAAAATGGTTTAACAGCACGGCTGCCCGCCGCAAGCAAAGTCGTCTCGTAGGGCCGAACGGCGTTCGGCTCTCGGGCGAGCGCCGCTCGCCCCTACACCACGCAGGAAGGAGAAGGTGGTCTCGGGAAGATGCGAAGCGTTGCAGTTTATCTGCTATTAATTCTGGCCTTGCCTGGGCTGTTAATTGGGCAGGAGGAGGGCGGGCAAGGTTCGGCGCCTGCGGTGATTCCTGCCGCCGTCAAGGAGAGGCTTGCGCGGCTGTTGCCGGAGCCTTCCGAAGTTGGGGCTTCACAGTCCGGAGAGCAGAAGTTCTTCAGCTCAGACCTTTACGAATACATCGATGGGGGGGCTGATGTTTACCTGGATTACGGCCTTGTGGTGATGGTTCACCAGGAATACAAGGCCTCGCGCACAGACATCACACTCGACATCTACAACATGGGAGCGCAGTCGAACGCCTTCGGGATTTATGCCGCGGAAAGCTCGCCGGATTACCACTTCCTGCCCATCGGGTCGGAAGGCTATGGCACCAACGAAATCCTGAACTTCTTCCAGGGTGAGTTCTACGTGAAGTTGTCCGCCTTCAGCGATAAGGAGAAAACCGGGCCGGTGCTGGAGCGCTTTGCCCGGGCGGTATCGCGAAGGATCGGTCCATCCCAAGCGATGCCGGAGTTTCTGTCTCTTTTCCCGCCGCAGAACCTGGTGAGTCATTCCTGCAAGTTTGTGAAGAAGTCGCCCCTGGGACACGATTTTCTCGCGCCCGCAATCCTGGCGGCCTACGCTTTCGGTGAAAAACAGACATCCCTGGTCATCTCCAGGGCGCCGGACGCAAAAGGCGCGGCGCAGAAGGTTGAGCAGCTACGGAGCTACTTTGGCCGCTCGGGTAAGGTGGTTCCCCAGCCGGGACTGGCTTCCGGGGCCTTCTTGGGGTCAAACCAGTTTGAGGGCGAAGCCGCGTTTTTCGCTTCGGGCTCCTATGTGATCCTCTGCATAAACCCTCCACCCAACCCCGAATCATTCTTGAAATCGGTTATTCAGCGTATCGCAGAAAAAGGCGCCAGCATATCCTATTAGGGAGTTAATACATGGCACAGATGGATCGACGAGGTTTCTTAACGACAGGCGTACTGGCAGGAGCAGGGTTGGGGATGGGTTTGCTCGGTTCGGATTCCCTCTGGGCAGTGCCCGCGCCGTCCATGAGTATTGCGCATTACAAGAGCTCCCCAATGGAAACCGACGACATCGCCGAGGAGGCAAGGCGGCTCACTCGCCAGGCCATCGAGGCACTCGGTGGGATGAACCGCTTCGTTTCTAAAGGGAACATTGTATGGGTAAAGCCCGACATAGGTTGGGATCGCCGTCCGGAACAGGCCGCAACAACCAACCCCGACGTCGTCGCCACTATCGTGGAGATGTGCTACCAAGCGGGAGCGAAGAAGGTGCTGGTCAGCGACAACCCTTGCAATCCCGCCCGGCTTTCTTTTCCTCGCAGCGGGATTCAGCAGGCTGCCGAAAAGGCGGGGGCGGAAGTGATATTCCTCGATGAAAGAAAATTCAGGAAGATGTCCATTAACGGCAAAGTCTTAAAAGAGTGGGAGGTGTACCAGGATACTGTCGAAGCGGACCGGCTGATCAACGTCCCCATCGTGAAGAACCACAACTTGTGCCTGGCGACAATGGGCATGAAGAACCTGATGGGCGTAATTGGTGGGCCTCGCAACCGGCTTCACCAGGACCTGGGTGGGACTCTGGTGGATCTGGCCGCCTTCTTCAAGCCCCGCTTGGTGGTGCTCGATGCCATTCGCGTGCTGACGGCCAATGGGCCCGTGGGCGGAAATCTTGCCGATGTTAAGCGCAAAGACACCATTGTGGCCGGGGTTGACCAGGTCGCCGTGGACGCCTTGGGCGCGACATTACTTGGTTACAAGCCCGATTCGATTGGTTACATTGTGCAGGGGAATGCACGCGGTCTCGGCACCATCAATTTCAATTCGCTTTCACCCAAACAAATAGAAGTGTAAACCCCATGGCCAAGAAGAAGAAAACATCGTGGATCGTCTGGCTGCGCCGGCTTACCCAAACGGGTTTCTTTCTCCTGTTCTGCTATCTTTTCTTGCAGACGGTTTATCACCCCATCAACAAGGCTGGCCGGGGAGTCACGTTCTTCTTCAACTTGGACCCGCTGGTTGCTCTCAATTCCTTGCTGGCCTCACACGCCCTCGTCGGGGCGATGCTGCTTTCGCTGGTTACCCTGGCGGTGACCTTTATCTGCGGGCGGTGGTTTTGCGGTTGGGTTTGTCCTTTCGGGACTTTGCACAACTTCTTCACCAGCCTCCGGGGTGGGCGCGCCAAGCAGAAACTTGAGGTCGGCGGCTACAATCAATGGCAGAAAGCGAAGTACTATGGGCTGGTTGGGTTCCTTGTCGCCGCTCTTGTCGGGGTCAATGTGGTGGGATGGCTTGATCCCTTCTCTTTCTTTTTCCGTTCGCTTTCCACTTCAATCTACCCGGCAATTAACAAGGGCGTCGTCGCGTTGTTCACCTGGATTTACAACGCCAATCCCGGAGTCGGACCCGCCCGGCTTACGGTGGTGACGGAGCCCATCTACGGTTTTTTGCGCAAGTATTTCCTCGCCGTAGAGCAGCCCTACTACTGGGGCAGCATGCTGATCGGGGTCTTGTTTATTACGACCGTTGTACTCAACTTCTTCCGCGCGCGCTTCTGGTGCCGTTATGTTTGCCCTCTCGGTGCGCTGCTGGGAGTGGTAGGCAAGAACCCCCTCGTCCGCCTGAAGAAGAATGAGGAGAAGTGCGACAGTTGCCGGCTGTGCCTGGTTGACTGCCAGGGAGGGGCCACTCCGGACAACCCCTTGGAGTGGAAGCCTTCCGAGTGCTTCTATTGCTGGAATTGCGAGTCGGACTGCCCCGCCCAAGCAATTACCTTTACCTCATGTATAGCCGAAGGCCGAGGCAGGAACCGCAGAGATCCTTCGCCCCGACAAGTCGGGGCTCAGAATGACACGGCCTTGCGAACTGAAGCTGGAGAAAAAGCACGATGAACCCCTTGCACAAGTGGATCGGTGATTTCGTTCATCCCCCAAAAGAAGCCAGGCTTGACCTGGGGCGGAGAGCCGTCTTAGCGGCAGGGTTGGCCGGTTTAGGCGCAAAGCTGCTCTTTGGCATCGATCCGCAAGCATCGAAACGGTCTTTCAATCCCGCCCTGATTCGTCCTCCGGGAGCGCTTCCAGAAGAGGAATTCCTCGCCAGGTGTATTCGCTGCGGAGAGTGCATGAAGGTATGTCCCACGAACGCCATTCATCCTGCTTCCTTGGAGGGTGGAGTGGAGGGCATTTGGACGCCCATCCTGAACATGTCGGTCGGTTACTGCGACTACGAGTGCAATCTGTGTTCGCAGGTTTGCCCGACGCACGCGATTCGCCAGGTTGATGTCCCTGAAAAGAAAAAGATCAAGATCGGCTTGGCATACATTGACAAGAATCGCTGCCTGCCCTGGGCCTACTCGAAGACGTGTATCGTCTGCGAGGAGCATTGCCCGACACCCAAGAAGGCCATCTGGTTTGAAGAGGTTGAAGTCCTGAACATTCAGGGCGAGAAGTTGATGATCAAGCAGCCACGTGTGGACCCGGACCTTTGCATCGGCTGTGGAATCTGCGAAACCAAATGCCCGGTCAAAGGGCAGGCGGCGGTGCGCGTCACGAGCGTGGGCGAAACCAGAAACCCGGAGAATCAGATACTGCTGTCCCCTGGTAGCTTCGGTGAAGGGTAGGCGACGAACCATGGCAAAAGTACTCTTGATAAGTGGAAGTCCCAAAGCGGATGGCAACACCGCGCAACTCATGAACGAATGCGCTCGTGTGATTCGCGAGCAAGGTGTCGAAGCGGAAGTCATCTCATTTTCCGAAATGAAGATCGAATCGTGTACGGCCTGCGGCAAGTGTGGTGAATCCAAGGAGTGCAGTTTGCAAGATGGCCTGAACGACATTATCAAGAAGCTCCGAGCCTCGCAGGGCTTCATTGTGGGCTCACCCGTTTACGTCGGTACGGCGCGTGGGGACGTGATGGCAGCGCTACAGCGCATCGGCTACGTTTCCAGAAAGTCGGACCAGTTCCTTGCCGGCATGGTGGGCGGCGCTGTAGCAGTGGCGGCGCGTGGTGGCCACACCTTCACGCTTCAGGAAATGCTCATGTTCTTCCTGATTAACGATATGATTGTGCCGGGATCGACCTATTGGAACATGGTGTTTGGCCGGCTTCCAGGAGAGGTCTGGCAGGACAAAGAAGGAATCGAGACTGTCCGGCACTTCGCGGTCAATGTAGCCAATTTGATCAAGAAGTTGTACGGCGACAAGGCGGCAGAGGTATAAACCCGAGGTGAAGCGGTTTGACTGGGCGCTGGAAAACTCTGTGCCGATTTCCGTAGCGACCCCGGCCAGCAAGCTTTTACTCTGCTATGCTGTCATTCTGAGCGCAGCGGAGCGGAGCGAAGAATCTCGCTCTGGACTTTTCCGCCGACAAACAGCAGGGCGAGATGCTTCGCTACGCTCAGCATGACAGTAAGCGGGCGCTCTCGCGAAAGTCATGGAAGATCTCATTCCCCTCGGTAAGACTGACATTCGCATTTCCCCTCTGGGCCTGGGCACCTGGCAGTGGGGTGACCGCATGATGTGGGGTTACGGTAAGACCCACACCGATAGCGACCTTCACGACGCCTTCCAAGTCAGCCTGCAATCGGGCATCAGCTTCTTCGACACCGCCGAAGTTTATGGAAAGGGGCGCTCGGAGGAATTGCTAGGAGCATGCCTAAAGGAAGCAGGGCAGTCCCCTCTCAGGGCGCCCTTGGTCGTGGCGACGAAATTCATGCCTTACCCCTGGCGGCTGCGGAAAGGCATGCTGCTCTCGAAGCTGCGTGCCAGCCTTGCCCGCTTGAGGTTGGAACGGGTGGACCTTTACCAGATCCATTGGCCTTTCCGGCCTGTGCCCATCGAGACATGGGCCAATGCGCTGGCGGACGCCGTCGAGGCCGGACTGACGCGCGCGGTGGGCGTGTCGAATTACAACTCGGCCCAGATGTTGCGCGCCCACTCCGCTCTGGCAAAACGCGGCATCGCGCTGGCTTCCAACCAAGTCGAGTTTCATCTACTGAACCGGCGCGTCGAGCAGAAGGGTTTATTGAAACTCTGCCGCGAGTTGGGTGTTACCCTGATTGCTTACAGCCCTCTCGCCAAGGGCCTGTTGACAGGCAAATATTCGCCCCAGACTCGCCCGCACGGGATGCGCCGCTACCTCTTCCGGCGGGCGCGACTGGGCAAGATTCAGCCCCTCATTCAGCTTCTGCGCGCGATTGGAGATGCGCACGATGGGAAGTCCCCGGCCCAGATAGCGTTGAACTGGGTGATCTGCAAGGGGGCTGTCCCCATCCCCGGGGCCAAGAATGCCCGGCAGGCACGGGATAACGCCGCCGCTTTAGGCTGGCGGTTGGCGGAGGCCGAAATCGCCGCCCTGGATGCGGAAAGCCAAAAGCTTTCCATCGCCTGAGACACCGAGGTGGGCCGCCAGCAGTGGCAGTCACCTGCAACACTGGCCGTCTTTGCCCGGTCCTCGACTGCGCGGCGAATAGCTACGATTACTTCCTGCACCACGACCAGCCTTGACTTAGTTCAAGACTTAGTCCACCATATCACTGTCATGGAAGTGAACATTCATCACGCAAAGACTCACCTGTCGAGGCTCTTGCAGCGCGTGGCGGCAGGGGAGGAGATTACGATTGCGCGCGCCGGTGTGCCCATTGCCCGCTTGGTCGCCCTCGAGGCAGCGCGGGCCCGGCGTCCTCTGGACCTCGATCGTGGTGTGTACGAGGTGCCCGAGGATTTTGACGCGCCGCTGCCCCCTGCAATACTCGCTGGGTTCAACGGGAAGCCATCCAAGGGGAGCAGGCGCGATAGAAAGGCCGGGCGGCGCGAGCGGCCATGAAATATCTGTTGGATACTTCTGTCTGGTTGTGGAGTCTAACAGCCTCGGAGCGAATCAACAAGAAAGCTCTTCAACTCCTGGCCAGTGGACGGGAAGAACTTTACTTGTCGGCGGCCAGTTCTTGGGAGATCAGCATCAAGTGGGCGCTGGGTAGATTGCAGTTGCCGGAACCACCCGGCAGTTACGTCCCAAAGCGCTTGGCCGCCCAAGGCATTCGGCCGTTAGCGATTACCCACACACACGCGCTTGCGGTCTCTGAGTTGCCCGCACACCACAGCGACCCCTTTGATCGGCTTTTGATCGCCCAGGCGCAGATTGAAGGTATGGTCATTCTCACCGCCGATCGCGCCTTTGAGCCGTATGGGGTTAAGATCCTCTGGTGCGGATAATAACGATCTCCTGACTCCTGACTTCTTCGCGGGTGGGGCGACGGGTGCCATCCTGAACGCAACGCATCACTTCTATGTCGCGCACCCGCCGTGGTTGGGCGCCTGTTGCTCCCTCTACTCACCTGATACAATGTCCTATTACATCTGTCGAGGAGTCTTGATGAGAGCGGCTTTCTTAACCGGCATCAGACAAATGGAGATTCGCGAGACGTCGCAACCGGAGATCAGCGACCCGCACAGTGTCCTCTTGCGCGTCGGGGTGGTCGGCGTTTGCGGATCGGATGTGCATTACTACACGGCGGGCCGGATCGGCTTTCTGGTCGTCAAGTATCCGGAATGGACGGGTCACGAGTGTGCGGGAACCATCGTGGGAGTTGGGGACCAAGCGAAACGGCTCAAGGTTGGCCAGCGCGTTGCAGTGGACCCGCTGATTCCCTGCGGGCATTGCGACCAATGCCTGTCAGGCCGGGAACACACTTGCCGGAATCAGGGCTTCCTGGCCTGCCCTGGGCAGGGGCCGGGGGCGTTGGCTGAATACCTGGTGATGCCGGAAAGGTCATGCTATGCGATTCCGGGTGGCATGACCATGGTGCAAGCCGCGGTGGTCGAGCCGCTTTCCATTGGGCTCTACGCTCAACGCCTGGCGCAGATGCAGCCGGGAGCAAAGATCGCCATCCTGGGCTCCGGCCCCATCGGACTGTGTGTACTGCTCTCGAGCCTTGCGGCCTGTGATTGCACGGTCTACGCCACCGACCTGCTCGACGAGCGCCTCGAGGTGGCCCGGCGCTGCGGGGCAACGTGGACCGGGAACCCGAAACAAACCGACGTGGTCCGGGCCATCCGCGAGCTCGAGCCGCTGGGAGTGGATTTCGTTTTCGAGTGCGCGGGCCAGCAGGAAACCCTCGACCAGTCGATTGAACTGCTCAAGCCCGGCGGAACGGTGCTGATGATCGGCATTCCTGAGGTTGACCGGGTCAGCTTCAGCATTCACACCCTAAGGCGCCAAGAAATACGATTGCAGAACGTCCGCAGGCAGAACCAGTGCATCACCCCTGCTATCGAACTGGTTTCAAACGGCGCCATCAACCTCGATCAGCTTGTGACACACCATTTCTCCCTTGCCGAAACCAAGCAGGCTTTCGACCTGGTCGCCGACTACCGTGACGGTGTGGTCAAAGCTGTCGTCCATGTAGCCGCATAAGACGGTAGGTGGTAGGTGGGGGAATGAATGCCTTCACAGGCCCGCACGAAAAATCAACTTCCCCAAAATGACATCAGTACCCGCCGCTCTCGTACCTCTCTTCCGCTGCTCCCGACTGTGGTAACTTAGTAGACTTTCAGGAGATCACATGACCAAACTCAAAGTCGCTCTTGCGTTTTCTTTGGCGGTCCTGTGCTGCATCGGACTCACTTCGGTACGCAGTATTTCCTCTGATAACCCAACAACCAACGCCCCCGTCCAGTTCGACAAACTCGTGGACGAATACTTCAATTTCTATTTTGAGTTCCACCCCACCGAGGCAACAGCCGCCGGTTTTCACCAGTACGACGGCAAGCTTGAAGACTTTTCGCGCTCTGCGGTAGACGCCGAGGTCGTCAAACTGAAGGCCCTGCAATCCAGGTTTGATCTGCTTGACCCGGCGAAACTCGCTCCCATGAGCGCCGGCGACCTCGAGTTACTCAAAAGCACTATCAAGTCGCGTCTGCTGGAGCTCGACACGATCAGGATGTGGAGGAAAGACCCCGACCTCTGCACTTCCGGAGTCACCCGCAGCATCTACCTGATCATCAAGCGAGACTTCGCTCCGCCTGAGGTGCGACTGCGTTCCGTAATCGCCCGGGAAGGCGCGATTCCGGCGGCGATTGTGGCTGCCCGGCAAAACCTCGAGAACCCGCCGAAGATTTATACAGAAATCGCCCTGGAGCAGATGCCGGGCATGATCGACTTTTTCCGCAAGGATGTTCCTGGGGCTTTTGCGGAGGTCAAGGACGCGCAACTGGTGGCGGAGTTCCAACGCAGCAACGCGGCGGTGATTGACGCCCTGCGCAAATACCAGATATTCCTTCGCGACGACCTGCTGCCGATTTCCAAGGGTGACTTCCGCATCGGCGCAGAGAACTACCGCAAGAAACTCCTCGATGACGAAATGGTGGATATTCCCTTGGACCGCCTCCAGGAAATGGGGTACGCCGATTTGCGGCGCAATCAACAACGACTGAAGGAGACGGCTGAGCAGATCGATCCCAAGCACAGCCCCCGCGAGGTGCTGGCTGAGCTGGGGAAAGACCATCCCACGCCGGATCACCTGTTGCAGAGCTTCCGCGATATCCTGGGCAGCTTGCGCCAGTTCATCGAGCAGAAACAGATCGTCAGCATCCCCTCCCAGGTCTTACCCATCGTGCAGGAGACGCCGCCCTTCATGCGCGCCACCACCACAGCTTCCATGGACATCCCTGGCGCTTACGAGACGAAAGCCACTGAGGCCCTGCTCAGCGTCACGCTTCCGCAGCCCGGCTGGAAACCCCAGCGCCGGGAAGAATGGATGGAGGGCTTCAACCGCGGCACCATCCTCAGCACCGCGATTCACGAGGCATATCCGGGCCACTACACGCAATTCCTCTGGGTGCAGCATGCTCCGTCCAAGGTTCGCAAACTGATCGCCGTGGGCACCAATGCCGAGGGCTGGGCACACTATTGCGAGCAGATGATGCTCGACGAAGGCTATGGGGGCGGCGATCCAAAGTTGCGCTTGGGGCAGTTGCAGGACGCTTTGCTGCGCGACGCCCGCTTTATCGTGGGAATCGAGATGCACACCGGCCACATGACTTTGGAACAGGCCCGTGAGTTCTTTATCCGTGAGGGATACCAGACTCCCCCTATAGCTGAGGTCGAGTCAAAGCGTGGAAGCGGTGATCCGACTTACCTCGTCTACACTCTCGGCAAGCTGCAAATCCTGAAGCTGCGCGATGATTTCAAAAAGAAAGAGGATGGTAATTTCACTCTGAAGGACTTTCACGACCGATTCATGGGCCAGGGAGTGGTTCCACTCAAGCTCCTCCGCAAAGCGCTGCTCGGCGACGACAGCCCAACCCTGTAATTGCCGATTGATGATTGCCGATTGTCGATTCGCAAGCTGTGTCAGCCGTCGCGGCACTGGGTAAGGGCGCCGCTGTAATTGCCGATTGCCGATTGTCGATTCGCAAGCTGTGTCAGCCGTCGCGGTGTCATTCCGAGCGCAGCGAGGAATCTCGCTCTGTCTTTAAAATACTCAGTGCGAGATCCTTCTCCCGCAGGGCGGGATCAGGATGACAGCGAAGGACTCAGAATGACAGCTTGGAAACGCGCTACCTCTCCCCGACGATTCGATTCGACATATGAATGTAAGGGAAGCACTCAGGGATGTGGGTGTCGTAGACGGCGTGGCGGCTCCAGACCCAGGCGGGATGCGGGTTGAGTTCAACGCCGCCTGGTTGTAGCAGCTCGAAACGTCCAAAGAAGATCCTCCATACGTCTCCGTCCTTGGGGGGCAGAGAACGCCCTGCGGCCAGCCACTTCATTCCCTTCCAGGGGAAAGCCAGTTCAACGGTCCAACCTTTATCGGCCACGGAGTTGTCGTTGATTTTGCCGTCCACATGAACGGCTTTGAGGAGGCCCGGAAACTCCCAGTTCAGGAATGCCCAGCGGGTTCCTCGGGGATGAGTTCCCACCCAGAAAGACCGGTCCTGGCGATCGTAGTCACCCCCGAAGGTAAGGGCCTTATTCTTGAAGATGTCAAATTCGGGGACGTCGAAGACGCCGCCCTTCTTGTAAGCATCTTGCCAGATGAAGAAGACCTGGTAAGTCGTGCCCAGCGCGTTGATCTCGAACTCAGAATAGGCATCACCGCCGTCGATGAACACCTCGGCATCATTTTCCTGGAAAATCAGCGAACCTGTTTTGGTCAGGTGGGCTTCGACGTACGGCTCTTCAATCCACAAGCCAACGTAAAGATATTCGTCATCCCACAATGCGGCAGCTCGCGTGTCGTAGAAGCCGGGCTCTCCCGTAACCATGTCAACAAAACGCGGGGACTTTTCGGCCTTCTGCCAGGAGGGCTCGTCCAGCCGGCCGTCAATTGTTATCCGCCCTGCCGCTCGGCGGCAGACATAGTGCGCAATGTCCTTCGCCGAACAACCGTAACTTCCTGTGCCGGCCCTCATCTGGGCTTGCCCGCCGTCAGACGGCGGCGTCTTCGGCTTTCCAGGCTCGGTGGCCTCGCAGTTCAGCGACGCGAGAAGAATGAGCGCGCTAACCAGTTTCCATGCGGTTTTCATTGTGGGGTTCCTCCGGACGGCAATGGCGAGTCTTCCGCAGACTCGAAAGTAGCTCGACGTACGTTGCAAGACTTGCCTGTTACGCTCCACGATGGGTCGGGATTGTATCGGAATCCGAAGTGCATTACCACCTGTTCTAAAAGCACTCATTTTTGGAGAGCACTGGGGCTCTCTGCCTTGTGTGTATGGAAAGGTGTAGAATCCCCAGTCGGCATGGGGGAGGATTATTCTGGCCTAAATCACCTTGAGTACCTGCTGGCTGAGACTTTTAGAGGTTCAGGGTCATTTAAGGAAGGCGTTTTTAAGAAGGGGGAAAACGTGAATAAACGCACATATAAACAAGTTCTACAGATACTTATCGTACTGGTCGTTGTGATTTGCTTTGGCTCGCGCGCAGAGGCCGCCTCGAAGGCAGTGTGGCAGATTGGCAAATTCGATCAGTCATCCGGCGAGTTCAATCAAGGCGAGGTGCGGCCACCTGTCTTTGCTCCCGCTCACCCCAAGAGCGATGTGCTTTACATAGTCGGAAAGAGTAAGCCGGCAACTGACTGGCCCGCCTTTCAGCCAGGCTCGGCAAATGGAAGGGCTGAGTTTCGGCCGCATCCCTATACGATCCAGTTTGATTTGTCCGAAGCTCCGCGGGGCGTCTATACGCTGAAGGTAGCGTTGCTCGTTGAAACCCCGCGTGTCCCGCGCCTTCAAGTGGATATCAATGGTCACCGAGCGCTGCTTTATCAGCATCCAACGCTGAACTATGCGGCGGGCGATCTGAGCAGCGTATTCTTGCCTGCGTACTCTGCCGGCACAATTGCGGTCGATCTTCCCACAAATTCCCTGAAGAAGGGAACGAACGAGCTTGTCTTGACCGCGATGGATGAGCCGGCAGAGCGCGATGACGTTACAAACTCCAGGATCACCTATGACGCTCTGGCGCTTGAACAGGACCCGGACCGGAAATTTTCATCCGCAGAGGTCACTGTCCAGGCCCTGCCGACCATTTATTATCAGTGCAAAGAAGACAAGCTTTTCGAGCTGGTGGACGTCTATATCCGGCACAACTCCCCCTCGAAGGGCGGGCAAGTGGTGTTGAGCGTGGGCAAGGAGAAATTCACTGAGAAGCTATCCCCTGGCTGGGATTTCGGCGAGCAATTGGTCGAGCTGGCGGTTCCCGAATTTGCCCCCGGTACCAAGGGCGAAGTTGCCGTCAGCCTGGGCGGGCACTCGCGACACTTCCCGGTGGTTCTGGATCCGGCAAAGAAGTGGAACATCTTCTTGGTGCCTCACACTCACCTGGATGTGGGTTACACAGATTACCAAGCCAAGGTGGCGGAAGCTCAAAGTCGGACCCTCGACGAAGCCATTCAGATGATTCACGACCATCCGGACTTTCGCTTCAGCTCGGATGGTTATTGGTGCGTGCGACAGTTCCTGGCCGGGCGCAGCGAAGAACAGAAAAAGCAGCTTTTCCAGATGGTAAGGGATAAGAAGATCTTCGTGCCCACGGTGGAGGCGAGTGTCCTCACCGGTTTTCCGAGCCTGGAAACCCTCCTTCGCTCGCTTTATCCTGCTTTTCAATTCCATCAGAAGCACGGAGGAGACCCCGACTATGCCGACATCACGGATGTACCCTCTTATTCCTGGTCCTACGCATCGGTAATGGCGGCAGCAGGGCTAAAGTACTTCGCCGCTGCAAGCGACAATTACCGCGCTCCCGTTCTCCTGCTTGGCCGTCTGCATGAGAAATCGCCGTTCTGGTGGGAAGGCCCCGACGGCGGAAGAATCCTGATGTGGTACTCCCGGCACTACCACCAAATGACGACCTTATTCGGGATGCCACCTCAAATTGCGGGCGGGCACGACTCCTTGCCGATTTTTCTCCAGATTTATTCGCGCCCGGAATACAAATCGGACGCGACTTTGGTTTACGGCACGCAGGTCGAAAACACCGATTTGTTCCCGCAGCAGGCAAGCCTGGCTGAGGAGTGGAACGAGATTTACGCTTATCCCCGGCTAACTTACTCGGGTTTTTCCGAGGCGATAGGCTACATTACAAGGCAATTGGGAGACAGCATTCCGGCGGTGCGGGGTGACGGGGGACCGTACTGGGAAGATGGCATTATCTCAGCCACCCGGTCGGCGGTCCTCGAGCGGGAGACGGAACAGCGCGCGCTGGCAGCGGAGAAGTTCTCCACCCTCAGCAGCCTGGTCAATCCCCACCTTCAACCTGAGGACGAGGCGCTGAAACGGCTCTGGAATAACATGGTGCTTTATGACGAGCATACCTGGGGAGCCGACCGCAGTATATCGAATCCGAAAAGCCAGGAAACGACGGAGCAGTGGGCCGTCAAAGAAGCTTTTGCCACCGAGGCCAAGAAGGATGTTGACTACGTGCTGCGGCGAGGCTTGGCCGCTTTGGCGGACTATATCTACGATCCGATGGGGACGCTGTTGGTTTTCAATCCCCTGAGCTGGCAACGTTCCGGCATGGTCGAGATGGACTTGGACAAAGGGCTGGAACTGGTAGACCTGGCAACCAACCGGGCAGTCCCTTACGAAGTTCTCTCCACGGGGCCGGCTTACCGGCGCGTCCGTTTCCTTGCGCAGGACGTGCCGTCGGTAGGGTACAAGGCCTACGCGCTGAAGGAAACCAAAGCAGCGTCGCCAACTGCGCAGGCCACCGCGGAAGGGGCGATGGAGAATCAGTACTATCGGGTGGTGTTAGATCCCGCCAGCGGCGCGGTGAAAAGTATTTTCGACAAGGAACTGGACAAAGAGCTGGTCAATGCCTCGAGCCCCTATCGGTTCGATCAGTATCTCTACGTCACGGGAGCAGATCAAACTCCGAACCGGCTGATACAGTACAGTTCTGTCTCGCCGGTTCCAGAACTCTCCATCCACAACGCCAGTGGAGGACGGCTGCTGTCAGTGACGAACCAGCCTTTCGGGGTCGTGGCGCGTCTGGAAAGCTCGGGAGTGAATACACCGCGTATCGAGACAGAAGTGATTTTGTTTAATGGACAGAAGAAGATCGAGTTCATCAATCATGTGCACAAGACGGAGGTCTACACGAAGGAAGGTGTTTACTTTGCATTTCCCTTCGCCATGGAACATCCGCAATTCCGGTACGAGATTCAGAACGGATTCGTGGACCCCAGCCGCGACCAACTGCCCGGAGCGGGCAAGGAGTGGTTTTCGGTGCAGCACTGGGTGGCAGCGGAGCAAGGGAACGTGGCGGCGGCTCTTGTTCCGGTGGATGCCTCGCTGGTCGCTTTGGGGGATATCGTCCGGGGGACATGGCCGGTGGAGTTCGGCCAGCGGCCCGGCACGATTTTCTCTTATGTGATGAACAATTACTGGGACACGAACTACGCGGCAGGCCAGGGAGGAGACTTCACATTCCGTTACGTGCTGACCAGCGGCAACAACCTGCCGCCTGCCTATCTGAGCCGGCTGGGCCGGGAAGAGATGTCGCCTCTGGAAGCAGACCAAATCACCTCCCAGGATAAAGCGATCAATTCTCCACGGCCATTGGATTCGGCCCAGGGTAGTTTCTTGCGTGTGGATCAATCCAATGTTGCGTTGGAGACCTGGAAGACGGCCGAAGACGGAGACGGCACGATTCTGCGTTTTGTGGAAGTGGCCGGAAAGGAAAGCACCGTGGACGTACAAACTCCACTCCTAAACGTGGAATCGGCATGGATGAGCGATGCTCTGGAGAGGAAGCAGGGGCCTCTTTCGGTTTCTTCCCATGGCTTCAGGTTCTCCGTCAAACCATTTCAAATCGTCACGGTGCGTTTGGAGGGGGCAGCAGGTCTGAAGTGACTCGGAAGGAGCTTACTATCATCTAATAACTGACGCGTGCAATACTGGCCCCTTCGGGATTTGGTCGGCTGGGATTATTTCACATCCGGGGCAGGTTGCGCGCCACCCGCGTTCAGAAGTCGGATGCAACGGGCACCGGTCTGTTTCGGACTTCAGGAACCTCGCCCTTCACTTGGCCCAGTTCCCCATTGTTAATTTCGGCAATATCCCCTTCCACCCGCTGCACCACCTCTTTGGCATAGGGAATAAAGTGATGCCCGGCGATCATGATGGTACAGCCCATCCAGATCTTCGCGGGGTCTGTCGAACACCGGGTAACGAGTCGAAGCAAGTATTTCCAATATGGCCGGCGGTAGGAAGACCTCAGGCCTTGATGCCAGATCGAACGGAGCATTATTTTGGCCATGTCGACCCAACCCGGCTGCTGGGCAGGCCGCTGGCAATTCCTGGTCTGCCAGAACTGGAGAGAACGCCACGCGCGTTCGTAGAATTTTGTGGGATCATAAATTGAGGCAAGTGTTTTTTGAAAGCCCTTCAACAGAACGAGGGGCGGGAGAACGGTCTGGAAGTTCGGCGGCGTGGAGTCACTATTGTGCACGCTCAATTCGGTCAAGCGTCCCTCTTTCTTCATTCGGTCGTAAAGCGCGGTTCGCGGCACCGCGTGCAAAAAATTTATCATAGCCCAGGGGACCGCTGCGCGCTCTATGAAGAGAATCTGCTGCTCGAAGATGTCTTCGGTGTCGGAGTCGAATCCGAGGATGAATCCACCCGTAACCCACAGGCCGCCCCGTTGCAGAATCTTGATGGACTCAATTGGATCTTGGGACAGGTTCTGGAGCTTCTTCGCCTCCGCCAGGGCCGCTTTCGAAGGACTTTCAATCCCCACAAAAACATGCAAGAAGTTCGCCTTGACCATGGCCTCGATCAGCGCCGGATGGCGCGCGAGGTCCATAGACGCTTCGGTATAGAAAGCCAGCGGATAGCCATGAGCTTGCTGCCACTTTTCCAACTCTCGAGCCAGCTCGAGAGCAAGCCGGTGATTGCCTATGAAATTGTCATCAACAATAAAAACCTGCTTTTTCCATCCCAGTTTCAGGAGCGCGTCCAGTTCCGCCAGGATTTGCTCAGGACGCTTGGTTCGAGGCTTTCGTCCGTAAAGCACGATGATGTCACAGAACTCACATTGAAATGGACAACCGCGGGAAAACTGAATTGCCATCGAGGCGTAGAAGCCGGTTTTCAGAAGGTCAAAGCGTGCCACCGGCGTCTTAGTAAGGTCGGGCTTGTCTTCGATCGTATAGAGCCTTCTGGCCGACCCTTCTTCAAGGTCTTTAGCGATCGCGTCAAACACCTCATCCGGCTCGCCCACCACCACATGGTCCGCCAACTTCAGCACTTCGTCCGGTTCGCTGCTCGGATAGGGTCCGCCCACGATCGTACGCCGGCCCAGGCTGCGGGCGCGGGCGAGGACCTCCTCGAGCCCTTTTCTCTGGACCCGCATGCCGCTTACCATGACGAGGTCCGCCCAGAGGATGTCGGCATCACTTAAGTCTTCCACACCCTGGTCAATCAGGCGAATGTCCCATTCCTCAGGACATAACGCGGCTATCGTGATGAGCCCCAAGGGCGGGATGACGACCTTTTCACGGAGGAGCCGCATCATGCCCGCGAATGTCCAAAAGGAATCCGGGATTTTGGGCCAGACCATCAGGGTCTTGATTCGTTTGCCGAGAGCAGGAAAAGCGGGAACAGCCTCGGGCTGTAATGAACATTCTTGGTTCATGCATCACCTATCCAATGCATCGCTATTCCCAGGATGAGTTAACAATGCAGGTACACTACACGCGGGCGATCATACCACATCCCGATTTTTTGACGGGTGAAGTTTCGATCTCAGCGGTTGGTGTGCAGACCCTCAGAAGTCTGCGCGCCGAGGGGCGCATCACAGAATCATGTTGATGTTGGCGGTAAGAGCAGCTCGAATGGCGAATCATTGGCGCCTCCGGAATCATATATCGATCCGTTTCACATTTCTCCGACTGAGGTACCAGCATGGACTGTAGCCGAAGTGAGGAAACAGGGAGTGGACGCATACCTGGTTTTCCGGCGCGAGGAACATAAACTCGGTTTTGTGGCTCTTCAGGCCGACCGCATAATAGCGCTGGATTTTCACCACTCCGAATTGGCTACGGCTCTTCGGGATCCTGTAGCGCACTGAGAGATAGTCACCGAGGTACAGAATGAACAACGACAGCCCTATGATTAAGAGTATGCGTTTCATTTGTTCACACCCCTGAGCTTTCGGATGCTCGCCGGAGCTGGGAAAACCGCGACCCTTACCCAGTTCAGGGTGAAAAGGAGCAAACCCGTTTTCTCGTAATGGGTGGACGACCCACTCGCTACAGGCTATTGTACCTCCAATGACAGGCATGTGCCGGGCACCTGCGGCCGGCATCTCGACGAGGTGCCCCCCTGGCGACTTAAGTCATTTTCTCCCCGACCGATCCAATCTATCATTCTGACGGGGAATTGCCAGCGTGGCGGGGCGGCGAGTGCGGGGCTTCAACTTCTAATTGGCATGAAATCAAACAAAGGCGGGGTTTGAAGAATGAGCGTTAGGGAACTGGTTCGAAGGATATTCCTGGTTGACCTCATCAAGGGCCTGAGGCTGACGTTTTCCTATCAGCGCCCCAGCGCCACCTGCACTGAACAGTATCCGCTGGAGCGCCCCGTGGTCGCAGAACGCTACCGGGGCGCCCCGCGCCTGAACAACCACCCGGAAACCGGCGAGACACTCTGCATCGCCTGCAACCTCTGCTCGCTGGCTTGTCCGGAGAACCTGATTGTGGTGGGATGGGCGCGGACCGAGGACCGCAAGAAGCGATTGACGACCTTCACCTATGACCTTTCGCGCTGCATGTTCTGTGGCTTATGCGAGGACGCTTGCCCCGTGGACGCGCTGGAACTGACCCAGGACTTTGAGATAGCCCACTATTCGCGGGAAGGAATGATCTGGGAACGACAGGCCCTGGAAGAGGGCCCCCGCCCCACGCGATATGCGCGCTAGAAGCCTAGAGTTTTGGAACTTGGTATAAACGAGTCAAGTTCTGCGTCCAATTCTAGGGGAAGGGCGGGGCTTCAGCCCCGCCGCCGGGCACTCGTCGGAGAGGGGCTTCAGCCCCTGAAGCACTGGCCAATGCCATTAGCGAACATGTGGCTTCAGCGGCTAAAGCCGCTGCTCCCTGGCTCCGCGTGCGGCAGGGCTGAAGCCCCGCCCTTCCCATTCCTAACGAGGCATAACTCGACGCAAAAGCGCCAGGCCCCAAAGAACGCAAACCCTTTGAGGGGGGTCCGACGCTCCGGGGCCGGATTGACCTGCCCAAAGCACTTCAGGCACACGACACTGATTTATGGGGGTCCGATGGCTGGCCCATGGGGAGCGCCTTCGATAGGCACTCTCGCCCCGCCCGGAGGAAGCGTCGCCCAGTCCCCTCTGCGGAAACGCCGCCGAGCTTTCAACATGGGGCGACACTACGCCTCTTGCTCCTCTTGGTGAAGCCCACTCGCCACGGACACGGATCGACCCGGCGCAAGTTCATTCACGGAGTGCGGAGTTCAACTTTCCGAGTGCCTGTGCGAGGAGCCGCGAGCCAGAACGGCGGCTCGCGGCTGAATCGCTATTTCTTCTTGGGAGGCACCACGGCATCCTTAAATGCCTTGGCCAAGCGAAACTTGACGACCGTCTTTGCCGGAATGTTGATCGGCTCGCCGGTCTGAGGATTACGGCCCACGCGAGCCTTTCGGTGTGCCTTAACAGCCTTGCCGAGTCCAGGAACCACGAATTGTCCGCCGCCCTTGACTTCTTTCGTCGCCAGAGCAGCGAGGTGCTCCAGGACTGCGGCGGCAGCCTTCTTTTGAATCCCCGCCTTTTCTGCCAGATGGGTTACCACTTGTGACTTAGTCAACACCTTCGCCATTTGCTGCTCCTCTCCTCTAGTGAAAGATTCCTAGGTTCCGTATCATGGTGGCTGGGGGACACTGTAAGCAATAAACTGGAGCCTGTCAAGCGATTTTCGGCCCTCTGTCGTCGGCCCTCGACCTCGAACCCAGCCTGAAAAATGCGCCTGCAGTCTGGCCCAAAAGCGAATTCGCCGCAACCCTCCCGGCAACCACGTTGAAATGTCGGGTGTCATCCGCTATATTGCAGGAGGGAGAATGATATGCCGATCTTCGAATACAAGTGCCAGGACTGCGGGGCCCAGTTCGAAAAAATCATTACTTCCTCGTCCAGCAGCGTACTTTGTGGGAAGTGTGAAAGCCCCAATGTGGACAAGTTACTCTCTGTATTCGCGGTGGTGAAGGGCTCGCACTCCGCTGCTTCTTTCGAGGCTGGCCCGTGCCGTACATGTGGCGCGCGCGAACGGGGTATGTGCGGAGAGTAGTTTGGCCAGCCCCGCTGATTAGATTTGCAGTACGAGATTTGACGGCGTTGGATTACCCTCAAATTCAAAACCTGCGCCTTGGCACCTCGAGCTGGTCCAGTCAGGATTGGGTAGGGGTTTTCTATCCTCCGGGCACCACTTCTGCTGAATTCATCTCTGAATATGCGAAACACTTTGACACCGTTGAGGTAGACTCGACGTTCTATCGAACTCCCTCCGCTGCGGTGGTAAGGAATTGGCGCGCGCGCACCCCGGCGGGTTTCGTCATTGCAGCCAAATTCCCCCAGGTAATCACGCATGAGAAAGTGCTTGTTGATTGCGCCCATGAGCTCTCAGAGTTCCTGAAGACGATGGACCTCCTTGGCGACAAGCTCGGGCCCCTGTTGCTCCAGTTCCCTTACTTCAATAAACAGGCTTTTCCCCAGGCCCAGGATTTCCTCGTCCGGTTGTCAAAGTTCCTGGATCAGCTTCCCCGCGGCCCTGCCTACTCGGTTGAGCTCCGGAACAAATACTGGATAAACGACCGCCTCCTCGATCTACTTAGACCGAGGAACATTGCTTTGGCGCTTATTGATCATCCCTGGATGGCGCCCGTCGATCGGTTGGTTGCAAAGCAGGATGTTGTGACCGCGGATTTTGCCTACCTCAGGTGGCTGGGCGACCGAAAAGGCATCGAGGATAAGACCAAGCACTGGGACAGGGTCATCATCGACCGGACGCACGAGATGGAGACCTGGATTCCCATCATCCGCAAACTGCTCAAGCGAGGCATTCGCATCCTGGGGTTCTTCAACAATCATTATGCCGGGTTTGCGCCCGGCTCCATCAAGCTTTTCTACGAAGTATGGGAGCGGATGGGTGCTACGGAGGAGTAAGGCTTCAGAGGAGCCACACCCCTTGTCCCTTCGCCCCCGCCATGAAAGGTCTTTTGCCTGGCGGCGCTCTTCCAGCTTACATGTCCGCAGTGGTATTTTAATTGGCGTCGAAAGCGGCTGAGGGTGGCGGATCAATCTTGCCTCGAATCGAAATAAGACGGCTGAGAAGCCTTTACGAATACCGGGAATGTGAGAGGCTCCAGATGGAAGTCTGGGGAAACGTGGGGGTGGGCAGTGAGGTCCTTTGCGTCACGCAGAAGTACGGAGGCGTAGTGTTGGGCTCCATCGCGGAGGGAAAGCTCCTGGGGTTCCTTTATGCGTTCCTGGGGCGCTATCACGGACGGGTGGTTCACTGGTCGCACATGATGGCGGTGGAAAAACGCCATCGGGACAAGGGCCTGGGATTCAGGATGAAGCTCGCGCACAGGGAATTAGCCCTGCAAGAGGGGATCAAGTCCATCTGCTGGACGTATGACCCCTTGCAAAGCCGCAATGCAGCCTTGAACATCGCGCGGCTGGGTGTCCGAGTGGAGGAATATCTTCCAGACTGCTACGGCCGTTTCCCCAGCGTGATTGAGAAGGGCCTGCCGAGCGACCGCTTCGTTGTGAATTGGCAAGTCAGCAGCGCTCGTGTGGCACGTTGCCTGCAGGGACCTCCGTTGCGGCCCATCAACCTCGACCTGCCCAGAATCAATGAAACTCGCCGCAATGAAGAGGGATTCATAGTGAATCGGGGCATCAGTTTTTCTTTCGCAGAGCCCCGGCTTCTCCTGGAGATTCCGACCAATACCGATGAAATGAGGGTTCGGGCTTTGAAGCTGGCGCGGCAGTGGCGGCTGGAAACGCGGCGCATGTTCCAGCGCGCTTTTGAATCCGGCCGCCGAGTTCTGGATTTTGTCACTACCGGGACGGGCGGCAACAGACGAGCTTTCTATGTTCTGAGCCGCGCCCGCACCGGGCGTCCCACGTGATGCCGGTCGAAGCGCCACGGTAAAACCCTCCCCTTTCGATGCTACAATGGTTAACGAAAACGAGCTGAAGACCATGCCAAAAAACAATACGTTAGCCCCTGAGGGAAAAGTTCAGATAGGGTATGAGCTTTACATCATGCGGCACGGGCTCGCCGTCACGCGTGGCAGTGTGAGATTTTCGGACGATGCGCAACGTCCGCTTGTGCCGGAAGGCAAAGAAAAGATGCGGGAGATCGCCGGGGGTCTGAAACGGATGGGGTTCGAAGTGGACTGGATTGTTACCAGCCCGCTGGTGCGGGCGGTTGAAACGGGGGGAATTATTGCCGAATCGCTGGCGTCAAGTGTGCTCGTGGACGTCTGCGATGCGATGCGGCCCGGCGGGTCACCCGAGGCTCTGCTCGCATTTCTGGCCAAACGCCCCAACTGCCGAAGGGTACTTGTGGTCGGCCATGAACCCGACCTCAGCGAGTTGGCCGCCCGGCTTATCGGCGCCGGTGGCCATGCCCACCTGGCGTTTAAGAAGGGCGGGTGCTGTATGATTAGCTTCGATGAGTTTCCGCCGAAGAGCCCCGGCCAACTCGTGTGGTGGTTGACACCTCGCCTGCTTCGCAAGCTCAGGTAGTTGCAGCGGCTTTAGGCCTCTCCTGAACGTCCAGCAATCTGACCCGCCCTCGCCGCACTCGAAGTCGCGACAGCGGCAAATCTGTCTTAGTCAACTGCCGGAGCGCGGTTTCAAGGCCGCGCCTCGGTATCGACCCGACCAGGAGCCGTCAACCGGCAGGACTTGCAGGGTAATGCGTTGTAAGTTGGACGCATTCGGTTTAGACTGTTGCAGCAGAAGCCAAGTCACTTGGCTTTATTTCAGCACAAGGGGGCGGCTTTAACTGGAGGTCGGGAGGTTTGAACCCCTCGACCTGCGACCCGTTCGAGCCCTTTTCCATGGAAGAGCGGAAAGAGAACATCCTCCACAATCCCGCTCACCCAGTCAATGAACTGGCAAAGAGTCCCGGAACCGCGCCGCCGACAAACGGATGGAGCAAAGTCCGGAAGCTAGCCCTTCGACACCTCAACCGGTTCGTATCCCTGGAGGCAAAGGTTCTGAAGGGGGACGACCCAGACGCCATCCACGACATGCGTGTTGCAAGCCGGCGCTTGCAGCAAGTGCTTGACCTGATTTTTCCCAAGCCCCTGCCCCGGGAGGCCCGCCGCTTGAGGCGCAAAATCAGACGATGTCGCCGGGCGCTGGGAGACCTGCGGAACTGTGACGTCCTGCTCCAGCAGGTGCAGGGGCGTCTGGCAAGAAAGCGCTGCTCGGACCGGGGAGCCTGGACGGCTGTGAAGCAGCATCTTCAGGAGCGCCGGTCCGGGAGCTTCTCGAGGGCCATTCGTAAGCTGAGCAAGGTGAACTTGGCCGTCTTTTACATGCGCGCCAAGGGGATTCTGGATCGGCTCAAGCCCACGCCCGACCAGGACCATGGTTCGCATTCCTTGGTCCAACCTGACCGGCCCGCTCTTGAACCCTTCCCGGCGCGCCTTACGCAAGCGCTGGTAGGCGCCTGGCGAGAATTTGAAAAGCAGGTTGCCTCTTCGCACCGCGAAACGACCGCGCCCTCCATCCACGCCGCGCGCATCTGCGCCAAGCGGCTCCGTTACCTTCTCGAAGTTGCGAATCAGTTCGGGATCCCGGGCAGCTCGGGTGCGCTCACCTGGCTAAAAAAAATCCAACAGCATCTCGGTGATTGGCACGATATGGAAGTGCTGGAGGAAATGATAATAGAAATGATGGCCAAGCCGGAGTTCTTGCGCGATCAACTACCGCTCGCCATGGCAACCGGGAAACTGATTTTGCGGAATCGCACCAGGAAGCGGGGATTCAGGGAAAAATACTTCCAGATGACGCTGGACTCACCCAGCTATCAGGGGCTCAAGAATTGGGCGGAGGGTCTCCTGGCAGCGCCTGCCTCTACCATCGCCAGCGCTTGAGGGCTACTCGCCTAGCTTTCTGCTCCCGGGCGATTGGCTTTTCCCGCGCCGGCAACCTCAGTACTGCCCGAATCCTGCACGCCCACCTCTGGCACAGGCCCTGCAAACAGCGGCTCCCGAGGTTCACCCTTGAGAGCACGGGAAATGCCTGCGCGCAGCCGCTCAAAAACCGTGCGGATATCCGGGGAAGCATCAATTACCGTGAAGTCATATTCTTGCGCCATCTTATCGAACTGCGCGAGCAGGGTCGTCTGGTACTTGCGGAAACTTTCGTACATATCCTCGCTGGGGTAGAGATCCATGCCGGATTCCCAATAGTCAAACCCGCTTGAGAAGACCACGCGGGGAATCAGGTCGTCTACGCCGATTCGCAAATAGAAAGTGGCATCGGGCTTCAGCGCGAAGCTGTGCACATTATGGATCCAGGCTGGATCGAGGCCCCGCACAATAGCTCGAGCCATCAGAGAATAGATGTAACGATCGGTAAGAACGACAAATCCGGCACGTAGCGCAGGGACGATCTCGTTTTCGAGTCGATCCGCAAAATCCGTGGCGTAAAAGAGGCTCAAGGTAATGCGCCCCAGGGTATGTCCCTCTTTGGCTTGCTGAATTCCCCTAGCCGCCAGTTGGGAACGCTTGATGCCGGTATCCAGCACGGCGTGTCCTTGCTGCTCGAGCCAGGGTCTGAGCAGCTTGATCTGAGTGGAACGGCCAACGCCGTCCGTGCCCTCAATTACAATCAGTCTCCCGGTGAGTTCCGCCAGATTCATTTTGGGCAGAATCACCGAATAAGTTTCTCTCATGGGGCCACCCTCAATCGTTTGGCCTGGGTCAGCTTGGCCTTAACAATTTGGCGCATCTGGACCTGCTGGTCTTCAATGGGAAGCGTGGCATCCACCGTGGTGAGGTCGAATTCCGGGATCATGTTCTCGTACTCTTCAAGGATTTTCCCTTGAAAGACATGAAAGCTCTCCTCCGGGTCTTCGTTCAACCCAAGGTCCATGCCGGCTTCATAGAACTTCACCCCGCTTCGCCCTTCCAGGATGCGTTTCATGGCAACATCAAGGGGAACGCGGAAATAGAAGGCCGCGGTGGGCTTGACCGCAAAGCTGTAAAGCTCCCGCACCCACTTGCGATCCATGCCCCGCACCACATCGCGGGCAAAGGCGGTGTAGATGTAGCGATCGCAAAGCACCACCGCTCCCGCTTTCAGCAGGGGGATGATGTTGTGCTCCATCCGATCCGCGAAGTCAGTGGCGTGGATCAAAGAGAAGGTAGCGGGAGTAAGCATCTGCTTCTTCTTCCCGCGCCTCGTCGTGTCCCGGACCAGCGGCGAGGAATTCCACTCGCTGAAGACAACCCCGTAGCCTTCAGACTGAAGCCACTGGTGCAGGAGCATCAATTGGGTGGACTTGCCCGAGCCGTCGATTCCCTCGACCACAAAGAGCTTTCCGGGGAAACGATGCTCGCCGTATCGTTTCATTCAGCAATACCCCGTGCTATGCGTTGCGATGAGCTACATGCAAAGTCTATCACAGCCCCTGCCTCAGCGAAAAGGGTGGCAATCCGAAAGGGCTATTCGAACCGCCGAGATAATGGAGGCTAGTGAATGGCCTTGCGCAGGGAGTCGACAATGGACTGACTATCCGCAGGGCGGAGTGAACCGGCGATGAAGTTGTAGGTTTTTCCGGACGTCAGATTGATGTGAAAGGTGCCCGTGTTGAGGTTGAGGCCTGGAATGATATTTGCGTCAACCTCTCTAATATCCGAGAGAGGCGTTGAAAACACCTCCTTGCCCGACTCCTCGTAAGTGAGCTTCTGGCCCGTTACCATCAGCGTGCCTTTGGTCTTGTTGTGGCTCTGGAGAAGGCTGGCGACGTCCCCGAGGTTGTAGACGTCGAAGCGCTGGCCCGCCGAGCTGGCCGGTTCAGAAACCGCGGCAGCCTTGGTGGTCCCGCCTGCCACCTCGAAGGGTGCTTCGGCCTCTTTGTCGTCGGGATTCACCACAAACAAGCTGGTCTTACCTGTGGGCGCATCCGCGGTGATTTGAATGCGCACTGTAAGCTCAGTGGTGGCCGTCGCGGTGGTCTCCAGGACCCGTATTCCTGGGTTCAAGAAGCTGACCTTGGCCCCTTGAGCAAAGTTCTTCCCCGTGATCTTCAGACTCGCTTGAGTTCTGGGAGCAGCGCGGGGGGGAGCGACGCTTGTGACCTCCGGCGTGCTGGATTCGGAAGGATGAACTTCCTCCGCAGGCGTTGATGGCGCCGCAGGGGCTGCTGGCGCAGGGACAGCGGCCGGCGCAATCGTAAATTCAGCCTCAGCCGCGATACTGGCCGGATTGCTGACATAGAGGCTGATTGCACCGGCTTGGGCTTTCTTGCTGATCGCCAGCTTGACCTCGAGCTCCGTCCCACTAACGCGTCGAGTAGAGACAACGTGAATTGACGGGTTGGTAAAAGAAACGTAGGCACCGGGAGAGAAATTCTGCCCTTCGACGACGATGGTAACCTCCTCCCCGGGAGCCGCCTGGCTTGGGTTGAGCTGCTGGACCTGAGGTGTAGCGTCCGCTGGAATCTCCTGCGGCGGCAAAGCAACTACCGCAAGGCCACCCCCAGCCCACAGTAACGCTATGGCGGCGGCAAGGATCAAGCCTCTCCTGAAAGCCCTCCTGGTCTGGAGATCGCTTCCTCTCATGGCTTTCCCTCCCCGGTGATCTCATGCCTCTTTATGCAGTATGCCCCCGCCGCCCCAGCGCCCAACGTTAAGGAGTTGCCTGAGTGAAGCGGACACCCTTTTTTTGCAATTATTTCAGGCGCGCGAGTTTCCCCGGCTTTTCCAGTCTTTCGGCCTTTATAATCCCGGATCCTTCCTTTATGGTCAGGATCTGATTGGCTTCGATTTTGGTGAATTTCTCGGTCTTCTGCGTCGTGGGCCACCTGATTTCGATCGAATCGATTTCTTTCGCATCCCCGAGGCCGAAGTGAAGGCGCAAATCGCTCTGGGACATTACGCTGGTTCCGCAGTGGACCTCGTCGATCTGCGCGTGTTTTCCCGTCACCACGCGCGCGCGGGCGCCGACCGCAGTGCGGTTACAATGTGTCCCAATCAACTTGAGCTTGATCCAGTTGTTCTTGTTTCCTCCTTCATTGCGCAGGAGGGAGAACCTGTCATTCATATTGAGCACCAGGACGTCGAGGTCTCCGTCGTTGTCGTAGTCCCCAAATGCGCAGCCGCGGCTGGAGAAGCGTTCCGCTACCCCCGGTCCCATCTGAGCTGAGACGTCCTTAAACTTGCCATTCCCAAGGTTTCTGTAAACGATGCGTGGACTCTTGAACGTAGCATCGAGATGATAGGTTTCGATTTCAGGATAAACATGGCCCGTGACGTGAAAAATATCCGTCCACCCATCGTTGTCGTAATCCATGAATCCCGCCCCCCAGCAGACGTACTGCGTGTTCACCCCCAGGCCTGCGACGAAGGTGACGTCGGTAAAAGTCCCGTCCCCATTGTTATGGTAAAGATCGGGCGTATCGTCGGTGAAATTAGTTTTGAAGATATCCAGCCACCCATCGCAGTCGTAGTCTCCGACGCCTACGCCCATGCCGGCCTGTTCCTGTCCATCCTCGTTATAGGCGCAACCCGCCATAACGGAGACATCCGTGAATGTCCCATCCTTGTTATTGTGAAACAGGATGCTGGGCTCCGAATCCACCGCCACGTAGATATCCGGCCAGCCGTCGTTGTCAAAATCATACGACACGCCGGTGATGGAGTAACGCGGCCCGGGTTTCAGGATGCCGGCCTTTTCCGAAACGTCCGAGAAGGTCCCATCACCGTTATTGTGGTAAAGGATGTTCATCCCGCCGGGAAGCCCGCGCGGCCCACACATGGTGGGGATACCTTTCCACTGGCAATAGCCGGTCGCGCCAGGTACCGGCACTTTCGTGATATCCAGCTCAATGTAATTGCAGACGAAGAGATCCAGCAATCCGTCGCGGTCATAGTCGAGCCAAGTGCAACCGGAGCCCCAGCGGACACGATCTTCCCAAAGTCCCGCTTTCTTCGTCACATCCGTAAAAGTTCCGTCGCCGTTGTTGTGCCAGAGGATGTTGTGGCCCCAGAAGCAGCAGAACAGGTCGTCCCATCCGTCATTGTCGTAGTCGCCGACGCAAACGCCCGTCCCCCAGCCGGTACGGCCCAGGCCTGCCTTCTCCGTCACATCGGTGAACGTTCCGTTGCGATTGTTCTTAAAGAGGTGTTGAATCGGAGCTTTCCCGGGTTCGTAGGTTTCCTCGAAGCGCACTCCGTTGGTCAGGTAGATATCCAACCAGCCGTCCTGGTCGTAATCGAAAAAGGCCAAACCGCTGCCTTTGGCCTCGACAATGTACTTCTTGCTCGTCACTCCGCCCCAAACGTTGGGAACGGTCAGCCCTGCCTCTTCGGCAACATCCACGAAGATGACGGGTGAAGATTCCTCCGGGTTGGGAACAATGGCCGCGTGCAGGGCGGGCGCGCGGGTCCATCGCCAGAGAGGAGTTGTAAGAGCGTCAAGGAGCTTTGACCCCAGCAGGACAGCGGAGGAACCCAGGATTTGGCGACGAGAAAACTTCATCTTTGCTGTTGTTGCTTCGCGTTCCGTTCGGCCGCCACAGGGTGCAAAGCCGAACGTGCGCAGCATAAAATTCCAGCCCACAAAAATCAGTCAGCCATTATACTACAGGGGCAGGGCCTCCTGCCTTCCGGACTGGACAGCCCGGAGAATGGTGATGACAGGAGTGCGAGGTGCAAGTCCCCTGAATCGGGATCATTACTCATGTCAACTCGCTTACGGAGGTGTGCGGTGCGCCATACATGCTTGGTGGTTTGGATGGGCGGGTGGTTTGTGGCTCTTACGTCCGCCGCCCTGGCACTCCCGGCAAAGACAGAGACCATTGCCTTGCGGAGTGGTGACGAGACCGTCTCCGCCTATCTCGCGGTCCCCGATTCCGGCGGGCCCCACCCAGCCCTGGTGGTGATTCATGAATGGTGGGGCCTGAACGACTGGGTAAAGGAACAGGCGCAGAAATTCGCAGAACAAGGATATGTGACGCTTGCCGTAGACCTCTACCGGGGCAAGGTGGCCTACGATCCCAACCTCGCTCACGAGCTCTCGCGCGGCCTGCCCCAGGACCAGGCCATTCGCGACCTGAAAGCCGCCTTCAACTACCTAGCCTCCCGGCCCGATGTCCGGAAAGATAAGATCGGCTCGGTGGGCTGGTGCATGGGGGGCGGATTCTCTCTCCTGCTGGCCGTCAATGAATCCAAGCTCGCCGCCTGCGTCGTGAATTATGGCTCCATGCCTACGGACAAAGACGAAATTCAGAAAATTCAGGCGCCCGTGCTGGGGAGTTTTGGAGCCGAGGACCGGGGCATCCCGCCCACTGCCGTGGGGGCATTTGAAGATGCGATGAAAGCCGCGCATAAGTCAATCGACGTGAAGATCTATGATGGCGCCGGCCACGCCTTCGAGAACCCCAACAACAAGCTGGGATATCGTGAAGCCGCCGCCAACGATGCCTGGGCCCGCACGCTCGACTTCTTAAACCGCACCCTCAAGGGGCAGTAGTCAGAGACTTTCCGACAGCACCGAGATTTCTGCGGCGGGTCATGGCGGAGGAGTCAAAGAACGGAAACTGGAAATTAGAAACTGGAAACATGAGTTCAGACCGTCTTTGCCGGCGCGGCGGGGATGTTGGGAAGCGGCTTGCCTCCACCCGGCCCGTGCAGCTTCTGACATGGCTTTTTCCGGCGAGCCAGGTGGAGATAATCCAGCACCAACCGGCGCTTGAGATGCTGGATGGCCTTGGCCGGATCGACGCCTTTGGGACAGGCACGCGAGCACTCGCCGGCGTAGTGGCAGCGGAAAGCCCCAAACGCGGCGCCGGTCACCCGGTTGCGTTCGCGTCGCCCGTCGTCGCGCGTGTCCTGGTTATAGCGCTGCGCCGCCGCCAGAGGCATGGGCCCCAAGTACCGCGCGTCGGTGGCCAAGGTGGGGCAGGCGGCCATGCAGCAGCCGCACTTGATGCAGTAGGTGAACTGGAGATAGGCTTCGAGTTCCTTTGGAGACTGGTAGAACTCCCCTGCCGGGTCATTAATCTCGGCCTCATCCGCGCGCACCACGTAAGGCTTCAGCGAACGGTGTTTGTCAAACATGGTCAGGAGATCGGGGACCAGGTCACGGATGATGTTGAAATTCGGCAAGGGGCTCACGGTCAGATCCGTAGTCGCGATGTGCAGGATCTGGGTGTTGCAGGCGAGCGTCGGCTGCCCGTTCAGCATCATGCCACACGAACCGCAGACGCCCATGCGACACGAATAACGCCAAGCCAGCGAAGCATCCACATTGTCCTTGATGTAGTGCAGGCCGTCGAGCACCGTCATGCCTTCGCGCACCGGTATCGTGTAAGTCTTTACGTACGGCGCGCGGTCGCTTTCAGGATTGTAGCGCGTGATGTGAAAATTAATCTGTCGTACGGTTTTGCTGCTTCCCGGCATGGCTACCCCCTTCCTCCTGCTATGGCGATGGCATGCACTGCGACGGCCGCCCACGTGCCCAGGCCAAACAGCCCCAGTCCTACAACTAGAAAGACGAAGGTGATGGCCTTTTCGACCGCGGGCTTGAGCGTCAACTCGAACAGGATGGTGCGCAGGCCATAGAGGCCATGGTAGAGCGCGACGCCGAGGAGAAGGACGTAAGTAACGGTGAAGAACAGCTTGCCATCCCTAAACAGGCTGTTGCTCTTGGAAACGGCCTCGCCCCCGTAAGGGACAAACAGGTGAGTGATCCCGCCCACGTGCATGATGAGCATGTGGAGGCCGAGCAGGAAGAGGATCACCACTCCCGCCGCCATGTGCCAGGTCCAGTATTTCGTTTCGCGCATTTCTCCTCCTCCTACTTGACCCAGGGTCGCGTCAAGGTCTTCGCTCACCAAGTAACCCCTCACCTGCCCTCGTTCCTCGGGCACCCTCTCCCCAAGGGAGAGGGCCGTCATTGTCGATTTCTACCCTCTCCCGAGGGGAGAGGGTGGACCGCGATCCCGATTCACTTCATCGGGACGCGGGCCGGGTGAGGGGTCTTTTTCGAGCCAAGGCGACTTTGACGCGCCCCTGCTATTTAGCCAAACCCAAGAATTCATACCCCCCTGCCGCGAGCAAGATCGCTGCCAGGATCATCATGGAGATGAGCAGGGGCCGCTGAACGTTCAGTGACGTCTTGTAGGGATAAACAGGCTCGATGGGCTTGCCGACCGCGAAGCCGAGTTCCACGAGCACCAGACGGATGCCGTTCGCGGCGTGGTAGGCGAAAGCCGAGAAAACCAGAAACTCCCCGAACTTGAAGAGAGGCTGGTGAAAGATTCCCCCCTCGACCCACAAGTAGATGCCTTTGGCGCGCAGGCTCGTAACCACAACGTGCATCAAAAAGTAGCAAAGAATGCCCAGGCCGGTGAGGCGATGCAGGATGTAAGCGTAGCGCTCCACACCCCAACGCCCGCCCCCGAGCCATCCCCACAGCCCGAGCCGATTGTTGTGTCTTTGGATTTCGGCCACGTTGGCCTCCCCCGAAAATTGCCGATTGGCGATTTTCGATTGATGATTGTCGATTAGGGTCCTTTTGATTTCAGCGATAAGCCTCACGTCGATGACGAACTGCAACTATGTCAACAACCCTCTCGTCGTCAAAAATTTGGTAAACAACTCGATAATCGCCGATCCGGATGCGCCACCGGTTTTGAACGCCACTCAATTTCTTACATTTTGCTGGACGGGGGTTTTGGGCAAGCGACTCAATTACTGGGAATATTCGGTTGACAAGCGGTCGGTCAAGACTTTCCAGCTCTTTACGTGCTGACCTGGCAAAGGTGATTGCATATTCGACGTTAGCCATTTAGCTTGCCCTGACTTTTGAGGCGATCTCGAACAAACTGGAGCGTCTCGCGGGGTTCATGCTTTCTTTTTTCGGCCAACCAATTGTCATAAACATCCTCCCAGAGGGTTCCGTGCTTTTTGAGGTTTATTACAACCCCGGTTTTCTTCCCCTGGGAATCGACAATAAACTCAACACCTTCCATATTCATGACCTCCCACCCTCAATTCTATCATCCCCTGTCACCGGCGGCTGTACAGTCGGTCCTCCACGTGCGGCCGCTGGTTAGATGGTGCGCCCGTTATCTATTGAGCTGCGCCACCGGACCCCAGTTGTTGAGCCATTTGGTGAAGTCGCGACGTGGCTCCCTGTACTCGCCGGCGTGAACGGTAAACAATGGCTTCATGGGCCCTCCTTCACAATTTGTAATACACAATCCACCATTCACTATTCGTGACATACAGCTAGCCTCGACCCGGAGTGTTAGTACTTACGCTCCACCGGCTTCCAGGTGGTAATCGTCACGGGCTTGTATTCCAGCCGCGGCTTGCCGTCGGTCGAGTAAACCATGGAGTGGGCCAGGAACTTCTCGTCGTCGCGTTGGGAGAAATCCCTGCGGGCATGGGCCCCGCGGGATTCCTCGCGGGCCAGACCCGCGAAGAGCAGCACCTCGGCCAACTCCAGCATATTTTCGGTCTCGAGCGCCTGAATGAGGTTGGAGTTGTAGATGCGGCTTTTGTCCTGAATGGAGATTTTCCCGAAGCGTCGCCTCAGCTCCGCAATCTTGGCCAGCCCCTCCTTCATGGACTCCCCGCTGCGATAGACACCGGCGTGCTTGTCCATCAGGGTCCGAAGCTCGCGGCGGATGCGGGCGGGGTTCTCAGTTCCACTCTGCTTGAGCAGCCCGTCGAAAATACGCTTCTCTTCTTCCCGGGCCAAGTCTTCCGACATCGCGCTCAGCTTGGAGCCTTGGGCCACGTACTTCGCCATCTCGCCGGCCGTGATGCCGCCCCACACCAAGCATTCGGCGGTGGAGTTGCACCCGAGGCGGTTGGCGCCGTGCATGGAGTGGCAGGCCACCTCGCCGGCGGCCCAGATATTCTCCACCTTCGTCTGCCCATTGATGTCGGCCTCGATTCCGCCCATCGAGTAGTGAGCCACGGGCCGGATGGGAATGGGCTGCGTGATCGGGTCGATGCCCAGAAACTTCATGCACACTTCCCGAATCAAGGGCAGGCGCTTGTTGATTCGCTCGGCGCCCAGGTGAGTCAAATCGAGCTGGATGTAATCGAGGCCGTCGGCTCCCGGGAAGCCGCGTCCCTCGAGGATTTCGGTCATCTCCGAACGGGAAACGATATCGCGCGGCGCCAGCTCCATCATCTTGGGCGCATACTTCTCCATGAAGCGCTCGCCTTTATTGTTGCGCAGGTAGCCGCCTTCACCGCGGCAGCCCTCGGTCATCAGGATGCCCGAAGGCACGAGCCCCGTCGGGTGAAACTGGAGAAACTCCGGATCCTCCAAGGCCAGACCGGCGCGGTAGGCAATGGCCTGTCCATCGCCCGTAACGGTTTGAGAGTAGGTGGTGAATCCATAAAGGTTCCCCAACCCTCCGGAGGCAATCAGGAGAGCCTTGCCGCGCAGGACATGAAACTCGCCGCTCGGTAGATCGTAGAGCGTAAGCCCGGCGAAGCGTCCGCCATCGAGGAGCAGCGCAGTGACGAAACATTCGTCGTAGCGCTTGAAGTTGTTGTATTTGACGAGGGTGTCGTAGAGGGCCTGCATCTCGAAGAAGCCGGTCTTGTCGGCCGCCATGCACGCCCGAGGAAAAGAATGCCCTCCGAACGGCCTCTGCATGATTCGCCCGTCCTCGCGGCGGGACCAGGGGACGCCCCAGTGCTCGAGGAGGCGGATTTCATCCGGGGAGGTTCTCACAAATCGCTCCACTGTGTCCTGGTCCGCAAGGAAATCGGAGCCTTTCACGGTGTCCCAGGCGTGCAACTCGAGGCTGTCACCTTCCTCGGGGCGCATCACCGCGGCCGTGCCTCCTTCCGCACACACGGAATGCGAGCGCATGACCTGCACTTTCGAAACGATAGCGATGTCGGCGCTGCCCCGCGTTTTGATGCAGAGCTCGACCGCGGCGCGCAGCCCGGCGAGTCCGGTCCCCAAGATCAAGACATCATGAGTTATTTGCTGCATGCTTCATGTGCTCCTTCGAGCTTCCAACCCGGCGCCTGGAAGCAGAAGCGTACTCTTTGGAGTGCGGTCCCGCCTTGCGGGACCGCACTCCAAAGATGGGCCCCGAGCAGGAACATTTTCCGCGTTTGAAAGCCTCCGTCGTCGCGGCGGTACTTCGGAGGCTCGCCATTGTGGCACCCACCCGCCTCGATGTCGAGAGACACAAAGTCGGGCGCATTTCATGAAGTCAATATAGCCTCCCGCTGGCGCGACTCAGGTTATAATCTTGCGGCATTTCATGGACTACCCCCGGGTGACGATTCCCTGAGGGCGGGGGAAGAGAGCTTATGTCGAAACTCGTCTTGCTGGTGACGCGAGAAGGTCTGGGCCACGTCGAGCCCACAGACAGGCAGTTTGACCTGGAGATGTTCGATCGGTTCCTGCACGCGTTGGAGAACCAGCCAGTCAAGCCGCACTCCATTTGCTTTTATACCGAGGGCGTTAAGTTGGTCTGTGATGGCTCACCCGCCCTGTTGGGCCTTCGGATACTCCAGGGACAGGGCACTCGCTTGGTCACCTGCCGAACATGCCTGGAGCACTTCGGGCTGACTGATAAGGTTGCGGTAGGAGAAGTCGGCGGAATGAACGACATCGTCGGACTGTTGACAGGGGCGGACAGCGTGGTGACCGTGTGATGGGGCGCTTTTCGTCGAGGCGCACGGCGCCTAGCCCTCACCCTTCTGTCGCAAACCTACCAGAAATGAGCTGGTGTTTTGATAAGCCTGGGCAAGAAATGACGCAATTTCCGGCCATTTCTTAGCTTTGATTGGCGCTTCTGGCAGTCAAAAACCAGTTCGTTTTGGGCTCCTGAAAACTATAACTCCTTTCTTTTCAATAGATCCTTAGGTTCGTTCCCTCTATTTAGTATCTTTTCTGCGTTTTCTGTCACCAGCGGGCCGATTTCGAGCCCTCTCCACGCGCCCTGCTCCGGCGTTATCCCCAATTTCACGAAATCAGCATAATACATATCTAGGCTCGTGTCAAGAGCAAGAAATAAGATTCTACGAGCCCCTCGCCACAGCGTTGTGTTGGGCGCTGACCTGCCTGATAAGAAGTCGCTCGGCTTCGTGATCCAGTCGTTTGACCGCCTCCTGAGATGTCAGCCAGTGGACTGACATCACTTCTTCCGAACTTTGAAATTGAGACTCGCCGATGGGTTTCATATTCCAGAAGCGAACTACCTTGGTGATTTCTCCCGCGTCATAACACACCCAACCAGCATGGCTCTCAACCTCCACATTGAAACCCGTCTCTTCCCGAACCTCTCTGATCGCGCATTGCAGCCATGATTCACCCGGCTGCACTTTACCCTTGGGTAGTGTCCAATCCCCATAGCGTCTTCTATGAATAACTATCAGCTCGGGTCCCCCGGTCGCCTGCCGCCAGATGAGGCCACCGGATGCCGCTACGATTCTTACGGGTTGGTCAGAGAATTTCATGTGGGCAGAAGTCCTCTTAGGTTTTCACCCGCAGCAGCAAGTACGACCCCGCCAGCCCAAAGAGAACGTCTGGGGACCAGGCGGCGACCACGGGAGGTAATTGGCTGAGGTCTCCCATGGCTTCGAACAGGCTGGAGATCGACCAATAGAGAATAGCGATGCCGATGCTGAGGGCGACGCCGGAGAGTGCGCCCTTGCTGCCGGTAGTGAAGGAGAAAGGAATACCAATCAGGGTCACGACGAAGGCAATGAGGGGATAGGAAAACTTCCGATAGAACTGGACAGAAAGGCGGACTACGTCAAAGCCGCTCCGGCTTAAATCGCTGATGTAACGCCCCAATTCGAGAGCACTCATCTGTTCGGAAGGTCTCACTTCCTTCTTAAAATAGGCGGGCTCCTCCGTTATCTCGGTGAAGGTGTCGACCGAAAAGGGGAAGTATTTTTCAACCCGGTCTCCCTGGAGGTCCCGCACCCAGCCGTTTTCCAGCACCCACCCCCGGATGGGCGGTTCCCAGAATGCCCGGGCAGCGTAAATACGGCGGGTAAGATGAAAAGACTGAGGGTCGAATTCGAAGCAAGCGAGGTCGGCGAAAACGTTCTTGTCAGGGTCAAAGAACCTGTAGTTGTAGATACGATCCGATTGCCCAAAAATCCACTGTCTTTCAGGGCGATAGAAGGTTTGTGGGGGTTTCCCCTTGATCTGATTGCGCAACGCGTCCTGCCGCTGGTTGGTCCCCGGCAAGAAATCATCGGAAAGGAAAAACATACCGATGCTCAGAACAATGGCTGCCAGCAGCACGGGGACGGAAATCCTGTAAAGGCTCACACCTGCGGCTTTAATGGCGGTAATCTGGTTGGATTTGGTGAGCAGGCCGAAGTTGACGAGGGTGGCTACAAGGATGCTGAGCGGAAGCATCAAGTAGATCACTTGCGGGAGAAGGAAGCGGTAATAATCGAGGACCACGCCTGCCGAAGCGTGGTTGCGGACCATATCACCCAGAAGCTGGAAGAAGTCGAAAATAATGTAAATGCCCGTAAAGGTAGCCAGCAGGATGAAAAAGTAGAAAACCCAGCCCTGGATAATGTAGACGTCGAGAATCTGAAAGATCCGGCTCCCGGGTGCTCGGGGCTTCAAGGACGGCTCGGAGAATCGTCCGTGCCGCTTGCGGACTTGCCGGGCCTGCCACCAGTGTTCCAAATCGTCCATCCAGTCCTGCAGGAACTGGAGCCGCGAGCGGAGGCTTTGAAGTTGCGCCAGCATAAAAACCCCGGCGGCAGCGAAGATGACGTTGGCCAGCCAGAGCCCGATGACCGGAGGGAGGCGGCCTTGCTTGGCGAAACTGAGGCCGAAGGCCATGATGATGTAGTAGAGGAAGACCAGCAGAATAGTCAGTATCAGCCCCACCGCCTTGCCGCCCTTGCGGGTAGAGAGGCCCACTGATATTCCCACCAGCGCCAGAACCAAGCTTGCGACAGGCAGAGCGAAGCGATAATGGAGTTCCACAAGCGCGGCTTGGCGTTGGCGGGGACTGCGCGTCTGCTTCATCAATTGGTGCACTGAAAGCAGGGGAGGGGACTGGCTTTCGCTCCCTGCGGCAGACCCCTGTTCAAGCGGAACCGGGATGTCCGTATCCGTGAAGGACACCACCGAATACTGGGCGGAATTCTGCGGATCGATTTCGTGCGTCATCCCCTGGGCAAGGTGAATCACCAGCCGGTCGTTGGCGGCTTCGTTGACAAGCACCCCGCTTTCCGCTAAGGTTACCTTGACTTGGTCACGCTGCGTGGTGTCCGCAATGAAGACGCCCCGCCACCTGGAACGAGAGCCGGTTACATCCTGCAAGTAAAGAAGCAAATTGGGGAATTGCTCGATAAACACGCGCGGTTGGATCTCATACGGCACTTGGCTGGCCTTTAGCCCTGCTTCCATGCGATTGAGTTTCCGGGCTGCCTGTGGCGAGAGGTACAGGCTCATCCACATGGTGAGTGCCCACCCCGCACAAGCGAAGAGCAGCACGGGCCGGACGAACCGGGAAAGCCCGATCCCCGAGGCTCGGGCCGCGATAACCTCGCCGTCCGCCGCCATGCGGCTGAGGCCAATGAGCGTTCCCACCAGTACGGCCATGGGAACCGTGAGCACGAGGATGCCCGGAACCGGCAGCAGGAACAACGTCATCATATCGGGGAGCGGCAGATTGTGGCGCACTACCAGCTCGAGTAGATGTCCCAGGTGGCGAATGAAAATTACGAAGGTGAAGACCAGCAGTCCCAGCAGCGAGTGAGAGGAGATTTCTTTGAGAATATAGCGGGTAAGTATCCGCATAGGTCCTTGCCGGGGCGCAACCTTGGCATGAAATGGAATGCGGGATGCCGCCCTGCGTTCATGCTAACACACCGATTTCAGCGCCGCAAAGGAACTGTTCCTTAATTCCATGCCGCAAACCTATTTGATGCTGCTTTGGCACATGCACCAGCCCTATTACAAGGATTTGGCGCAGGGCCGGTACACCATGCCTTGGGCGCGCCTGCACGCGTTGAAGGATTACTTCGGGATGGTGGCGATCCTCCGGGATTTCCCCACCCTCCACATGACCTTCAACCTGGTTCCTTCGCTGGTGGTGCAAATACAGGACTACGCGCAGGAGGCGGCAGTGGAGCAGGCATACGAAGTTGCCTTCAAGCCTGTTCAAAAGCTTACGGAGGATGACCGCCGCTTTCTCCTGGAAAGCGCTTTCCAGCTCAACCATGAAAACCTGCTCAACCGTTATCCGCGTTATCGCGAGTTGTGGGACAAGTCACGAACTACCGACCCCGCCACGGCTGGACGGCTCTTCTCGACGTACGACCTGCTCGACTTGCAAGTGCTTTCACAGCTCGCTTGGTTTGACGAAATCTACCTTGACGGTGACCCCCAAATCAGAAAGCTTGTGGCGCAAGAACGGGGTTATAACGAAGGCGATAAATCTCTGCTTCACCTGAAGGAAGTGGAGATACTCAAGCGAGTTCTTGACGACTACAGGGCTGCCAGTGAGCGCGGGCAGATTGAGATTTCAACCTCGCCTTTCTACCATCCGATCCTTCCTCTCCTTTGCGACACCAACATCGCGGTGGAATCTCACCCTGAAGTCCGTATGCCGCGCCGCCACTTTCAGCACCCTGAGGATGCCCGCGACCAACTCCGCGCTGCGATCAGGCTCCACCAGGAAGTTTTCGGCAGCAAGCCGCGCGGGCTCTGGCCCAGCGAGGGAGGTGTCTCGGACGAGGTCCTGCGTCTGGCCGCCGAGGAGGGCTTCGAGTGGGCGGCAACAGACGAGGGCGTGCTGGGGCGCTCACGTCAGATGGATTTCGGCCGGAGAAGCGACGGGACCGTGGATGGAGGTTCTGAGCTCTACCGGCCACATGTTTTCTCCTCCGAAGGACGCAATATCTCCATCTTTTTTCGCGACCGCCAGCTTTCTGACTTGGTGGGCTTCGTCTACTCACGTATGGATCCGCACGCCGCGGCGGCTGATCTTCACCAGCGTATCAAAGCGGCAGGCCGCAGCACCTCGAGTAAACCCGCTGTGGTATCGGTTATTCTGGACGGTGAAAACGCTTGGGAGTACTACCCGGAAAACGGCAGGGAATTCCTTAAGAGCTTCTACGGCCGGCTGGCTTCTGACCCTGAACTGAAGGCTGTGACCGCCACAGAAGCCTTGCGGGTTACAGACCCCGGGCTTCTGACCCATGTGCATCCCGGGTCATGGATCAGCGCCAATTTTGACGTTTGGATTGGAGCGGATGAAGACAATCGCGCCTGGGACCTGCTTTCGGAGGCGCGCGATTTCTACGCTCAAAACAGCAGCAAAGCCGAGAAAAATAATGCCACGCTTGCACAACAGGAGTTGTGGGTTGCCGAGGGCAGTGATTGGTGCTGGTGGTACGGTCCGGAACACTCCACCGCGAACGACGAAGATTTTGATCTGCTTTTCCGCACACACCTCAGTAACCTTTACAGGATGCTGGGAGGTGTTCCCGCCGACGAGCTGGCGGAACCTATCAAGCGCCCCCACACCACAGCATTGCGCGTTCCGCCTACGGGGCTTATCCAGCCGCGCATCGATGGCGTGGTCACCAACTACTTCGAGTGGTTAGGCGCCGGCCTCTATCTGCCTGATCCACGCTCCGGCTCCATGCACGGGGCCGCAAGGGTTTGGGATGCGCTTTACTACGGGTTCAGTCCAGAGGCCCTTTTCCTTCGCCTGGATCTCACAGCGGCATTTCTGAAAGACCACCCTGAATTTCAAGTTCGAGTAAATGTGGTGGACAACAGCCACGCTCGTATCCACGCCTTGATCGGGCCCACCGGCCTGGCCGGAGTGAATTTGTGGAAAGACGAGGAGCCGCTGCTCGTCCCGCTGGCGACGGGCGACCGACTTCAAGTAGCCTTCCACCGGATCTTCGAGCTGCGCTTGGATTACAGCCTGCTGGGATATGAGCAACACCAGCAAATCCGCTTGCAGGCTTCAATCTGGGCCAACGAGCTACCGCTCCAAGTGATTCCTCAAGAGGGCTGGATATCTCTCAGACCCACGGATGAACTCATTAACTGGTAAAGGATGGGATCGGATGATCGGTTGATCGGGAGATCGGGTGAACCCCACAGAGGCAACGATCTGTGCGGTTGCTTTTTGGGTTCAGCAGCCTACGCTCTCAGCGGATCGGGGGATCTGGGGATCGAGTGATCGGGTCAGCGCCCACAGCAGCAGGTTGACCAGTTCACCCGATCTCCCGATCAACCGATCTCCCGATCCCGTCACTCGTCACTCATCACTGCCCTTCCAGGAGCCAGCCGGGAACCACCACGTCCACGGGGTCGGCCCCAACGGGGAACGTAGTGAGCAGCGTGGCGGGATTTGTCTGAAGCACAGCCAGCGTCGAGGCGGCGGTGTCCGCCACCACCAGAAACCGTTGGTCGGGGGTGAGCGCCATGGCGCGGGGCTCGATTCCGAGGTGTATCGCCGCCAACAGGGTGCGGTTCTGAACGTCCAGGGCCATCACCGACCCGTCACCGGCGTTGGCGATGTAAAGGACAAGCGGGTTCTGCTGAAACACTCCCGCCACCGGCTTATGGCCAGTGGGATAGTTCTGTTCCACGTTGTCCTGGTCAGTGTCCACGATGACCATGCTGGTCCCTTCATACTCGAAGATAAAAAGCTCTCCGCCATCCGGCTTGAGGACCAGGGCCCCGGGCCGAATGCCGATTTCGATGTTGGAAAGGAGTTGCTTCGTGGTCAAGTCTGCGGCGGATATGGCTCCTTCTTCCGTGTCAGAAACGAAGACCTTGGAGCTATTGGGGAGGATAACCATGGGACCAGGAGCTTTGCCAACTTCGACGGAGCCCAGCACCTTCTGATCGTCCGCGTTCACAAAAAAGAGCCGGTTCGTAGCGCTGGAAGAGGCCACCAGCGTATTGCCGTCGGGCGTCAAAGCAAGGTCGGTGAGTGGCGTGCCCAGGCTGAGGCGTGTTGTCTCCTTGTAGTTTTCCGAGTCGATGAAAACGATTTGTCCTTTTGCCGGCTCGAGGATGAAAGCCCGGCGCCCGTGCGGTGAAAAGGCAAGGTCACGTGCGCCTTCCCCAATGCGAAGCTTCCTCACAACCCGCAGCCCGGGGAACTCCACTACGCTGATTTCGCCGGAGGCCGATACCACCCATAATTCCTCGCGCTGCGGCCTCACCAACACCCGTTCAGGACGGGCCGCGACAGCCAACGTTACCAGCACGCGGAATTTCGCCAGATTAACTTCGGCGAGAGTCGAACTCTGCTTGTTGACGACGAAGGCGGCGTAAGCCTTGGGTGGGGCGGGCCGCCGGCGGCACCCGCTTGAAAACACCGCGAAACAAACCAGTACGACCGCGAGGAGTCGGAGAATGCAAGGAGACGAGAATTCGTTTCGCGCGCTGGATCGTTTCATCATTGAGGAACCTCAGGCGGATCTGGCTACACGCTTGAGGATTCTCGCTATCCCTTCTTCAAAGACCTCCGGTTTGGTCAACAGGCTTATCACCAAATTCCCCTCCGAGCTGAAATCGAAGAAATGGCCCGGATGAACGAGCACGCCGTCTTTGCTGGCAAGTTCCATCGCCCACTCCTCGTCCGTTCGAATCGAGGGAAGCCGCAAGATGGCATACCATCCCCCTTCCACTACCAGCCGGCTTACAGGCTGGCCCGAGGCGAGTCGCGCGTCGAGCAACTTAAGATTGGACGTCACTCGTTCCAGTATCTGTGGCTGAAGCGTTCGGCGTGTCTCGAGCAACCCTGGTAATGCCAGCGCCAGGGGCGCGCTCACGGAGAGGTACGTGTCGGCGATGATCTCCATGCGGGCCAGAGCGCTTCGCAGAAGTTCCGGAGGTCCGTTCAGGACCAGCCAAGCAAGCTTCATCTGCGGCAAGGCGGAGATTTTCGAGAGGCCGCTCAGCGTGAAAGTGAGCACTTCCGTGACGGCGGCGTGGCTTACGACGCGCTGCGGATCCGCTCCAAGGGGATAGTCGGCAAAGACCTCGTCGGCAACCAGAGCCATGTCGTGCCACTGGCAGAAGGTGAGAAGCTCAGCAAGTTCGCGCCGCCGAACAAATGACCCGGTGGGATTGTTGGGGTGGACCACCAGGATGGCGCGGGTGCGAGCGTCCAGGCGCTTTTCAATCGTGGGCAAATCGATCTGCCAGCCTTGGTCGTAAATCAGGGGATAAGCGACAACCCCAACATCGTTCAATCCGGCCAGGAAGTCAAAAAGGGGGTAGCTGGGCTGCGGCACCAGAACGGTGTCAGCCGAGTCGGCGAGAAGGCGGAAAACGTAGGAATAAGCTTCGCTGGTGCTTGTGGTCAGGAAGATCTGCCCCGGATCAAGCGCGATCCCGCGCTCGGCGTAATAGCTTGCCACCGCCTGGCGCGCGGGGAGCAAACCGCGGGGGTCGGGCTCGTAAGAAAGCGCCCGTGGATTTGCGAGTGCCTCGAGGATTGCATGCGTATCGAAAAAAAACCCGCAGCGCGTGGGGTTCGATTCGGTCAGGTCGAGCAGAGGAAGCCCCTTACGCCGCAGTTCTTCAATCGCTCTCGAGAGCCGATTCAGAGTGAGTGGCCAATTGGTACGGGATGAGAACATATAAGCAGTGACGAGTGACAAGTGACGAGCAAGAAGAACAGCCGTCACTTGTCAGTAGTCGGTTTTCTTGCAACTGGACACAGTAGCGTTGCTTGTCACTTGTCACTCGTCACTTGTCACTTCGCGACTTAGGCATTGACCGATTTTAATACCCTGAACAATCCCTCCAGGCACTCGCGCGTGCTTTCCACCTTATTCCCATCGGGGCGCGAGTAGGCGGTCTCCAAAGACATCGTCCCATCATAACCGTCGTTGCGCAAGGCTGTGAACTGCCCGCGGAAATCGATCAAACCTTCACCCACAGGAACGTACTGAAGCTTTCCTGTGGCGGGGTCTTTCTTTACATCCTTGATGTGCATATGGAGGAAAAGTCCACGGACTTGGCGATACCCATCGGGGTAGGGAACCTCGCCGAGGCTGACTGCGTTGCAAGGGTCCCACATGCCTCGCAAGTAGGGCGAATTGATTTCCCGAAGCATCCGGCCCAGCTCTTTCCCAGTCCCAATGTTGCATTCGTGCTCATTTTCAAGGAGCAAAGTGATCTTGTTTTGAGCTGCAAGCGCGGCTGCTTTGGCCAGGCGCTCGCGGACGTAGGGGAAAGCCTTTTCCGGTTCCTCCACCCTCCAATAACTGAAGACTCTCACCTTTGAAGTGCCGAAGAATCGGGCGAGCTTGAACACCCCGCGCAGCAGACTCTCTGTGTCCTTATCCGTCAGGTCAGCGGCCATGAAAGTGTCACTTGAATTGGGGTGCGGAGAAGGCATTCCGGGCAAGTGGTATTTGAAAATCGGCGAAGCAATCTCCGAGACCTTCAAGCGATGCCGTTCGATCAACTGTTTGGCGCGGTCCAACTCCTCCTGGGAAAGCTTTACCACGTTCTTCTGCCAGAGGTCTCGCAGCTCGCAATAGGCCAGAGATTGGCTTGAAATGAAGTCCAGAGCCTTCTCGAAGTCCTCCGTCAGCTCGTCCGTGATGATGCCGAGTTTGGATGTGAATAATTCTTTCGCCCGTCCCACGGGGGGAAACATCAGTTCAAAACCTGACCCGAGCAGCGCCGATAGGGAAAGGAAGCTCCTGCGTGTCAAAGTCCAAGCCATGAGGGAACCCTCCATTCTTCTATTGGACCAAGCGCGTGAGCTCCAGGAACGTGACCTTCTGCTGCGCCTCGGTGGTGGCTAGAGGGGAGTAATAATAGTAGAGGCTGGCCTTCACTCGCGTCTGAGTTCCCCGCGGCATTGGGAAGGAGAACGTCTCGGTCTTGGTTTCGCTGGGCGCCAGGCGCGTGTCCGTCACGACCCGGGCGCCCTTGATGAATACTAGATCCTCACGATTCAGGATGGCGCCACTTCGGTCTGCCACAGTGCGGCGGTAGATCCGTTGCTCGCTGAAATGACGACCGGCCAAGGAATCGGCGTCGAGTTCCAGTATCAGTTGACGCAATGATGACCCCGTGGGCACGTAGTGTCCCGCACCACGATTGGTCAGCTTGACGACAACCCGTAGCTGGTCACCTTCTCTGGTGGTGGAGAGGTCAGCTTTGATGGCCTTGTTCAATTGCTGGATGGAATGGCCGCCAGGAATCTCGTGGAGATTGAGCGTCAGCGTTGCCGATCGTTTAATCCGAGGATCGACCACATCTCCTGCGATGCGGTACATATGGCATGTTTGGCACCCTGTTTCGCTTTTTCCGTAGGTGCTGTTCTTCCACTCGGAGTATGTCGCCAGGACCGGAAAGCCCTGCGAGTTCGAGTATTCGTGGCAGGTGATGCAGGCCAGCGAAGAGGTATGCAGCGGCGAGAAACGCGTCCCGTGAGCGGGCGAAGACAAGTCTTTGGAGGGCCCGCTTTTCACCAGCGTGAACTCTACTTTGGCCTTCGGGTTGCCGCCAGTCGTCGTAACCTCCTGGATGGAATGACAGTAGTCGCAGGTGACTCCTTCCCAGCTCACCTTTCTGCTCAGTTCAAGATCTCCCGTCAGAACAGCTACTGGGGCGTGACAGGCGAGGCAATTCTTGCGGGCCTGGACACCGAAATCCGCCTCGGCTAGCTTCAGAGCATCCTGAAAGAGCCGACTCTCCATCGCGGTTGCATGGGCCGATCTCTTCCAACCGTCATAGATGGCGCGGTGGCAGTCGCCGCACAGCTCTGCGCTGCTTGGCGGTTTCAGATCAGCGGCCATGGCTGTCGTGCAGAAAAACACCAGCAAAGCGCACGTTTCTCTGCGCATTGGTCACCTCCCGGTGAGTGGACTTCATGGGTATCATAGAACATTTCCAGCAACCTGAGCGGCGGCTTGTCAGGAGGCGGAGGCCAATCCAGGGTGGCCGGGTCGATTGCAGAAGACCGGCGCCGCCTTTCGCTTGTTTCCCCCTACAGCAAGGAGCGGCGTTGTCCACAGGGTTGTGAGGATGGCTACATATTTAAGGCCAATTCCATTTGACTTCCGCAATCTGGATCTCATGGGTTCACTTTCAATCCAGATTGTATCGGGAGATTCGGCGTGCGCTGGGATAGCGGCTGCGTCGGCGGCTGTGGTTGGCTTTTAATCTTTGTTCCCTTTTGCTCTTCAATAGCCCGGTGGCACGCGTCGCAGACGTCCCCGCCCCCTTTTGCCGAAACGAGGAGGTTCTGCAGCGTCGATGCATGAGGGGCGTGGCAACTCAGGCATGACATCCTTTCTCCCCTGTGCAGCGGATCCGCTACTTCGGCAACCGGATGAGTCGCCCGAGGGTGTCCGAAACGCAGCGTGGGATCAAGCTTAATTTTCGGAATTGCTTCGAAATCGGCCTTTGAGATTTTTTGTAAGCTGAAGAGGGTTACCGCATCCGCCGTGCCGCGTTTAGGCGCGTGGCACTCAAGGCAGAGTGAATTCCCCGCAGCCCGTGTCTGTGCCTTGAATTCCGAGGAATGTGGATCATGGCAGGTAAGGCATTGGCCGTTCTTATAGGGACCGTGAAGCACGGGGTCTTTCCTGGTCTCATGACACTTGGCACACAGGTCGCCTCCCGTAGCGACCAAGGTGATCGTTGTTTTGTTCTTTTCAGAGATGGCTTGATGGCAGTTCTCACAACCCATCCCAACCGCCGAGTGGACGAACTTGCCTTCTTTCTTCTCAGGATGGCAGGTTAAGCATGTCTGAGACTTGATATCCTTTGGTTCAATGAAGGGATGCTCGATAGGTTCTTCAGCACAGACTTGAAACGGTGGTAGGAGAAAGATAGCTAAGAGCAACAAATGGAGGGTCAGGTTGAACTTACGAGCGGCTGCAGACCTTCTCGCTGATGCCAATGGCGTTGCCACGAGGGGGCAGAACCTCCGAGCACTTAAGGCGGAGCAGACATGCCTGACCGCAATGACACATCAAAAGTCGCGCGTCCAGCGAATCGTCAGCAGGTTAGCGCTGAAATTGTTGCCGGGGACAATCTGCTCAAGGTAGTAGGTCCGCTGGAGATCCACCGACAGGCGGCCGGCCTTGGGGAAATTGCAGTACACGGTGCCAGTGACCAGCGGCCAAGTGAGGGGTCCGTAGGCGGGCGGTTCGCCACTGATCTGACCCAGGCCGGTGGAGCGATCAAAGTTGCCGGTGAGCCGCAGGCCAAAATACTTGCTGGGCTTGGCTTCCACCCCTGCCTGCACCACGCGGTCCGCTTCCTGGTCGCGCAGGAAGTCGTTGAGTGGCGCCGTGCCGCGCGCGTAAACGATGTTCCCCGCAGCAAAGATGCTGTCGTAGGTGAAGCCCCCAAAAATCGAAAACCGGTCATTCAAGGCATAAGACAGCGTCACCGTGTTCGAGTGAACGTTGTTCTTAAAACTGGCGTCGATCAACTTGTCGTTGGACAAATTCAGATCGTCTTGCAGCGATACCTTCGCCATTGGCTGGACACGAAAGATAAGGTGTCCTGCCACCTCGGTGTGAGGCGTGATGGACGTGTAAGATGAGCCGTTGTCGAAGGTGTGGAAGTCCCCACGGATACTGAAGACCTTCGAGGGCTGATAGCCGAAACTGATTTCGGGCGAGGCTGTCTTGGTCCGCAGCGTGGTGGCTGAATTGGCCACACCGTTTTCGAGCGACTCCACATCCGCTTTGAGCAGATGAATGCCAGGACGCAGGGTGAGCGAATGGGTGGGGGTAAAAAGCATGTTGAAGTCGAAGTCACTCAGCCCATCCCGCCAGACGAAGGAGTCCTGTCCGGAGGAGGGGGTCGTGCTGGTTATAGGCGACGCAGAGGTGGGATTGGTGACAACGCTGAACAGGCTCGCGAAATTCCCAACGGCGTCGGTGCTAAAGCGGGAGTAGCGATAGTCCACATTGATCTCCCACCACTGTCTTACCTTGTAGGTGAAGCCCTGATACACAATGTTGTCAGGTTCAACTACGGTGTCACGTGCGCTCTCGCTCACAGTGTAGGGCGCAAGGGCGCCGGAACTGTTCGGGGCGGTGCCGTTGTAAGACTGGTCCAGAGTGGCCGGCCCTTGATAACGGTAATAGATGTAGCCGCCGCGCCAATCAAGGTTGGAAAGCGGCTTCCCCGTGAAGGAAAACTCGCTGATGGGAGTCGTGAGGCGCCGGTACTCGGATTGGGAGAGGTTGGTGAGTGGTTCCTTGGTCGAGCTCGCAACGGGATCGATGCTCAACTCGGGCGAACTCACATTATTCAGGCTCAGGTATTGCGTGAACGTCTGGTAGCCGAGGTTGTAGTGGAAGGACCAGGAGTGAAACGTGTAGTCGATCCCGCCCGTGAAGCGATTGGTGTTATCGTCGATGGGCGCGTAAAGGTAATAAGGGTTGGCTCGTGCCAAGGTGCCCCAGAAGGATGGCGAATCGAAGAAATCCAGAGACTCCGTAGTGAAGGTGGGGCCGCTGTCAGAGGTGCGGTAGTAGTTGAAGTTGAAGCGTAGATTGTTGGTGGCGTGCAGAGTGAAGTCCGCGGAGCCGAACTTGCGCACCGTTCCCCAGTCGTGGTTATCCGTGAGACCCGTGGAAACCCCCGAGACTAAGTGCGCGATCGGCAGCACCACGTCGTCGTTCTGATTCCAATAGTAGTAGCTCTGTCTCCAGTTCACCCGGAAGTCATAGAGGTGGGTTTTGCTGACGGAAAGCTGCCCGGTTTCGAAAGGCTCGCCTCCCAATCCGGTGACCGACATGGAATAGCTGTCCGCAAAGGGGTTGACCCCATTCTGGGCCTCGCCGAACATGTTGAAGTCCGTCAGGCGAAAGCCCTTTCGCAGATCGGACAACTCCTGAAACATGGGGACGTAGCCCTTGACGTCGTCGAAGCGGTAACCAACCGTCACCGACCCCTGGTTATTGAACCCGCCGATGTTCACGGGAGTTTCAGGGCTGTCCTGCGCCACCAATACGCGGCCGCAAAACAAAAGCGCCACCAAACAGACAATGAAAGAGTATCTGGATCTCATCGCACCTCCCTTCATCGCAAGAAATTGGGGTCAAAGTTGGAACCGTGGACCGTGACGTGGCAGCGGGTGCACTCCCCACTGATCTGGTAGCCCAACCGCGAGTGCGGCGCCCCGGCCTGATTGTGGAACCCGGTGTGGCATTGTAGGCAGAGTTGCCGGCCTTCACGCCGCACCAGCAGCATGCGATTGGTACTGCCGTGGGGATTGTGGCAGATCACGCAACCCTGCACCCTCGCGGCAGGGTGCTCATAAACATAAGGCCCGCGCTTCTCCACGTGGCACTTGACGCAGGTCTCCCAGTTGGTCTCATTCAGGCTGGCGCGGTTGATGCTGCCGTGCGGGTTATGACAGTCCGTGCACTTCATCAGTTGCTCGGGTACGCGGTGATGCACCGGCAGGGCAAACAGCGCCTGGATGTTGCCATGGCAGGTAAAGCATAAGCTTGGCTCGGACTCCTTGAGCAAGCTGGTATGCAGCCAGCGCACCGAGTCCGAAATCTGCGGCGCCTGGAAGAAGTTGGCTTGCGCGTAAGTGAGGCTGCCCTTGCTTTGATCCTTGGACTGTTTTACCAGGTGGGCCGCATGGCACTGGTTGCAGGAGACGGCCGCCGCCGCGTGCTGGGAGTGGGCAAACATCTCCTGTTGCTTGCTGGAGACGTGGCACTGAAGGCAGCGCGCAGAATTCTCCTGCGGGTTCGCATGAAACCCGAAGATGAGATGCTGGTTGAGCACGGCCGCGACCTTGGCCTCGTTGCCAACGGCAGCTTCCATGGCCTCGGCATGGGCCTTGCCCGGGCCGTGGCAAACCTCACAACCCGCCACATAGTTCTTGCCGGGGAGGGAGAACTTGGCGTGGGCGGTCTTCTCGAACTGCGCAGCCTCCGTGTCGTGACAGAGCTTACAGCGATCCGAGCCCACGTAATCCCCCGGGTTACCTTCCGCTTTGAACTGCCAAGCCACCGACGGCCCCTTCGCCGCCTCCGGCATCTTTTGGGCGAAGGCTCGACCAGCCAGCGCGCCGAAGGAGAACACCAAAGGCAGGGACACAAGCAGCGGTCTTAGTTTGCTTCTTCGTTGGGAACTCATCAAAAACCGTCCTCCCTTGCCGGGTTTATCACCTTAGCCGGAGTTTCCTTTTTAGCCTTCCGGCGGCCAAAAATATGCGCCTTTTTCTTTCTAAATGTGGAACGCCCAGGAGGGTAACGAGCAAAACCAAGCTCCACCCCCATGGGCTCGTATGGTAGCGCCTCGAGCCCTCTCACAGCATGCTTCCAAGAACCCACCACGCCAAATGGCACACCACCCCCCTGAAGTGGGAGACTGGTCAGAATGTGACACGGCAGCAATTTAGGTTCCACTCGTCGTCATCGTACACAGAAGCCTAATCCACTCTCCATGAAGGTGTTACGAACAGAATCAAAGCTGGAATGTTGAAATCTCCCATATGGAAGTGTGAACTAACGCAACAGGGGCAAAACGTCATCCTTATCATTGGTAACTATTGCGCAATTCCTCGATGCAGGGATAGACCCTATGACAATTTTTCCCGATTGGATCAAAATGTCGTAGTTTAACACCCAACCAGCCAAGCGGTAACAATTTTTGTTCGCTGAAGAGTGCGAGTCATGACAAGTGGCGGCAAACCCCGATCCGGGCGCTGTCTCTAGCCTGCTCAGATCTCGGTCCAAAGGGGCAAAAACAACCAGCAATTGCTGCCTTTCACGTGACCAAGAATGGCTGCCGCTCCGCCCCAGATCGGCAGCAAAAAGCCAATGTGACAGGGAGGGTGCCCGTTGGAATCCGTCTTGCTTGCAGGTCGTTGTCGGAGTAGAATGGCAGTTGAGGATTAATCTTGAGGTACTTGACGTACATTTTGCTCGGTGTGTTGTTACTGCAGTTCTCGGGTCTACGTGAAGTCTGTTTCTCTCGGCCATGCGCGAGCCACGACTGCTGCCCCGCCCCAAAGGGTAAGTCGCTTCCAGGCCGTTCTGCCGTCCCTGATTGCTGTCTGGCAATGGCCTTGACCCTCCAAAGTTCCGTGGCGGAAGTCACGAGCGGGACTGACCATTCCGTAACCATCCTGCCGATTGAAACGAAGCACGCGACTGGTTCAATTCCACCACTCGTCGAGAGGCGGCCCGAAAGGCTTACGTCTTCCGGCCTCACGTTGCCTCCTCTCACCCCGCTGCTCCAGAGTTGTCTGCTCCTGATCTGAAACATTCCAAATCACCCACCCCATTTGTTTTGGTTTGATTCTCTTGCCCGCATGAGATGGGCGAGGAACCAAAACGAAAACTCGCTGTTGTCAACTTGCCTAATAGGGTGTTGAAAAGCGTTTGTGAGCGCTGTCATTCCGACCCTGAGCCGAGCGAAGCGAGGAATCTCGCTCTGGAAACCCCGATCTGATCGGGGCGAGATTCCTCGTCGTCCGCCAATAAGAATGGCGGACTCCTCGGAATGACAGGCTAGGCGGGCTTTTCAGCATCCTGTTAAGAAGCTAGTAAGGAGATTCGAGCATGCGTCCCTGGATCATCTTTCTGATCTTTCTCTGTGCGCCACCGCGCCTTTTTTCACAATCTCAAGGACCAAGTAGCGTGCCTGCCGAGCCCAAAGGAGCTGCCAGCCCTACGGCGTTGGCTCAGGAAGCAATGGACCGCAACCCGGAAATTCAGGCAGCCAAGCGCGCTGTTCAAGCCAAGCGCGCGCGAGTTCCGCAGGCTGGCGCCTGGCCTGACCCCAAGCTTTCCGTGAGCTACAGCGGCAATGTCCTTCCACCGTTTACGGTCATGGCGGGCGACCCTTCCAGCGCCCGCCAGATCATGGCCGAGCAGGAGATTCCCTATCCCGGCAAGACGCGCCTTCGGACCGGAATCGCCTCACGCGATGCGGACGCGGAAACTCTGGCCTACGAAGCTGTGTGGCGGCGCATCGGGGCGGAAGTGAAGCAGGCCTATTTCGACCTCTGGTTCACCGACCAGAGTCTTGCCACCCTTCGCAAGGACCGCGAGCTTCTGGAAAAGTTCGAGAAGATTGCCGAAATCCGTTACTCCGTTGGCAAAGCAGTACAACAGGATGTTCTAAAGGCGCAGGTGGAACTGACGCGGCTCATCGAGCGGCAGACCGTGCTCGAGCAAGCGCGACAGACCTTCCAGGCGCAGCTTAACAGCCTCCGAAACCTCCCGGTGGAAACGCCCATAGATACGCGCGGGGAGGTCAGCCCCAGCAACCTCAGCTCTCCGCTCGATGAACTGCAGGCCGCTGCCCAAGCGAATTATCCGGTTCTCAAACAGCAACGGACGATGGTGGAAGAAAACCGCCTGTTGGTGGACCTGGCGAAGAGAGAGGTCCGTCCGGACTTCAGCGTCGGTTACGCCTACATGCAACGCGACCGCCTGCCGGACATGTATGGCATTACCCTCTCCACTTCGCTGCCGATTTTCCGCCACAGAAAGCAGGCCATGGCCATCGCGGAAGCGGCTGCGAATCTGGAGTCGTCCCGGCAGATGGAAGCCAATGCCCTGACGATGCTCCGCTACCGCGTCAAACAGGAGTTCTTGGACGTGCAAGCTTCCGAACAGCTTCTGAAGCTCTACTCGCAAGGGATTGTCCCTCAGTCTTCGCTGGCCCTGGAATCCTCAATTTCCGGCTATGAAACCGGGGCCGTGGATTTCCTGAACGTGCTCAGCAACTTCACGACGGTCCTCGATTATGAACTGAGCACCAAGCAACAAATCGCCAATCACGAGAAGGCGCTGGCTCGTCTGGAAGAGCTTACAGCCCTGAATCTGGTTCAGTAAGAACGGCTGTCAGCTATCAGCTCTCAGCCTTCAGCGAACTCCCCACCCACGACGGTTTGCTGAAAGCTGACGGCTGATAGCTGACGGCCTTCAGAACGAAGAGGTGAACTATGGAAAAAACAAGAGAGACTGGAAGCAGAATTACCGCATTCCTGGCCGGCGCGGGCCTGGTCAGTTTGATTGTGGCCCTGAGCTTTGTCTGGCGACCCGCGCGTGAAAAGCTGGCCAGTCTTCTGAACCCGCGACCGAGTTCTCCAGCCTCGCTGGCGCCAACCACGGATTCCAGCGGCCGGAAGATCCTTTACTACGAAGACCCCATGCATCCCTGGTACAAGTCCAACAAACCGGGCATTGCGCCGGATTGCGGGATGAAGCTGGTCGCGGTCTACGCCGACGAGCCGCAGACTACTGCCGTGGGGACGTTGCCGCCCGGCGCGGTTCAAATTAGCCCAGCCCGCCAGCAGCTCATGGGAGTCACCACAGCCGTGGCGGATTATCGCCCGGTGGAAAAGACGATCCGGACAGTGGGCCAGGTTGCCATTGACGAAACGCGGTTGGCCGACGTGCACGTGAAGGTCAACGGCTGGATCCAGGAAGTCTTCGTGGATTACACGTGGCAGCCCGTCAAAAAGGGAGAACCGCTGTTCACAATTTACAGCCCCGACCTGCTCGCCACCGAGCAGGAGTATCTGCTGGCGCTTCGAGCCCGCAAATCACTTGCGAAAAGCCCTTTGCTGGAGGTTTCGTCGGGGTCCGAATCCTTGCTGGAGGCTGCGCGCCACCGGCTTGCGCTTTGGGATTTGACCGATGCACAAATCGGACAATTGGAAGAAACGGGCAAGGCTCAACACGAGATCACGTTTTACGCGCCCGCCTCCGGCTACGTCATGGAACGCAAGGCATACCCCAATCAATATGTGACTCCAGACACAGAACTCTACAAGCTGGTGGACCTCAGCAGGGTCTGGGTGCAGGCAGATGTTTACGAATTTGAGATGCCCGCAATCAGTCTGGGCCAGGAAGCAACTTTGACGACAGAATCCCTGCCCGGAGTCTCCTGGAAGGGCCGGCTTGTTTTTGTCAATCCCGAAGTCAAGACAGATACGCGAACCGGGACAGTACGCATGGAATTTCCTAATCCCGAATTGAAGCTAAAACCCGGAATGTTTGTAAACGTTGAATTGCACAAGTCTTTTGGCCGGCAACTGACCGTGCCCGTTGATTCCGTCCTTAACTCCGGCACGCGTCAGGTGGTTTTCGTGGACCTCGGCAAAGGCGCGTTCGCCCCGCGTGAAGTGAAGGTCGGTGAACGCACGCAGGATTACCTCGCCATCCTGAGCGGTCTTCGAGCCGGCGAACGCGTGGTCACACGCGCGAACTTCTTGATCGACTCCGAAAGTAATCTCCGCCAGTCCATAGAAGGAATGGCGGGCATGCCGGGGATGCAGTCACAAGGGAAAAAGCCATGATCAACCGCATTATTGAGTTCTGCGCGAAAAACAAGTTTGTGGTGTTCCTGTTTGTGGGAGTTGCCGTCCTGGTGGGTTGGTGGTCACTCCATAACGTTCCGCTCGATGCCATTCCGGACCTTTCGGACACGCAGGTAATTATTTATTCGCGCTGGGACCGTAGCCCGGACATCATGGAAGACCAGGTTACCTATCCGATTACCACTGCCATGCTCGGCGCCCCGAAGGTGAAGGACATCAGAGGCTTTTCAGACTTCGGATACTCCTACGTTTACATCATCTTCGAGGAAGGCACGGATATCTACTGGGCGCGGTCCCGCACCCTGGAATACCTCTCCAAGATCACGCCTCGTTTGCCCCCGGGTGTGCAGGTGGAGTTGGGTCCGGACGCCACCTCGATCGGCTGGGTTTTCCAGTACGCGCTGGTGGACAATACCGGCCGATACAGTACCGAAGCGTTGCGGTCGTTCCAGGATTGGTATCTGCGCTACTACCTGCAAAGCGTTCCGGGCGTCGCGGAAGTAGCTCCGATTGGCGGTTTGGTCCGCCAGTACCAGATTCAGGTTGACCCGAATGCGCTCGCCGCCTACCGAATCCCACTGGAGAGAGTCACAGAGGCAGTACGGCACGGCAACAATGATGTGGGTGGGCGGCTCGTCGAATTCTCAAACCGTGAGTTCATGGTGCGCGGCCGCGGCTACGCGCGTTCGCTCGCGGATCTGGACCGGATCGTGGTGGGAGTCAATCCCATGACGGGCACGCCTGTAACCGTGAAGGACATTGGGCAAGTCACCTTAGGCCCCGACATTCGGCGCGGGGTCGCCGACCTGGACGGCAAAGGCGACGTGGTGGGTGGCGTGGTCGTCATGCGCCATGGGGAGAATGCGCTCAAGGTGATCGAGCGCATAAAAGCGAAGCTGGACGAGATTCGTCCTGCGCTTCCTCCCGGCGTCAAACTCGTAACCACTTACGACCGCTCCGACCTGATCCTCCGGTCAATCGATACGCTCGAGCACACGCTGATCGAGGAAATCTCCATTGTCAGCATCGTAATCCTGATCTTTCTGTGGCACATCCCCAGCGCCCTGATTCCGATCCTCACCATCCCCATCACCGTGCTGATTTCGTTTATTCCCATGAAGCTGGTCGGCGTCACGTCCAACATCATGTCCCTGGGCGGGATCGCCATTGCCATCGGCGCCATGGTGGATGCGGCAGTCGTAGTGGTCGAGCAGACCCACAAGAAGCTGGAGGAGTGGGACGCGCAAGGGAGGAAACGAGACTATCACGAAGTAGTTGTGGAAGCTGTGAAGGAAGTTGGAGGAGCGAGTTTTTTCTCGTTACTGGTGATTGCCGTCTCGTTCATGCCGATTTTTACGTTGGAGGCGCAGGAGGGCCGGCTCTTCAAGCCCTTGGCATTCACCAAGAACTTCTGCATGGCCATCGCCGCCGTCCTCGCCATCACCCTCGACCCGGCCATGCGCCTGCTTTTCACGCACGCCAACAGCTTTAATTTCCGCCCGCGTTTCCTTGCCCGGATGGTCAACGCCGTTCTGGTGGGAAAGATTCACAGGGAGGAGAAGCATCCCATCAGCCACCTCCTGATGAAGGTGTATCACCCGGTTGCCGAGATGGCGCTGCGCTTCAGGTGGGCTGTGATCCCGGCCGCAGTCGCCATCGTGGTTGTGACCGTGCCGGTCTTCAATCGCCTGGGGTCTGAATTCATGCCGCCCTTGAACGAAGGCACGCTCCTCTACATGCCAACCACCCTGCCCGGAATCTCTGTGACCGAAGCACAGCGCCTCTTGCAGATTCAGGACCGAGTACTGAAGAGCTTTCCGGAAGTCGAGCGGGTTTTCGGCAAGGCGGGTCGTGCGGAAACCTCCACCGACCCCGCTCCGTTATCGATGATGGAGACCACCGTTGTCCTGAAACCAGAAGACCGGTGGCGGCCGGAACAGCGCTGGTATTCCCCTTGGGCCCCGGAATGGTTGAAGAGAATCTTACGCCACACCTGGCCGGACCACATCAGCCAGGAGGAACTGGTCGACGAAATGGATCAGGCGCTCAGAATCCCGGGAACCACCAATGCCTGGACCATGCCCATCCGCAATCGCATCGACATGCTTACCACCGGAGTGCGAACTCCGGTGGGCGTGAAGGTCTTCGGCTCAGACCTGAACGAGATTCAATCCATCGGGCAGGAAATTGAGCGAGTCCTGGCGCAGGTTCCGGGCACGCGCAGCGTGTACGCCGAGCGGACAAGCGGAGGGTATTTCCTGGACTTCGATCTGAAACGCGAAGAATTGGCTCGTTACGGGCTCACCGTCGATGACGTACAGGGATACATCATGTCGGCCGTAGGCGGGGAGGATGTCACCACCACCGTCGAAGGTCGTGAGCGCTACGGCGTAAACATTCGCTATTTCCGCGATTTCCGCAGCAACGTGGAGGCCCTCGAACGCGTGTTGGTTTCAACTCCCTCGGGAGCGCAGATTCCGATGGCCCAGCTCGCGGACATCCGCATGGTTGAAGGCCCTGGAATGATCCGCGACGAAAACGGCCTGCTCAGCGGTTACGTGTACGTGGATGTGGCCGGGCGCGACCTGGGCAGCTACGTGGACGAGGCCCGCCGCGTCGTTCATGAGAAGGTGGAATCGCATTTGCCCGCTGGTTACAGCCTGAGCTGGAGCGGTCAGTATGAGTACCTCCAACGCGTCCGCCAACGCCTGACCCTGGTTGTCCCCATCACGATCTTCATCGTGTTCCTGCTGCTTTATCTCAACACCAAGTCTGTTGTAAAAACCATGATCGTCTTCCTGGCCGTTCCCTTTTCCGCCGTCGGGGCTATCTGGCTGTTGCATTGGTTGGGTTACAACATGAGCATCGCAGTATGGGTGGGGCTGATCGCCTTGATGGGAGTGGATGCAGAGACCGGGGTTTTCATGCTGCTCTACCTCGATTTGGCTTATCATGAATGGCAGAGGGAGGGGCGGCTCAAAAGCTGGCAAGACCTGAAGGAGGCCATTCTGTATGGGGCTGTGAAGCGCGTGCGGCCCAAAGTGATGACCGTGGCGTGCATGTTTCTGGGGCTTCTTCCCATCATGTGGTCCACGGGGACGGGCTCGGACGTCATGAAGCGCATCGCCGCCCCCATGATCGGTGGCATCTTTACGTCATTCATCCTGGAGCTGGTCGTTTACCCGGCCATTTATGCTATATGGAAATGGAACTTTGAAGTGAAACCGAGCCTGAGATAAGAATGTCTCCGAAGTCACATGCGAAGCGTCAGAATCGTAGCCCTCTCCCTTGGGTAGAGGGTGTCCTGCTACCGGCGCTTTCACCAGCCGGAGCGGGACGGGTGAGGGGTCGGTTGCACGCTGAGGAGGGATCAAATGGGCGAACATGACGAAGTAACCCCTCACCTGGCTCTCCCGCGACTGCGGGATCGCCACCCTCTCCCCAAGGGAGAGGGCTGTATTTCCTACATCGGCTGCCCGTGTCCAGCCGAAGATGTGGGTAAAGATCAGCCCCGGGGGAGAGGGCGAAGACCCAATTTCCTCCCTTTCTCCTCGGAGGGGAAGAAACCATGAAACTGAGGGAGACGCTTGTCACGCTTCTGGCTCTCGCGGCTATCGGCCTTGCAAGCTACTTCGCCTATCGCTATGAGACAAGGCCCAACCCGAACGTCTGCAACATCTGCGGCCGCGCCATTCATGGCGGAATGTCTTTTCTCGTCGAGACGAATGGTCACACGGAACGCGCTTGCTGCCCTCGTTGCGGGATGCACTACGCGATAAATCATCCCGGCAAAGTTCAGAAGGTCTGGGCTACGGATTTGAATTCCGGCGAGTCAATCCCCGCCGACACCGCCTACTACGACGAGGGCGGGAACATCGAATACTGTGCGATGCACGGCGCAGCCGTCCAGCGGCAACCCCAGGGCGTTTCTGTACGCGACTACGACCGCTGCCTCCCCACGCTGGTGGCGTTTAAGACGCGCGCGGAGGCAGAGACCTATCAGAAGGAACATGGCGGACGCGTACTGAACTATGCCGAGGCGGTGCAAAGCGTGAAGGAATAATGATGAGACGGCTGCGGATTGGGGTGATGTGGCTCCTGGTCCCGGCTGTGCCGTCCGGAAAACCCGAACAGAGGCTAGCGCTATCATGAGCAGTTTGACAAGCCCTAGCCTCCGCCCTGCAAGTCTTGAGGTTTGGAACTTGGTGCAAATGAGTCAGGTTCTGCCTCAAATTCTAGGGGAGGGGAGGGGTTAAGGTCGTGCCCTTCCGGAGCCCTTTGTTAGGAAGGATCGCCGGGTGGCGCTGGAAACCAAGTTCACGCAGCTGAAGCGCGTCGTGTATTTTGTCCCGAGCTCCGGGAGCCAAGTTCGCAAACCACTTTCGTAGGAGGCCGATGAAAGGCCTGTACAGTCTAGATATGTCGGCGAAATCAAGCGCTAACCACGTTGGGGAGGTGAAGCCGCAGTGGAGAGCTTGTAATGCGAGCGCACGCCCACGATCAGGTCCTTTGCGGCACCAAGCGTAAATCTGGCCCTGTTGCCCCAGTAATTCGAAGCGTCGAGCCGTCGGACGGTATCGCGCCACCTTGGGGAACTGCTTGAAGCGGGTCTCGTCCAGTCTGTACTTTCCCCGTTTCTTAGGCAGTGCGCCCTGCAACCACGCGATGACAGGCTCGTCTTTCGGGCCGAGGAGAACGTATCCGTGCTCCGCCAGCCATTTCGGCTGCACGCCCCAAATCATTTGAACACGGCTCTTCCGGGCATGCTCCCAGACCTGTTTGAGCAAATCGCCGAACCTAACCTTTAGCTCAGACTCCTGCATCTTCAGAATCGACTCACGATCGTTCCCAACTTTGGGGGACACTGGTGTTAGGTGAACATCTACCTCACCGCTTGGATTGCCCCACGAGAAAGTTAAGTGGGGAAGGTCCTTACGATCAACCCTGAAGACCACGAGCTTCCGCGGCCCAACGTCGAGAGCGAGGTTGCAGACTACGATAGCAGCCAAGAACCTTACCTCCAGCACCCTCCGAGAAACATTGCTCACCTTCGCCTTTCACTCTGCTGCTCCCGCGACGAGCAATCAAAAAGGCTCCTCTTGCTCGCTCTTGGCGGGTGGCCCACTACGACCAGGGGCAGCTTTTTATGGGGCAACGCCAGTTGGCCCCCACAGGAACTCGCGGGTGAATCGAGTTGTCGGATGGCTTATGCCGGTGAAAGAGTCGGCACTCCTGAATGTAAGCCCGACGGGGAGACGACGTGAAATAAACACTGTAATTCGTGTCGTAATTCCCCTCGTTAACTGAGGCACGGGCGCGCCGCTCGACGTTCGAGTCGGAGCGACCCGTATAGGCAGCGCGACCTCTGCGGAACAAGAGATATGCTCCCGAACTCATAGAAAGCTTATATCACGATTTTTCCCACAATGTCCAGATTCGCATCCTCAGCATTCGCATCCTCACCACCGACGAGTGCTGCGATTGGCCCACGCGCCCCGCCCGGTTCTAGAAGAGACCCTCCTGCTCGTGCTTGGTCTTGCGCTCGGCTCACTGCCCGGGTCACCGAGCCCGCGTGCCAGTACCCTCAAGGCCTAAAGTTTCCTGAGGTCGATCGTGCGGCTGTATTCTAAAAGGGCTACGTCTGGCAGCCTAGCGGTGGCAGCCCTCAGCTCTGCGCTGATCTGCTTCGCCACAATTAGAACGCGCACCTTTTCCACGTTCAATTTCTCTCGAACACGCTCCTGGTAATACAGGACCTGACCCACCGTCCTTTCGTGCCCTTTGTGGACCTTCGTTTCGATCACCGTAGGGATCCCGCTGGCATCCCTGGCAAGGATGTCAATTCTTCGGTGCCTGGCGTCGACAGTAAATTCGAGTGCCCTTTGACCTCGCCCGACAGGCCATAACGTCATGCCACGTTCCAAGACGTGGAGATTTCCCGCTAGATAGTCCCTGAGGTCTTCTTCCCGGGCAAACGCGGCTTCTTCTTCTCGGGCGACATCGGCAGTCCTGCCAGCGCGGTCAGGGACCCGGCGTGGGGAAGTCTTGCCGGATAGGGCTAGGCAGTCGTCGCCCGACGGACGACCGTCCGCGTAGCCTTCTTTTTCTTGGAGGAAATCGTCCCCCTCGGTCCACTCCTTTGGCCAGACGAAAACCCGCATTGTCTGAGTGGGATAGTGGTGGCCGGACGCCTGGATGTTAAACGCAAGATTCAATCCGTTGCAGAAGCGAAGAAGCTGGTCAATTCTCTCTCGGTTCATGTGATAAGGCTCCGAGACCAGGTATTCCTTTCCGCCGTAAATGGCGGTCCCCCAGTGGTCGAGCCAGTCCCAAGCGTCGATTTTTTCTATCAGCCTGCTTACCGCGTCCGAGTCCGAATTCGGCCAGGCATCCTTGTACTCCGGGATGCGTTCCAGCGCTCGCTGTCTTAGCCATCCCGGATACACATCCAGGTCCAGGTGCGGTGGGATGAATAACTCCGCATCCTCTCCGCTGCTACAAACCTTCACCCGAGGATCGTTGATAACCATATGCAGTCCTCTTTTCGGTGCAGACGTTTAATGGTAGCTCACGTGTCGTGCACACCCAACGCGGTGCCTGCGCGCGCCTTTCCGGTGGCGATTTCCTCTTAAACGCCCTCCGGCTCCAGGCCCCACTGCCATCCCGCCCTGCGGGATCGAAGGCCATGATCTGCGCGGCGGGAAACACTTGAAAAGCCGCAGAGCCTGCCCTGAGCAGAGCGAAGGGGCCGGAGAGCGGGCCCTGCGCTACACCCACTCAAAAACTCTCCGAGCCAACGCACCGCCGTGTGCGATAAGCGCGAGCGCTTTGCCACCGGCTATTTATGCTCTGCAAGCGGCTTGGCAAGCTCGTCGAGCAGGTCCGCCTTGCTCTCCTCGCGGACAAGGTGCGGATAGCGTTCGCCGCCGTGATAGTCAATGGTACACGTCGTGTAGTAATCGTCGTTCAGCACCAGCAAGCGAATAGGCTGAGGGCTGTTCTTGCCGGCCTTCAAGGCGTCGCGGAGCAGATCGGGCGTGAAGGCGCGATCGTTCACTGCCACCACGCGCATGCCCGACGTGATCCCTGCCTTATAGGCGAGGCCGCCGACAATCGAGTCCTGCACGGCGCCGTCATTGCTGAGGCGCAAGCCGATGGAGTAGACAGCGGCCACCCCTTCGCCGAAGGGACCGCGACCGGCGCCTTCCGGCGGCTTTTCCGAATACTCCACCTTCCATCCGCCGGCTTGAATCCCGCCCACCGGGGCCTCGGGCGAGGTTGAAGTCAAGCGCTCCCGGAAGAAGCTTGCCCAGTCGTACGGCACGACTTGGTTGAGGGAGCGAACCAGTTCCTGGAAGGTGTAGGGCTTGAGCTCGGGGCCATTGTTCGGACCGGCGTAAAAGAGACGGCAGAAATCCTCGAAGGATTTCTGGCCGTGGCTCTGGTCGTGGATGAGGGTGTCAACCTCGAGCCACAGCAGCTCGCCTTCGGGGTAATAGTCGGCGCCGCGCCGCCAGTCGCTCCAACCGCCCCGGCCGAAGGCAAGGCCGGGCACCGCGTCTGCGGTGTCTTGGAGAGGCCGCCAAGTCCGTCCAGGGCGGCCCGGACCCAGATCTGCCGCGGTGCTGGCAAGACTTTCGCGGTACTGCTCAGGGGTCGACAGTCCACTGCGGGCGGCTAGGAGATTGCCCAGGAAGTCGGTGAGACCCTCGTAGACCCACAGCAGATCGGTCTTCATCGGCGCCTCGAAATCGGGAGTACTCAGGTCGGCCGGGCGGCGGAACTTGCCGTTCCAGGAGTGGACGAATTCGTGCGAGAGGAGGCCTCCCAGCCGGCGCTTCCCCTGCGGCATGAGCAGGACGCGCTCATCGGTGCGGCTGTCATTGGACTCATGGTGCTCGAGGCCGAAATGCGCCACGTGATTGCTCAAGGTCAGCAGGAAGTGGTAGTCGCGGTAATGCCGCGCGCCAAAGAGTTTGCCGGTCTCCGTCACCAGGTTCGTGAAGTCCTTCTGCACCTCCGGGCTCATTTCGAGCGCCGCCTCGCTGTCGGCCACCATGTCAATCTCGTGCCGGATGGGCTCGCCGGGCGGTGTCACGTCCACGGCGCGAAAGTATTCGCCGGCAATCACCGGCGAGTCTACCAAGCGATCCAGAGAAACCGGCTTGAAGGTGATCTCATTGCCCGCAACACTCTCTTGCGGCAGTGCGGTTCCGAACTTCCACCCTTGAGGCAGGCGCAGCGTTGGCCTGTAGGTGATCTCCTCGGCGGAGACTCCCGCGGGATACAGCACGTTTTGGTTCCAACTGAGAATCACCAGCTTGTCGGTGGCGGAACCACCGAAGCCAAGACCGCCTCCCCCGGGCTCGATGTGGTCGAATTCCGCCTCGAGGCTATCCGCACCCTCGGGCACATCCAGGTGGAAGGTGAACACGTCAAGCAGATCGCGTCGCCAGGGAATCGCTTTGCCGTTCGCCATGAACTTCAGTCCGGCCACGCTGCCGACGGGCCCCGCTGGCCCGTGCGCGCCGGGAATCCATTTGGGGTAATAAAGCGTGAGCGGCCCAGGCTTCACCGGCATGACCATGCGCGTGTGGAGCATCTTCTCCGGTGCTTGGGTTGCATCGACTATAAGGGTGATGGTCGGTCGAGACTGTGTCGGCAAAGCAGCCACGCCCAATGCAGCAATTTCGAAGACCAGTATTGACAGGCGGAAGCGTATCGAATTCATCAGCGTGCCCCTTCGTGGAAGCATTGTAACCACCCCCTTGGCTTCGAACTGCCAAGGAGAAGCCTGAAATGATATTCCCCCTTCCTGCTGACCGCAACCCCGAAGCCGTCCATTGTTTCCACCAAGGCTTCTTATTCAAGCCTTACCGCGAGGCGCCCGGCACCTGCACGTCGCAGTTCAACGCCGACATGCCTGTGGACTCGCTATCTCGCACCACCTCGCGCACCCGGTAGGTTCCCGGCCCCACCTCGAAGCTGGTCTTGGCGTTAATGCCGGACTTGGAGAATTTCTCCAAGGTCCCATCCTTAAGGTGGAGCTCCAGCGAACCTTCTTTGCCGGTTACATACTTCCCATCGCGATCGAAGAGGGCCGTGTCGAAAATCAGCGTGTTCACGCTGCGGTCGGCTTCCTTGCGGTAGCGTAGCGAGGCGATGTCCACGTGAATGAACACGGTCATCGTTGACTTCTGGTCGTTCAGTTTCTCCACTTTCGCGCTTACTTCCGCCGGCAACTCATAGTGCTCCTCAAGAGAGAAGACCACTTTCTGGAGTTCATCTGCGCTTGGCGCCTGCCCTGCCAGCGCTGTTTCAGAGGCAAAGTAGCCGCGGCGTGCCTGGACAGTGAAGGGTTCGTGGGTGTTTAGGGTTACCTTGAGAGAGTGAAATTTCCCATTCAGCTTGACGTTCTGCGGCGAGAAACTCAGCACGTAGCAGACCTCGGGAACTGCCGCGGCCTGCCGGAAGCCATCGTCGAAATCGTTGCTGTTGTGGAAAAAGACGCCGCCCGTGCCGGAACTCAGGCTGGCGAGCACGTCGCCGGAGGCCACGACACCCGCGTTTATCAGCATGGTCTTGCGCGCCTCCATGTCGGGACGGCCCGCGTTTGTTATCTCATGTGGGATTCGCGCTTCGAGCCCGACAGCGTCGATGGCACTGATGACTACGTCCTGCTGCAAAGCACGGTTAATGATCGCGTCTATTTTATCGTTCTGCGTCTCTGTCAGGAAGCCTGGGGAGACCAGCACCAAGCTGCGCTGGCCCGGCATGGCAGCCAGGCGGCGAACAGATTTTTCTATCGCTTGCAAGGAATACTGCGACCGCATCTCCGCTTCGGACCAAACCTCGGCGGCCGCGAATTCCGCGTTCCGCATTGCCGGCACCGCGCATGGGTCGCCACCGCCAGCCCCCTCGTTGAAGACGGAACGCTCCGTCGTCGCGTCAGTCGTGGTGCTGGTGAATAAACAATCACATCGGATGGCATCCGTGTGCAAAACGGCAAGCGCGTCAGGGGAGCCCACTTTATCGACCAGGTAAGCTTCGTAGTCGTCAATCTCGGGACAACCATTCGAGGAACGCGGCCGGGGCGCCAGACGGAACAAGGCTTCGTGGAGTTTCCCCCGGTCATTCGTGAAGTCGAGCTGGTCCTTGCCGGTCGCGGTGAGGACTGCCACGCGGTCTTGAGGCCGAACGGTGGTCGACACGTAGCGCCAGGCGGCGACGCGTGTCCGCGCAATCCCCTCGACTTTAGAGTGCAGATCGTCGAAAAAGAGAGCGACGAAACGCTGGGCAACGGCGGTGGCGGGAGGCAGCGGAGCTACGGCTGTAGTGCTCGTTGGGGCGGCCGGCGCAGGTTGAGCTTGCGCCGCTTCCGGCATTGGTTTGGAAACCTCAACGGCAAAGCTCGTGATCTCCTGAGCCTTTCCGTCGTCGAACAGCCGGAAGTCTTCTTTGTGGAGATCGTCGACCGTCCGCCCTCTCGCGTCGCGCACCACCACCCGCACTATGACTAGGTTGCGTTCGGCGCGAATCTGGAACTTGGGTGTGGTCTCGTGCCCCTGTACCTCAGGCGGGTTGGCGCTTTGCGGGGCAGAGCCGGGGCCGCTGGCCAGCATAAAGAATGAAAGCGCCACAGACCGAAGAAAGCTTCGACCCAGGCCGCGCGCGCGGATACTAAGGGCATTACCACCCATTAGTCATCCTCTGAGAATTGCCTTGCTCAACCGTGTCAAGGGCTCTTCTGTTTGTCCTCGGTCTGGACCACGAAGAGCCGGTAGTCCGAGTAGCTGTGGCGGTTGTGGAACTTGTACTTGTTCAGTTGCCCACTCACTGTCACCTCACGCGGCAGCCACAGCGTCATGCCGCCCTGCTTGAAAGTCACTTCGGAGTACTCGACTTCAGTGGTCTCCCGCTGCAAGCCGACGTTCAATTCCGGTTTTTGGATGTCGGTCCGCAAACGGAGTATCCTGAAGCTCACCGGGTCGATCCAAGCCACGCCCTGCGTGAAAACAATTGCAGTCTTGTGCTCGAACTCGACGCCCCCCATGTGCCGCGCCACCTCAGGTCGTTGGGCGAAGGTGACGACGTAGGTGTTCTGCCCGTTCACCACCTCTCGCCCCAGGTAGCGGAAGCGGGAGTCACGCTGGTAGGCGGGATGAAAGTGCACGGTCATATCAACGAATCCGATGGTGACTACCGCCTCTTGGGACTGGTAAGGGACCAGTTTGCCCTTGGGGTCCGATCGATACTCCTGGAGACGAGTCTTGTCGGCCCCCGGTTTAACCAAAGCCACATAATTGAACTTGGCATCGTAATGCTCCGCGAGCGTCTTCAGCGGGGTATCAACCATGGACATGACGTGTTCCGTACAAGTGGTGTTCGAGAAGTTATCGAAAAAGTCCGCGACGGCGGCTCCCGCGCGCTCCAAGATCAGCGGCAACATGTCCTGGCTCTTCGCAGGCTCCAGATGCTTGAGTTCGGGGACCTCCTTGGCGAGCTCGTCAGGCGTCAGATCCAGAAACGTCTTAGGTGTGGTCTCGTGCCCCTGTATCTCAGGCGGGTTGGCGCTTTGCGGGGCAGCGCCGGGGCCGGTGGCCAGCATCAAGAGCGAAAGCGCCATAGGCCGAAGAAGGTTTCGACCCAGGCCGCGCGCGCGGATACTAAGGGCATTTCGACCCATTAGTCATCCTCTGGCAGTTTGCTGAAAAACTTATTCGGACTTTCATTCTAAGGAGTCTGGCGCGGCGGACGACGAAGAATCTCGTCAGTCGTCGATTAGGCGAAACAGCTAATCATTCGGTCCGCCATGATGATCGGCGCACCTCAGGCTGACACGCTTGGAACGGCTTTCAGCAAGCTGCTAAACGAGTATATCGCCTTTTGGACACCCGGTCCCAAATAAGTGGCGCTGTTCCGCCCTGGAGAAACGGCGTTCCATAGCGTGGAACAGCAGCGGGGAACAAATCACCCGCTCCACGAAAGAACAGAGGCGCCAGGAGTATGAAGGATGGAAGTTGGACTGGACATTGCAGAGGAAGGAAGCCCGTTTCAGCCCGTAACGCCGCGACTCTTGTATATGGCCTTGTTCACTTCAACCATCAAGTCATCGAAGGATGCGCCGACTTTGCGCGCGGCCATCTCAATCGAGCAGTCATAGCAGGAGGGACGAAGGCCGAATTTCTCAAACACCGCTTCGGTCTCAGGGAACTTTTGCTTTACTTCGCGGACCATTTCGCCGCCCCGCACGAGATCAGTGAACTGAAACATGGCTCACTTCCTCCCGCAGGTTCGACTCGGAGTTTTTGCTGCGCGGCTGGTAAACGCAGAAGGGTTCTTCATCCAGGTAGTCGCCGGTAGCAGCAAAGGCCCGAGCGCGGCAACCCATGCAGAGGCTGCGAAACTCGCAGTAGCCGCACTTCCCTTTCAAATTATCCGTGTTTCGCAGCTCCTGGAAAACGCTGGCATTCTCCCAAATCTCGGCAAAAGACTGCTTGTTCAGGTCTCCTGCCAGAACCGGCAGATATCCGCAGGGATAAACCTCCCCTTGGTGCGAAATGAAGCAGACCCCCGTGCCGGCGAGGCACCCCTTGGTCATTGCATTCATAGCCTCGGGGTGGCTAGGGCCGGGCTTGGCGGCGTGCGGATGAAGTGCGATGCCGGTTGAGCCGGGCATCGTTATCTCGGTTGGGCCGATCGAATCTCTCTCTCCGCCCGTGACCGGCGCGCCAGCCTCCCTAGAAACATTCGATGCCACCCTCCGCTCTGCGGCACGGCGTTGCCGCATCACCCGGAAATAATGAGGGGCGCAGGTGGCTTTCAGCTCGATTCCGCCTTCGAGCGAGCGATCATAGAACCAATTCAAAATCTCTTCGTATTCCTCTGCCGGCACCATCTGCTCGGTGGCGATGTCTACGCCGCACCCCACCGGAACCAGGAGGAAGGTGTGCAACGCGTCCGCTCCGATTTCCTTAGCCAGCTCCAGGACGGCGGGGAGCTGATGCGCATTATGCCGGGCAATCGTCATGTTTATCTGGAGTGACATCCCCAACTCGCGCAGGTTTTGGAAACCGCGCAGCGCGGCATCAAAGGCGCCGGGCATGCCGCGAAACGCGTCATGGGTGGAAGCGTCGGCACCGTCCAAACTGATGGAAACACGCCGCACACCGGAATCCAAAATCTTGCGGGCCATCTGCTTTGTTACCAAGGTGCCATTAGTGGCCAGCGCCACACGAATCCCCAGGCATGCGGCATAGCTGGCAAGATCGAAGATGTCGTGCCGGAAAAGAGGTTCGCCACCGCTCAGAACTAGGATTGGTAGGAATGACTGAGAGACTTGCTTTATTAAGTTCAGGGCTTTGGTTATAGGTAGGTCATTTGGTGATGAGAGTTCTGTAGCGGTGGCACGACAGTGAATGCAACGCAGGTTACATCCCTTGGTCACCTCCCAAAAAACGAGCCGCGGTTTGTAGTCTACATTGTTCACTAAAGCTTCACGACTCGATCTTGAAGGCTGGCAGTTTCACCCAGCTAGCTTTTCCACGAGCACGTCTTTTTCCATCGCCTCAAGGAATTGGGACGCAGGGCCGGGGATATCTCTTTCATTCAGACAGCGGGAAAGAGAGACTTGTGATATCCACCACTATATGCCTCTGTCGGGTTAGCCCTGGTCGCGAAGGGAACACTCGGTGGCTTGTCTTTGATCTTGAGATTTAACGGGGGTTAGAGATTCCGGTTCGTCCGATTTCCGGTATCCCCAACCCCCAACCCGTCTGATGACGGGCTCCTAGGACCCGAAGTCCCTCGCACCATTGAAAGGGGCACGCCTCATGCCAAACTCAAGAAGATCAAAGAACTCCACAAGGTTGGATTCAAGCCGAAGGAACAAAACAGCTTAGCGATTTTTGAATTGGACAGAGGCTGGAATTGCTTCACAAATCATGAGATTAGGAAGTGCGGAAAATGACGGTTGACAAACCCAACGGGGGGTGAAAAGGCGCAAAGTCCCCAACCCTGGTTCGTGTTGACAGATGCAAGAAACGCCGTTGACAGGAGTTAACTCCAATAGTTGCTGAATACTGCTTATCGTTCTTCGCAGCGGCTGCCCTTAGCAACGCGTAAGTTTCGGAAAAAACAATGTCGAGTTGGCATGCCAAGCTGGCTCGGTGACCGCAAACCCTCTCGGGCGGGTGCGCCATCATGAAGGGGGTGCCAGCCGCGAGTTCGAGTCTTATAGAGGATTCCAAAATATAATGACGGCTCAAGGGTAACGCCGGCATCTTGCTCGCATCGCAGAATCCGCCAAGACGGCGGCGCTACGAAGACTCGATCATGTCCGCAGCCGGAAGGGTAGGGAAGTCGGGGTACATCGTA
>DLMI01000193.1 GCA_002478145.1 Acidobacteria bacterium UBA7540
ACCTTGCCCCGGAATCCGCATCGCTTTCAGCAAGGAGACAGATGTCGTGTTTGCGCGTAGTATCACCATGCGGCTCAAGCCGAATAGCGTCACAGAATTTATTCAGACGCTTCAGAACGAAATTGACCCGCTGCTTCGAAAAGAGAAAGGCTTTCGGGGCCACATCGCATTCGTTGTCCCAGATGGAACTTAAGCAGTCGCAATCAGTTTCTGGGATAGGAAAGAAAGCCGGATCAGCCATAACGACGAAAGATGCGAAGTGCTTCATTCCCAATCAGGCTTAAGTCGACATGAACGAGGATTTCAAGAAGTGCATACTGACTTTCGACGAGTATTTGAAAGAGTATTTCATCGGTCGGTGCGTCCTCTTAATCAATCCGAGGGTTCGTGATGGGGGTGGTTAGTACCAACGTGCCATTGCACCAGGAGGCCGTGAGGGACATCTTGGCATCATGGATGAGCGAGACTCTCCCTCTTTGGCGGTCAGGCTGGCAGTGCTCGCCATCCTCTATAGCCTTGGACTTCTGGGATTAGTCGCTGCTTTGAACAAGTTAATGCATTACGTTTGATCGCCGGCCGGAGAACAAGAAGTCTGTGCTCGACCATCTCGTCAAAGGACAAACACGCCGGGCACTGAGCAAGCAGGACCGGATACGGATCGAGTTTGCCGACCGTGTGACAGCTCTTACCCGTAATGTCGTCCTGTATGACGCGTTACGCCAATTGATGCGACCATTGCCTCTGGCAAGTTCACCGCTGAGGCGCTAGCTGTCGCGACGGAGGCCATCGTGAAGAAGTGTTGGAAATATTTGCCTGTGGTGGCTTTGCTGTTGCTTCCAGGTGGGATTTTTATCGTCGGCGCCTGGTTGGCAGTGCGGCATACCCCCGCAAGTGCTGGCTCTGGCGACTCGGTAAGGCCGCAATCGACACCGGGCTGATGGTGCTCATGGTGGCGTCACCGGCGAGTGTAGAGTACCTCCTCGGTGATTTGAGTTCTTTCCCCAAAGGCCCTATATCACTTCAATAGTTCTTAGCCGCCCTCTCTTTCTTTACCCCTTTGCACACTTTATGCCGCACTACCGCCGCCAGCGTCTGTCCGAAGCGCCCCCCGACTGCCTCGCCGTACTCTTCCCGCACCCGTCTCACCACCTTTCGCCGCAAGCTCTCCGCGTACGCTCGGTTGGACCGCCCCCCGGCGCTGCGGGGCTTCGGCCCCGCCGCACCTTCCTCCTGATACCGCTTCCATACTGGGCGCATAGTTGTCCTGAAACGTTCAAACGGCGTTCGAGGAAATAGCTCCTCGTTAGTCGGCCAGTATTTACTAGTCGATTCGGTCCGAACGGTTCTGATGGCGCACCCGGAAGTACCACGAGGGCGGAGCATGGATGAGGGTTAGTCCGGGCTATGACTTGTTCCTCGCCCCCATGACCAGCAAGACGACCCCTCCAGCCAATCCCAACCCTCCAAGTATTGGAGGAAGGGGAATTCGCTCGTGAGTTTCTGTGGTAAGATGCACCGATCCCACATCGAGGACTTTTTTCCGACGTGTGTAGTTGATGCCTTGATAGGCGAGGACCAATGCGCCCAGAACGATTAACAAAATCCCAACCCAACTGATCGGTTTCATGTTTACGTCACCTCAATTAGATGACTCTTCGGCCTTGAACGAGCCTAATTACAAGAACAACGATGGCCAAAACCAACAGAATGTGGATGAACCCACCTAAGGTCTAGGAAGTGATCAGTCCCAATAGCCACAGCACGAGCAAAATCACGAAAATTGTCCAAAGCACGGCTTTCTCCTCTCACACCCGATTCAAGCTACATTGTCCTCTGTCCCAACAACTAAGCCGGAATTTCCGATTTCAACTGTATCTCTGCGCAAAACCATACGCCTGCCGCCCTCTCGTGTCAAGTTCAGATCGACAGTTCAGATCGACATATCCGCCCTCGGGTCCCAAATCGTCTCACCCGGGTCTTCGTCAACGACCCCCGCTAACGAGGGAATTACCGAGGGTTTGACATGGATACTGGTGCTTGGTTACGTAAGAAAGTGGCACAATGCGGTGGCTGTCTTCCTGAGCATGAGCGAAGGTCCTCCCTTTGAGAGCACTCCATCCAAACGACATGATTCGCTCCGCGATACATCGCTCAGCATGGCAGGCTTGGCGCGCCTGTAACACCGATTGCGGTTACACAAGACTAGTCGTGCAGGACCACGCTCAAGAGGCTGCTGTTAACCGTCAAACCCCCGGCGATGCTTTCGTAATCGACAAAGCCCAGCTTCTTGAACTTATTCATGAAATGACTGACCCGCGACCGAGTTGTGCCGACCATTTGCGCCAGGTTTTCCTGATTGATTCTGGGATGGATAGTTTCGGCTCTACTTTCCTTCCCAAAATGAGCCAGCAGCAAGAGAATCCGAGCCAGACGCTTCTCGCTGGAGTTGAAAAGCTGATCGACGAGGTCTCCTTCGAATCGGATGTTGCGTGAAAGCAGATGCATGATGAACAATTCCGAGATCTCGTGCTTTTCATGCAGCATACGCGCCATCAGCGGCTTCGCAACCCTGACCAGATTGCAATCTGTCAGTGTGGTAGCCGTGGCGATGCGCAACGGCTGCGGACGAAGGAGCGAAGCAATTCGCCGTTGTCGGAGGTCGAGTTGGAAATCTCACATACCCTAACGTCGGGTGGGCCCTTGACTAGTTTTGCCAGGGTCACCAGAACGCCCAAACGGAAAGAACTTGCGACCCGGACTCGTCAGCCATTGCTCCGCGGCGCGTTGGACTGCTTCTGGTCAGATGGTCTCCCACTCGAAATGAACGCTCCACGCGGGGGGCTGGTTCCGTGAGGGGTTCGCGGGAGTCCTGTCTGGAGTAAAACCTCTCCGTGCTGGACCGACCGTGAAGTGGTCCCGGCAGCAGAGCAAGATTCCTCCAAGGGCTCCTGCGCGCATACAAAATGGATTGGGAATGAAAAGTCGGCTTCCCATCGAGTGGGTCACCTCTTGGGCTGGATTCAGGTGTGGATGGGCGTTTCACAGGCACCAATCTGGCAGAGGCGGTCGGAGGGGCTGTTCTCCCTTGTTGTCATGTATGCCAGCCGATTCCGCAACTGCGTGGGTACGGAACGGAATCGAATCGATGGCGCACGTAAGAAAAGGGGGAGCCAATGGCGAAGAGCGACCTTGCGGCGGGAAGTTCATGCGGCGCAGGAGTTCCTGGAAGCGCGGGTCCGAGCGCTGGGGATTATTTCAGCTTTGCGTACTCCGCCTTGGCTTCCTTCAGGATGGGAATGTCGGGGTCGGCGTCTTTCCAGAGCGTGAGGAAATCCTGATAGGCGGCTCGGGCCTTGACCGCGTCGCCCTGCATGGCGTAAGCACGGGCCAGTCCCAGCCGGGCCAGCGCGCCCCAGGGAAAGTTCACCACCAGTCCTCGGTGCTCGATGAATTTCTGAAATTCTGCTGCCGCTGGGTTGCCGTCGTGGAGCATGAGATAGGCTTGTCCCCGCAAATAAGCGGGGCACAGCAATATCGTGAGGTTCATTGGGGCACTAAGTTCGATCGTGCTCGCCACCTTCAATAGTTCGATGGCCCGGTTCGGGTCTTTCCGTTCCAGGGCGACCCCCGCCCGGATGGTGGGCAGCCAATATCTTTGGACCAGCGTGTCCAGCGGGAAGGTCTTGTCGAGTTCAGCCGCCAGCTTCTCCGCCCCTGCCGTATCGCCTGCCCGCGCCAGGGCCAGCGCCGCTATCGCCCGCACATCGCGGTTCGGGGCCAGCTTCACTGCCGCCTTGGCCTCGGCACGCGCCTGCTCCCGGTTTCCCGCTTCCACCTCGCGCAGCGCTGCCGCTGCCTGATAGGCTGCCGCACTCTCTTTGGCGTCGTTGTGCTGGGCTGAATCCATCGCCCGCCGGGTCAGCTCGCGCGCGTTCTTCAGCTTGCCGTACCAACCTTCCGTGTCCGCTTGCGTGGCCAGCAGCAGGTCTTCCGAGCCCGGCTTGCCCATGGCGGCTGAGACCAACTGCGGCATCTGCGCCGCATCGCCCTTCAGGAAAGCCAACTGGTAGCGGTACTGGAGCAGCCACTCGCTCTCCAGCTTGCGTTCCTCCGCCTGCTTGAACACCGCCTCCGCTTCATCCAGCCGATTGAAGGTCGTGTAGGCCTCGCCGAGGTTGAGATAGTTGTACCCAATATTTGGCCCCAGGCGCAGCGCCTCGCGTGATTCCTGCAATGCCTTGTCCCAGTTTCCCAGGAGGGAGGAAACAACTCCCAGATTTCTGGAAGGAAAGTCGTCTCTCGGGTAGGTCTGATGCCACAGCTCGAAGGTCTGTGCCGCCTTCTCCAGCTCTCCCGTCGCAAACAGGTAGTAGAACCCCTCGATATTAAAGCGCTCCCGTTCGCTTACTTTCTCCCGCAAGCCGTAAGCCTTGCGAACATATTCTGCCCCCCGCCCGATTTCGTTGTTGTCCCTATACACCACCGACGTCCAGGAGTAGGCCATGGCAAAATTCGGATCGAGGTCCGCCGCCCGTTTGAAGAAGGGCAGGGCGGCTGTCGCCTCTTTCGCATAGGCCGTCTTTACTCCCAGGCTGTAGGCTTTCAGCGCCTCTAGCGACGGCGTGGTCGCTTCCTCCACCGGCGTGGCGTATTTCTGCACCAAGCTGAGCGACTCGCCCAGCTCGCTCCGCAAGCTGACTGCCGCGGCGTCCAGAGCCTTGAGCACCGCTTCCTTCCCCGCAGCCTGCTCCTGCGCTTCCGCCAGCACGTCCCCCGTGTTGCAGTTCACTGCCTTCAGGCCAATCACGTACTGGCTGCCCAGCCCCGCAATCGAGCCGGTCAGCATGGCCTTGCTGCCCGTGCGCAGGC
>DLMI01000013.1 GCA_002478145.1 Acidobacteria bacterium UBA7540
TAACTTAACGTAGTAGTACTACTCCCCAGCCCCCAATTCTCTCCCTCTTGGACTGTTCGCACATTGGCTCAATTGGCTCTTTACAATAGGCTGGAAATGGCCTAATTTGGTCTGTTAACCTCAGAGTGGAGATTCGGTCGCCGTGCTAGTGACTCTCGATTCCAGCTTGCCCAAGCCTCTTTATATTCAGATCCGCGAGCAATTGCGCGAGCGGATGGTTTCCGGAGCCTTGAAGCCGGGAGACCGGCTGGAACCCAGCCGCGAGCTGGCGAAGCACCTGGGCGTACACCGCACGACCGTCGGCAATGCCTACGCCGAACTGGAAGCGGAGGGACTTATTCAGGGGAATGTTGGTCGGGGAACGTATGTCACGACTATGGCGGAAACGCTGCGATCCACTGTCCGCGCTCCGCGTCCGGCAGGCAACGACGTGTTCTGGGAGAGTTATTTTCCCGAGGACCCGCGCGACGACTCCCTGGGACGGTTGATGGCCAGCGCTTATGAGGCGGGAGTCATCTCCTTTGCGACTGCGCATGGCGCCGATGAGATGACGCCTCATGACCTCGTCCGGCGCGCCACGGACTCCGTGCTCCGCCGCGAGGGTGGGAGGGTTCTCCAGTACGGTTCAAGCGATGGCTACCTGCCGCTCAAGAATTATTTGCGGGCGCGCTTGCAGCGTGACGGAATCCCTGTGGAACTGGACGAACTGGTGATCACGAACGGGTGCCAGCAGTCGATTGATCTCCTCCGCCGCACCCTGGTTGCCCCCGGTGATGCCGTGGTCTCGGAGAACCCCACTTATACGGGACTCTGGAATGTCTTCGAGTCGCCGAGCACCCGCTTGATCGGCATTCCCGTCACGGCGGAAGGGATGGATCTGGATTTCCTGGCAGCGGTGCTGGAGCAAACCAAGGTGAGGCTGATTCTGACCAGCCCCAATTTTCAGAACCCGACGGGCTACACTATGCCGCTGGCGGCCCGCAAGAGGCTGCTGGAGCTTGCCGCGCGCTTCCAGGTTCCTGTCGTCGAGGATGATATTTACGGGGCCTTGCGTTACAGTGGGCGGCAGTTGCCCCCTTTGAAAGCTCTCGATACCACCGGGCTGGTGATTCATCTGAACAGTTTTTCAAAAGTCGGGTTCCCGGGACTGCGGGTGGGTTGGATCGCGGCTTCACGCCGTGTGATCGATCGCCTGCGCTGGGCCAAACAGCGGGCCGATCTCCACACCAACTTGTTAGGTCAGGCGGTCTTGGAGGAACTGGGAAGACGCGGCTGGCTCGACAAGTGGATTCGGCGCACCTGTAAGGTATACGAGCACAAGCTGGAGGTCCTGCGGAAAGCCGCCGCGCGCCACTTTCCGGAAGCTGTCCGGCTGGTTTTTCCGGAAGGTGGAATGTCCGTCTGGGCAGAGTTGCCGCCACAGCTCGACACCGCGGAACTTTTGATGAAAGCGCGGGAGCGAGGCGTGATCTTCGCGCCCTCGAGGTATTTCTATTTCCAAAACCCCAAGCACAACGCCTTACGTTTGTGCTTCAGCGGCCCAACGGACGGGCAAATTGAAAAGGGAATCACCATCCTTGGAGACCTGTTGAAGGCGGAAATCCGCAAGGCAAAGACAGGCCGGAAGCGCTCCACGGAGGGAGCCGGGGTAGCGCTGGTGTAAAACAGCCGTCAGCTATCAGCTTACAGCCGTCAGCAAGGAGTCAGGAACGGCGGGGGACGGGACGCTTGCTGAGAGCTGAAGGCTGACTGCTGAAAGCTTCTTACAGTCGTCAGGCACCAGCTTTAGCCCTCAGCGAGGAGTCAGGAACGGCGGGGCAGGGGACGCTTGCTGAGAGCTGAGGGCTGATTGCTGAAAGCTTCTTACAGTCGTCAGCCATCAGCTTTCAGCCCTCAGCAAGGAGTCAGGAACGGCGGGGCACGGGGCGCTTGCTGAGAGCTGATAGCTGAAAGCTTCTTAAGGAGTACATCCATGTGGGAATACGATCAGCAAATGAAATTGAAAGTCGGCTTGGCGGAAATGCTGAAAGGGGGCGTCATCATGGACGTCACGACCGCCGAGCAGGCCAAGATCGCCGAGGACGCTGGAGCGGTGGCGGTGATGGCGCTCGAACGCGTACCCGCGGACATCCGCAAGGAAGGTGGAGTGGCACGCATGGCCTCCATCAAAATCATCAAGGAGATTATGGAGGTGGTGACGATCCCGGTGATGGCCAAAGCGCGCATCGGCCATTTCGCGGAGGCCCAGGTGCTGGAAGCGGTGGGCGTCGATTACATCGACGAAAGCGAGGTGTTGACGCCTGCCGACGAGGAACATCACATCAATAAGTGGCCGTACAAGGTCCCTTTCGTTTGTGGCGCCCGAAATCTGGGCGAGGCGCTGCGGCGCATCGGTGAGGGGGCGGCCATGATCCGCACCAAGGGCGAGGCCGGCTCCGGCAACATCGTCGAGGCGGTCCGCCACCTGCGCGCCATCACCAGCGAAATCCGGCTACTCACCACGCTGCGGGAAGAAGAGTTGATGGCGAAATCGAAAGAACTCGGCGCGCCTTACGACCTGGTGAAGTGGGTGAGCGAGCACGGCACGTTGCCGGTGCCCAACTTCAGCGCGGGTGGAATCGCCACGCCCGCGGATGCCTCGCTCGTGATGCAGCTCGGCGCCGAGGCGGTGTTTGTCGGCTCGGGCATCTTCAAGTCATCCGATCCTGATAAACGCGCCAAAGCGATTGTCCGCGCCACCACGCATTACAACGAGCCACAAGTGGTGGCGGAATGCTCCGCCGAGGTCGGCGAAGCCATGCGCGGCCTCGACGTCGCCAAACTCGACCCCAAAGAATTGCTGCAAACGCGCGGGTGGTAGCGAGCAGAAGTCAGGAGACAGGAGTCAGGAGTCAGTAGGGGTGTACGGTTGTGTGCCCCGTGCCGGGTGATGTTGCTCCGGGAAAGAATGCTAGAATCAGGCAGGTAGGGAGGCCGGTTGAAATGGGTGCAGCGAAGGAAGAGGCCAGGAAGCTGATCGAGCTGCTGCCAGATCATGCGACGTGGGACGACATCATGTATGAGTTCTACGTGAAGAAGAAACTCGCGAAGGCGTTGGATGAGGCGGCAGCGGGCGACACAGTCTCACACCAGACCGCGAAAGAACAACTGTTCTCAAAATGACGAAGATTGAATGGACGCGGTCCGCCATCAGCGACGTCATGATATTGGCAGAATTCGGAGGAGTTATGAAAAAGAGCAAGCTGGAGACGGCCAAGAGTCTGGCAAATGCACATTTTCAGGTTGAGCCAAACCTCAAGCGAATTTATCTCATACAACCAATTAACGATCGGGATCCGAACGACCCCATCAAACTTCTTGAGGTAGTCGAGGGGACGATCGAACGAGGCATTGAACCGGTCGCGTTCACTGCCGATCCGGCCCGCGGTATCGAATACCCCTCGATCATCATCGAGATATCGCCAACTGAGTACAAGTCCATCCAGACCGCCGGTAAAGTTCGTCTTGGAAATCACGATTGGACAATTGGCGAAGAATTGCTCGCACGTTAAAGGATGCGCGATCATGCCGGCGACGGATGAAGAGTGGGCGAGAAGTTACGCGATACAGGCGCTTTCCGATCTTCGCGCCCGTGAGGCGCTTGTCCAGGCGAATGGCGAGAAGTGTCACCGTCTTCACTTTCTCCAGATGGCAGCAGAAAAGACATGCAAGGCACATCTCACCAGGGTGAATGGACACGATAAGGTAAGGAAGAGCCACGCTTATGTTGCGCGTAACCTTCCTATTATCGCGCGTCATTTCTATGCGGTAATCAATGATGACAACCGGATAGCACGGTGGGAGATTTCGGAGATAAGGCGCCTTGCTCGCGAAATAGAGCTGCTGGCACCGGCATGCGATGACGGTGATCTTCGCAAAGATAATAGCGAATACCCATGGGAGGACGCGCGGGGAGGGATTTGTACTCCCTGCGAGTATAACTTTCCCAATATTGATGATGGAAGTAGAACAATCGTTCGGATGATCCGGCTGATTCGTACGGCGGCTGAATCGCACAGCCGCCAACAATGAAGGGATTGCAATCGACGGAATATGAACAACGGACACAAACCCATTGGGGTACTTGCCATTCAAGGCGATTTTGCGATGCATGCCAAGATGCTGGAGCGCCTGGGCGCGCCTTACAAGCTGGTGAAACACGCCTCGGAGCTAGCTGAGGTTGGCGGCTTGATCATGCCGGGCGGCGAGAGCACCACCATGCTGAAGTTTTTCTCGAACGAAGGCATGGGCGAGGCCATCAAGGAATTCGTGACGGCGGGCAAGCCTGTGTTCGGGACGTGCGCCGGCGCCATTCTGCTGGCGAAGGAAGTTTTGAGTCCCTCCCAGGAGCGTTTGGGCCTTCTGGACATCACCATCGAACGCAACGCTTACGGCAGGCAGGTTGACAGTTCGGTGCGCCTAGGTGAATGTCCCGAACTCTCGGCCCGCCCCCTGGAGATGGTCTTTATCCGGGCGCCGATCATCCGCCGGGTGGGGGAAGGGGTGCGGGTGCTGGGGCGCTGCGATGGCCTGCCGGTGCTGGTCGAGCAGGACAACATCCTTGCCGCCACGTTCCATCCTGAACTGACAGAGGACGAGACGGTCCATCAATACTTCCGGAAGAAATTGAATCATTGACTCATTTAATCATTGATCCATCCGATCATTGATCCATCGGATCATTGATCCATTGGATCATTGCAACAGACCCCTTCCTTAGCCCTTGGTTACATGAGTGGTTTTTTAAATGACTCAATGGAGAAATGATTCAATCAGACAATGCTCAAGGTTCTTTTCGTTTGTTATGGTAACTCCTGCCGCAGCCAGATGGCGGAGGCGCTAGTCAATCATCGCGGGGCGGGAAAAGTTCGGGCTTTCAGCGCCGGATCGCGCCCGCTGGGTGTGATTAGCCAGGGCACGCATGAAGTCCTGCGCGAAAAGGGAATCACGCTCGACGGGCACTGGTCGAAAGGACTGGGGGACGTGCCGATATCCGAGATGGACGTTGTGGTGGAGATGGGGTACGGGGTGACATGTCCTGTCCCAACGGATTTCAAAGGGCGGTTGATTCAGTGGCACATCCCCGACCCTTACGGCCTGGACTGGGACCATTTTCGGGACGTGCGGGACTTGATCGAGAATGATGTTCGGACGTTGCTCGCTGACCTCGAGGGTGATTCCGGAAACGCAAAAGCGGAAGCTGGAAAGAGGAGTGGTGATTGAAAAAACTCTGCTGGAGCACTGGCCGCTTTACGCATCGGTCCTAATTCTCTCTCTCCTTGTTTGGCTGATCTTAGCCATTTCCCTAACCCAGAACCAGGGGCATCTGGTTTATGCGCTTGATGACGCATACATTCACATGGCCATGGCCAGGAATTTCTCCCACTATGGCGTCTGGGGCGTCACTCGATACGGATTCACCTCTTCTTCCTCGTCAATCTTGTGGACGCTCCTTTTAAGTCTTACGTATTACCTGTTCGGAGTAAGCCAGATTGCGCCTCTGCTCTGGAATCTGTTCTTCGCGGTTCTTGTTTTGTGGGTAGCCTATGCCATCCTTACCCGGTACAAGCTGTCGGCGGCGCTGAAGCTCGCAGCGCTTCTGGCCATTGTCTTTTTGATCCCGCTTCCCACCCTGATCCTCGCAGGCACGGAACAAATCCTTCAGACGGTTCTTGCGATGCTTGTGACTTTTCTCGCAGCCCGGGTGCTTTCCGGTGAAGCGCCGAGCTCCGCCCCTCGCGATTCAATCCTGCTCCTCGTGCTAGCGCCGCTGGTTACTGGCGTGCGTTTCGAGGGAATGTTCTTGGTCCTTGCCATCTGCGGCCTCCTTTTTCTCTGCAAGCGGTGGTTTTACGCCCTCGCCTTCGGGGTTTGTGGATTTCTTCCCGTGGTCATTTATGGGATCATCTCGGTGTCGCACGGCTGGTTCTGGTTTCCAAATTCCGTTCTTTTGAAGGGCGTGATGCCGGACCTGACCTCCTTGAGTGGCTTATTCCTCTCTCTGGCGATTAACGCATATGGCAATCTTTACCAGGGCTTGCACGTGTTCGTGCTTTTGATTGCGGTTCTCCTCTTTTATGTCTTGGCCTGTGGCAAGGGACGCGGGGTTTTTGATAGCCGCCAAGTCATGGGCGCGATTTTGCTCGGGGCGGCATTTCCCCACGTGGAATTCATGCAGGTCGGTCCGCTGTTCCGTTACGATGCCTATCTCTTCGCCCTGGGCGCGCTCTTCCTGGCCTCGCAACTCCCTATCGTGGCTCCCAACCTGCCGGCTCGGACCTCCTTCAGCCGGGAGCTGGCTCCCAAATACCTTGCCGCCTGGGGGCTGGCGCTTCTGCTCTTCTTCCCTTTGGCCGTGAAAGGCTCGCGGCTGCTCTGGCTTCTTCCACAGTGCACCACCAACATCTTTGAACAGCAGTATCAAATGGGGTCTTTCGTCCTTCAGTATTACCAAGGCTCAACCGTCGCGCTGAATGACGTGGGCGCGGTCAACTTTCTGGCGGATATCCGTTGCCTTGATCTTTGGGGATTGGCCAACCGCGATGTAACTTCGTTGAAACGCGAGCATAACTATCACACCAGGGACATCGCCGGCCTTTCCAAACAAGCCGGGGCGCGAATTGCGATCCTTTACGATTATTGGTATGCAGGAGAGGTGGGGGGCCTGCCTGCGGAATGGGTCCAGGTCGGTCAGTGGACGATCCGACACAACGTCATTCTGGGTGCGGATACGGTCTCCTTCTACGCGTTGGACCCTTCGGAAGTTTCACACCTGAGCCAGTGCCTGCGGGAGTTTTCGCTGAGATTGCCACGCGACGTCATCCAAAACGGCAGTTATCTGGAATGGCGCAGAATCCCGGCCACCCCATAGGCGTGAGGCGGACATGGCTAGTGCTCTAATTTGGTGTTGCTCATCCGGTTGATGCAGGATGGTGGTGCGGGCGTGTGCGTTGCCGCCTCTGTGAGACAGAGTGTTAGCGTATCCTATTGGGGTTTACGAGCCGCCAGACGGCCCGACTAACGAGCAAGAATCACTCCTGCCGTTCTCGGTGGGCGAACCACCTGACCCTGGGAACCTGCAGGTGCAATTGAGCCGTCCGGACCACAGGACCCACTAAACGTACGAACTGAGGAGCGACCCAATCTTGGTGAAAGCACTGTTGATGGCGGTTGCCAACGTAGTCATTCCCGCGGTGGCAGCGAGAGCAACCAAGGCGAGAATCAACACATACTCCACCATGCCTTGGCCTTCCTCTTCGCGGTGCATCTGGGCGAGGATACTCACAACTGAATTAGCCATAGCCAAACTCCTTAGCTCTCTCATCTCGATGAGAGCAGCACAGTAAATGTAGCAAGTTTCTCTGTAGGTTAGGAACAGGGCAATAGTACTGTAGTACTCCTGACAAGCTCTGCGATGTCCCACATATCCTCGGCGATTCCGGCTTCTATCCCTTCTGTTGGATTAACCTGTTAGCTAACAAGGTAGCAACGCACTTTTAGGACACTACCCGGACATGGTGTCTCTTGACAAGTGAAGAGAAGTAGGCTAGAATGGTAAGTTGAAGCCATGGACGCGGTCATGGGTTTCTGGAACCGCTTGGCTGCCACGCTACGCCGGCCCTTGCTGATTCCGATGAAGGTGG
>DLMI01000095.1:0-1635 GCA_002478145.1 Acidobacteria bacterium UBA7540
CGCGAGAGAAGACGGGAACGGTCAGGTCTTGCCCGAAAAGGAAAGCCGAGACCAGCATGCATGCCGCGGCGCAAAAATAGCACCGGGCATCGAGAGCGTGGCTTCGTTCGTGGATTCATGGCGCATGGAGTATAGCTGCCTCGGGAACCGCACGCATCTGGTTCGGTCGAGCCTACGGAAGCAGATGCGTCAGGAGCACAACGGGAGACCGGGTAAGGATCTCAACTCGGAAATCCTTCCAGTTGAACGGGCCTGGTGCAATATGCGAGGGCAGATCTTTGACTTGCACCCCATATAATCGAGGACCATGCGAAGTTCCGATTACTCAGCCATGCTCGAGGTGGCGATTGCAGAGGCCCGCCAAGGGCTGGCTGAGGGCGGCATTCCTATCGGTGCCGCGATTTTTGACGGGAGCGGCAAACTTCTTGGCGCCGGCCACAACCGGCGCGTACAGAACGGCGATCCTTCATTGCACGGCGAAACCGATGCCTTCCGCAATGCGGGACGCCAGCGCAGTTATCGCAAGCTCATCATGGTCACGACGCTTGCGCCCTGCTGGTATTGCAGCGGGCTGGTGCGGCAGTTTGGCTTTGGCACGCTAGTTGTCGGTGAAAGCCGTAACTTTCAAGGCGGCGTGGAGTGGTTGCGTCGGCTCGGCGTAAAGGTCATCGACCTCGATTCGGAAGAGTGTGCGTCGATGTTGGGCGAGTATATTCGCCTGAACCCTGAGACTTGGAACGAGGACATTGGGGAGGAGTGACCCGCGGCCGCTTTTCTCCCCACCTGTCTTTCACGCGTGAACTAGAACTCGACCCGCAGCGTCATCTGTATTTGGCGTGGGCTGCCGATGGTTTTATTGACGGCGCCCAGACCCGAGGGACAGTTGTAAAAACCATTAGTGGGAGTGGGAGTGCTGCACCCAGCAGGCAATGGAGTTGTCCCCACTACCGGGAATTGATTGTAGGCTGCATTCTGCGAAACATCATCGATGGGGATGTCAAAGCTGGTGGTGTTGGTCACGTTGAAGATATCGAAGCTGTATTTCAGCGCGACTCGCTCAGTGAGCTGGGTGACCTTCACAAAGGAGATATCGGCGCGCCTCTGCCAGGCTTGGCGGAAGATGTTGCGCTGTCCGGTAGTAAAGTTGGTCTCGAAAGTGTCGCCGGCGGGAATTGCGCCCCCGAGATCGCCGGGACTCAGCAGGGGCAAGGTGAAACAGCTTTGTTTGAGCGCGTAGAGGCTGGGGTCCGAGGGATTGGAGTTGGCGTATGCGCCCGAGGCGCCAGTGAGCGCATTCTTTGGTGTGCAACCGGGAGCAAGCGGGACAATTGGGTTGGTGATGCCGTCGTAGACGCTGTAAAAGATGCTTCCTACCGCGCCTGTGTAGTCGATGATGCTATACGGCTGGCCGCTCTGGAGCACGGTGATTCCTTGAATGGCCCAGCCATCCGCTATTTTACCTTTGAGCGTGGACGCGGAGTAGAACTTGGGAAGCTGGTAGACGTAGCTGAAATTGAAGACATGGGTTCGGTCAAAATCAGAGGATCCGTAGGCTGAGCGCAAATCCAGAGGATTGTTGCCGTTGAAGAACAGGCCCATGCCGCTTTGTTCATCTAGCGCGTGGGAGTAAGTGTA
>DLMI01000095.1:1823-2911 GCA_002478145.1 Acidobacteria bacterium UBA7540
TGCCCGTTGGGCAAATTGATTGGACAAAACGGAGAGCAACTGGATGCCGTCTGCACCGTGTAGCCGTAGGTGTAATCCTGCTCGAAAGGAGTGCCGGGACGGATAGGCGAGGTGGGGGTGGCAATGCCCGCCTGATTGAAGGGAATCGGAATTACTTCGTGGCGGCCGAAGTTACCCACGTAACCGATCTCGATGGCTAGGTCATTCCGCGGCTGCCATTGAAAGTCAAGCGTGTCGTTGATGGTATAGGGCAGTTTGTTAGCGCGATTATAGGTTGCAAATGAAAAGAGCTGCTGTCCTTGCGCGATTCCTGCCGCTACTCCGGTCCCTGGCGTTCCGGTATTCGGCAGGTACTGAGTGATATCGGCCGGATTACCGCTGGGAGCAGGACCGAGCGTGGCACCCCACGGACTGGCGAGGGAGTAGCCATCAGAGGAAGGGCATGTGGGGATATAGCCCAAGTAGTAGTAAACGTTCGGATCGCTTTGGCAAGACTGCGCATTCACGTAAGGCGGGGTCTGATTCACGCCGAACGGTCCGCCATTAATCACGCCTTCGGCGAAGCCGGGCGAGAGGTAGGAATACAGTTCGCCGCGATCGTAGTAGATTCCCGTGCCGGCACGGACGACTAGTTTGTCGTTGAATTTTCTGGGACTCCAGGCAACGCCCAGTCGCGGCGCCAATCCCCATTGCCTGCCGGTAAGCGTCGTGTTGCTGACACCCTTGGTGGGGAAAAGCTTGTTGTTACCTGCGATGATAAAACCATTGGAAGCGAGGGTGTCGGTGGTTGCGTTATAAGAGTACAGCGAAGGGTCGAAATTAAAGACGCGACCGTATTTCTCGGTGAGGCCACCATCCCAATCGAAGCGCAGACCGGCGGTCAAGCTGAGGTTGGACCGAAACTGAAATTTGTCTTGTACATACGCCCCGGCTTGACCAGCACGGTAGTAGCGGTTGGCGTTGCCTTGAAGAAACTTGGTGGTGGTGAAGTCATCGTTGGTGGTAACGAATCCCTGAATAAACTGCGAGAAATCCGCCGTAGAAATAATCCCTTGGTTCGTCCTCTCATCGCGGGTATTGAGCTGGGT
>DLMI01000153.1:0-1389 GCA_002478145.1 Acidobacteria bacterium UBA7540
GGCAGTGGGCGGATGGCGCGTCCGAGGCACAACGCTGGACGGTGGGCAATCCTGCATGCGGACGAAGTGGTCGAGCGATCACGAGCCGTCGAAGCAGCCTGCTGGATGCTATTACGGCGCTACGGCATAGTGATTCGGGACGTGCTGGCGCGCGAGGCGAACCTGCCACCGTGGCGCGAGCTGTTGATGGCCTTCCGTCGCCTTGAGGCCCGGGGCGAGATTCGCGGTGGCCGTTTTGTGGATGGATTTCTGGGCGAGCAGTTTGCCTTGCCGGTCGCGGTGGAGTCTGTGCGCGCGATGCGGAAGCGGGACTCCGCGCAGGGGACGATTACGCTCTCGGCGGCCGATCCGCTAAACCTGGTGGGAATTCTGGTTCCGGGGGATCGTGTGCCTGCTATTTCGGGCAACAGCGCAACTTATCGCGATGGCGCGGCAATCCCCCCGCCTACGCTCGCGGATTCCGCTGGCAACGAGACTGTGGCCAGCTAGCTCTTTGGCGCTCTTTACGGGTGGTACCGGCTTCAAAAATCAGGGACCCGATGAGGGGGCCCTTCGGATCCCTGATTGCGCAACTCAGCAGAACTGATCTCAAAAGCGCTTCCCCCATCGCTTTTTGCCGAGTAGTGGCGCGCTCCACGTGGTGCACGCCGTGTGCCAGTCGTTGCCGACCCTTTTTCAACCCGTGGCGGCAGCCGTAACTTGCCGTAAAGCAAGCGTTTAGCTCCACTGTAAGCAGCTATAAAACGGTGATGCCGATGTTTCCCAGTGACCGGGTTGCTATCTCATCGGATAGCGACCCTATCTGTTCGGATAATGGAATAGTTTCAGTGCGGAAGTAAATTTCTAATCGAAGTGTGATAAGAAGGGCACGGGGTGAGAGGCCTTGCGTCCGAGACTCGTAGTGCTTTCCGGCCCATTGAAGGACTCGACGATTCCTTTATCCGAGGGAGAAATCACCATCGGGCGGGAAGCCTCAAACGCGGTTGCGGTCACGGATCCTTCGGTTTCGCGCAGACACTGTGTGGTGCGAGGGCAAGAAGGAAAGTTCCAGGTACGGGATTTGGGTAGCCGCAACGGAACCCAGGTCAATGGCGGTATGGTACAGGAGCAGTGGCTGAAACACGGTGACGAGATCGCCACCGGAGATTCTTCCTTCTTGTTCCTGCTGGAAGATGAAAATCTAGTCCCGGGGTCGGGGCGCGTCGAGTTCGAGGAGTCTCAGCAGATCGCCGAAACCACGATCATCCATCCTAAGGACGTCCTTTACCTACAACCAGACCGACTGTTGCGCGAGTTGCCAGCTACTTCCCAGATAGCCCGCAACCTGAATGCGTTGCTGAAGATTAGCCGGATCGTGCATTCCATTCGCGATCTCGATGACCTGCAAGG
>DLMI01000153.1:1577-4393 GCA_002478145.1 Acidobacteria bacterium UBA7540
TGCGGCGATTTGCGGGAGGTCGAGAGCCTGGCTGCGTCGCAGGTGCGCTCGCTGTTATGTGTGCCTCTAACCGTGTTCCAGCGGGTAATTGGATGCATCTATCTTGACAGTAACAGTCTGGACAACCGGCTTCACGAAGAGCATTTGCAACTGGTGACTGCGATCGCTGGCATCTCGGCGTTCGCGCTGGAGAATGCTCGGCGCTTGCAGTGGCTAGAACAAGAGAATGAGCGCCTGACGGTCGAAATCAGTCAGGAGCGGAGCCTGGTGGGCGAAAGCGCCCGCATGAAAGAGATTTATCAATTTCTCAAGCGCGTGGCGCCCACCGATTCAACGGTATTGATTGAGGGCGAGAGCGGAACCGGCAAGGAGCTGGCGGCGCGGGCGTTGCACCGCAATAGTCCGCGTGCCAACAAGCCATTTGTGGCCATCAATTGCGCGGCGATTCCGGAGACGCTTCTGGAAAGCGATCTGTTCGGTCACGAGCGCGGAGCGTTCACCGGGGCGGCGGGCTTGAAGAAAGGCAGACTTGAAGTAGCCGACTCAGGCGTAGTGTTCCTCGACGAAATCGGAGAACTCGCTCCCGTGTTGCAAGTCAAATTGCTGCGTGTATTACAGGAGCGTGAGTTCGAACGCGTCGGCGGAAGCCATCCCATCAAGGTGGATATCCGGCTCATCGCCGCCAGCAACTGCAACCTTGACCAAGCGGTGCGAGACGGCACGTTTCGCAAGGACCTTTATTACCGCCTGGCCGTGTTGAAGGTCACCATGCCCGCCTTGCGGGAGCGTCGGGAGGATATCCCGATGCTGGCGCGCCACTTCGTACAGAAACATGCCAAACACTGCAAAGTGAAGCCGCGCCCAATCTCCCGCGAAGCTTTGTCTTGCATGGCCAACTATGATTGGCCGGGCAATGTGCGGGAGCTGGAAAATGCCATCGAACGGGCGCTGGTGTTGGGATCCTCCGACATGATTCTGCCCGAGGATCTGCCCGAATCGCTTCTGGAGCGCACTCCTGCGCCAGAAATGACGGAGGCAAAATATCACGCCGCGCTTAAGGAGCTGAAGAAACAGCTCATTCGCGACGCGGTGGAGCAGACGCAAGGCAGTTATGCCGAGGCAGCCCGCCTCTTAGGCGTGCATCCCAATTACCTGCATCGGCTGATTCGCAACCTGGAGTTAAAAGACACTCTGAAGGATGGATTGCGAGAAATTTCTCCGCGAGGACTGAGTGGACTTTCGGGCGGGAACGCTTAGCTTTCTTCGCAGCCAAAGAGCCGGCTAGGGCAGGGGCAAACGCATCAGGCCTGCGGGATCCAGGGAAGTGCCCTGCCATCGCACTCCAACGTGGAGATGCGGGCCTGTGGCGCGGCCTGTGCCTCCGCTCAGCCCGATTTCCTGGCCGCGTTTTACCTGATCACCCTCCTTCACTTTGAACTCCGAAAGATGCATGTACATGGTTAGCAGGCCCTGGCCGTGATCCAATACGACGAAATTACCCTCGAAATAAAGAGGTCTAGCTAGCAGCACCGTGCCGGCATTCATGGCTGCCACGGGAGTGCCGCTGGGGACGCGGAAATCCAAACCCAGGTGGGGACTCGACGTCTTTCCGTTGAAAATCCGCCGGGAGCCGAATACGTCAGAAATCGCAGCGTCCGCCGGCGCGGTGAATGGCCCTGACCACTCGCGCTCCGGCGTGACCCGGTTTAGGTAGTCCTTCTTGACTTCCTGTGCTTCCTGAATTTCTCTCTGCTGGCCCGGGCTGGGCTCTGTGAACTTGCCTTCGACACTGAGCTTAACTTCAATCTTGGGATACTTGGCGCGAGTGACGGTCAATTTCCTGGTGAACGAAATCCGTGTGCTGGGAAATTTTCCGCTCTGCGTTTCGCCGGTCAGCTCAAGGCTATAGCTTCCGGGGGCGGTCTCCAGGCTGACGCCGGCCAGAGCGAACCATGTTTTACTGGCTGCATCGTAGCTGAAGGAAACATCATGTCCAAGCCAGATTCCATTTAGCGACTCTAGCGGGGCCGGGGGCTTAACCTGAAACAATACCGGACCGCCATTCACCAGCCGTGCGGGCTGCGCGCGCACCGTCCAGTTCGCGGCGGAGGCGGGAGGCACTGAGCTGAAAAATATCCACACCAGTAAAAGGCGTGTGATACGGGCAAAGGGAAGAGCTAGCCGCCGGTTCATATTACCAGCCTAGCATTCCTCCTTCACCGGTCTCTACTACGGTACGCGCACGCATGCCGAGGCGTTGACGGAGCCGTCTTCGCAGCCTGCTAGACTGAGGCACAAACACTCAAGAATAAGACTAACCAACAACACGGAGGCAAGCGCTGTGCCTCCGCACACTTCTCTACTTCCTGCTCGATCGCTTGCGTCAGCTCGGCAATCGTCGGGTTCAGCCCATCCAGCAACTGCAGCAAGTCCTGCCGTCGCCGGCTGGCCCAGGGGGCTAATTCCGGGCGACGAAGATTGGGTGCCGCGCTACAACATCGCTCCCGCCCAGCCCGTCCCAGTCATTCGCCACAATCCGAATGAACCCCGCCGCGATCTGTCGCTGGTTCGTTGGGGCCTCATTCCGTCGTGGGCGAAGGACTCCTCCAGCGCTGCCAGGATGATCAACACGAGATTGGAGACGGCGGCTACGAAGCCTGCATTTCGGGATGCGTTGAGATTTCGCAGGTGCATTATTCCCGCAGACGGGTTCTACGAGTCGCAGCGAGCTGGGAAGACGAAACAGCCGTACTGTTTCGAAGTGAATGGAGTCGAGTTGTTCGCGTTCGCCGAGATATGGGAGAGATGGAAAGACC
>DLMI01000051.1:0-33341 GCA_002478145.1 Acidobacteria bacterium UBA7540
CCACCTTGCCCCGGAATCCGCAATATCGATTGAAGTGTATTAGGATGACGTCCGTGAATGGGCCAAACGGGTCTGGCGATCCCTTTTCGAAGCTGCTGTAAATTTCGATTTGGCAATGGTTGCAAAGGCGAAGTGTGAAAAACTGGTGATCGCATACCTCGTCCCCCAGCTCTGCTCGGAGATGTTCAACGTACCTGCGGCCATTAAGTGTGAGCGGCGCAATGAAAGCTGGCCACTCAAGCCTGCCGTAGAGCGTTTGGTTCAGCTCCGCGGTGTCGAGCATCGCGAGCCGGTGTCGGGTCAGCGAGCCCAGATAATGCATGACAAATGGAAACAGTTTAGGTCTCGACAGGTCATAGGTCAACATTGAAGGCCCCGGCCGTGGAGCCAGTTGTCTCCGGATTTCTTCTGTTAGCAACGTGAGGTGAAACTGGACCTTGCTGCAAAGCCCCCACAACCCGGCAATGAATAGGTCAAGACCGGAAACCTCCGCTGAGCCGCGTACGGTTTTGTCTGAATAGACATTTGAACGAAGTTCCATAGTGACCTGGTCATACTCCTCCTTTGTGTAGGTCGCCAAATCAAACAAACCATTCAAATGGGAAACGAAGGTCACGTCCAGTACGTTTGCCTTCGAGACGGAGAGGCGGGGGCTTTCGTCGCCCAATCCGCTTCCGCGATCGACAATGGTGTGCTTGATGTCTAGCCAATAAAGAGCCTCTTTACGGGGATCGAAGAATACAAGAATCACAGGAATAATAAGGGACTGCCAGTATGCCAAGTCATCGCGCTTCGGGCGAAAAGAAAATGAATCCTGGGTCTCATCCTGGATGTAGCTTCTTCCAGACTTCACCTGCACCGCTACAAGCTTGCCTGTCGGATATCCGTCGTGCACGATCTCAATCGTTCCGTCGATACCGACATCTTCCTGCAAAAGATCACGCCAAATCAGTCCCAGGCGGTTGAACGCGCTCGCGGCCGCGTTGAGGCCAGCTCGCTCAATCTGGGCTTGAGGGTTTCTTCGCTTCATGCAGACCTCCTCCGTGCAACAATTAAATGCGTCCAACAGCATTCGTTCGCTGAAAAGTTCGCTCTTCGCCTGGCCCTGCTCTCTCGGCGTCGAACCTTAGTGGCGTCAATTCGGCTCTGACGCGGACATGTACTCCTATTTGGACCAATCACGTTTCAGAATCGCCCAGTCAAATCCTGAAGTAGGGAGGCAGAGTTGTTTGACAAACTCTGCGGCTCTTCGACGGTTCCCGAGTATACAAGCCGCGGAGTTCAAGAACAACTCCGCGCTACCAAAACAAAGGGCTCGGCTGCCGGCCCGACCGAGCCTGCCTGATTTCCCCTCGGATTACCGGCGCGCCTCGCCGCCTGAGGACTTGGCGGAGAGATTCGCCTTCCAGAAACTCCATGGCGATGTAGGGCGTGCCGTCATCGGCCTGGCCGGATTCGTAAATGGTGACGACGTTCGCGTGATGAATGCGCCCCGTGGAAGCCGCTTCATTCTGAAAACGCAGCAGGAACTCGGGGTCATCCAGCAGCTTGCGGTTCAGGACCTTGAGCGCCAAGCGCCAGGGGGGTGTAGGGGCGAGCGGCGCTCGCCCCTGGGCCGAACGCCGTTCGGCCCTACACAGGACCGTGCCCATGGCGCCCGCGCCCAGTCGGCGGACAATGCGAAAACGGCGGGAGAGCCCGGCGGCGAGATTGGCGTCGATCTGGATTCCCGCGTCCGCGGGAGTGACACGATGGAGGCTGTCCGGGGAAAGGGGTGAGCCGTCGCGCGGACAGGAATCAGTGTCGTCCGGATACGTTCTCTGGCATTGGGGGCAGGCGCGCATCGGGTTCCTCGGCAAGTCTAAGTAGCTGCCCAGTGTCGAGGATAATACTACAGCGATCAGGAAGGGTACGACCGCCCGCGACTACCTGCCGCCCAAAGCCTTCTTGGTGTCTTTGTGACTTGGTGGTAAAAGCCGATTGAACCACCAAGACACCAAGAGCCGACCCTACTCCTACCTCCTCCGAGAGACCGGGGCGGACACGCTGTCTCTTGACAAGCGGAACAACGTAGGCTAGCATAGTAAGTTGAAGCCGTGCAGGCGGTCATGGTCTCCTGGGGACGCTATGCTGCATTGCCACCTTGCTGGTAGGTCGTGGGTGGCAGGTGGGGGAAAAGCAGGGGCAAGTTACAGAGACCAGGGAAAGGGGCCAATTCTTTTGCGGATTCGGAATCGTAAAATGGATTGTGAGTCGCCTTGTCACTTCTGGCAAGGTGGACAGCAAGTCCCTTCTTGGAAGAGAAAGGGGAAGAGCAAATTTTTAAAATTGAACGACCAATGCGGGAATGTCATTGAAAACAAAGGACCGCTGTGGAAAACTTGGGGCTGAAGCTGGAATGTCTATGAAAACAAATGTAGTTAGCTCTTCAAGGCGGGGATGTTATTGAAAACACAGATACTTAGTATGTGGCAGGCAGGGGCGTAAGAGTCTGCACGGTCAAAGCTTCTTTCGCCCCTTCCGGGGCTCACTCCCGTGACGCGACCCCAACCCAGGGCTTGCGCCCTCGGCTAAATTCTCCCGCCCCTGACTGGGCTATGCCGGGGGAATCCCCTTCGCCGCGGTTGCTCTTTCTGACGCGAATTTCCGTCGGTAAGTACCAGAACAAGTCGCGATCATTGATCCCGAGTTCCGAACTCAGAACAACAGTTTCAAGGCGAGCTGGATCAGCCGCGGGTCGCGGGCCTTGGACACCTGACCAAAGGTTGACCCGTCCGTGATGTTACCGTCCGGCACATAGAACTGGGCATGGTTGAAGGCGTTGAAGAACTCCGCTCGGAACTGGAGCTCTTTGTGTTCCGCGAGTCGCGTTGTCTTGAGCAAGGCGAGGTCGGCATTGCTGATTCCCGGGCCGCAGCAAATGGATCGCGGCGCATTCCCGATTGTTCCCAGAGCCTGGGGAGCGAATGCATTGGGGTCAAAGAACTGATTGGGGACAGACTGGCATGCAGTTGCGCCGGGTCCGGCAGTGGGGCCGGTTCCAAAGGCGCAACCGGACTTGCGAGAGTTCTGAGTCCTGAACTTCCCAACCAAGTCAGGCTCGCCGGGATACTCAAAGTCGTCGCTGTTCTCGAGTTCCAGGTCGCTCGAGGAAGTGATTCGGATGGGAAACCCGCTCTGGAGACTAAAGATGCCCGACAGACCCCAGCCATCCACAACCTTCCCCAACAGCCCTCGCTTTTCCGGAACAGGCAACTCCCAGTAGTAACTCAGCACGAAGCGCTGGTCGGCGTTGAATAGTGAAGGGGACCGGCTGCAGCGGAAACAGAGCGGGTTGAGGGTATTCTCGAAACTCGAGGCCTCATCAAATGATCTGCTCCAGGTATAGGCGGCAAGGAATTGGAGGCCTTTGGAGAAGCGCCTCTCGAGGGATACCTGCAACGAGTTATAGCTCGAGTTGGCAATGGTGTCCTGCGCGAAAATGCTGGAGAAGACCGGAGTGCCATCCGGCGGACATCCGACGCCCGTGGTTGGCTGGCAGACCGGAGAGGAGTACCGGCGGAGCCCGACCAAAGTTATGGCGGGGTTGTTGGGCCCTGACACCACGGGCACTGACCCGTAGGGAAGATGCACACTCATTCCGGCAGGAATGGAATTTGCCGGAATTGTGAAGGAGCTGTCGGCGTAGAAAGGGCCACACGCCAGGCTGGAGGAAAGCGCCGGACTGGAATTGGCGTAGTAGTCTGAGAGGCTCTGCAAATCCAGGCAGGTTTGCGCGTTTCCGTAGTTCAAGTCGTGGGTGGCCAGCAAGCGATGCCCTTGAGAGCCCACATACCCCACCTGAAGCACCATGTTTCGCGTCAGCTCGCGCTGGATGTTGAAATTATATTGAGCCGCATATTGCGGGCGGATATTGGGTTGAAGCTCCCCAAACATCAGGATCGGCCGGAATGAGGACCAGTCGACCGGCTGACCACGAGTCGGATTCAATATTCCGTTGAATGGATTCGGCGAGATCGAACCGTTTTGACCCACAAAGGGAGTATTGAAGAGGGTCTCTGAAAGGTAGACGCTCCCTCCGAAGGGGGGTTCGCCGCTGAATTGCTCGAGCACGAGCTGTTCGATCGGGTTGTAGAAAAGCCCCCACCCCATTCGGATGCTCGTCATCCCTGGCCCTCCCGTAATCTTCGCGAGCGCGCCATCGTTCCACGACGGGCTCCAGGCAAGGCCGATCCGCGGCGCGAATGCCCGGTAATAGGTTTGCGTCAAGGCGTCGGAGATGCCCTTGTCTCCCGGCACCACCAACCCTTGCGGGAAGACAGACTCGCCCGGACTCCCCGGCCCACAATCGGTGGTCCCGAACACCCCCACCAAAGGGTTGCTGGGGCTCAACTGACAGGGGAAGACCGTGGTGTCTTGTCCCGGACGGAAGGTTTGTGTGCGCATGCCGACATCCGCCATGGGCGTGTTCAATTCCCACCGCAGGCCGTAGTTCAAGGTCAATGCAGGTCGAATTTTCCAGCTATCTTGCGCATACAGATAAAGGGACGAACTGCGCACGCTTTCGTGCTGCGCCGAACCTTGCAAATACGAGTCAGGAAGGCCGAGAAGGTAATTGGGAAAAAGATCGCTATATCCGGGATCATTCGGGCCACCACCAAGGAAGGAGTAATCGCCATTGACGTTAAAGTACAAAAGCTGGTCAAACCGCTGGCGGCGAACATCCGCACCGAATTTCAAACTGTGCTTGCCGGCGACTTTACTGAAATTATCCATCCACTGGAACGTATTGCCGATTTGGGGAAGTTCCCCTTCATAGTTGTTCCCGATCACAAATCCGCCGGAAACCGAAACGAAGGGCACACCCTCGTGCCCGGCCCCCAAATTAGGAGTGATCCCGAGCGAGGGATTGCTGGGGTCTGAAAAACACTGGTCCGCCGGCACGGTGGCACAGGAGTCCTGGACCAGGTTCGCATGCTGAGGATGGTTGAATTCCCCTTGTGCCTCGCGGAAGGCGACAAAACGAATCTCATTGATTGCGGTTGGGTTGACCACCCAGGTATGCGTGAGGTTCAATTGCTGATATCGGTTGTTGTAAAGACCTCCAAACCCCGGGACGTTAGCGCCCGCAGCCTGGAAGAACGAAAAGGGCTGGGTGTAAAACTGGTCGTCAAAATAGTAATAAGCGTTGAATTGCTGGTGGTCACTAATCTTGTGATCGATGCGGCCGGTGAATTGGTCATCGTACTCACTCGCCGTGGGGACGGATTCGTACTCCGTCCCATTCAAGTTAGGCGGGGGCACAAACTGGTTCATCAAATCCTGCGCCGTCGGATCAAAACACGCAGGAGGGATATAGTTGTTCGGAAAGATGGCTGAGTAAGTTGTGCCGGGAGCAATCGGCGCCCCACTGTTTGCGGCAACTGCGGCTGCGCACCCCGGGCGAGAGTTCAGGAGAGCGGACACCGTGCCGTTGGGGTCGTTCAGTGTTCCCGCGAAAGGCGACCCTGCAGAAAAATCGCCGCTCCGCTCGGCGGCGGTGGGCACAGGAAAGGCGGGCGAGGGAGTTCCCTGCCGGATTCGGTGTCCCTCATAAGAGCTAAAGAAGAAGGTTTGATCCTTGCGGATAGGTCCGCCCAGGGTGCCTCCAAACTGATTCTGCTTGAAGTCCGGTATTGCGGTGTCAAAGAAACCACGCGCGTTGAGCACATTGTTGCGGAGGAACTCGTACAGGTCACCGTGCAAGGCGTTGGTGCCGGACTTCGTTACTACGTTCACCACGGCGCCTGAATTGCGCCCAAATTCGGCGTCGAAGGTGTTGGTCAGGACCCGGAATTCCTCGATGGTATCCGGAGAAGGTTGCACTCCCGGCAGATTCACAAACTGGTCGTTGGCTTCGCCCCCGTTCACGGTGTAATTATTCGAACGCCCGCGCCCGCCGTTCACCGAAACCACACCCGGCTGATCGCTGCCATAGAAGAGGTCTGACCCCACCTGCGACTGCACCCCGGGTTGCAATTGGAGAAGTTGATAGGTGTCGCGAGCATTCAGGGGAAGCTCGACAACCGCCACATCATTCACCACCGCTCCAATCTGTGTGCTGGCGATTTCGATGAGGGGGGCGGCAGCCTCAGCCGTAACCACCTGTGAAATTTGGCCTAATTCCAACCGGACGTCCACCACGGTGACGTGACCCAACCTTACCTCAATTTCGTTAAGCCGGGCTTCCCTGAATCCGGCGGCCTGTACTCCAACGATGTAGCGTCCCACAGGCAAGGCAGGAAACTCGTAGTCCCCGCTCTCATTCGTCGTCGTGGCGCGACTAACGTGAGTGTCACTCTGAATGACCGTGACGTTTGCACCCGGCACAACCGCGCCGGAGGGATCTGTAGCCGTACCGCGAATGGTGCCCGTAGTCTGAGCCCAGCCCGCGCCGATTGAAAACACAAAGAAAAAGAGTCCGAGTAGACCACCGAAAGATGCTTTCACCCTCATTTTCACTCCTGTCTGATCGCGCCCCCGACGGTTGAAGCGTGTCCCACTGGAATGTTGACATCCCGGGAATCTGAATTTGCAAACTCTGTAGGAAAGTTAAGGTAAGAGGCAAGCCGTCGTCAAGTAAAGACTTTCAAAAAGAGCAAAAAATTTTCGGGAAGAGGAGACGGCGGGTGGAAGGGCAGGTGTCAGGGCTGGAGCTTCGACAACAAAGCCTTCTCGACGGCTCCCTGTAGTTCGGGCAAGAGCTTCCTGCCCTGTGAGGTAAGGTAGAACACATCGATCACTTTTTCCCCTTCTGTGTCGATCAAGGCAATCTCGATGTTGCACCCAAGCTCGGCGAGAACGGAACTGACTTGGTAAAGCAAGCCCGGGCGGTCGTAGGTGATCAGTTCGAGAAGCGTGCTGTGGGAAGAGCTCGATTCGTCAAAACGGACCTGTGTTGGTATCGTTACTTTGGGTTTCTGCACGCTTCCAGACCTGATGCGCCCACTCATGAGCTTACTGAGTTCCATCCTGCCCTGAAGGACGTCGACCAAGTTCGACTTGAGGCGGTCAGCCTCCGAAGGGTTCAAATCCAGGGTGTGATAAAGGTCCACGAATCTGAAAGTATCCAGAACCACCCCCGCAGCATTTGCAAAAGCGTCGGCCTTCACAATGCTCATCCCCCAAGCCGCCAGCGTCCCCGTAATTGAAGCAAAGAGAAATGGCCGGTCCAGGGTGATGACGGTGAGCTCGTGGAGACTTCCCGGGGTTCTCAGGTCAACCTGGACAGCCTCCTGGCCAAGCCGCCGAGCCAACTGAAAGTGCGGCGCAATCTCCTCCGGCGAATGGGTAGCCAGGTATCGCCGAGGGAACCCCTCGAGGAAACTATCGACTTCTTCTCGAGTCGCCGAAGGTGCCAGCAGGGGCAGAATCTTCTCCGCCGGCGATACGGTGGCGGCCACGGGCTTCACTCTCTCCTTGTCCAGGCTGCGCGCCAGGTAATTCGCGGTGGCGGCGTAGAGTCGCCACAACAGTTCTGTCTTCCAAGGCGTCAAGGCTTCCGGATTGACCGACTTGATATCGGCATAGGTCAGCAGGGACAGCATCTTCAATCGTTCGGAGGTCTCGATTTTCCCCGCGAATTCTCGCACTGTTTCCGGGTCGAATATGTCCCGGCGCTGCAATGTAGTGGACATCTCAAGATGGCTGGCGATCAGAAACCGGACGGTTGCGCGGTCTCCCGCCGCGAGGTCTAATCGTGCCATGATCCCTTCCAGTGCCTGAAGACTTCCCGCGATGTGATCCGGCGCTTCCATGCCTTTGCCGACGTCGTGAAAAAGTAAGGCGAGGTAGAGAAGTTCCGGCTTTTCCAGTTCCGAGAGGATCTCGGCGAGTCTATCTTCCCACTCCGACCCCATGCCGGAATTGGCCCGGCCTTGAGACCGCGAGCGCGATGGAGCAAGGGCGTGCAGGTTCTGAATGGTCATGAAAGAGTGCTCGTCCACCGTGTAGCGGTGAAAGAAATCCCGGATGACAAGGGAATCAATCACCTGGAACTCCGGGAAGAGAGCGCTGAGCACGCCCAGGCGATTCATGTCCCGCAAGGCTTTGGCCGCCCAGGGAAAAAGGAGTATCTGCCGAAAGTGACCGAAGAACACCGAAGGATCCAACGGCGTGACTGGGACGCGAGTTAGTGCTTCCGCGACCGCTCTTTCTGCCTCCCGGCTGAGTTCGAGCCCGTGCCGGGCGACCATCTCGAACAGCCGCAAAAGCAGCGCGGGGTCTTGCGCCAGGGCCGCAGGCTGGCGGACGTAGATATTCTCCCGAAGGACCGAGAAATCCGCATTGGAGAGGCGTGACCTCCAATTCTGGAATAAGCCATAGACTCCCGCCCGCGCCGGGGCGCTATGGTCCAGCAGGTGCATGGTGAGCCGGTAAATGGAGCGGACATTGCGGAAGTAGATACGCATCCAGTCCGCAGCGGTCAGCCGTTCTGCTGGCTGGCGCGCAATTCCACGAGCGCATGCCCGGTCCTGGCATTCGTAACTTAACTGATTGTCATCGCGCTCCCGGAGATAGTGAAGAAAACACCGCGTGGCGCAAAGGAACTCGAAAGCTGTACCGATCTCGGCACGCCAATGCGCGGGCCACAGATCCTCCGGCGTGCCCCAGGCTTTACGCTTCTCGAGTTCGGAGATGCGTCCCAGCCATCGGCAAACATGGTAATCCCGGAGGCCGCCAGGAGCTTCTTTGATGTCGGGCTCGAGGTGAAAAATGGTATCGCCATACTTCGCGTGCCGCTGGCGAGTCATGTCCGCCAGGTTGCGAAGCAGGTCTTGATGATCTCGAGCCACCAGGTGTGGAAACACGTCATCATGCAGGCGCACGTAAAGCCCGCGGTCCCCCGCCAGGTAGCGGCAATCGAGGAGTGCGACGCTGAATTCCAGGTTATCGCGGTAGAGCCGGCCACACTCCGCAAGCGTGTGCACGCTATGGCCAATGCGGAGCCGCAGGTCCCAGAGTTCCCGCAGGATAGCCGCCACCGCGTCCCTTCCGGAAGACTGCTCCCTGCTGCTTTCGGTAAGGAAAAGCAGGTCGATATCCGAATGTGGAAAGAGCTCCCGGCGACCATAGCCGCCCAGGGCAAGCAAGCAGAAGTTTGGTGGTTCATCAAGCTGCGGGGAAAAAACCCGTCTGTAGAGGCTGGTAACCACTACATCCACCGCCTCCGAGCGTCGGCACAGGACGGCCAAGCCATCGCCTGTACTTTCGAAGCTTCGCTGGGTGGTCAGGGATTCGGCGGAGTAGTAGTCCGAGAGTTCAAGCGCGGAGATTCGTCCTCTCGCGGTGGGATCAAGTGGCATTGGGCGCCCCCTTGTCATTCTGAGGCCCCCGTCCTTTGGGGGCCGAAGAATCCCCGCAGTTTCTTTACGCAGGTGGGCCAGGCTCGCGACCCCCTCACCCGGCCCGCCCCGGCTGAAGAAAACGCCGGCGACGGGCCACCCTCTCCCCCTTTTTCCATTTTCTATTTTCCAGTTTCCATTTTCACTTACAAGGCCGCATCGCCCCGCTCGTCGTTCCGGATGCGGATGGCGTCGTCGACGTGCGTCAGAAAAATCTTTCCGTCGCCGATCTTCCCCGTCTTCGCCGTTTTGAGAATGGCCTGAACAGACTGTTCTGCGAGGTTGTCCGGGACTACCATCTCAATTTTGATCTTGGGAAGCAGATCAACCGTGTACTCATTGCCACGGTAAAACTCGGTGTGTCCCTTCTGCCGGCCGTGCCCCCGCACTTCTAAGACCGTCATGCCTTCCACGCCGATATCATGGAGGGCATCCTTGACCGCATCAAACCTTGAGGGCTGAATAATCGCTTCGATTTTTTTCATTGGCAATTGTCCTTTGACCTAAGACTTGGCACCCTGGAGGAACTCCACCCCAATCCCCGGAACCCTCCGAACAGCAAAGCTCCCCCCACGCCATCGAGCTCAAACCTCCAGATTGTAGCCTTCTTCCCCGTGTTGAGACAGGTCCAGACCCTGAATCTCTTGCTCGGTCGGAACGCGCAAACCCACGACCACATCCACAACCTTCAATATGATGAGCGTGCCGACGATGGCGAGCACCCAAGCAAAGCCGATACCCACCAACTGGTTCAAGAGTTGATGGGCATTACCGTCAATCAAGCCCACCGGCAAGGCATTACCGTGGCTGTCCCTAAAAATCGAATTCACCGCCTTGGCAGCAAAAACGCCGGTCAATAGCGCCCCGATTGTGCCGCCCGCGCCATGAACCCCGAACACGTCGAGAGAATCATCATAACCGAAGAGTTCCTTTACCTTGGCCACCATCAGAAAGCAGAGTACCCCAGCAATCAGCCCGATGGCCAGAGCGGACATAGGTGCAACAAACCCTGCCGCGGGGGTAATTGCCACCAACCCGGCCACCGCACCTGAAATGGCCCCGAGCACGCTGGGCTTTCCGCGCCAAAGCCACTCTGCCACAGCCCACCCCAGCGCTGCCGCCGCAGCACCGAAATGCGTAGCCACAAAGGCGCTGCTGGCGAGACTTCCCGCCGAAAGCGCACTTCCGGCGTTGAACCCGAACCAACCCACCCAAAGCAGGCAGGCGCCGATGAAGCTCAGCACGACGCTGTGCGGCGGCATTGCTTCTTTCGGATAACCCAATCTCTTGCCGAGGTAAAGCGCGCAGACGAGCGCTGAAACGCCGGAAGTCACATGCACGACGGTGCCCCCGGCAAAGTCAAGGGTGGGGATGGCCCCCCCCAGCGAAGCATTGAGCAAGCCGCCCTTTCCCCAGACCATGTGGGCCATGGGGTCGTAAACAATGACGGTCCACAATGCCATGAAAAGCACCATGGCGCTGAATTTCATCCGTTCCGCAAAGGCCCCCGTAATCAAGGCAGGAGTAATAATAGCGAACATTAATTGATAGACCATGAAAGTTTGTTGGGGAATGGTGGCGGCGTAATCCGCGTTAGGCATAGCTCCAACGCCCCGGAGAAAAACATACCCTAGATTCCCCAAGACCCTCCCGCCCTCATGGAAGACCAAGCTGTAACCGAAAAGAGCCCAGAGCACTGTCACCAACACCATAAGCGTGAAGCTTTGCATCATGGTGGCAAGGACGTTCTTCTTTCGAACCAAACCTGCGTAGAAGAGCGCCAGGCCCGGGCCGGTCATCAAAAGAACCAGCGCCGCGCTGACCAGCATCCAAGCGTTGTCGCCCGAGCTCCGCGCATCTGCAATCTGTTGTTCGAGCTGGGCTAGGCGTTCGGCTGTGCCGGAAGTGGAGCCGGACTGCGAATTTGGGGCAGAAATATCGGATGGCGCTGAGGATTGAGCGAACCCTCGACCAGCCATCAATCCCATAACGAGCACCAGACCGAGAAGGAGCCGGGTTAACAACCTAAGCATATAATTCTCCTCCAGTGTATTTGTCCGTCATATATGGCGAAGCGAGAATTTCATTGTCGTTCTTTCGCCCTGTCGAGTGAGGAGGAAGTCCTGAGCTATCAGGCGTCAACTTCCAGTATTGAGGTGTTCTTGTTGATGGCAGAAGGCTGACGGCTAAAGGTATCACTCCTGACTTCTGGCTTCTCACCGTGGGGATATCAAGGGCGCAGCCCCTGGCTGATTAGTTGAACCCATTCGTGTAAGACGGGAGATATTATAGGAACCGGTCGGGCACAGGCCCAAATAGAAACATTTTATCAGTACGATAACTTAATGGTGGGTCTTGTGGCCGCAGAGGGTACACACCTGCTAGCGGTGCGCCACCGTCGCGGTGGCATTTGCCGGTCTCGCCGTGCGGGACGGGCGCAACGCCGAGCGCATTGTCCAGACGTTTTGTGGACACTGCACTAGTTTACGACCGATTGCACCTTGAGATCGGGGCTAAAACGGAGGATGGAACAAAATCCCGTAACCTGGGATCGCCGGTTCGAGTACAATCTAGCCCTCCCATTCACCAAGGTGTGAGCTGGGGGGTGAACTGCAGCTCGGCCATAGGCAAGATCCGTCTCGATGGTGCTGAAGACGCACCGTGGACCCAACTTGGCCCCACAATCCCTTCGCAAGGAGACAAATGAGACCCATTCTTAGACTGCTCGATGATGAACTGATCGATAGAATCATCGCGGAAGCGCGCGAAGTAGTATGCAAGCTAGGCTTCGAGATCCACAATAAGCCTGTGCTCACCATGCTTGCTGACCATGGCGCGCAGGCGGACGAAGGCAACTTGAACGCCCGCCTCACGGAAGACCTCATCGACCAGGCGCTCGCTACCGTCCCCCGCGCTTTCAAACTCTACGATGTCCTGGGGAACGAAACACATGACTTTCGGGGTGACAACGTATACTTCACGCCTGGCTCGACCGCGCTCAACATCCTGGATAACCGGAGCGGCGAATTGCGCCGACCCTCGACACTGGACTACGTCCGCTACGTGAAGGTAACGAGCGGCTTGCAGCACCTCGCTTCTCAAAGCACCGCCCTGATCCCCGCCGATGTTCACGACAAGATCGCGGATAGCTACCGACTCTATCTGAGCCTCCTGTACGGTGAGAAGCCGGTGGTCACCGGGGCCTTTACGGTGGAAGGGTTCGAGATCATGAAGGACCTGCAAGTCGCTGTGCGCGGAAACGAGCCGGCACTCAGAGCAAAGCCCCTGACCATCTTCTCCGCCTGCCCCACCGCGCCGCTCAAGTGGAGCGATGTGACAAGCCAGAATCTGGTGGACTGTGCCCGCTGGTCGATTCCGGTGGAGCTGATATCCATGCCGCTTTCCGGACTGGTGGCGCCCGTCACTCTGGTGGGGAGCCTTGTCCAGCAGACCGCCGAGAACCTGAGTGGGGTGGTGATTAGCCAGCTTGTGAATCCCGGCCATCCGATCTTGTACGGCGGCTCGCCTGCCATCTTCGACGTCCGGTTCGGGACCACTCCGATGGGGGCTGTGGAAACCATGATGCTCGACTGCGCGAACAGCGAGGTGGGGAAGCGCCTGGGCATGCCCACCCAGAGTTACATCGCCCTCAGCGACGCGAAGCAATTGGACGCGCAGGCGGGCCTCGAGACGGGCATAGGCGCGATCTTGGCGGCGCTCTCGGGAATCAACAGCATCTCGGGCCCGGGGATGCTGGATTTTGAAAGCTGCCTGAGCCTGGAGAAGCTTGTCGTCGATAACGAGATCTGCGCCATGACCTACCGCCTGTTGCGCGGGATCGAACCGCGGGAGGATTTCCCATCGCTTCCCCTCTTCCAGGAATTGCGGCGCGAAAAGTATTTGCTGATCGCCGACCACACCCGCCGTCACCTGCGCGAGGAGATCACTTTCCCTGGCCCGGTTATCGATCGCGCCAACCTATCGCGATGGCTGGAGGGGGGGCAACTGAGGTTGAGGGAGCGCGCCGCGCGGGAGGTTTCGCGCCTCATCGAGCAATACACGCCCTCGCGTCTGCCCGAGGAAACCAAATTGGAGCTGACACGCCTGATGCAGCACGAAGCCCAGCGCTACGGGATGGACGCCCTGCCAACCGCAGACGAATGAGGCCGCACAGGTAGACTGAAAGCTCGTAGGGAAGAGGACCGAAGATGCCGGCTGTCGGGAACTATGTCGAAACCGGGAGGTGTTGTATTATGGGAGCAGGCGGAATCCCCAGGAGGAATAAAAGAAATGAAGGCCCAGGTTACCCCCTTGATGCTTCTCTTGTTGCTTGCAACTGGCCCCGCAACGGCGCAACACACTAAGCGCGCAGCCAAAGGCGAAGATACGGGCCCCGTCAGCGTGACCCGGTCGGCCACCCTGAGGGTAACGATTTCCAGCGACGCGGTAGGGATTTTCAATTACCTGTCAGATTCCAGGAAGCTAATCCTCTGGTTTCCGGACCAAGCCATCATCGAACCACAACTGGGAGGAAAGTACCACTTCCGGTGGACCGGCACGCAAGGCGTGTGGAGTGGCGTGGTAACGGAGTTCATCAGGGGTAACACCTTGGGTTTTACCTGGCAGCCACCCGACGAAACCGTGGTAACAAACGTGAGGATCAAGCTCTTTCCTCAAGGCGCGGAAACTGCTGTCGAACTCAGTCACAGCGGTTTCCCTTCCAGCGACGCACTGGACAAGGCTGTAGGGAGCTGGACCCTTTACCTCCAGAACCTGAAGTCCGTCATCGAACAGGGCGTTGACATGCGGGGACAGATGCGCCCCAAGACGAAGCACACCACGTCTGTCCGGCCCAAGCGCAGCGGCTAGACACTCGCCAGCCTTCCCGGGCAAAGTACACCGGCGACTCAATGGTGAGATTGGAAGGCTAGGTCTGGGTACGGATTTCTGCGCTTGCGGCGCGCAACTCTTCCGCCGCCAGTTCGGGCCGGACCGAATTGTAGTAAACCTCTTTCACACTATACGACTTGGATTTTGGCTGGCTCGCCGGCAGTATCTCAAAGTGCCAGTGAGAATCGTCCGCCACGGTCATCCAGTGCTCTGTCCGGTCGTATTTTGCAGCCACGTTGGGTGTGGTGTGAAGGACCAGATGATAAGCGGGCGACACCGACTCCAGCCGCCGCAGAATTGACTTCAGAAAGCGGGCTAAGTGTATTTGGCGGTCCCAGGTGATGAGGTCCTCTTCGAAGGAACAATGATGGTTAAGGGGCAGAATCCAGGTCTCATAGGGTACCCGTGAGGCAAATGGACAAAAGGCGACGAATTGATCATCCCACTCGACAGTCCGCACTTGGGAGGAGATTTCCTGTGTGGAAATGTCGCAAAGAATACATCGTTCCTTGAGCGCGTAGTACGCCTGGAATGATCGCAACTCGTAGATCACCCTTCTGGGGATGAAGGGAGTAGCCGTGATCTGTGAGTGTGGGTGCTCCAGATCCTGTCCCGCCAAGGCTCCCTGGTTACGGAAAACGGTAACGTAACGGAAACGGCGGTCTTTCTTAAGGTCTGTAATTCTCGACACGTAGGCTCGCAAGACCTGCGCAACGTCTTCGTCACTCAGATGCGAAAGCGAGGCATCGTGATTCGGCGATTCCACAACGACCTCGTGGGCGCCCAAGCCGCGCATCTTGTCGTAGATACCTTCCGCCCGGCGTTGTGCATCCCCTTCAATTCGGTAAAGGGGGCGCAAGTGGGGCGTTACGCGGACTTGCCACCTGCCGTTGCCATTCCAGTACGAGTAGATCGTCTGCGGGGAAAGGGCTTCCTGGCCGGGGCATAGGGGGCAAGCAGCAAATCTGGGCCATGGGCCTTCGCCATCCTCCTGAATCACCCAGTTTTGCGTAATGGGATCCTTTCGTAATTCCATGAGTCCTCCAAGAACATGCAACGACTTCTTACCAGAGGCCAACCGATAACTCGCCTCAGGCGCCTTCCAATAGAATCTGCGGCGAGTTCGATCCATTGCCGGGAACAACTCCGCAGCGATGGACCGCAGGGTAACCCCAGACCCAACGTCCGGGGATTTCATGAGACGGCTTGCCTACTGGCTTGCTTAGCGAGTCAAAATGTCGTGCGGCTCGGCTATTCACCGTTAACTAAGAGTCAGGCGTCCGAAAAACGTTCATGAAATCTTATTCCGCAGGACATATTAAACAGGGCGAATAATTTCTTGTCAAGTGCTGAAGGAGTTAACAGCTTGCAGAGGTCAAAGAGGGAAAGGAATTCACTTCGGCGGTTGGAAATCTAGAATTGTGCTTTGCACTTCCGCTCGCTCAAAGGCGGAGTTTTCGAGCGATATGGTGATGTCGCGGTTGATAATGGTCGTGTTAGTCTTAGGACATGGGACTCTTCCTTGGTATCGAGGGCGGTGGAAGCCGCACCCAAGCATGCCTGGGTGACGAGCGAGGCCGCATTCTCGCCAAGGCTGTGGCAGGGCCTTCGAACCCGCTGAAAGTGGGGATTGAAGGAGCCAAGAAAGAACTCTTACGGGCCGCGCGCGCGGTCCTAAGAAGGGTTTCGACTGCCGCCGCGCGGGACGAGCCTCCGGTTGTCGGCGCCGCTCGAGGGCAGCGTCACCACAAACCCTTGCTCGTGGCCGTTTGCGCCGGTGTGGCCGGAGTGGACCGTCCGGCTGTGAGCCGCCCGCTTCTGGCGTGGCTCCGCAAGGCCATCCCCGCGCGGCATCATCTCCTGGCGACGGACGCGGCGATTGCTCTGCACGCCGCCCTAGGAACCGCTGCCGGGATGATCGTGGTCTCGGGGACAGGTTCCATCGCCTACGCGCGTAACCACCGAGGGCAAACCCTGCGCGCCGGTGGTTGGGGCGCTTCGTTTGACGATCTCGGGTCGGGCTATGACTTGGGACGTAAGGCCATCATGGCGGCTCTGCGCGACTTCGATGGGCGGGGCGAGCGCACTTTGCTGACCCAGAAGATTTGCCGGGCTCTGCAGCTCACTGACATCACAAAAATCGTGCTGAAGAACCTGGACACACAGCAAGTGGCCGCGCTCTTCCCGCTGGTTTCGGAAGCGGCCCGCCAAGGCGATCGAGTGGCGCGACGCCTTTTGGCCCAAGCCGCTTGCGACCTCGCCCAGTTGGCGCTGGCGCTGGCGAGACGCTTGGGGCGCCGCCGAATGGTCCCCGTCGTGTGTGCCGGCGGCGTCTTCCGCTCCAGCCCTACTTTACGGCGCAGTTTTGCGCGCCACGTGCACCAGCACATGCCCTCCGCGCGCGTGCGGCTTTTGCAGCGTGAACCCGTCGAAGGCGCCCTGGCCATGGCGCGGATGCTGGCAACGTAGGGGCGAGGCTTTCCTTTCTTTTTGGCGATCGGCGTGCCCTCCGGAACTTTCCGGTTGCGGGCCGCCCCTGCTTGCGTATAATTTCTGGCCTTTGGGCTCGCAATCTGAATGATCTGTATCCCGGTGCCTTATGTCTCAAATGATGGAGGAGATTTTGGAGCAGCCCCTGGCGCTCAAACGCACGCTGGCCGCCGAGCGCCACCATGCCTTGGCATTCGCTGACTTCGCCCGCAAACAGAATTTCCGGCTCGTAGTTCTGGTGGCACGGGGCACATCCGACAATGCGGCGCTGTTTGGACGCTACCTGCTTGAGTTAACGACGGGCATCCCCGTCTCATTGAGTGCTCCGTCGATTCACACCCTCTATCGCGCGCGGTTGGATTTTCGCCAAACTTTGGTGGTGGGCATCTCGCAATCGGGCGAAGGAACGGACATTAATCTGGTGCTCAAGTCGGCGAAGCGTCTTGGCGCTTACACACTCGGCATCACCAACGAAGCCCGTTCGACGATGGCGGGTTTGGTGGATGAGGTGTTCCTTGTCCATGCTGGGAAGCAGCGCTGCGTGGCCGCGACCAAGACCTACACCGGTCAACTGCTGCTGCTCTACTTGTTGGCCTCGAGCTTAAGCTCTCAAATTGACCTTGCTGATATCAGCGAAATCCCGCACCGAGTCGAACAGGCAATCAAATTGGCGCCGGAAATCGAGGAGGTGGTCGAGCGCTATCGTTACATGCGCCGCTGCGTCGTGGTGGCACGCGGCATTCACTATGCCAACGCCTTTGAACTGGCCTTGAAGCTGATGGAAACCTGCTATGTCGTTGCGGAAAGATTCTCGGCTGCTGACTTCCTTCACGGACCGATTGCGATGATCGAGCGGGGCTTCCCCGCGCTGCTCTTCATGCCACCCGGCAGGACATTTCGAGAACTCTTGAAATTGACGGCGCGCCTGCACGCTCTGAGAGCGGACACCCTGGTATTTTCCTCCTCCCATGCGCGTATACCCGGCGCCGCTCGAGTGATTCGAATCCCCGATCCTGTCCCGGAAATCTACACGCCCATCCCCTACATCGTGCCGGGGCAAATTTTCGCAGCCCTGCTCGCCGAGGTGAAGGGGTTGGATCCCGACAAGCCACGGGAACTCAACATTGTGACCCGGACAGTCTGAATAGTGAATTATGAATTGTGAATTGAAGAAGCGCAGCCACCAGAGATCCTGGGCGCGCAAAGCAAACTCTGCGTCCCCAATTCACAATTTACTATTCACCATTCACTATTCATAATTGCGCTCCTCACTGTTTCCCTGGCACCTGAAACCTCTACCGACGGGGAGGCTTGGTCTTATGCCTGGAGATGTAGCGTGCCGGAGTCGCGACCTTTTTTTTCTTCGGCGGCTCGGGCTCGAGCTGAGCGGGTTCCTCAGCAGGCGCTTGGGGCTCGGCTTCGGGGGTAGATGCTGTCTTCACCAAAACCTGCTCAAATAGCACGGCCCGGGGGCTTGGTTTCTTCTTCGGAGGCAATTCCGCGTTACGGTACGGGTGCTCAGTATGGCAAGTCTGGCAAACGACTTTCACCACCTTGTTGTCCACCAAGCTTGCCACAGCATGGTTCAGAAGCAGGCGGCAGCGAGTGCAATAATCGTCAATGGTATCGCCTAGTCGTGGAACGGGCTCAATCATGAAAGATTCCCCGCAAGATCCTCGTCGTGAAGGAACTAATGTTGCGAGTGCCCATTATAGCGCGCTCTCGGCAAGAATCAAACGAATCACCGCTTTTGGAGACGGCCTGAAAACCCTGCTTTCGTAGTGCAAACGCCCCTGGGGCAGGCGCCCCTAGCTGCTCGGATAGAGGTGATAAAGCATCCAGTAAACCAGCACGCCCGTCACCGAGACGTAAAGCCAAAGGGGCAGGGTCCAGCGGGCGATTCGTTTGTGCTGCTGGAAGCGCTCCCGCCAGGCACGGTAAAGCGTGGCGATTGCCAGCGGCACGATCAGCACCGCAAGGACTGTGTGCGAACCGAGTAGCACAAAATAGAAAGTTCGAACGGCGCCCCGTCCGGGGAAGTGGGTTGTCCCGTGAAAGTAGTGATAAGTGAGGTAGCAGACCAAGAAGATCGTTGAGGTCACAAAGGCCGAAAGCATGCACGTCTTGTGAGCTCGGATGTTCTTTTCTCGAACGAAGAAGAACCCCAGGACCAAGAAAATGGCACTGGCGGCATTCAGGCTGGCGTCGACGGTGGGAAGGTAAGGGATCATGCTGCGGTCGGCTGCTTCTTGTCCGAGGCGTTATCGGGCTTGGACCCTTTGCGAAAGTGACGCAGCATTCGCTGCGCCTCGCCGGTGTAAAACGACCAAGCGAGGTTGCCGCCGAACACTGCTGCCAAGGTCAGGCTGATCAGGCTTAGCCACAGGCCGTCAATCAAGAAAATCCTGCCGCTAATCGCCTCCAATGCCACTACCACCAGCGCCATCACCGCCACCAGAAAGCAGAGTGCTAATAACACCAGTCCCTCGAGCATGGGCTGTCGCTCCTCGCCAGAGCTAAAAGGAGTTGCAGATTCGCTTCCAGCCATTTAGTTACCCTTGGAGGCAGCAATCTTCACCTTGGCGCACTGCCAGTCTGGGTGCAAGAAAGTGGGCAATCTGACCCACTCTAAAGCGTTCGAGTTACCCATTATTCCACATAAGTTGCTTTATGTCAACGCGTTGCCATTGGTTACGAAATTGCTTCGAATCAGGTGTGCGGGGCTCGGCACTGATGGGGCGTCCCCACCTGGAATCCTGAAGGAGGTAAGAAGGCCATGCCAGCCGACCTCAAAGAAATTATAGACCAACTGAAATTGGAGAGAGACATCTTGAAAAACGGCGGGTACGGTCGCTCGGTCCGTACCCCCTGGAAACCCACAAAGCTCTTCCGCGATTCGGTCACGTGCCTGAATTTCGACGAAGTGGTTAAACGGCACCCCTGCAACGAATGCCTGTTGTGGGAATGGGTGCCGGAAAAGTACCGGGACGAGGACATCCCTTGCCACTTTATCCCCTTGAACGAACGTGGTGAAAGCATCACCTCTCTTGAAGACGCCAAGGATCGCGAAGAGGCTGAAAAGGCTCTCCTCCATTGGCTGAATTCGGCCATCGAGCAGTTGGAAGCAAAGCTCGCTCAGCAACAGGCAGGCCTCGCCTAAAGCGGAGTTTTGTCCACCATCATCAAGGCGAATACCAGAGGCAAGTAAACGACTGAGGCAAGGACCAAACGCCGGGCAAATGAATTCGACCGGTTAGCCGCCAGGCGCATGCCATAGTGCAAGAACCCAAATCCAAGCACCAAAGCTCCCACCAAATAAGCCTTCCCCACCTGCCCCAGGAAGACGGGCACTATACTCGCAGGTAACAGGACGAGTGAATACCCCAGAATCTGCCGCACCGTCGCCCGGCCTTCGCGGTCGTTCCTGGGAAGCATCTGGAGGCCAGCACGGGCGTAGTCTTCGCGGTACATCCAGGCAATCGCCAGCAGGTGCGGGAACTGCCAGAGGAAGAGAATGACGTACAGCGCCCAGGCATCAGGGCTCAAGCTGTTGCGCGCCGCCGCCCAGCCGATGAGCGGCGGCATGGCGCCAGGGAAGGCCCCCACAAGCGTGCAAAGCGGCGTTCTCTTTTTGAGTGGGGTATAGAACAGGAGGTAGGCGCCAAGCGTTAACAAAGCGAGCTCGCTGGTCAATGGGTTCGTGAACACCCACAACTCCCAGCCGCCAAACGCCGCAAGCAGGATGCCGAACCAGAACGCCTCGGGCGGAGCTAGTCTCCCTGCCGGCAGGGGGCGATTGGCGGTTCGGCGCATGCGCTTATCCGAGTGGCGTTCGATGTACTGGTTCAGCGTCCCGGTGCCGCTGGCCACGAGCAGGGTGCCCAGCAGCGTATGCAACAGCCGCCAGAAATCCAGCGGGCCGCGCGAGGCGAGATAGAAACCCACTAGCGTACTTACCAGCACCAGGAAATTCACTTCCGGCTTGGTCAGCGTCCAGTAATCCGCCAAGCGAACGAGCCACTGCGGGGGCGCGTTCTTCCTCCGCGACACGGAATTGGCTCCCGGGTTGTCTGATCCGCGGTTCATATGGCCGCCCCGTGTGGGGCCGAAGCGATCTTCACCGTCTCGCCCGGAGCGGTGAGAAAGCGATGGGACTGATAGGTCAGGTACAGGCTTGTCACCAGCACCAGCGCGCCCACGGCCACGTGCGCTGTGGTCATGTTCACCACCGGGGGCAGAGGTTGAGGTGCGTTCCGGTCAGCCATCTTCACGATGTAAGCGCCGATGCCGAGGGACAGTTGAAGCATGACCAGTGCGCCCAGCAAAAGTGCGGGCCTCAGCAGCGCGGGCTCTTGCGAGAACTTCATCGCGATTCGTGAGACTACCCAGGCCACCAGCATGGTGACCACGCAGGCGCCCACAACGTGGGGCTCGACGCCCATCCCGGAGTGGCGGTACGCGGCCCCCAAAACCAACTGCACAAGGATGACGGCCGTCATGGCCACGGTTAGGTGCTGGAGCGAGGGAGTGGAAGCGTCTTCAAGTTTGGGTTCGTCCCATCGCCAGCCGGCTCGAGTGAAAAAGACCAGGCTCGCGGCGAGGCAGAAAAAGACTTGGGCCAGCGTGGCGTGACTCGTCGAGATGGCCACGGGCAAGTAATAGAGAACCGTGATGCCCCCCATGGCGGCCTGGGCCAGCACGGCCAGCACGGCGGCCCCTCCAATCCATTTCACCCAACGCCTGGAATCCTTGATCCAGAGCGCAAGGACGAGAATTAACGTGAGGATTCCCACAGCTCCGGCGATCATGCGGTGGCCGTGCTCAAACTTGACCCCGCCCACCATGCGCGGCATTCGGAAGCTGCCGAATGAAGTCGGCCAATCAGGCACGGACAGACCGGCGTCATTACCGGTCACCAGCGCGCCCGCGATAATCAGAAGAAAGGTGCAGATTGCGACGAAGATTGCGTATCGATGTAACCACGGACTGTACGGTTTCTTTGGCATAGGTCGATTGACGCCCACAAGTCGAGGAGTCGAGAGTCGAGAAGTCGAGAGTTGAAGGTCGAAAGTAAGAGGTTGAAAGTTCGATCGTAAGAGCACGGACGCCTGCGCTCCGACGCCTTAGCACGAGGTTGTTACTCTCGACCCTCGACTCTCAACTCCTCGACTTGTAACGTCAGAATCCTTTCTCGGGGATCAGATCTTTCAATCCTGTCCATCCGTATGAGCATTTCGCGCAATTCCCGCTCTCGCTCAGCACTCCAATCAGCCGAGCCGTTAAACCGGTCCCGGGAACGATAAATGACTACGAAGATGCCTGCAAACATTATGAGCGCAGGGACAAGCAGGATGAGAATTCCACTTCTCAATGCTTGAACCGCGCCAGCTCTTGCCGCCGCTGCGCTGGTATAGCACATCGCGCAGCCCTGCGCATAGGCCAGGGTAGAGGACGACAATACTCCGGCAAGAGCCGCCACCCAGCGCAACCACCTAAACGACCACTGGAAATTCAAGATTGATGAACCTCAAATTAAAAGTCAAAGCCCCAGACTTAAACTTACACCTAATGCGGCCTCATCGCCAATAGCCTGAAGCTATCTGGGAACACCATGAACATCAAAAGTATAACCATCACCAAAGCGGGCATCAGGGTGGCTGCCATGCTGGGCTTTTCGTAGCGCAAGTGCATGAAGTAGGCGATGATCAATGAAGCCTTGATCACAGAAAGGCCCATCAGCAGGATGATCATGATTCTCACTTCAAATGCCTTGTAGCCGAGGAAGACTTCCACACCCGTCAGCGCCAAAAGCCAGAACCACACCACCAGGAAAACTTTCACGCCGCCTTCGCTGTGCTTAGATGTCTGCTCCATGCAGCCTCCCGTGAGAGCCGAAACTCGAAAATCGAAACTCGAAACTCGCTGCGCGCAAGGTTGAATAACTCCCCCGAAAACTTGCCCTGGGCATGCCGAAGCCCGAGGTGCTACGAGGCCGTGGATTCCCGCTTTCGCGGGAATGACCCATTGGGCGAATCTCGAGTTTCGAATTTCGATTTTCGAGTTTCCGATTTTTTCACCCCATCTTCACCGAGAGTATGTACACCAACGGGAAGATGAACATCCACACCAGGTCAACAAAGTGCCAGTACAGGCCACTGACTTCCACATCCTCCGAGCTCAGTTTTCCTTTGGCGACGAGCACGGCGACTACGGCCAGGTAGCAGACGCCACAGAAGACATGCGTCATGTGTAACCCGGTCAAAGTGAAGAACGCCGCCCCGAACAGCGGTGCTCCCCAGGGGTTCTTGAACAGGCGGACGCCCTCTCCGATCAAACCCGCCCACTCGGTGGCGTGGATGAGGACGAAGGCCAGCCCTGCGGCCATGGTCGCCCCCAACCATTTCACAACGCCCGACCTGTTGCCCAGCTTTGCCGCGCGCACGGCCATCACCATGGTGACGGAACTGGTCAGGAGGATTAGGGTCATGAGCGTTGCCTTGAGAATGCCCGGATAGAACTCGAAGGGCGTGGGCCAGTTATCGCTCGCCACACGAACGTAGCTATAGGCCATGATCAGCGCAGAGAAGGTGATGGCGTCCGAGAGGATGAAGAGCCACATGCCCAGCTTCTTGGAGCCGGTGGCAAAGGGCGCCACACCTCCACCCCACGCTGATTCCGTCACCTGGCGCAAGTTCGCGCTCACTGCTTCGTGGCTGGCCATCCCTAACCCCCATCGCGCCGAGCCGTAGCTTCGGGCTTCCTAACGCAGGGCAGCCCGGCATTGCGTATCCAAAGATGCTTACACCCATCTCACGAGCATGAGGAAGACGTAAATCCAAAGTGCATCCATGAAGTGCCAGTAAATCGCGGTCACGTCCACAGGCGTCCGCCGTGCCCGGCCGAGCGCGATGCGGCGGGCGCGAGAAGCAACATAGGCAAGAGCAACAACACCACCCAGCAGGTGGATGCCGTGCGCAGCCGTCAACACGTAAAAGAAGGAGCTGCCCGGGTTCGTGCCCAAATAAATTCCGCGAGACGCCAGCTCACGCCAGGCCACCAGTTGGCCGCCAAGGAAGCCCAGACCCAGGACGACCGTCGCCGAAAGCCAGCGGATGAATTCATGGGCTGAGCCCGCACTAAGCGAACGGCGGGAGAGTTCCAGGGTCGCACTGCTCGCCATGAGCACGAATGTGTTCAGCCACAGGACCCGGGGCACGCTAAACGAAACCCAGTCGAACGACATTCCTTTGCGGACCACCAAGGCGCTCGTGAAGGCCGCGAACAACATCACAATGCCGGTCAGCGCGAAGCACATACCCAGCCGATAGGTCCGCTCGGGAACTCTGTATTCTCCCCCGCTGTCATCCCCACCGAAGTCGCCGAAGCGGAAGCCACCTCCACCCTGGCCGGTGTCATCAATCCTGGCGGTTTCTTCTGGCCTGGCTGGCGTTAGCGTCGTGGAACCCATAGGAATCCTCAAGAAACTTGAAGCTCAGAACCAGCGTTTGTTGCTTGTCCCTAGTCAGTCGTCCGTTGTCCGTTGCTACTGACCCGCCGCGGCGGGACAACTGACCACTGACAACTGCCCTTAGTGCCCTGCCGCCACCCTCTCCGGTGAATTCTGCATGATGAAGTCCTGCGCCGCGCCCGGAACGCTAAACTCATAGGGGCCGTTGTAAACCACCGGGTGCTTTCCGGCGAAGTTGTCGAAGGGCGGCGGCGATGGAATCGTCCACTCGAGCGTCGTGGCCTCCCAGGGGTTCTCCGCCGCCTTCGCGCCCCTGAACATGCTCCAGAGAAGGTTGAAAAGGAAAATCAACTGCGCCCCGCCCGTAATAAACGCTGCGATGGAAATGAACTTGTGCACGGAAATCAGCGGCACCAGGAAATTGTCGATTAACTCCGAGTAGCGCCGCGGGTTTCCCTCCAGCCCCAGGTAGTGCATGGGCATGAAAATCGCGTAAACGCCCACGAAAGTGATCCAAAAGTGGATCTTTCCCAGCGTTGCGCTCATCATCCTGCCGAACATCTTGGGAAACCAGAAATAGGTCCCCGCAAAAATCCCGAAAATGGCAGCTACGCCCATGATCAGGTGGAAATGCGCAAGGACGAAATAAGTGTCATGAAAATAGAGATCGATGGGCGGCTGGCCCAGGAAGATGCCACTGAGGCCGCCGGTGACGAAAATCGAAACGAACCCAATGGCGAACAGCATGGGAGTGGAAAAGCGAATCTTGCCGCCGATCAACGTGCCAATCCAGTTGAATGTCTTGATGGCGGAGGGAACTGCAATCGCCATGGTGAGAACCGAGAAGGCAAACGCCGAATACGGGCTCATGCCGCTCACGAACATGTGGTGTCCCCAGACGGTAAAACCCAGAACGCCGATCGCCGACATGGCGTAAACCATGGCGCGATAGCCAAAAATCGGCTTGCGAGAGAATGTCGAAAGGATGTGTGAAGTCACGCCCATGCCGGGAAGGATGGCGATGTAAACCTCCGGGTGCCCGAAGAACCAGAACAGGTGTTGCCAAAGGAGCGGGGAGCCGCCGGAGTGCGGAATGATCTTGTCGCTTACGATCAGGCCGCTGGGCACGAAGAAACTGGTGCCACCGACTCGATCGAGCAGCAGCAGGACTCCCGCCGCCAGCAACACGGCAAACGAAAGCAGTCCCAAGATGGCGGTCAGAAACCATGCCCAGCAGGTGAGGGGAAGCTTCATCAGTGAGAGCCCACGGGCGCGAAGATCAAGTGTTGTAGCGATAAAGTTGATGGCGCCAAGCATCGACGCGACGCAGAATAAGGCGATGGAAACTATCCAAAGATTCTCACCCACCGCCATGCCGGGACCGGCAGCGCCGCCCACCGCGCTCAAGGGCGGATAGGAGGTCCAGCCCGCGATGGGCGGGCCATCCTGGATGAAGAAGGTAGCAAGCAATACGATGAAGGCTGAGAATGTGACCCAGAAAGAAAGCATGTTGAGCCGCGGGAAGGCCATGTCCTCAGCGCCGATCTGAATCGGCAGGAAATAGTTTCCGAAGCCGCTTTGCGGCGCCGTGGTCAGAACGAAGAAGACCATCAACGTGCCATGCATGGTCAGAAGCGAGAGATAGTATTCGGGCGAAATCACGCCGTGGGGCGCCCCGAGCGGAGAGAGCTTATCAAGCAGCGGGACGCTGGCTTGCGGCCAGACAAGGTGAAGACGCATCAAGAGCGAGAGGGTCAGGCCGACGAAAACCGAGACTAGAGCCAGCAGGTAATACTGAATCCCAATCACCTTGTGATCGAGGCTGAAGAGGTACTTCCGGATGAACCCCGTGGGCGCCTCGTGACGTTCAATCGCTTCCGCGTGTGGTTGTGCCATCAATGACCTCCCGCCTTTCTTACACCTAGGTCCGAGGCCCAAAGTCTGGACGCCCAAGGCCCGAGGCCCCGGCTCGCAAGCTACTGCCTCTTTACCTCGCTCATCAGCGCCATCAAGTTGTCTTCCGAATCTCGGAAGAACGTCATCCACAGATCATGGTCGGGCATTGTGGCGATCAAGTGCGGCTCGTCCTCAAAACGCACACCGCTCTGCTTCATCTGCGCATGGGCCGCCTGGATGTCGGGCACGGCAAAATACAGAACGGAGGAGGGGTGGTCGAACTCGGGTTTCTCCGGGCTATCGATCATCAGCCGCACTCCGCCGCAGTCGAAGAACGCGAGACCGGGAGGCGCCTTGAACAGCAGCTTGAGTCCGAGTGCATCCTGATAGAACGTACTCGCCCGCTCGACGTCGTGCGCCCTCACCTGAATCTGCCCCAACCGCAAAATTCCCACTCCCGCGTTGGCAATCTTCATAAGATTTACGTCCTCCCCAAGGAGTCAGAAGACAGAATCGAAAGTCGAAATTCGAAAACCGAAATTCGAAACTGGAAAATCGAAATTTGAAAATCGGGAAAGTGCGCAATGAGTCATTCCCGCGAAAGCCGGAATCTACGGCCTCATAGACCCCCGCCCTTCAGCACGCTCAGGGCAAGCTTCTCGCGGGGGTGACGTTGCGCAAAGCGAGTTTCGAATATCGACTTTCGAATTTCGGTTTTCGAGTTTCGACTTTCGAGTTTCCGCATCCTCCTGACTCCCGAATCCTGAATCCTGCTTTACTGCGCCTGCGCCATGCTCTGGAGCCACTTCTGGTAATCCTCCGGCTGCATCACGTTCAGGAAGGCCCGCATCTTGTAGTGGCCCAGGCCACACAACTCCGCGCAGGCAATCTCATACGTGCCAACTTTGGTGGCCGTAAAGTGGATAGGAATTTCCATCCCCGGAACCAAATCTTGCTTCAACCTGAGTTCGCGAACGAAGAACGAGTGGGTAACGTCCTTGGAGCGCAAGATGAGCTCCACCGGCTGATTAACTGGGATAGCGAGCGTGGCAGTAACGATGTCGTCTTTGGAATCCAAATCGCGATCGCGGTCGAGACCCAGAAAATTCCCCGTGGCGTCATCCACTTTATCCACGTGCACGGGACCGAACTTGCCATCGGGGCCGGGGTAGCGAAAGTACCAGGCGAATTGTTCTCCCCAAACCTCCACCCTCATTGATCCCGGCTGCGGTCCCATAAAGTGGACGAATGCCCAGATGTGGTAGCCCATCAGGTTCAGTCCGATGAAGATGATTGCGGCAGCAGTAGTCCAGGTGAGTTCGAGCTTGTTATTGCCGTGAGAATAGCCCGCTTTTCGCCCGTCTCGACGGTCGCGATAACGCCATACGGCATAGGCCAGGGCCAGTTGGGCGACCACAAAAATGGTCCCCGTGATGGCCAGCGTCAGCATGAACTGGTGGTCGATGGCGTGCCCGTAATTGGCCGTGATGTCAACGGGGAACCACCACGTCTTGGCCAAGAAAAAGTAGCCGGAGAGAAGGGTGATAAGGACTACCACCAGAGCAAGAGCCAGCCCCATAGGTCATCGCTCCTGTCGAAAATTCCCCGCCCCACCAAGCCGCAAGGTGAAGAACACACGCGGGTCAAATTTTGATCGAAAAGCCCTGTACAAACAGTGCGGAACTTTCCTTTAACTTAGATGAAAACTTCACCCCGTAAGGTTCGGGAAAAACAAAGTTCAGAACGTGTCCTTCCGATCCCGCAGTCGCGGGAGGGGAATCTCGCTCTGAGCTGTCATCCTGAGGAGTCCGCCATTCTTATTGGCGGACGACGAATGATCTCTGCGGTTCGCAGGCAACGTCCGCTGCCCGATCGTACAAAGGAACTGCAGGGATTCTTCGGCCCCCAAAGAACGGGGGCCTCAGAATGACAGGGGGCGCCGCGAGAGGCAGCGCCGCAAGACAGCTTAGCTTAGGTTTGCTTCCAATGTACTCAAGCAACCCCTCACCCGGCCCGCGTCCCGATGAAGTGCATCGGGATCACGGTCCACCCTCTCCCCAAGGGAGAGGGGTTCACTTCCGTGGGAGCTCGACCGTCGACTGTCGACTACTACGAAGGCGCCTTAAATGTGAAATCGGCAGTCTTTGTTTCCTTGGCTCCCACGGTCACATTCTGCTCTTGAGTTTGGCCCTGCCCGCCGCCAATGGCAGTCCAAGCCCCAATGGTGTAATCACCCGGCGGAAGGCCCTTAATTGTGTACGTGCCATCGCTGCCCGTCACGGCGTAGAAGGGAGTTTTCAGCACGCCAATGTGAGCGCGCATCCAGGGGTGCTGGTTGCACTTTGTCGGGATCATCACTTCTTCGCGCGTGAATTTCTGCTCGATAGGAGCGGCCCCCGGCGCCTGAGACATGTTCCATTCCCGGTTGTCTTTGGGCATGGGGTGTATGTTATGTGTGGTGGCGTCGCTGGAGACGATATTAAGCGTTTGCCCCACCATGAGGCCAAGCACATGCGGCTTGTACATGCAGCCGTCCTGGTCCAGGGTCACGGAATCTGAAGGGGGAGCGAAAACGTACTTTTCAGCCCCCGACTTCACGTACACGAAAACATTGGGCAACGTCCCATTGGAATTCACCTCATCATCTTCGGCGAAAACCGGGCCGCTGTGCTTCTGCACGCAAACGGGGTCCTGATCCATCATGATCCGGTAGGGCTTCGGTTTTGTTCCCTCGAATGAGACCTTGCCGGTGACTTCGCCCACCGTGGATTGGTCGATAGTGGTCGGCTGTGGCGCGGTGGTGGTTTCCGCAGGTTGCTCGGCGGTCTCTTCCGTCTTCTTGCTGCAAGCGACCAGGAACAGAGTCAATGCAGTCACAATTGAGATCGAAAGGATGATTCGTTTTTCCATTGTCATGACCTTTCCGCGCCCTTCGAGTGCGGCGCTGTGATTGAGCTAATGAACTTTACTGAGCCTGTAGGGGCGGTTCGCGAACCGCCCCTACGCCTGACTGAGGTTTGCGCCGGTTCTCCGTTGTTGAGGGTTTTGCCGAAGCCGGATTCAAATTGCTCCCGCTCATCTGGATGAGCCGTTGCTGCTCCTGAGGAGTCAACTCGAACAGGTAGCGAACCAACAGCTCCGCGTGGTCGCCGTCATAACCCTTGAATGTCGGCGGCGTAGGACCCGCGAAAACATAATGGTCCGCCTGAAGCTTGAACAAGCCTGACGGCATGGCCGTGCCGGGATCGATCAAAGCCGGGTCGAGGATCCAGTGGCGGGCCCAATCGGGCTTCAGCCGGTCGGCTGCCAGCAGGAAATTCGGCGCCGTCGCATACTGGTCGTGGGACGGAGACCCGATCGCATGACATTTCAAGCAAGGTGCTCCCGGGCTGGTAAACAGCGCCCTGGCCATGGCGATTTCCTGCTCCGTGAGCGGTTCTTGTTTCACAGGGATGTAAGGCATGGCTTGTTGTGACAGCGCCTGGAAGAACCTTACCAGCTTCCGAATCTCGATTGGAGAAAAATAAAAGGTTGGCATCCGCAGTCTCAAGTAGCTGCGCACGCCGTCGCGGTCGGTATCTTTCTCACTCAAGGCAGGGTTGGCAAGGAACCTGGCCAGCCACTCGGGGTTGACGCGCGCGCCTTCCGTCAGCAGGCGGGGCGGCAATTGGCCCTTGCCATCGGGCGTCTGGTACTGCGGCAAGTTCATTACCACGCTGCTTTGGCCAAGCGTGAACTGGTGGCAACCCATACAGTTGTATTTCTGGACGATCCACCAACCTTCCTGGATATCGCGGCGGTAATCTGCCGGGCGGTAGAAATACCGCTCGGGGTACTGCGATGTTACACTGCCGATCAGAAATGTGGTGAGATCTCGGATTTCACCCGGCTTGTTCTCAAAATCAAAATCCGGCATCTTCAGTTCTTCGCCTTCGGCCTTGATCATCCCCGCGTCGAAGAGCTCCGGCTTGGCCAGCTTGTGCTCGAAGAAGCCCTTATGACTGTACCAATCCTTCTCCTTGGCCTGCTTGATGAAGAGGGCGAAGTCCATCTGCTCGAGGGGCTTGCTCCCCTCCGCCGTTAATTCGGTCCCGATCCTTCCCTCATTCTCAAGGCCCGCAATCTCATGACAACCTGCGCAGCCGTAACGCCGGACGATCTCTTCTCCTTCGGCTTTCATCTTAGGGTCGTTGAGGTAAGGAGCCGGCGGATAACTGGATGGATCCTTCTCCTTCAGAGTCATGAGGTAACTGGCGATGTTCCGCGCCTCATCCCAGGAGAGGCGGAGATTCGGCATAGGGGTCATCTGCTCGACCAGCAGCTCGTGACCATCGTTCGGGCACTTGGAGTGGTCGAGGTCGAAGACGAAGGGCAGGCCATGTTTCTTGTAATCGTCCGCCGTCAGGTCACGTTTCTCATAAGGGCAGTAAGGACTCGTGCGCTGGCGAGGATCGTGAATCCAGCGCGACAGGTAATCGTAGTTATCCTTCTCTCCTACCCGGCTGAGATTGGCGGCGAACCACCCACCCACGGCATTCGACCCTTCGCCCACCGAGTGGCACGCCAGGCAACCGCGTGTCTGGAAGCTCTCCTTACCCTTCACAGGATCACCCCCAGGCTGCTGGGGGAGTTGCCCGTTAAGCCCGCTCTGCCAGATGAAGGCTGCCACGGCCGGCAGTTCATCCTCATCCAAGCGGAACCGCGGCATTTTCGTTGTGGGCCGGAAGGCATGAGGGTTGTCGAGCCAGACCGGAACCCACTCCGGCCGGAGCTTCATGCGGACCTCTTTGAGATCAGGCCCGACCTTCTTCATGTCTTGCATCAAGTTCTTGGCGCGAAGGTTTTGCAGGTCGATTTGCAGGTTGATCTTGCTGATGGAAACTTGAAGCTCGTTGGCCTTCAAATAGAGCTTCTGCGCGGTTTCGTTGTCAGGAGCCTGGTCACCCGCCAGGATGCTCTTTTGCACCTCCAGCTTTTCCTCCGCGCCCTGCCGCTCTAACTGTTCGATGGCGCGCTGGGTGGAAATCAGGTCTTCCGGCTCGGCGTCATATCGCTCGTAGCGATGACAACCCATGCAGCCCCGCCACTCGAACAGTTGCTTGCCCCGTGAGAGAGTCGGAGCATGGTCGAGCACCATGTCGCTTGCATGGCATTGCTGGCATCCGGCCTCGACATTTTCCATGGGATGGAGCGGCCAGAGCCAGTGCTCGTCGTGCCCATGGGCCTTTTCCACTCGGGCGATTTCCATGCCGTTGCCGTTGTGACAAGGCGTGCATCCGAATCGGTCCGGGTCGTGGATGCGGAGTAGTTCCGTGTCAGGATGAGATGTGAAGGCTGCGGACAGGGGGTCTTTCATTCCACCCATGTCCTTGCGAGTCATCACCACAGGCTCGCGGATTCCCACGTGGCAAGTCTCGCAGCGGTCCACAATCCCGGCGTCGGGGTTGTTGATCTGCTTGATCTCCACCTCAAAGTCTTCGTTCTTTTTCTGAAGACCCCGCAGAGCCTCGACCGTTAGCCCGTCAATGTGGTCTTTTACGTAAGAGTCAACCTGGTCCTGCAGCTCCGAAACAGGGTGAAGCAGGCTCGCCTTTTCGAGCAGGAGTTTTCCTTTTTCCTGCTGAAGATCGTTGAACTTGTCCTCGAGCGCCTCGAAAGTCAGCCGCAGATTTTCTTCCTTGGCGCCGGGCTGGGCAGGAGGAAGGGTCAACTCGAATGGCCCACTTTCGTATTTGTCGAGATCTTTCTGAAGCGATTGTTTGCTCCTGCGGCTGGAGGTGTGCTCAATAACATATATCTGTGAGCCGACGTAAGCTCGCGCGGTGGTGAGCATGTTGAGGAGCGCGGTGGTGCGTGCCTCCACCAGCGCCGCCTGGGCATCAAGATCCTTGACCTTGGGGGCCGTTTCCTTCTCCAAGTCCTCGAGTTTCTGCTTGAGCGCCAGGAAGTCCGGAGAGTTCTCAGTTGTCTTTTCCTTGGCGCGCTGAACAGGCAACTGCTTCCTCAGAAAGGCGCTGTACCGCTGGACAAATGCCCTCTGGTAAGCCTTCCAGGGTCGCAAGCCAAAGAATTCATCACAGAGAGACCACACCAGAGTAACGAGCAGGAGTACCGAGGCGAGGAGCAGGTACACCGCAAGGGACTGGCTTACGACCGGGTCTTTGTCCGGCGAGTCAGGCAAGCCGTACCTCCTGGAGTTGACGGCGATTAGACCTTAGACGTTGAACCATGGAGTAACCCAGATGTACTTGATCCGGAACAAATGGCGAATCAGGATCTTGATCGGTAACAGCAGCATCATGATCAAAAAGACTTGCATGGTTGCATACTGAAGGAAACTCATGCGCGCATAGACTTTCCGGTTGAAGGCCGTGGCCGTAACGATCTTGTGAAGCCCGAAGCCCGCGGCGGCAAAATACAGTCCCATCGCCATCGCACCCAAAAGGATTTTCCCCCACATGGCGCTTATGCCAAAAAGGTCGGGGAGGTCGCGGTTCACCTCGAACACCACACGGCTTGGATCCCAGGTCTGCCCCGGCCAGAACCACATCCATCCCGGGCCGCGGATAAAGGTGCCGATGACCACCATCAGTAGCCACAGGAGCATGAACCCCACACAGAACGTCCCGATGGCGAATTTCCTCTGCTTCAGCGTGTAGTAGCCGGAGCCCAGCGGATTGGCGTCGATATAAGGGATAATCATCAGTCCGATAATAATAAGTGTCGGCATCACCACACCGGCAATCCAGGGATCGAAGTAGACCAGCATCTCCTGGAGGCCCAGGAAGTACCAGGGCGCCTTGGCGGGGTTCATGGTCAGGTTGGGGTTGGAAAGCTCCTCGAGCGGGGCATTGAGCGTCAGCGACCAGACCATCAGAATGACGGTCAGGATAATCGCCGCCAGGAATTCAATCCGCATCAGGTAAGGCCAGGTTTGCACTTCCCGCGCCCAACCGGGCATCCAGGGCTGCGTCTTGCGGTGATGCGTCTTGGCAAGTTGCGGGTCAGCTTCAAGCTGCGCAATCAATCGATCGTTGGCACGCGCCTGCCGAATAGCATACCAAGTGTAGAAAGGTACCAGAAAGAGGATGGCGACAATGGGCACATTATCGGGAGCGGAGATTATTTCCCAGAGTTGACGCCAGTCCATTTACGAACCTTTTTCGAGTCGAGAGTCGAGGTAAAGGGGTGAAGGGTAAAAGGTAAAGGATAAA